>CBDUIC010000031.1:0-66047 GCA_965367245.1 uncultured bacterium | reverse complement strand
GGGCAGTGTCTGTCGGCTTCCACCGGCCGTCGCCCAGCCCCCCGGCCTCTGCCGACGGGTCGCAGGGGTGGCGGTCCCGGGCATCGGGGTCGCTGGGCATGTCCTCGAGATGTCTCGGGTTCGATTCCCGACCGTGCCCTCGGGCACGTGTAGTTCAGCTGGTAGAACACTCGACTTGGTCGAAAGACGAGTCCCATTGTTTCCTATCGAGAGCGTCCGCCGCGGCCGAGTCTTCGGGCACCGCGAACCGATCGCACCGAGCCACTCCCCGCCCGAGCCAGGGCTCACGCTGCGGCGTGGGCCTCCGCGACGGCGGCGGCAGAGTCCTCCTACGCAGAGGCCGCGGCCGACCCTCTCTCCTCTCTATGGCTCCCCTGTTTTCCCCCTTGGAGGTCGACATGCTGTTTCGAACCCTGGTCGTGAGCGACACGCAGCGTGGCATCGAGCGTCGCAACGGGCGCATGGTGCGCTGGCTCGAGCCGGGCGCCCACGTGGTGTGGTTTGCTGGTCGGCACCACACCGTAGAGCTGCTCGACCTCACGCAGCCGGTCATGGAGAGCTCTCCGGAGCTGGAGGCCATCGTGCCGGCGGAGGCCGCCGAGCGGCTCGCGGTGGGCGCCGACGAGCTGGCCATCGTGTGGGTCGATGGAGTGCCGGTCACCAGCTTGGCGCCGGGGCGCTGGCTGCTGTGGCAGCTTCGTGGGCAGGTGACCGCCCGGGTCTACGGCACCCGCGAGGTCCACACGAAGATCCCCGTGGAGGTGTGGCACCTGGTGCCCGACACCCACCTGCTGCAGGTGGTGGTGCATCCCTTCGAGCGTGTGGTGTTGCACGTCGACGGGCAGCTGCACGACGTTCTTGCGGAGGGGCGGTGGGGGATCCACCAGTGGCACCGCAAGGTCGGGGCTGTGCGGCTGGACCTGCGGGAGACGGAGCTGCTCATCGGCGGGCAGGACGTGATGAGCAAGGACAAGGTGAGCCTGCGCGTCAACGTGCTGGTGCGCTGGCGAATCGTCGATGCCGGACAGGTGGTCGCCGGGGTCACCAACGTCCGCGACGCCCTGTACGGGGCGGCGCAGATGGAGGTGCGGCAGCTCATCGCGGGCGCGCGGCTCGATCAGCTCCTGGAGGGGCGCAACGAGGCAGCCCAGGGCATGCTCGAGGCCATCGCTCCCAAGGCCGAGGCCTGGGGCATCGAGGTCACCGGCCTCGACCTGAAGGACCTCATCCTCCCCGGGGAGATGAAGACCATCCTCAACCAGGTCATCGAGGCAGAGAAGCGTGCGGCGGCCAACGTGATCACCCGTCGAGAGGAGACGGCCGCGACCCGCAGCCTGGCGAACACGGCCAAGCTGCTCGATGCCAACCCGACGCTGCTGCGCCTCAAGGAGCTGGAGGCGATGAAGGACCTGGCCGGGCATGTCGGTGAGCTCACCGTCGTGGCCGGGGCCGACGACCTCATCGGCAGGATGCGGCTAGGGTAGGCATGCCTAGCTGGGGCGCACCAGGACGAACCAGCTTCCCACGGGCACGCCCCACTTGTGGGCCGCCCCGATGGTGACGTGCTCGGAGACGCGTCGCAGGTAGTCGTGGCACCAGCCGTAGATGAGGGCCTGGGGCCCGAGCCAGTTGGGCCGCCGCATCGGCCAGTGGGTGGGGAGCTGCCCGCCGGGCACCTGGTAGTAGTCGACGACCACCGGGCCATGGCGCTGCTCGTCGCCCACCGTCTGCCGCAGCCGGAAGTAGCCAGGGCCGATGAGCCAGGCGAGGGGCGCGTCGTTGTAGCCGCCGATGCGACCGTCGGGCTGGCGCACCATCTGCTTGACGAACCGCCGGCCCACCTTCGGCAGCGGCAGGGTGTTCCACCCGTCGTGGGGGACCACGATCATCGGCCCCTCGACGAAGTGCTCCAGAGGCAGCGCAGCCCTTGGCGAGACGGCCTCGAACAGCCGGCGCTGGGCATCTCGGCCGAGGGCCTGCACCTGCTCGAGGCGGGACTCGTGGGTGAGGGCGTCGAGGTGGGCGGCGAGGGCCTCGGGGGCGGCGCCGGCGTCGAGGTGCTGCAGCAGGGTCACAGGTGCTCCGGGAGCTCGGCAGGCACATAGTCCATCGACAGGCACTCGCGGTAGAACGTGGCGAAGTCGGCTTCCACGCCGAGGAGGGCCAGGATGCTGTTGAGGCCCCACTGCAGCCGGTTGGTGAGCAGCCAGGCCGGCGGCATGGCAGTGCGTCGCCAGTTGGGGTTGTTCATCGACATGAGATCGTAGCTGCGCCGCACGTAGTCGTGGGTGTAGGTGAACCGAGGCTGGGTGAACGGCTCGTACAGGTACTGCATCACCTCCCAGTGCGCGTCCCAGTCGTAGCGGTCGGGATCGGGCACGAAGCCGGTGGCAGCGGTCACCTCGGGCAGCTCGGCGCGGCGACCCTCCAGGGTGCACCACGCCAGCGCCTTCCAGGCCTCGACGTGGCCGGGCTCGAAGAACCGCACGCAGCCGTAGTCGAGGAACACGACCCCTTCGTCGCGGATGCGCAGGTTGCCGGGGTGGGGGTCGCCGTGGAGGACCCCGTGGTGGAAGATGTTGCGGAAGGCGAAGCGGAACACCCGCTCGGCGACCTCCCGGCGCTGCGCTTCCGTCGACTGCTCCACGAACTCGTAGAACGACACGCCCTCCTCCCAGCTCGACGTGAGCACGGTGGGTGCGCAGTGCGTGGGGACCACCGAAGGCACGATGGTGCGCGGGTCGTCGGCGTAGAGCTGCCGAAACAGGTGCTGCGCACGCGCCTCTCGCTCGTAGTCACACTCCTCGTCGAGGCGTTCCTTGAGCTCGGCGACCAGAGAGCGCACGTCGAGGGCGGTGCCGAGGGCGGCCAGGCGGCCCACGCGGCCGAAGGTGCCGAGGTCGACGGCGAAGGTCTGCTGCACGCCGGGGTATTGGATCTTCACAGCGACGTCGTGCCCGTCGATGCTCCCTCGGTGGACCTGACCGATGCTGGCCGCCGCCACCGGCTCGGGGTCGAGGTGGTCGAAGCGCTCCGCGACGGTGGCGCCCAGCGCTTCGACCAGCACCGGCTCCAGCGCCTCGAAGTCCATGGGCTGGCTGCCCTGCTGCAGCTTGCGGAGCACCCGCTGGGTCTCGGGGGGCAGGGAGCCATCGAGGTAGGACACCATCTGCCCCACCTTCATGGCGAGGCCCTTCATGGCGTCGAGATCGGCGACCAGGTCGGCTCCGAGCCCCTCTCCCGCGTCGCGCTGACGGACCACCTTGTCGGCGGCGGCCTTGCCCAGTGAGGCCGCCATGCGGCCGGTGGCCAAGGTGCGCCCCGCCCAGCCGGTGGTGAGCTTCTTGAGCTTGTCGCGCTTGCGAGCCATGGCCTGCCGCCCTTGTTTGCAGGAAGGCCACAGGCTGTAACAAGACGCTGTCGGGCCGAGACGGTAGACTAAGTCACTCCTCGAGGTCCCCATGGTCGTTTCGCTACTCTCCCTGCTCACCCCTGCCGCCATGGCCTTTCCTGCCGGGGTGGAGGTCACCAGCGACCAACCCGAGCTCGATCTGCGAGAAGGGCGCGGTGTGCACTTCGAGCACGAGCTTCCGCCACCGGGCACCCTCGACCCCCGCGACTTCGATGTCGACTTCGACGAGATCCTCCCGCCGGTGGCCATCGTCAACGGCACCGTCGACTCGGCCAACTACTACGACAACGTCGTGGCCTTGGGCTTTGGCTACTTCGGTGGCGACTATGGGTTCTTCTGCACGGGCTCGCTCATCGACGAGCGCTGGGTGCTCACGGCAGCGCACTGCGTGGCCGAGGCCTTCGCCTACAGTGGCTACGGCCTCAACCCCTACGTCTACGTGGGGGCGAGCGAGACGAACTACACCCAGCGCGTGCGCATCGACAACGTGTACATGCACCCGCAGTACATCAATGGCACCCAGGTCGTGCCCTACGACATCGCTCTCGCCGAGCTGTCGGGCACCATCACCGGGATCGATCTGATGGTGCTGAGCCCGTCGTCGGCCTCGGTGGGCACGACGCTCACCTTCGCAGGCTACGGCGTCACGAGCTGGTACGGGCAGGCGGGGGGCGGCACCAAGCGCTACACCGAGATCCCGATCGTGGGCTTCTACAACCCCGACTACTACACGTCGCAGACGAACGGCACCAACGTGTGTAGCGGCGACTCGGGTGGGCCCTCCTTCCTCGAATACACCGAAGGTCGAGTCCAATACGGAGTCAACCGGTCGGTGGCCGCCTACTACGGCGACCCGTGCGCCGATGGCTGGAACGACTCCACGCGGGTCGACACGCACCTGTCGTGGATTCAGGGCTACGTGCCCAACGTGCTGACCGAATTCCCCAACGAGACCGACGCCGACACCGACAGCGACACCGACACCGACACCGACAGCGACACCGACACCGACACGGATGCCGACGCCGACGCCGACACCGACTCCGACACGGATGCCGACACCGACTCCGATGCCGACGGCGACCTCGATCGGGATGCCGAGGCCGACTTCAGCGACGACGAGCTGAGCGACCCGGTGCGGCCCGACAAGGGCACCTACCCAGTGGGCACCCGGTGCACGACCGGCGCCCCCGCTGGGGCGGCCGGCACGATGCTGCTGGGCTTGATGGCGCTGCTCGGCCGCCGTCGCAGCTGAGGCCGCTCAGCCGCCCATCGTCTTGAGGTCGTCGGCGACGGCGAAGTCGGGCTCCGACTTCTCGCGGACCTCGTCGACGGTGACGCCGGGCGCGATCTCGATCAGCTTCAGCCCGCCTTCGAACGTGAACACGCCGAGCTCGGTGATCAGCATGTCGACGCAGCCGGTGCCGGTGAGGGGCAGGTCGCACCGCTTGAGCAGCTTGTAGCCGCCTCGCTTGGTGCTGTGGTCCATCGTGACGATGACGCGCTGGGCGCCTGCGACGAGGTCCATCGCTCCGCCCATGCCCTTGATCATCTTGCCGGGGATCATCCAGTTGGCGAGGTCGCCCGCCGCCGACACCTGCATGGCGCCCAGGATGGCCAGGTCGATGTGGCCGCCGCGGATCATGGCGAACGAGTCGGCGGAGTGGAAGAAGGTGCCGCCGTCGATGGCGGTGACCGTCTGCTTGCCCGCGTTGATGAGGTCGGCATCGACCGCGTCGTCGGTGGGGAAGGGGCCGATGCCCAGCAGGCCGTTCTCGGAGTGCAGGACGATGTCCATGCCGTCGGGCACGGCGTTGGCCACCAGGGTGGGGATGCCGATGCCGAGGTTGACGTAGAAGCCGTCGCGGAGCTCCTGGGCTGCGCGGGCCACGATGCGGTTGCGTGCGTCGGACATCTCAAGCCTCCCGGGTGGTGCGGCGCTCGATGCGCTTCTCGTACGACGGCCCGACGATCACGCGCTGCACGAAGATGCCGGGCGTGTGGACCTGATCGGGGTCGAGCTCACCGGGCTCGACGAGCTCTTCCACCTCGGCGATGGTGACCTTGGCGGCCGTGGCCATGATGGAGTTGAAGTTCTGCGCCGTCTTGCGGAACACCAGGTTGCCGTGGCGGTCGCCCTTCCACGCCTTCACGATGGCGTAGTCGGCGACCAGGCCGCGCTCGAGGATGTAGGGCTTGCCGTCGAAGTAGCGAACGTCTTTGCCCTCGGCGACCAGTGTGCCGAAGCCCGTCGCCGTGTAGAACGCCGGGATGCCTGCTCCACCGGCGCGGATGCGCTCGGCGAGCGTGCCCTGGGGCACGAGATCGACCTCGAGCTCGCCCGACAGGAACTGGCGCTCGAACTCCTTGTTCTCGCCGACGTACGACGAGATCATCTTCTTGATCTGGCGGGTCTGCAGCAGCAGGCCCAGCCCGAAGTCGTCGACGCCGGCGTTGTTCGACACGAAGGTGAGGCCGGTGGCGCCGCCGTCGCGCAGGGCTGCGATGAGGTTCTCTGGGATGCCGCAGAGGCCGAAGCCTCCTGCCATGAGCGTGGCTCCCGACGGAATGTCCTTCACCGCATCGGCGGCGGAGGGGTACACCTTGTCCATGTACGCTCCTTGGGTGGGGCGATGATGTACCACGCGGGAGAGGGCATGGCGCAGCTACCGAGGGGGCTCCTCCTGATCAGCGTGATCGTCTACGTCGGGATCGGGGGGATGGCGCTGGTCGCCCCCGCTGCGACCCTCGCACCGGTGGGGGTGGTGGCGGACGGCGCGGCGGGCTTGGTGGAGATCCGTGCGATGTACGGCGGGCTGGAGCTGGGCATGGCGGCCTTCCTCGGGTGGTGCCTGGCGAAGGGCAAGGTCCACACGGGGGTCGTGGCCAGCACCCTGACCATCGGTGGGCTGGGGCTGGCCCGTGCGCTCAGCTGGGTGGCGGCGGGAGCCCCAGAGGGCCTGCATCCGGTGTTGATGACGGTGGAGCTGGGGGGAGCGGCCCTGGGGCTCGTGGTGTGGGCGCGAGGGCTGGCAGACGACCGCTGACGGGGTAGGGGACGGGCCCTACCGGAGGCCCGCGCAGATGGCGTACGACTACCAGGCAATCGAGGCGAAGTGGCAGGAGCGCTGGGAGCGCGACGGCACGTTCGTGGCCACCGAAGACGCGAGCAAGCCGAAGTTCTACGCCCTCGGCATGTTCCCCTACCCATCGGGGTCGGGGCTGCACGTCGGCCACCCCGAGTCGTACACCGCCCTCGACATCGTCAGCCGCTACAAGCGGATGAACGGGTTCTGCGTGCTCAACCCCATGGGCTTCGACAGCTTCGGGCTGCCCGCCGAGCGGGCTGCGCAGCGCAACAACCGGCACCCGGCCGAGATCACCCGCGAGAACATCGCCTACTTCCGCACGCAGCTGAAGAAGCTGGGCTTCTCCCTGAACTGGGAGCGCGAGATCAGCACCTGTGAGGTCGACTACTACCGGTGGACTCAGTGGATCTTCCTCAAGCTGCACGAGCAGGGGCTGGCCTACCTCGCCGACGTGCCGGTCAACTGGTGCCCGGCGCAGGGCACGGTCCTCGCGAACGAAGAGGTCGTGGATGGCCGCTACGTAGAGACGGGCGACCCGGTCGAGCGGCGCAACATGAAGCAGTGGATGCTGAAGATCACGGCCTACGCCCAGCGGCTGCTCGACGACCTGGAGGGGCTCGACTGGCCGGAAGGCGTGCTGGAGATGCAGCGCCAGTGGATCGGTCGTTCCGAGGGCGCCGAGGTGCAGTTCGCCATCGATGGCCGCGACGGCGAGCACTTCGTGGTCTACACGACCCGCCCTGACACCCTGTTCGGTGCCACCTACTGCGTGCTCGCCCCCGAGCATGCCCTGGTGGAGTCCATCACCACCGACGACCAGCGGGATGCTGTGGCCGCGTATGTCGAGGCGGCGAAGAACAAGTCCGACATGGACCGGCAGGTGGCCGCCGAGCGCGACAAGACCGGTGTGTTCACCGGGGCCTACGCGGTGAATCCCGTCAACGGCGAGAAGGTGCCGGTGTGGGTCGCCGACTACGTGCTCATCACCTACGGCACGGGCGCGATCATGGCCGTGCCCGCTCACGACGAGCGCGACCACGCGTTCGCCAAGGCCTTCGGGCTGCCGATTCGGCCTGTCTACCAGCACGACCCCGACCACGACTACCAGCAGGCGGCGTGGCCCGGTGAGGGCACCTCGGTCAACTCCGGCGACTTCGACGGCCTGTCGGTCGCCGAGTTCAAGCCGCGGATCATCGCGTGGCTCGAAGAGCAGGGGCTGGGCGTCAAGAAGGTGAACTACAAGCTGCGCGACTGGCTGTTCAGCCGGCAGCGCTACTGGGGCGAGCCCTTCCCCATCGTGCACACCGAAGATGGCGAGGTCGTGGCGCTCACCCCCGACGATCTGCCGGTGGAGCTGCCCCACGTCGACGCCTACAAGCCCACCGCCGACGGGCAGCCGCCCCTCGCCCGCGCGACCGAGTGGCTGCACACCGAGGTGAACGGCAAGCCTGCCCTGCGCGAGACGAACACGATGCCGCAGTGGGCGGGATCGTGCTGGTACTACCTGCGCTACATGGACGCGCACAACACCGAGGCCCCGTTCTCCCAGGAGGCTGTGAGCTACTGGCAGAACGTCGATCTGTACATCGGCGGGGTCGAGCACGCGGTGCTGCACCTGCTCTACGCGCGTTTCTGGCACAAGGTGCTGTACGACTGCGGGCTGGTCCCCACCAAGGAGCCGTTCCAGAAGCTGTTCAACCAGGGGATGATCCTGGCCTTTGCCTACCGCGAGTCGACCGGGAAGTACCACCACCCCGACGCCGTCGAGAAGCGGCCGGGTCAGGGCGCAGAGATGGTGAGCGCGTGGACGCAGCAGCCCGTGACCACCGAGTGGTTCGTGAAGGCCGACGACACGCCCGTGGAAGAGAAGCTCGGCAAGATGGGCAAGTCGCTCAACAACAGCGTCGACCCCCTCGACGTGGTGCGCGACTACGGCGCAGACACCCTCCGCATCTACGAGATGTTCATGGGCCCGCTGGAGCAGGTGAAGCCGTGGCAGACCAGCGGCTGTGAAGGCGTGAGCCGCTTCCTCAACCGCGTGTGGCGCTTGTTCGTCGACGAGGAGTCGGGGGCGACGCGCGCACTGCCGAAGTCCACCCCCAAGGAGGTTCGCAAGGCGCTCCATCTGGCGGTTCAGGAGGCGAACAGCGGCATCGAGGAGCTGAAGTTCAACACCCCGGTGTCGAAGATGATGGAGTTCGTGAATGCCGCGAAGGGCACGCCTCCCGCGCAGGCCGACGCCGAAGCCTTCGTGAAGATCCTGTCGACCTACGCGCCCCACCTCGGTGAGGAGCTGTGGGAGCGACTGGGGCACGAGACGACCCTGGCCTACGAGCCCTGGCCCGAGGTCGACGAGAGCGCCCTGGTCGACGACACGATCACCGTGGCGGTGCAGGTCAACGGCAAGGTGCGGGCGACGTTGTCGATCGCGGCCGACGCCGACAAAGACAGCGTGCTCGCGGCAGCCAAGGCGGAAGACAACGTGCGCAAGTACATCGACGGCAAGGAGCTGCGGCGCGAGATCTACGTACCGGGCCGCCTCGTCAACTTGGTGGTCTGAGACGGCGCGCGCGGGGGAAGGCTCCCTCGGGTAGAGTGACGGCGGAGGCGGAGCGACATGGCGATGATCTGGCTTTCAGTGCTGCTGTTCGGGGCATGCAGCGATCCCGTGAAGGGAGGCAACCCCGACACGGTGCCGCCGGTCGACGACACGGGTCCGACCGACACCGACACCGACACGGATGCCGACACCGACACCGACACCGACACGGATGCCGATGCCGACAGCGATGCCGACGCCGATGCCGACACGGATGCCGACACCGATGTCGACACCGCCGACACGGGCCTGTCGACCGGCGACCCGCTCGACTGCTACGCCGACTACCAGAGCGGCACGCCCAACGAGGGCGCGGCCGGGCTGGGGGTGTGCATCACCGAGCAGATCGCGTGTGGCGACGTGATCTACGGGTCGACGAACGGGGCGTCCAACTACTACACCTACGATGACTGGTACTCCATCGGCGCAGTCGGCACCCTGCTCAACGAGCAGGATGCCTTCGATGGGCCAGATCGGTCCTACGTCTACATCGGGCAGGGGCAGGGGCAGGTCATCAGCGTGCGCGTCGAGTCGTGCATGAACACCTGGGCCTTCTGGCTACTGCACGGCGATGTGAACTACGAGGTGTGCGACGTGGGGAGCACGGGGGGCTACTTCGAGTACGGCTCCGAGTTCGACCAGTTCACCAACCGCCTCGGCCCGGTGAACCCCGGCACCTACGACACCGAGTTCGTGATCGAGGGGCTGTACGGCGCCACGGGCAACTACAAGATGACGGTGGAGTGTCTGTGAT
Source organism: uncultured bacterium (assembly GCA_965367245.1). Taxonomy (GTDB): domain Bacteria; phylum Myxococcota_A; class UBA796; order UBA796; genus CBDUIC01. The sequence goes on along the minus strand of CBDUIC010000031.1, from coordinate 56,193 downwards.
GCGTAGGCTGCCCTGGCTCATCGCGGTCGTGTTGATGTCGGCGGGAGCGGAGTGCACCGAGCCCAAGGGCGAGGTCGAAGGCACGCGCGACGGCGATGTCGATGCCGACGCCGACGCCGACGCCGACTCCGACTCCGACACCGACGCCGACACCGACGCAGATGTCGACACGGGTGCCTCCGGCACCTTCATCCCCGACACGGTCGACTGCGATGAGGTCTACAACACCCCCGCGCCGGCCGACTGCGTCACGGGAGCGATCGCGTGCGGCGAGACGGTCTACGCGAACAACGCGGGTGGCAGCACGCTGTTCGAGGCCGACGGCCAGTTCGAGCAGTGTTCCGGCACGGCGACGGGCGACGACTTCGGTGGCCCCGAGCGGGTCTACAAGTTCGTTGCGCCGGCCGGCGTGAGCTCGGTCCACATCCAGCTCGACAGCTGCCGCCGGAGCTGGCTGCTGTGGTACCAGGGCGGCCCCGAGTGCCCTGCGGAGAACCAGCTGCAGTCGTGCAGCTACCCGCCCGACTACGGCAACACCTTCAACAGCCAGGGCGAATCGATCATCGTGGGCCCTTCTGGCGAGATCATGTTCGTGGTCGAGGGCTTCCAGAACAGCGGCGGCAACTTCGCACTGACCCTCGACTGCTACTGACGTTCTGGCAATTGACCGGGTCGGCTGGCGACGCGTCTTCGTGACGTTGCTGATAGGATGGGCGCGTTTGGGTAGGACTGGTCTGTGAAGCTCGACGCCGGCACCATCGTCGACCGGTACGTCGTGGAGGAACTCCTCGGCGCCGGGGGCACCGCCATGGTGTACCGGGTGCGGCATCGCCAGCTCGGAACGTCCCATGCCCTCAAGGTGCTCACGATCTCGTCGTCGGCCATCAAGGAGCGGATGCTCCGCGAGGGCAGGGTGCAGGCCACCCTCAACCACGTCAACGTGGTGGCGGTCACCGACGTGGTCGACATCGACGGGGCTCCGGGCTTGCTCATGGAGCACATCGAGGGCCCGTCCCTCGAGCGCGCGCTGGGTCGCTACAAGCTGACGATGGGCGACGCCGAGCTGCTGTTCCGCGGCATCCTGTCAGGGGTGCAGGCGGCGCATCAGGCGGGGCTGGTGCACCGCGATCTCAAGCCGGCGAACGTGTTGCTGCAGCGCACGACGATGGGCTTCGTGCCGAAGGTGACCGACTTCGGGCTGGCGAAGGCGCTGGAGGGCGACCCCGAGGTGGCCCACACGCGGTCGGGGATCGCGATGGGCACCCCGTCGTACATGGCCCCCGAGCAGATCCGTGACGCACGGTCGGTCGATCAGCGCGCCGATCTGTGGTCGCTGGGATGCCTGCTGTACGAGCTCACGACGCGACGGCGCACCTTTCCGGGCGACGAGGCCCTGGCGATCTACAACGACGTGACGGCTGGGCTCTTCGAGGCGCCCCGCAAGCTCGTGCCGGAGCTGCCCCAGCGCATCGAGGAGGCCATCCACGGGTGCCTGCGGGTGCATCGAGATGAGCGCATTCCCGACTGCGACACGCTGTTCGCCGTGCTCGATGGCCGGGTGGCCTGGCCGCTGCCCGATGATCTGACCGACCCGACCGGCGCCGTGCCGCTGCCCCGTGGCCGCTCCATGAGCAGCGACGTGCCGGAGATGTCGGTGGCGCGCGACATGGTGCGGGCAGCCACCGAGGAGATCGAGCGGGCGGCCGTGCAGCGGCGGCTGGCTGCTGCGAGGAGCGAGCCCGCCCTCGGGCTGGGCGGCGGCCTCGAGGAGGTGACGGCAGAGCCCGAGCCCGCCCCGCTGCTTCCCGAGATCGACCCGCACGGCTCGGATCAAGCAGAGACGGTGCTGGTCAGTCGCAGCGCCATCGACGGCACGCTGGCGCCGGTCGACAGCCTCGACGATGACAGCGCGTGGGGCTGGGTCCCATGGGTGATCGCTGGGGGAAGCGCCCTGGTGATCGGCTTCGTGCTGATCGCCGCCTTCGCGACGGTCGTGGGGGGCGTCGCGTTCACGCAGAGGGTGCAGGAGCGCTCTGGCCCGGTGGAGGCGCCTGCGAGCGCCCCGGTTCCGGTCCCGGAGCCTGCGCCCGCTCCCGCTCCCGCGCCATCTCCCAAGCCAGACCCGGAGCCGGCACCAGCGCCATCGCCGAAGCCGGCGCCGAAGCCAGCTCCAGCGCCTTCTCCCAAGCCTGCGCCCGCGCCGACGCCCAAGCCAGCGCCGACTCCCAAGCCAGCTCCCGCTCCCGCTCCGGCGCCAAAGCCGGTGCCCGTGCCGGTCGCGCCTGCGCCTGCGCCTGCAGCCCGTGCAGCGGCGAAGATCTTCAGCGTGCCGATGACGGCACAGGTGATGATCGACGGCAAGGCCTCTGGGCGAACGCCCGGTAGCCACGATCTGCGTGTGGGGCGCCACCCGGTGATCCTTCGCCTGGGTGACCTGGAGGCCGTGTTCGTCATCGACGTGACGGCCTCCGGCGACAACCGCTGGTGCTACGTGTTTGCCGAGCAGCAGTTGGTAGCGGGGTCGTGCCCTTGAAGGCCTGACAGGCAGTGGCTGGCCAGCACGGGTCACCCTGCTACGTTGGCAACGAATGTGGCTCCTGCTCCCCACGCTGGCCTCGGCGGCCGACTCCACCTGTCTCCCTCTCGGGCCACAGGTCGATCATGCGTGGGAGCAATACCGGGATGCTGAGGTCGAGGCGGCCAAGGCAGCACTGACGGAGGCCTACGGCTCCCTGGGGTGCCAGCTGGAGGTGCTCTCGACGGCCGACCTGTTGGCGCTCTACCGCCTCGATGCGCTGGTCTCGATCACCCAAGACGACCAAAAGGGGGCGGTCTACGCCACCATCCGGTCGGTGGCTGCCCAGCACGAAGGGGGCCGACCTCCCGAAGAGTACGGGCCGTCGCTGGCGGAGCTGTACGACACCTGGTCACAGCGGCTGGGTGCGGCGCTGGTGGAGCTGACGGTCGAGGGAGGCGGCGACGTGTTCGTCGATGGGCGTCAGGTGGTCCTGGGGCAGCCCCTGCAGGTGGCCCAGGGGGAGCACGTCATCCAGATCGCCAGCCCAGGGTCGGTGGCCTCCGAAGTGGTCGACATCGCTGCCGCCTACGTCATCGAGACTGGCATCCCTGCACCCGGTCCAGGTGAGCTCCCCGGGCAGGCGCCTCGCACCGAGGGGCCCGTCGTTCCCTTCGTGCCCGTTCCGACGGCACCCGCGCCGACACCCGCCCCCACGGTCGTGGAGCCCGCCCCCGCGCCCCCGCCCTCCGCAGGGCGAAGGCGTCCCGTGTGGGCCTTCGCTGGGGCGGCCCTCGCGGGCGGAGGGGCCGCGTTCGCTCTCGGCTCGGCGGCGGTGTCGGAGGCCAACTTCCGGGCCGACCCCTATGCCGGCCTCGGTGCCGGTCGAGCCGACGCGATCACCCGCGATGCGCAGGCCATTCGCACCGCCTACCTCGTGGGCTACGGGCTCTCCGCTGTCTCGGTGGGGTTGCTGAGCGTCGGCGTGATCGGTCTTCCCGCGTCGGGCGATGGCCCTGTGGGTGCGGTGTCACTGCGAGGGCGGTGGTGAGCTGGGCCGTGCTGCTGTGGGCTGTCGCTGGGTGCTATTCGCCACCCGACCTTCCCCTGCTCGAGCAGGTCCCGATCGAAGGCCCCGACTTCATCCCGTGCGCCGATGACATCGAAGACGTGCGGGTAGCCTGCACGCTCACGGGCGACTCGTTCGACGTGGAGGAGTGCTTCGGCGGCGATGACGTGCGCTATCGCCTGCTCGGCGTGGCAGCTCCCGAGCCCGGAGACTGCTACGGAGACGACGCGCTGGACTGGCTGACCAACACGATTGGCTCCGAGGTCGTCACCCTGACCTTCGACACCGTGTGCGTCGACGGCGACGAGGTGAAGCTGGCCTACGTGTGGGCTCGTGGCGATCTCTACGACGACCTCGCGCGCGATCGGAACGTCGAAGACCTCACGCGCGACTATGGCGACGACGAGCCTGCCGTGATGCTCAACGAGGTCGTCCTGCGGCTTGGGGTGGGGCGCCGCCGCGACGAAGAGATCCCAGGCGGGCTGTACTACGGCCCAGACTTCGAGGCCGCCGCCACGGCCGCAGAGGCCGACAGGCTGGGCCTCTACCTGGCGTGCGGCGCGGAAGGCTGAACGCTGCGGGTCGCCGCTGGTATGGTGGCGTCCCGGCGTGGTGACCCCGCCATGGAGAGGTGATGAGCACAGAACAACCGGCCGCTACGGTCGCCGAAGCCCTCGCTGTCGTTCAGCAGTGGCGCAGCGAGAGCACCGCTCGGCAGAAGGCCGAGCTGGAAGAGGTCGATCAGGAGATCACGTCGCTGACCAGCGCCGTCGAGAACCTGCAGCAGCAGCTGACGGCGCTGCAGTCCTTCAAGACCGAGTTGGTCGCCAAGACGACCGACCTCGACGCCGACGCCGCTCAGCGGGAATACCGCGCCATCTTCGCGACGCTCCAGAGCCAAGCTGGTCAGCTGGGCGAGCGAGGTTCCGCCGTGGTGGCGGCCCAGAAGGCTCGCCTCGACGATCTGCCCGCGCGCATGGCGGAGTCCGAGGCCGGCCCCGACGTGGCCGAATACGAGCAGTTCCGCGCCAACGTGGAGCCGACCCTCAAGCACCTCCCCGACAGCTACCGTGCAGCGCTCCTCGAGGTCCACGAGAAGAAGGTCGCGAAGGTGCGGCGCCATGTGGAAGCCGCCATGGCGGGCCCGGTGGAGGTCGCTGGCGACGAGGTGATCGTCGATCTGGTCTATGCCATCGACGCGCCCGAGGGTGCGCCGGAGCTGATCATCGTGGTCGTGCCCATCGCCGACGATGTCCATACGGACTGGGTGAATCGCCCCGAAGGCGTGCAGATGTGGGTGGCCGCGCGGGTGGCGCAGGCCCTCTACCAGGCGGCCCACGATGTGGGCTTTGCTCAAGCCCAGGCGCTGTCTGGTGGTCACCTCGACCTGCTCGCCGTGGAGATGGAGCTGGTGGGGGCCGATCCCTCCATCGGCGACGCCCTCCGCAAGCACCTGGGTTCGATCGGTTCGGCGCCCGAGCTGATCGCGGCCCATGTGAAGGTGGCAGCTCAGGAGCTGCCCATCGACACGATGCTGCCCCCCGAGACCGAGGAAGACGATGCTGAGTGAGTTCCAGCCCCTCGGGGTCACCGATGCGGCCCGGCGCCTGGGCCTCGATCCGTTCGAGGTCGTCCGGTTGCTGGTCGCCGCGAAGAAGGGCCTCGACGGGCCGATGCAGTTCTCCGCCGAGCTGGTCGAAGAGCTCCGCGAGCTCGGCCGGATCGACCCCCCGTGGTGGGATGGGGTCGAGCTACCCGAAGATGCCAATCCGTTGCGCCAGCGGGTGCGAGCCGCCCTGCAGCTGATGCTCGACAAGGGCATCGTCGGGGATACGACCACTCGTATGGACAACATCTGGCGAGGCCTTCCGTTCGAAGATCAGGGGCTGCTCCAGCAGGCCGTGATGGTTCTTGCGGAGGAGCAGGCGCTTCGAGTGGTGGGCAGCCCCATCGGCTTGCTGGTCGCCATCGAGCCAGGCGCGAAGAAGACCGTCACCGGTATTGCCGGCGGCACGACCGAGTCAGCGGGCCTTTCGGCCCTCTACCAGGGGTAGCTCGTGGGGCGTCGTCGTCGTTCCCTGTTGCGCTCCGGCCCCAAGGCCGAGGCGCCCACGTCAGACAAGCCGGTAGCGCCGGCTGCGCCGCCGCCTGTTCCAGCGCCTGAGACGCCCCCCGCGCCGGCGCCGCCTGTCGAGGAGGCCGCTGCGGCGCCGCCTGCGGAGCCGGCCCCGCCCCCAGAGCCAGCCCCAGCCCCAGCCCCCGCCCCAGCCCCAGCCCCAGCGGAGCCGCCGGCGGAGTCGGAACCGGAGCCGGTAGCCGAGTCTGCCCCTCCCCCTGCGGCTCCCGAGCCAGCGCCTACGCCTGCGCCAGACCCGTCGGTCGCGGTGAACGACGAGGCCGGCAGCAGCTACGTCGAGCAGGGCGAGATGCCGTCCGACACCACCGACGAGTCGTGGGGTCGCTCGGTGTGGGACGGCGCCGGAGAGCCCGACGCGTCGCTCGACGCCCCGATCAATCGGGAGGCCCATGGGTCTCACCAAGACTTCGATGCCGGCCCGCCGCCGACGGAGGAGGTGCCGGCCGGGGTGATGGAAGATGTGGGCGTGTCCTACAACGCCCCGATGAATGTGCCGGAGCCGCCGCCGATCCCGGGCATTCTCGACCGGTTCACCCCACCCCCCGTAGAGCGCCAGGTCGGCGCCGTCGGCGGCGAGGCGCCTGTCTTCGAAGACCCTGGCTACAGCCAGCCCACGGTGCAGGATGGAAGCCAGGCATTCGGTGGGCGGCCGTCCTACCTCGACACGCCGGGGCCCAGCGACCGCGCCCCCGAGCCGGTAGCCAAGTCCAAGAAGCCCCCCACTCGTGACTACGACGACGACGACGATGATGTCGGTGGCGGCGGCATCCCGATGGGGCCCGTGCTGATCCTGGCAGCTGCGCTGTTCCTCGGCGTGGTGGTCGTGGGTGGTCTGGGGGTCGTCGTCATCGGGCTCGGAGCGGGGTCCACCCAGGTCAATACCTCCGACGACGGCGGAGAGCCCGACGTCGAGCCAGGTGTCGAGCTGCGCAATGACATGCGGCAGAAGCCAGGGCTGATCGGTGTCGAGCCCGAGCCCGAGCCCGATCCCGAGCCGTCTCCGTCTCCTTCGCCAGCGCCGGTGCCGGCGCCGGCTCCCACCCGTCCTGCGCCGGCTCCCAAGCCAGCTCCCGCCCCGGCGGCGTCGACGAAGAGCGTGCTGAAGGTCCGGTCCAACCGGCGCGTGCTCATCTACGTCGACGATCGAGCGGTCGGCTACGCGCCCCAGGATGTCGAGACGACGCCTGGCTCGCACACCGTGAGCGCGATGATCGCGGGTCGCCCCGCATCGAAGCGCACCGAGTCGGTGTCGGTGTCGGAAGGTGGCACCGCATCGGTCGACTTCACGTTCTAGGCCGGGCGCGGCCCGAAGATGGCCGTGCCGACCCGAACCCAGGTCGCGCCGTGGGCGATAGCGACCTCGAAGTCGGCCGTCATGCCCATCGACAGCTCGTGCAGCGCGAGGCCCTCGGCACGGCCACGCGCGGCCAGCTCGGCTAGCTGCTCGAAGTAGGGCGCAGCCTGCTCTGGTCGACTCACCCGCGGGGGTAGGGTCATGAGGCCGACGATCTCGATGCCCTCGACCGCTCCCAGGGAGCGCACGGCATCGAGGGCCTCATCGGGTGCGACGCCGCTCTTCGCCGCTTCCCCACCCGTGTTGACGGCGACGAGGCACCGCACCACACGCTGGGCTCGGCGGGCCAGCTCTCTGGCGTGGTCGAGGCGCTCCAGGGCATGGACACGGTAGGCGTGCGGCGCGATGTAGCGGATCTTGTTGCTCTGGATCCGCCCGATGAAGTGCCAGTGGGCGTCGGGGAGCTCGGGGGCCTTGTCGCGAAGCTCTTGGGCATACGACTCGCCGAAGTGCAGCTGCCCGGCATCGTGGGCCGCGCGGATGGCGGGAAGGGGATGGGTCTTCGACACCGCCACGAGCTGCACGTCGTCGGCTGGGCGCCCGGCCCGTGCCGCAGCCTCGGCGACCCGCTTCCGGATCGAAGCGAGCTCGGCCGTGATGCGAGGAGCGGGGTGGGTCACGTGGCCTCCAGGGCGGCGAGGGCTTCCAGGGTGGACTCCAGGGGAAGCCCCACCACGTTGGTGTAGCTACCCCGCAGCTCGGCCACGAAGCTGCCTGCCCGCCCCTGGATGCCGTAGGCGCCTGCCTTGTCGTCGGCCTCGCCGGTGGCGACGTAGGCGCGGATCTCGTCGTTGGTCAGCGCTCGGAAGCGCACGAGGGTGGTCACCCGCCAGGCCCGCTCCTCGGCACCTCGCCGCAGGCACACGCCGGTGGTGACCTCGTGGACCTGCCCCGACAGCTGCTGGAGCATGCGCACCGCGTCGCTCCGATCCGTCGGCTTCTCATAGAGCACGCCCTGCCGGTGGACCACGGTGTCGCTCCCCAACACGGCCCACCCGTCGGGTGCGTCGGCAGCCCGCGCCTTGCGGATGGCCAGCTCCTCGGCGTGCTCGGCCGGGCTCGTGCCGGGAGTCTGTTCTTCCGTCACATGGGTGGGGTGGACCTCGAGTTCGACCCCGGCCCAGCGCAGCAGGTCGCGGCGGCGCGGAGAGCCGCTCGCCAGCCACAGCCTCATCGCCCCTCCCGAGACGCCTGGAGCCGCTTGCGGGCGGCGAGACGGTCTTGCCGACGCTGGCCTGCCTCGTCGAAGCGGCGCTGCTCCTCGGGCGTCTCAGGCACGAGGGTGGGCACCTCGCAAGGCTTGTGGTCGTCGTCGAGGGCCACGAAGGTGAGGTAGGCCGTGGAGGTGTGGGTGCGCTGCCCAGTGTGCGGGTCTTCCTCCTCCACACGAACACCGACCTCCATGGACGTGCGCCAGGCCCGGTTCACGGTGGCGCGGAGCACCGCGACCTTGCCCCTGCGGATGGGAGCCTTGAACAGCAGCTGATCCATCGCGGCCGTGACGACGTTGCCGCGGGCGAAGCGCTGGCAGGAGACCGCCGCGCACACGTCGACCCAGGCCATCACCTTGCCGCCGAAGGCGGTGTCGAGGGCGTTGCAGTCGCCTGGGAGCACGATCTGGGTCATCTCACAGCGGGTCTGCCGCGGGTTCACGATCCGACTCATGGTAGCGCCTCCAGCAGCTCGGCCCAGCGGGAGGAGGGGACGTCGCGAGCGACGACCTCCACGTTGGGCACCTTCCAGCGGCCGATCTGGTCGACCGGGGTTCCATCGAGGAGACCGACGACCACGCGGATGAGGCCGCCGTGCACGAAGGCCATTGTCTCGCGGCCGTCGTCGTGCTCGGCGAGCCACGCCAACACCCGAGCTGCGAGGTCGCGCTGTGACTCGCCCGCTGGTGGTCGACCCGCCCAGGTGAGCAGCGTGTTCATGTGGCCCTGGTCACGCAGGGAGCGCATCGGCACCCGCTCCCAGGCGCCGACGTTGCGCTCCCGAAGCCCCTCGTGGCACTCCAGCCGTGGCGCGGCGTGAGGGAAGCCCAGCTCGGCGGTGCGTCGAGCACGGGTCAGGTCGGAGGCCAGCAGCCGCTCCGGCCGGATCTCGGCCAGATCGGCTCGCAGGGCTCGCGCCTGGCTCACCCCGCGGGGCGTCAGATCGGCGTCGTGGAAGCCCGCCAGCCACCCCTCGGCGTTGGCGACGGACTCCCCGTGGCGCACGAACCAGAACCGCCTCATTCGGCGTCGGTCATTCGAGCCAGGGCCGCGTCGAGTCGCTCCATCAGCACCAGCAGGGTGGCGATGGAGGGTGCCTCCTCCCCGTCGAGCAGGTCGTCGACCTGGGTGCGCACGTCGACGAGGGGTCCTTCCACGAGGACGGGCTCCAGCTCGTCGACCGTCAGCCCGCTGCTGTCGACCCGCACGGCCCCGACCAGGCGCCGCAGCAGGTTGTGGAAGCGGGTGTGGAGAATGCGCAGGGCGATGGGGTCCCATCGGCCCGACGCGGGCCGCGTCGTGAGGCTGTCTAGGACCTCCTGCAGGCGGCTCGCTCTGCCGATGGCGAGGTGGCGCACGGCGATGTCGGCAAAGTCGAGGCCGCTGGACTTGCTCTCCGCCCACACGGTGAGGGCGAGGTTGATGAACTGCGCCCGCACGATCGGCCGAGCGACCTCTTCGGGGATGTTGCTCGACAGCAGCTCGTCGAGCACCCGGCGGTTGGCGTCGAGCACCGAAGAGGCCTGCAGGTCGTAGACCCGTGCCGCCGCCTCCCGCATCTCGTCGAGCAGGTTGTCGGGGGGGATCGAGGCCCGCGTCGACAGCCAGTACAGCGCGACCTCCTGCACGCCCTTGTCGACGAGGACCCACGCCTTGTACAGCTGGCTGAGGCTGACCGTGGTGCGCAGCTCCTCGAGGGTGCCCCGAACCTCCTGGGTGTAGGCGAGGTGTTGGGCCTTGAGGTAGGCCTCCGCGATGCTCTGCACCGAAGCCCCTGTGGCCTCGATGCACATCGGGAAGAACGCGGCCCCGGCATCGGCCACCATGTTGGTCGTAGCGACCGTGACCGCGATCTCGTCGGCGAGCATGTGGTTGTCGATGTCGTCGGCGAAGCTGCCCTGGACACGCTCCGGGAAGTACGTGTGCAGCAACGCGCGGTAGCGGGGCAGGGCCTTGGGATCGCCGGCCATCAGCTCGCGCTTGATGTACATCTTCACCCACGCCGACAACACAGCGAGCTCGGGGCGGGTGAGGCCCTTGCCCTCGCTGACCCGAGAAGCGAGGGCCTCGTCGGTGGGCAGGTTGAGGGTGGAGCGGTCGCGACCGAAGGCGCGCTCCACGAACGCGATGGCACGACCGAACTGGAAGATGTTGGACTGACTGCGGATCTTGTCGCGCGACAGCTGGCGCCCGTGGGCGTCGTTGTCGGCCAACACCAGGTCGGCGACCTCTTCGGTCATCTCTTCGAGCAGCTTGTTGCGCTCGGGGACCGTCATGTCGCCACGGGCGACGACCTGGTTGAGCAGGATCTTGAGGTTGACCTCGTGATCGCTCATGTCGACGCCGCCGGAGTTGTCGATGGCATCGGTGTTCAGCGACACGCCGGACAGATCGGCTTCGATGCGCGCCTGCTGCGTGAACCCGAGGTTGCCGCCTTCGCCGACGATGCGAGCGCGGAGCTGCCTGGCATCGATCCGGACCGCGTCGTTCGAGCGGTCGTCGGCGTCGGCGTCGGTCTCCCAGGTGGCCTTGACGTAGGTGCCGATGCCGCCGTTCCAGAACAGGTCGACCTTCATCTTCAAGATGGCCTGGATGACGGCCTCGGGCTTGGCCTCCTCGGTCTGAATGCCGAGCATCTCCTGCACCTGGGGCGACAGCGGCACCGACTTGGCGCGTCGATCGAAGATGCCCCCGCCCGTGCTGAGGAGGGAGGTGTCGTACTTGTCCCAGCCACCCTGGGTGTCGAACAGCCGCTTGCGCTCTACCCAGGTGGAGGCGGGGTCGGGGTCGGGATCGAGGAAGATGTGCAGGTGGTTGAAGGCCGCCAACAGCTTCGTGGTCTTCGACTCGATCAGGCCGTTGCCGAAGACATCGCCGCCCATGTCGCCGACGCCGACGCAGGTGAAGGGCTCGGTGTAGGGGTCGATGCCGTGCTCGGCGAAGTGACGCCGCACCAAGACCCAGGCCCCCCGTGCCGTGATGCCGACCTTCTTGTGGTCGTAGCCATTGGAGCCGCCCGACGCGAAGGCGTCGCCCAGCCAGAAGCCGTATGACTCGCTGATGCTGTTGGCCGTGTCGGACAGGTGGGCGGTGCCCTTGTCGGCGGCGACCACGAGGTAGGGGTCGCCCCCGTCGTGGTGCACGACCCTGGGGGGATGCACGATCTCGCCACCGACGTTGTTGTCGGTGATGTCGAGCATGCCGCGGATGAAGGTCTTGTAGAGGTTGTCGGCCTGGGCGCGCCGCTCGCCGGGGTCGCGCGCGGGCCGCTTGAGCAGGAAGCCGCCCTTGGAGCCCGTCGGCACGATGACGACGTTCTTCACCTGCTGGGTGGTGGCGAGGCCGACCACCTCGGTGCGGAAGTCGTCGCGGTCGGACCACCGAAGCCCGCCGCGGGCCACGGGCCCGAAGCGCAGGTGCACGCCGTGCACCTGGGGGGACTGCACGAAGATCTCGTACATCGGAGCGCCCTCGCCCAGCTCACGGATCTTGGAGCAGTCGAACTTGTAGGACAGGTACCAGCTGCCGCGGTCGGTTCGGTAGAAGTTGGTGCGCAGGGTGGCGCGTACCAGGCCGACCAGCGTGGAGAACGCCAGGTCTTCGTCGTGGGCGATGAGGTAGCGAAGCTCGTCGGTGACCTTCTCGTCGGCGTCGTGAACGATCTTCTTCCGGTCGCCCTTGCGGTCGGGGTCGAAGCGGGCGTGGAACAGCGCGACCATGGTCTTCACCATGATGGGATTGTCGAGCAAGATGCTCGTCAGGCGCGCCGGCGACATCTTGATCTGTAGCTGCTGGGCGTAGCTGCAGTAGGCTCGGATGACATCGACTTCCTGCCACGAGAGGCCGGCGCGGCACACCATGCCATTGAGGCGCGAGTCGGTGACGTCGCCGGCGAACACCGCGCGGAGGGCGTCGGTGAGCAGCGGGCCCCGCTCCAGGAGCTTGGCCTTGCGCTCTTCGCTGCCGCCTACGCGGAAGGTGTCGATGTGCAGCTGGCCACCGCGGCTGTTCACCGTGGTGGCGTAGGAGTCGACGATCAGCAGGCCGAAGTGCTCGAGCACCGGCAGGATCTCGGACAGCACGAGGTCGTTGGCCTGGTACACCCGCAGGGTGAGCGCACCGTCGTCGTCGAACAGGTCGGCGATGACCGCCTGGGAGCTGGCGAGGGCCTCGAGGTTGATGATGTCTTGCACCGCGCGGGTGGCGGGGGTGTTGCGCATCCAGCTCTCGGGGAACGCGCGCCCGTAGGTGTCGGCCAGGCGGTCGGCCTTGGCCTCACCGAACTTCGCCGCGAGGGCGTCCCACAGCCGAGCCAGCCAGGGGGTCGCGACCTGACGGATGCGCTCGGTCATGTGCTGCACGGACTCGTGGCCGGGGTCGTCGACGCCCGTGAGGTAGTAGTAGAGCAGCACGGTGTCGTAGCGGCCGACGAACAGGCCGTGGTCGGTGTACGACGCGTGGAGGGTGCCGACGATCTCCTGCTCGAGCTGCCGACGCAGGTCGTCGCCGAACTGGGTCTTGGGCATCGCCACCAAGCAGAACGCCGAGTCTTGACCGTTCATCAGGAAGGTCACACCGACCTCCTGCTGCTGCTCGGACTCGAACACCAGGTCGACCATCTCCGCGATGGCCTGGCTCGTGGCCGTGAACAGGAACTCGGTAGGCAGGGAGTCGAAGACGTTGGCGATGCCCTTGTAGCGGAAGGATCCGGGGCCGGTCGTCTGGTCTTCGAGGATGCTCGCGAGCACGTGGCGCAGGATGGGCACGTGACGGCTGGGTTGGGTGACCGCGCGGTAGGTGAACATGCCGCGGACGAACAGCTCCAGGTCGTCGTCGATGGTGATCAGGATCTCGTCGATGCGGCCGGACCGGTGGACCGGCGACTCGTGGTGGCTCTTGCGCACCCGCACCGTCTCGGGGAAGTGCGGCTGAGACCACTCCCCGCTCTTGTCGCTGAACATCACGTCGCGCATCGTCTGGAAGCCCATGGGCTCGCCGGAGGCGTCGACCCCCATGAACACGAAGTTCTCGGACAGCAGCCACTTGAGGAACGCGGCGGTCTCTCGCAAGGCGTCGGCCTCGTCGGGGCGGCGGTCCCCCCGGACCTCGCAGCGCTCGATGAACCGCTCGACGGCGCGGGTCATGGGTCGGAAGTCGCGCACCATGGACTGGGCCAGGGTGAGGTGGCGAAGCAGCAGCTGCTGCGGCGTGTCGTCACCGGTGACCAGGTCGCCCCGGTCGGCCTCGAGCATGACGAGGGACTCGAGGCGGCCGTCGTCGGTGCCGATCGTGGTGATCTGGCCCTTGTCGTCGCGGAGCACGCGGAAGACGAGGTTGAAGCCCCCCCAGTAGTCGGCCTTGTGGTTGCGCAGGAACAGGCGGGCGGTATCGACGATGAAGGGCTGATCATCCATGTTGATCAGCACACCGACACCCTTGGTGCGCCGCTGCTGCAGCTCGACCTTGAGCTCGTCGGGCTGGCGCCGCTGCGCGAACAGGAAGGCCTCTTCGAGGTAGGCCAGCACCTGGTTGGGCGGGTGGTGCGCGAGGAAGGGGCCGCGGAGACGGCTGAGGGTCTCCTCGACGAAGTCGCGGAAGAGCACCAGCTGGTCGGCGGGGAGCTTGCCCGCCCACCGGGTGAGGGAGTCGCGGATCTTCACCTTCGGATTCGAGGTCGTGGTCGCGTGCGCCATGGCCGACTTCTCCTGCGTCGTGGAGGCGGAGTGTAGCCCCTGTCGAAGGGGTTGGACGCGGCTATCATGGGACCCGGCGAAGGGCCTGTGCGCTTCGGGAGCTACCTCGGGGGATCTGGCAGGTCGACGGGGCCAGACGGGTAGATCGCGACGGCGTCACCGGCCTCCGAGCGCCATCCCCCGAGGTGCGCGCCGTAGTGGTCGGCAATGCCGATGTCGATGACGTGCAGCCGCCCGTCGCAGCGAGAGGCGATGCGGCCGTCGCGCTGGGTGGTGTGGCCGACGACCATCCGGCGGGCTCCCAGGGTGGCGAGGGCCTGCTGTAGGAGGGGGCAGGCTTGGCCTTCCGGGGCTTGCACGTACCCACGGAACCACAGGGGCCCTTCGTCGCCGAGGGGAGCCCTCGATGAGGCGTCGATACCTTCGCGTACGGCGTCGTTGATGCCCTTCACCCCGGTGCTGGCATGGCTGGGGTGGACGCCGCCATGGACGAACACCGTGCCATCGACCACGGCCACGGCATCGAGGCTGCGCAACCACGCGCCGTCTTCGCCCGCCGAGCTGAACGCTTGCTTGCGGGGTGCGGCCCCCCCGTAGGCAGCGACGTCGCCAGGGTCGACGTAGCGCAGGTCGCCCTGCATGTTCATCACCTCGTGGTTGCCCAGCAGGGCCACGACCTCGCCTCCTGCTGCCTCGGCTTCCCCCTGCAGCCTTCGGATCATCGCCATGATCGGTCGCGAGTCGGGGCCGCGATCGGTGGTGTCGCCTGTCTGCACGAAGGTGGCCTGCCCGGCAGCCCAGTGGCCCGCCTCGTCGATGACCCCGAGCATGCGCAGGGTGGCCTCGGCGTTGTCGAGGTCGCCGTGCAGGTCGCCGACCGCCAGCACCGTCTGTGCGGTGGGGGGACCCAGCTCAGGGCGCGGAGCGGGGGCCTGCGCCTGGACCGGAGCCGGCGGTTCCGGGGGCACGGCAGGGGGCGCTGGGGGGTTGGCATGACAGGCGATCAACGAGAGGATGAGCATGTGGCTCGTTAGTCAGGTCGCACGGAGGCGGCATGGATCTACCGATGCTCGAGGCCCTGGTCGAAGACGCGCGCCGCGCAGGCGCACGTGGCTGTGAGACGCTGTGGGAGAGGTCCTCCGGGCACACCATGGTGCTCGCGGGGCGAGGGGTCGACCACCGCGATGTGCCCCCGCAGGAGATGCTCCGCGTCACGGTGTGGGTCGATGGCGGGCGCCGAGGGCAGAGCGAGGGCCTGCCTGGGGCGGCGTCCGAGCTGATCAAGGAAGCGCTGAAGGCAGCGGGCAAGGCGAAGCCGTCCTCCGACGAGGGCCCGGTCGACCGGCTGCGACCCGTCGTGGCGGGCTTGGGCATCACAGATCGCCGCTACGGCCTGCTGGAGCGGGAAGACCGCGAGGAGATGCTCCTCGATGCCGCCCGCGGTGTGCGCACCGAAGACAAGCGCGTGTCGGCAGAGGGCTTTCGCTACCGCGACCGCGACCTGACCCGTCGCTTCGTCAACAGTAAGGGAGTGGTGCTGGAGGAGCGCTCGACGCGGTACGACGCGTGGGGCGAGGTGCGCCTGGGCGACGTCCACCTGACCGACCACATCGCGTCACGGGCCTTCGCCTCGATCGCCAGCTTCCCCTACGGCACGGTGCTGGCACGCCGCGCGGTCGCGCTGCAGCAAGACGGCGAGACCCTCGACGGAGAGGTCAAGGCCATGCTCCCGCCCCGCGTGGTGGCCCGGATCCTCGAGGCGCTGGGCCCGGCCTTCACACCCGAGCGGCTCTCCGGCGAGGTCCCCTTCTTCCTGTACGCCCCGGCCGATGAGCCGGCGCGGGTCGATGAGCGCCTGCACCTGCTCGACGACGGCCAGCTGCCAGGTGGTCTGCACACCCGGTCGTTCGACGACCGTGGCGTCGTGCCGGTGCCCCGCACCTTCGTCCGCGAGGGGCGAGCGGATCAGGCGATGGTGTCGCCCGAGGCCGCCCGCCACCTTGGCACCACCCCCACGGGCCACTGCGCGGGTGCCTTTCAGCGAACGGGCAACCTGGCGCTGCGTGGGGGCACGCGCTCGATGAACGCCAGCTACACCGACGCCGACACGTGGTCGCTGGAGGTCGACGACCTCGATCTGTCCGGGCTCGACCTGGCCACGGGAATCTGCGAGGTGGAGCTCGACGGGCTGGTGATGAAGTCGAACGAGGTGCGTGGTGCCCTGCGGCGTCGGCGCGCGCGCATCGACCTGACCCAGATGCTGTCGAACATCGTGCGGCTGTGCAGCGACACGGATCGAATCCGTTTCGTGGATGCGCCGGCGCTGTTCGTCAACGGGCTCGTGCTGCTGTAGGCAGCAGCGAGGGGCCGCTACTCTGCGACCCGCAGCTTGCCGGTCTCGTCGATGGACAGGGGCACGATGCCGAAGGGGGTGTCGACATCCATCGTGGCGTCGATGCCCAGGTCGATCCGCTCTCCGGCGACGGCGTCGAGGATGACCTCCCCGACCGACAGCAGGCTCACCGAGATCGGCAGGGTGAGGGTGCCTTCCTGGGCGCCCTCGACGGCAAAGGTCGACACGAAGCCGGCCGCGACGTCGTTGCCGCCCAGCGACAGCCCGTAGTCGAAGGCGTCGAAGAACAGCGTGGCGCCCTGGGGGTTGTCGACCCCCAGATCGATCTCCACGTCGGCGGTGGTGAGACCGACCTTGGGCACCCGCAGGGCCTGGAAGCGGAAGGTCGGGGTGCGCAGGGCAGGGAAGTCGCCCTCCTCGCTGTAGGGGAGGTCGACCTTGCCAGCAGGGGTGTTGAAGCCCATGTCGCCGGCGAGTCGGAAGTCGACGAGGTCTTCGCCGCGGGTGGCCTCGATGGTCTCGAAGACCTGGGCGAAGGCGATGTCGAGGGGCAGGCCGAGCTCGGAGGTGCCGTTGGCCTCGAGCTGGAAGCCCTGCCCGTTGTCGCCCTCCAGGAAGGGCACCTCCTCCAGCGCCAGGGCATAGGAGAAGTCGGCCAGACCCACGTCGATGGGGTTGGGGTTGTCGACGGCGAAGACGAAGTCGACGTCGGCGTGCTCGAAGTTGATGTCGTTCACGTCGAGGCGCTCGAAGGTGACCTTGGGCGTGAGCTCGGCGAGGGCCTCACAGCCAGTGCCGAGGGTGGCCAGGGCGATCAGGGGCAGACAGCGGCGGCTCATCGGAACACTCCCTCGGCTTCGGTGATCACGACACGCGATGGGTCGATCGGCATCCCGCGCCCCGCGACCTGGGTGTCGAGCGCGGCTTGTGCCTCACTGGGTTCGACGTCTGCATACTCCACTGGCGTCGGTTCGTCGGACAGCAGGCGGTCCCGCAGGCCCTCCGGATCGCCCGAGGCGGCCACGAAGACGAGCTCGTCGGGGTGAAGGTGGCGCCGCAGGGCTTCGGTGACCTGCTCGTTGCTGAGGGTGTCGATGCCGGCGAGCAAGGTGTCGAGGGCGTGGGGGGTGCCGCTGATCTCGGCATCGAGGGTGAAGGCGAGGCGTCGCCCCGGATCGGTCGCGAGGAGCGGGAGGGAGCCGCGCAGGTAGCTGCGAACCTCCTCGAACTCCTCCTCGGCCAGCCCATCGGCGAGGAGCTTCTCCAGCTGGTGCACGGCCATCTTCGCGGCAAACGGGGCGTTGCCCAGGGTGGCTGGCCGCAGCCACATGCTGAAGTGGTTGTACCGACGCAGGACCCCATTCTCGGGAACGGGCGACCACCCGCGCTGCACGTACGCCTCCACGTAGGCGTAGTCGCCGTAGTTGATGCCGCGGTCGGCACGGATGGCGGTGAACAGCCTGCCGAACGACTGGCGATGGGCCCCGAAGGCGGTCATGGCGAGGTAGAGCGCGGGCCAGTCGGGGTGGTTTCGGTCGGTGCCGATGGAGTGGCCGATGTGGAAGCCCGTGGAGGCGCTGTCGGTGCGCACGATGGTGAGGGACCCGGGGTCGAGCGGGGCCGGCGACATGTCGGCTCGGTCGGGGCGTGGCGAGGTGGGCAGAGACCGCAGCCGGGCTTCAAAGCGGTCGCGCAGGGCGTCGTCGACAGCGCCGGCGAGCCCTGCCACGACCGACTCGCGCACGTAGTGCCGGTCATAGAAGGCGCGCACGTCGTCGGCATCCAAGGTGGGGAGGACGCCGCTTCGCCCCGCCTCGGGGTGCGCGTAGGGGTGGCCCTCGTAGAGCACGGCGTGAAAGACGGCCTCGCCCAAGGCCTCGTCGTCGGCGCGAAGCCCGTCGCCGACGGCGAACATGGCGTCTTCGCGGAGGCGGATGATGTCGTTGTCGGCGAACCGCGGCTGGGTGAGCACGTCGGCGAAGCGATCGACGCACAGCTCGGCATGGTCGCGGTGGCATCGCAGACGCAGCGACACCCACTCGCGGTCGACCACCACCTGCAGCTGGTTGCCCGTGACGAACAGCGCGTCGCGAAGCTCGGCCGACGACAGCTCACCGGCACCGGCATCGACGAGAGCCTTGGCCGTGAGGTGGGCGATGCCCTCCGCTCCGGGGAGGTCCCACGAGGATCCTGCGGCCACCATGGCCTGCAGGTAGATGTTGGGGCTGGCGTCGTCGGCCTGCACCACCAGGCGTGCGGGCGCGGCAGCCTGCACGACGGGGATCGGCCCCGGATCGACGCGGGGCGCACAGGAGGCGAGGGCGACGAGGCACGCGAGGCGGGTCATTCGCTGGCCTCCGTAGCGACGAGGGTGCCGATGGTGAGGCGCTCGTCGACAAAGGTGGTGCGCACCAGGTTGGCTACGTCGTCGGCCGTGGCGCTCGCGTAGTGCTCGAAGAAGGTGTCGAGGGACGCGGGGTCGGGGTGGCGGCGAAGGTGCCAGCCGAGGGACTGGGCCACGTCGTCGGGATTGTCGAGGCTCGTCATGAAGCGGTATCGCGCTTGATCCGCGGTTCGCTGCAGCAGGTCAGCGGACACACCGTCGGCGAGGGCCGCGAGCTCCTCCCGAATCACCGCCTCGATGTGAGCCAGGTCGGCCCCCTCTTTGGCGGTGACATCGATGCCGAACAGGCCGGGGTCCACCGAGTCCATCCCTCCCCCCGACAGGTCGTAGGCGAGCCCCTCCTCTCGGATGAGCCGCTGCCGAAGGGGAGCGATGCTGCTCAGCAGGAGGTCGTCGACCAGAGCGAGGTGGGCTGTCTCGGGGCGCGTGGGGTCGTGCGCCGGCACCTTCCACGCCATCTGCAGGCGAGGGGCCGTGTCGCTGGGCCACGACAGCTCGACCCGCCGCAGCTGGGTCTGCTCGGGCTCCTGGGGCACCTCGGGTCGGGGGACCTCGCCAGCGGCCCAGCTGCCGAAGTGGGACGCCACCAGGGCGTGGGCGGCTTCGGGCTCCACGTCGCCGACCACCAGCACGTGCGCGTTCTCGGGACGGTAGAACCGGTCGAAGAAGGCCTTGGCGTAGGCATGGGCGGTCGGCATGGCGGCGATGTCGGCCTCGTAGCCGATGGTGTCGTGCCCGTAGGTGTGTTCCTCGAACGCCGCGGCCCACATCGCGACGGACAGGGCGTTGTCGGGGCTCGCCTGGCTCTTGCGGAACTCCCCGTACACCGCCCCGGACTCCTTCTGCACGTCATCGGACGTGAGGGTGAGCGACTGGAAGCGGTCGGCCTCGATCTCCACGTAGCGAGGCAGGTTCTCGGTCGACACCAGGCCGTGGTAGACCGTGTCGTCGATCAGCGTCCACGCGTTCTCTTCGATGCCCAGCCGCAGCACCTCTCGCTCCCGCTCCCGCCCTCCCAGGGTCTCGGTGCCGAAGAACATGAGGTGCTCGAAGAAGTGGGCGAAGCCGGTACGGCCCTCGTCGACCTCGTCGCGGCTGCCCACCTGCATCCAGGTGACGAAGGAGACCGCGCCGGGGCTGGGCATGGGCACCACGTAGACCGTCAGGCCATTGTCGAGGGCCCGCTGGTCGACGGGGTAGGGAAAGGCGCCCGCGTGGGCAGGCAGGGCAAGGCCGAGCAGCAGCGACACCCATGTCATGGGGTCCTCCAGGGCCGCACCATACCGCCGACCCACGCTGCGCCGCGCGGCGTTCGGGGCTACCAGGGGTCATGCGGATCCCCGACCACCACAGGCACACTCCGTGATCCGCGACCTGGTTGCCAATGTCTCGGGCTACCCGGGGCTGCTGTTGTTCTGTGCCACGTCGGGCATCTTGATGCCTCTGCCGGAAGACTTCAGCCTGATCTACGCCGGTGTGCGGCTCAAGAGCGGCCAGTTCCTGTGGGCCCCGACGCTGCTCGCGGCCATCGTGGGGGTGGGCATCCGCGACTTCGTCGCGTTCCTCATCGGCCGCTACCTGGGAGGCTGGCTGCTCCACTCCGGATGGATGCGGCGGCTGATCGGTCGCTCGCGCCTCGAGCGAGCCGAGGCGATGGTTCGCGACCATGGCCCCTCGGCGGTGCTGATGGGGCGGTTCTTCATCGGGTTCCGTGCCACGGTGTTCCTGGCCGCGGGGGCCACCGGAGTCTCAGTGCGCTCCTTCTTGCTGTGGGATGGCCTGGGCCTGATCGTCGCCGTCCCCGCGACCGTGGGGCTCGGATTCGTGTTTGGAGAGCCCCTCGCGGAGCTGTCGTTCTGGCTCGTGCAGCGCGCGCAGCTGGTGGTCGGAGGCCTGCTGGTGGTGGGGGCCTGCTGGCTGGCGTATCAGCGACTAAGGCGTGATCCACCGGAAACCTCCGCTCCCTGAAGAATCCCTTCGGCTTGCGCAGAAAAATTTTCCGTGTACAATGGGGGCATGGGAGGGCTCATGCGACAGCTCTACGCGTTCCTCGACGATGAGAGCGGCGCGACGGCCATCGAGTACGGGCTTCTCGCCACGATGATCTCCGTCTTTCTGATCTCGGCGGCCTACACCTTGGGCAACCGCAACCTGGAGATGTGGACGAAGATCTCGGATCACGTGGGCTCGAACACCCCTTGACGCAGGCGAGCGCTGCGTGCGCTCGGTCGTCGTCAGTCGGTGGCCATGCCGGTCTCGCGGAGGCGTCGCCGCAGGAAGTCACCGGCCGTGATGGCATCACGGCCGTCGCGAGGGGGCGATAGGACACTGTCGTCGCGCGGGTGCATGAAGAACGGCATCGAGTAGCGGGCGCGGGGAGGCCCGTCGCTCGGTGGGTTGACCACCCGGTGGGTGGTGGCGGGCAGTCGCCCGTCGGTGAGCAGCTGCATCATGTCGCCGGTGTCGCACACCACGGTGCCGGGAGGAGGCTGAACGGCCAGCCACTGCCCATCGCGCGTCAGCAACTCGAGGCCCGGTGCGGTGCTCACGGGCAACACCGTGATCAGGTTGATGTCCTCGTGGGCGGCGGCTCGTACGGCACCGTCGGGGGCCTCTAGGATCGGCGGGTAGTGGATGACCCGCAGGACCGAGTTGCCCTCGTGCGTGCGCGGGACGAACGCGTCGGCGGACCAGCCGAGGTGCTGGGCGATCACGGCCAGCAAGCGGTCGCCGAAGCGCTCCATCTGCGAGAACAGCTCGAGGAACGTGGGTTGGAAGGCCTCGAGCTCTTCAGGCCACTGGTTGGCAGGGATGTGGCCGGACCCCCGCGCCGGGTGTGTGTCGGGGAGCTCGCGACCTACGTGCCAGAACTCCTTGAGGTCGCCGTGGGACTGCCCCTTGGCGTGCTCCACGCCGTAGGGCGTGTAGCCGCGCTGCCGACCGTCGTGAGGGGTCTCGTAGGCTCGCTTGACCTCGCCAGGTAGCGCGAACAGGTCGGCGGCCAGCCCGTAGGCGCTGTCGAGCAGGTCGCTGTCGATGCCGTGGCCCGCCACGGCCACGAAGCCGAAGCGCTCCAGGGCGTCGCCTACGGCCGCGACGATCGCGTCGCGGCGTGCCGGATCGTCGGCGCCTGTGAAGTCGATGACAGGAACGCGGGGAGAAGCAGCTGACATCAGGTCACGAGGCGTAGGTGCGGTATCCCTTGCGCTTCGTCGACAGGCGGCGTGTCGCGCTCGGGCTCTTCGGGCTGTACGGGCTCGGCGGGGAACAGGATGAACTGCTTGACCGCTGACCAGGGGAACGTGCACTCGTAGAGCTGGTCGAAGGACAGCGTGAGGGTGATGGCGTGCTCGGTATAGCGAGGGTTGTTGTACGAGTGGTAGGCCGCGTCGAGCTTGATGGGAAGCTCACCGTTCGCGTACTGGGCGAGCACGGGCTCGGGCACCCCAGAGTCTGCGAGCTGCTCGGGGTCGGTCAGGAAGAAGAAGTCGACGCCGAGGCCGAAGGCGATGCGGAACATCTGCTCGGGGTGGTTGCCGAACGGGTCGACCCGCGGCAGGTCGGGCTCGGCAGCCGCCAGGGCTTGGGGGGCCTCGTCGTCGGTGGAGGCCGCCTCCGCGTCGGGGTCGACGTCGCCGAGCTGGGCCAGGCCCATGTCGCCGGGGGAGATGTCGAGGGCTCCCGACAGCTGCATCAGCTCATCGACGAGCATGGGCTCCGCCCCGGCCAGCAGCTTGCGAACCCTCGCCCGCGGCAGCCCGGCGCGCTCCGCCACCGCAGCGGTGTTGAGGCCTTTGCGCTGGATGAGCTCGCGGAGCCAGCTGAGCAGCTGATCGCTGGGTCTGTCTGCCATGTGTCCCCCGGGTCGACGCGACCGCGCGGGCTAGTAACGTGGGGCAGCGTCCCCGTGGAGGTCATGTGAACGTCGAGGCGGTCGCTATCGTAGTAGGGGTGCTGCTGGTCGTCGGGGCGGCGATGCGCGGCTGGTCGTGGTGGGCGCGGGCGCGGGTGCTCCGCACGATCGATGCCCAGGCCATCGTGCGACAGGCTCGCGGGCAGTCGCTGCGGGTGCTCGTTCACGGCCCGACGGCGCTCCCCGGCATGAACCCTCGCCGAGCCAACCGCACCACGGGCGACCTGGTGCTCACCGCCGACCGCCTGCTCGTCACCAGTGGTCGCGGCACGTTGGTCGACCTGCGCCCCGGTCGGGGGCGGAAGCTCAGCTCGGTGCGCTGCCCCGGCCCAGGAAAGCTGGTGATCGAGGGCGACAGCCCAGGGCCACGCGACACCATGGGGCTGTTCCGCATCGAGACGATGCTCGACGACGCTCCTGGCTGGGCCGAGGCGCTGCAGCCGTTCGTGCGCGAGGGCAGCGACGGGGCGCGCTATGCCGTGCAGGCGCCCTGGGCGCGCTGACGCCTCAGTTGAGGTTGATGCGCGAGCTGCCCTTGACGTTGACCAGCGTGGACGTGATCAGCACCTGGCTACCCGCATCGACCGTCGCCTTGGTGGCAGCCTTCACCATGATGTTGGCGTCGGAGTCGATGGTGATGTCGGCCTTCGCCTTCATCTTCACCTCGCCGCCGGCCTCCAGGTAGAGGTCGCCCTTGGTGCGCACGTGCAGGTCGCCCTTGGTGTTGGCGAGGATGATCCGCTGGGTCGACGTGTCGAAGACCAACGACAGGGCATGGTCTTTGTCCCACAGCTGCAGCGACTCGCTGCCTTCGGTGTCGTCGAAGGCGACCAGCGCGCCCGCCCGCGACTTCCAGAAGCGCCGATCGTTGTCGTCGAGGCTCTTGCTGCCCTCGGTGAACGTGTCGGTGGACCACGTGGCGCCGGTGTCTTGGTCGCCGGTGGTGGGCATCGCGTCTTTCGCCTCGGGGGGAGGCAGGTCGACCCCGTTCCAGAACTGGCCGATGATGATGCCCACGTCGTGGCTGCCCTGCAGGAAGATCACGAGGACCTCGTCTTCGATCTCGGGCAACGCGTAGACGCCCCGTTCCTTGCCGGCCATGGGCGCGACCTGGCGTAGCCAGAACGACAGCGGCTCTTCGTGGAGCGTTGGGAACTTGACCTGAATGCGCCCGAGCTCGTCGGGGTCGACGTTGTCGGTCACGATGGCCACCACTGCGTAGGGCACGATCCCGGAGTGGGGGCGTCCTTGCAGGTCTGTGATCTTTGCCATGGCAAAGGCCTCCGGCTTTAGAGAACGAGGAGAGGTACTCTAGGCCATAGGGTAGACGCCCCGATCGCCCGCAGTCAAGGTCGAGCGGGCGATCCGCTCGGGTTTCCCTGCGTTTCGGCGGGGTGGGGGGCGACGATGATGAAGATGACCTCGGGGCCCGCGCAGGTGGTGGCAAGCGGCGATGCGACGACCTTCTTCGGGCAGCCGCTGCGGATCGAGCTGGTGATCGACGACGAGCCCTTCGTCCTGGAGTGGGTGTTCGAGGAGGGGGAGGAGGCCTCGCTGGTCGCCGAGGAGCTGCCCCACGGTCGCCGGTTCCGGTGCCGGGGGCTCGACGATCGCCCCGGTCGCGGAACGGCGGAGCCGGTGTTGGTCGCCCGGCTGGCGGGTGACGCGCTGATGGTGCACTTCCGCACGACGCGCTGGGGTCAGTCTGCCGATCGCACGCTCCACTACACGCTGTTTCGGCTGGCGGCGGAGGCCCTCGACGTGTGATGGGCCGACCCGGAGGTCCCCATGGCCGATGCCAACGTCACCGAGCTCGAGGAGCTCCTCGCCGCGCCCCCCGTGCCCACGCGCCGTCCCACGGTGCCTGCGCTGGAGGAGCAGCTGTACAAGGTCCACCCCGTGCTCGACCACGGCTTCGTGCGGGTGGTGGACTACATGGGCGACGACGCGGCCATCGTGCAGGCGGCGCGGGTGTCGTACGGCAAGGGCACGAAGTCGGCGCGCAACGACCGTGGGCTGATTCGCTACCTGATGCGGCATCGGCACACCACGCCGTTCGAGATGTGCGAGCTCAAGCTGCACGTGAAGCTGCCCATCTTCGTCGCACGCCAGTGGATTCGGCATCGCACCGCCAACGTCAACGAGTACAGCGCTCGCTACAGCATCCTCGACCGTGAGTTCTACCTGCCAGACCCCGACCAGCTCGCGGTGCAGTCCAGCACCAACCGCCAGGGGCGCGGGGAGGTGCTCGACGCGACGACCTCCGCACGGGTGCTCGACCTGCTTCGCCGCGACGCGAGCCAGGCCTACGACACCTACGCCGAGCTGATCAACGACGACGGGGAGGGCAACGCGGTCGACGCCGAGGCGCCGCAGGTGGCCCGCGAGCTGGCCCGGATGAACCTGAGCCTCAACTACTACACGCAGTGGTATTGGAAGATCGACCTGCACAACCTGCTGCACTTCTTGTCGCTGCGGGCCGACGCGCATGCGCAGTACGAGATCCGGGTCTACGCCGACATCATCGGCGAGCTGACGAAGGCCTGGGTGCCTCATGCCTACGAGGCCTTCGACGACTACCGCGTGGGCGGTGCCCACTTCAGCCGGGCCGAGCTCGACGTGCTGCGCGCGCTGGTGAAGGGCGGAGACCCCGACGAGCTGCTGCCGAAGACGGGCCTGTCGCTGCGGGAGCGCAAGGCGTTCCGCGAGGTGCTGGCCCTCGGGAAGCCCAAGCGCTCCTGAGGCTTACTGCCGCATCAGCTTGCAGGCGGTGGCCTGGCCCATGCGGCAGGCCATGTCGGTGAGCAGGCCTGCCTCGGCCCTGGTCGGGACCGTGCTCTTGCCAGACGCCGCGAGCATCACCGCGTCGACGCAGGCGTTGGCCTGGCCCATGTAGCAGGCCTGCACGAAGAAGGGCCCCGCCCGCTCCGGTGACGGCATCAGACCCAGGGCCCCGTCGCGGAGCGTCAGACCTGCCATGTGGCAGGCCCCCGCGTCGGCGTCGAGGGCGTCGGTGCAGGCTGCCTCCAGCAGCGCCAGCCCGCGCTCGGTGTCTTGGGGGGCGCCCTGACCGGTGATGTGCTGGAAGGCCAGGTTGCGGCAGCCCACGGGGTGCCCGATGTCGCATCCCTTCTTGAACCACATGTTGGCGACCATCGGGTCGACGGGCTCGATGTCGAGGTAGGTCTCGCCGAGGAAGGAGCAGGCCTTCATCTCGCCGTTGCCACACTCTTCTTGCAGCAGCACCCGCTTCGCCTTCTTGTCGGCCCGGCCGGTGACCATGGCGAGCTGGATGCAGCCCCCCGGTGTCTTCTCCTGGCAGGCCTTGCGGAGCAGCGTCATGCCGCGCTGGCGGTCTTCCTCGACGCCCTGACCCAGCAGCAGCATCGAGGCGAGGTTGACGCACCAGGTCTTGCCGCCGGCCTCGCACGACGCTTCGTACAGCTCGGCGGCCTTGGCCAGCAGGGAGTTGCCCAGCGCGTGGTCGGTCGTGACCCCGACGCCGTACATGCGCTGCGCGGCGAGGTTGAAGCAGCCCACCCCTGCACCCAGCTCGCACGACCGCTGCTGGAGCTCGGCCGCCTTCGACGGGTCGCGGGGCAGCCCGTTGAGCCCATACTGGTTCCACAGGCCCAGCTGGGCGCACGCGAGGGCCTGCCCGGAAGCGCAGTCACGCTCGCAGGTGTCTTTCAGCGTGCACTGCGCCTTGGCCGCCAGGATCGGCTCCGCCGACGGCACAGCGGGCGAGGGAGCCGCTGCCGGGGCGGCAGGCACGGGTGCGGTGGGGGCCGCGTCTGGGACGCCGCTCCCGCACGCGAGGAGGGTCAGAAGGAGGGTCGTCATGAAGGTACGGTACGGCGGTGGGCCGCAAATGTCGAGACCGCGTCGGGCCCGGCCGATGGCAGGTGGCGGGGCTATGGGGCCCGTCCGGAGGTGGTCTTGGGACCCTACGAGCAGCTCACCGCACACTTCGCTCGGCATGAGGTGCTGACGGGCATCACCGGTGCCCTCGGCTGGGATCAACAGACCTACCTGCCTGCTGCGGGGGGGCCGGGTCGGGGGGAGCAGATGGCGATCCTCGCCGGGCTCAGCCACGAGCTGGTCGTCGACGACCGCGTGCTGGGTTGGCTGAGCGCCGTGCAGGAGGAAGGGGGCGACGATCCCCTGCGCCTGGCGGCGTGTCGCAACATCGAGCGGGCGGTGAAGCGTGCGCGCGCGCTCCCTGTGGAGCTGGTGCAGCGACGTGCCCAGGTGACGTCCGACGGATTCACCCACTGGATGGCGGCGCGGGAGGCGAACGACTTCACGCGGTTCGCACCGGCCCTCGACGAGATCCTCGCCATCGAGCGGGAGGTCGCGGAGCGGATCGACCCCAGCAGGCCCGGCTACGACGTGATGCTCGAGGCCTTCGACCCCGGCACCACGGCGGCGCAGCTCCGGCCGATCTTCCAGCGCCTGGGGGAGGGCTTGGGGCAGCTGCTCGCCGCCCTCGACGAGCGGCCCCTGCTGCCTACCGTGGAGGCCGAGGTTGCCCCTGACATGCAGCTGGCGTGGCACCGTCGGCTGATCGATCGCCTCGGCTACGACCGCTCGGCCGGGCGCCTCGACCTCGCCGAGCACCCGTTCACGGTGCGGGCAGGCCCGCACGACGTGCGCATCACCACCCGAGTGCACCGCGACGATCTGCTGGGAGGCCTCGGAGGCACGGTCCACGAGGCGGGCCACGCGATGTACGAGCAGGGGCTGCCGTCGCTGCCGGGCACGATGGTCGGCGAGGCGGCGTCGCTGGGCCTGCACGAGTCGCAGTCGCGGTTCTGGGAGAACGTCATCGGGCGGTCGCGGCCCTTCCTCACCTGGGCGGGCGAGGAGCTGCGCGACATCGTGGGCGCCGACGCGCCCGACACGGAGTCCCTCGTTCGAGGAGCCCTGCGGGTGCAGCGGAGCCTGCGCCGGGTCGAGGCCGACGAGGTGACCTACAACCTGCACGTGCTCGTGCGCTTCGAGCTCGAGCAGGCGCTGGTCGAGGGGTCGCTGGCGGTGGCCGATCTGGAAGAGGCGTGGAACGAGGGCTACCGCAAGCACCTCGGGGTGGTGCCTGCCGACGCCCGGGAAGGGGTGCTGCAAGACGTGCACTGGTCGGGAGGCACGTTCGGCTACTTCCCGTCGTACACCCTGGGCAACCTGTACGCAGCGAGCCTGGGCCGCGCGGTGCAGGAGGCTGTGCCCTCCCTGTGGCATGACGTCGAGCGCGGCGACTTCACGGGGGTGCTGGGCTGGCTGCGGGAGCACGTGCACCAGCACGGCCATCTCCACGACGCGCCGGAGCTGCTCGCCCGGGTGGTGGGGCCACGCGATCACGTGGAAGATCTGCTGGACTACCTGTGGAGCCGATACGGCGCCGCCCACGGGGTGCAGCGACCTGGCTGATCGCCGGGGGGCGCGGACCCGCGCTCGGGTGGTCCCACAACAAGGGGCGCCCTACGACAAGGGGCGCCCTACGACAAGGGGCGCCCTACGACAAGGGTCGTCCCACGACAAAAGGCCGACCCCAAAGGGGCCGACCTGATGCCTCGCTGGTTGCTGGAGCCCCGAGGGGCCCCGGCCTGCCTACCAGCTCGCCTTGTGCACACCAGGCAGCTGCCCCGTGAGCGCGAGCTCACGGAAGGCAATGCGGCTCAGCATGAACTTCCGGTAGACCGCGCGGGGCCGGCCCGTGAGCTGGCAACGCGTGCGGAGGCGCACCGGAGAGGAGTTGCGGGGGAGCTTCGCGAGAGACTCGCGAGCCGCCTGACGCTCCTCGGGGGAAAGGGACATGTCTTTCGACCGACGCTTCAGCTCGGCACGCTTTGCTGCGTACTTCCGAACCAGCTTCTCTCGCTTCAGCTGCCGGTGAATTGCGCTCGTCTTCGCCATGATCAAGACCTCGTGGGGTTCCGTACGACCGGGGCGGTGTAATCCGCTGGCCGCTCGCGGAGCAACCTTCCTGGGTTAACCCACCTGCCCCGGCTGACCTGGAGCACAGCAGATGAAGTGGCAGAACTGGCTTCCCGCCCTCGGGATTGGAGCCCTCCTCATCGGGATCCTCGTGTGGCGTAGTCAGGAGTCGAATCCCTCCGTGGGGATCGGCATCACCAACGACGAGGTCTGGCAGCCGAAGTCCGATCGCGATCTGCAGTGCCTCGACGTCGCCGGTGAGCCGATGGAGCGGCTGCAGGCTTGCCTGCCCAAGCTCCGCACCGGCAAGGTCTCGGAGGCGGGCAAGGCCGCCATCACGAAGCTGGCCGCCGAGGGGCGGGTGCTCGCGGTGGCCGACCTCGAAGGCCTGGGCGTGGCGCATGACAAGCCAGACCAGGCAATGCTCGACCTGCTCATGGGCGTCGACGAGGCGGCAGCCAACCAGGCCCTCCGCGACGGTGGCTACCGCGCGCTGGTCATCGACCGCGACGTCACGTTCAGCATCGACCGCACGAACACGGTCCTGTCGCTGCTGTCCTACCGTGACGCCTACCGGTGGTTCCAGCTCCGCCACGTGACGGAAGATCTGCTGATCTACTCGATTCGCACCTCGCCCATCGAGCTGCCCAGCGCCACGGCGGACCGGCTGCTGGCGGGGCTCCGCGCGCGCCTCGAGGGGCGCCGGCCCCAAGCTCAGGCGTGGCGGCCCGATGCCGTGCGGCTCATCGGCACGCTGCGGCTGCAGGGAGAGACGCTGGTCGTGCGACATGCGGTGGTCACGGGTGGGCCCAAGGGCGTGTCGGTGGTCGATCGGGCCCTCGACGAGCTCGCGTCGAAGATGCGCCGAGAATGGGAGCGCGAGCGCTTCACGATGGGCTTCGGTCACCTGAACGATCGGCTCGACGAGGCGCGGCTGGAGATCCATGTCGTGATGGAGCGCGCGCCGGTCGAGCCCCGCTCCAAATACGCGATCTTCGAGCTGTGGGAGCAGGGCGTCGACGGGATGATGTTCAAGCAGCGACCGCCGAAGGCCGGTGAGAAGCTCGACGAGAAGTTCACCTACATGCCAGGCAGCGAGCTGACGACGCGGTCGTTCAAGTCGGCCGATCAGTTCCTGCGCCATGCGGTCAAGGAGTTCGGCTGGAACGACGCGCGGCCGTGGGAGAAAGACCCCCGCACCCAGCTCGACATCATCCGCACCCAGCACTTCATGGAGGCCGAGCTCGGCGGAGGCAAGGCGGTCCGCCTCGTGCGGGGCCTCCCCGTGGTGGAGATGAGCTCGCTGACCGACGAGCGCATCCAAGACATGCTGGTCGCCGGTGGCGAGTGGTGGGTCTACAACGAGCGGCGCGACAAGTCCTTCGAGTACAAGTACTGGCCGACGCAGAACCGCGCGTCCGACGACTACAACGAGGTCCGCCACATCCTCGCGGCCCGCGACCTGGCCGACACGTGGCGCTACCGCAACGACCAGCGCTACCTCGACGCATCCTTCCGGAGCATGGAGTGGCTGCGTCAGTTCGAGATCTTCGGCGACGACCCGGCGCAGGGGCCGCTGCCGCACCCGCCCCCCGGCTCCATGCTGTTCCGCTACCCTTCCTATGCACTGCAGGCCTCCATCAAGAAGCAGGCCAACCAGAAGCTGGGCACGGTGGCGGTGGCGCTGCTGGGTTGGCTGGCGTGGGCGGAGTCCACAGGAGATCACTCCGAAGACGACCGCATCCGGCAGATGGCCAAGTTCACCGCGTGGAACCAGGAGGCCGACGGCCGCTTCCGCCCCTACTACGTGCACAAGGGCCACAGCTACGAGCACGAGCGCAACGACATCGTTCCCGGCGAGGCCATGCTCGCCCTCGGGCTGGTCGCCGAGTACTTCGACGAGCCGGAGTGGGTCACCGAGGCCTACCCGAAGTTCATCGAGTACTACCGGCCGTGGTTCCGCGAGCGCAAGGTGCGGGTGAACCCCTACGGGCGCTGGCCGCACCACACCTACGCCAACCAGGATCGGCTCGACATGGTGCAGTTCGGCCCGTGGTCGGTCATGGCGGCCAAGCAATACGTCACCATGACGGGCGACAAGGAAGCGGCTGAGTTCGGGCTCGAGGTCGCCGACTGGATGATCGACTACTACCAGTGGCGAGGCGAGAACAGCCCCTGGCCCGACTTCGTCGGTGGCTACTACAAGCTGCCGAGCGAGACGCCGGCGATGCAGACCTTCTGCTACTCGGAGGGCACGGCGGCGGCCTACCACATCGCCGCGACCGTCTTCCCGGAGCGCAAAGACAAGTACGACATCGCCACCCGCGAGAGCATCCGCTTCCTCGACGTGATGCAGTTCGACCCGCTCGACAGCTACTTCGTGGCCGACCCTGACAAGGTGCGCGGCGGCATCAAGTACACCATGACCGAGAACAAGGTGCGCATCGACTACGTGGGCCACGGTCTGTCGACGCTGTCGCAGTACCTCGATGCCCGCGATGCTGACCCGGCGGTCACGCTGCAGGTGCGCGACCCTGCCGACCTCGAGGCGCTGGCCGGGGTGAAGGGCAGCGTGCCCTACCTCGACTACAGCGGCGTCACGGTCGAGCCGAACAACGACGGCGACAGCCACACCCGCGACTGAGGGCTCACATCGAGATGGAGCCCTTGCGGAAGTCGGACCGGCCGATGCGTGCGTTGATGAGCACCGGCTGGCCCCCGCGTGACACCTCGAGGGCCTCCGTGTAGGCGGCGTCGAGCTGCTCGATGTCGCTCACCACGATGCCCTTGGCACCGCAGCCCTCGGCGATGGTGTGGTAGGCGGTATCGGCGAGCACGCAGGCGACATCGTCTTCGAGGATGACCTCCTGGTCGCGGAGGATCTGTGTCCATCCTGCGTCGTTGCCGATCACGCCGATGACCGGCACGCCGTGGCGCACGAAGGTGTCGTATTCGAGCATGGAGAAGCCGGCGGCGCCGTCGCCATACAGCAGCCACACGTCGGCCTCGGGGCGCACCAGCTTGGCCCCCAGAGCGAAGCCGGCACCAACGCCCAGCGTGCCGAAGACGCCGGGGTCGAGCCACGACAGCGGCCTGCGCGGCGCCACGGTGTAGGCGACGGTGGCCACGAAGTCTCCGCCATCCCCTACGAGGATGGCGTGGTCGGACAGGTGGCCGTCGAGCTTGCGACACACCTCGACGGGGTTCATCGGCTCGATGGGCTGCTCCGACATCGCCACGATCTCGGCGTCGCGGGCTTCGTCGCGCTCGCGGAGCGCCGCGTGCCAGTCGTCGCGGGCCGCGGGCGTGGGCACGATGCGGCCCAGCTGCACCAGGGTGGTGTGCGGGTCGGCCAGCAGGCCGAGGTTGGGCTTGCGGTTCTTGTTCAGGTCGTCTTTCGACAGGTTGATCCCGATGACCGTCGCCCGCGACACGTGGCTGCCGTAGTCGAGCCGGAAGTCGGCGGGCACCCCGGCCAGCAACACGACGTCGGCGGCCTTGAGGGCCTTGCGCCGCTTGTGGCGATGCTGCAGGGGGTGGCCCTTGCCGAGCAGGCCCCGCGCCATGCCCGACAGGTAGACCGGGATGCCGAGCTTCTCGACGGCGTCGACGAGCTCGTGGGCGCGGTCGGGGCGCAGCATGGCCTGGCTGCCCAGCACCATCAGGGGCCGCTCTGCCTTGGTGAGCAGCTCGGCTGCCCGACGCACCTCCCGGTCGGTCGCGGTGGGCACCTCGGGCGCCCGTGGCGTGCGGATGCGCGGCTCCTTGCCGCGGCCGAACACGTAGGCCAGGTGCCCCTTCACGTACAGGCTGACCGCATGCTCGGAGACGGTCTTGTCGTCTTTGTCGGTCTGCTTGGCGTACCACTCGCGCACGATGGACTCGTCGTAGAGCAGGTCGACCGCCAGCTCGACGAACACGGGCCCTGGCACACCGCTCGTCGCCTCGTGAAAGGCGCGCTCCAGGGCCGGCACGACCTCCGACAGCCGGTTGGGCCGAGCCGCGAACTTCACATGCGGCTCGATGAGGGCGAGCTGGTCGATGTCTTGCAGTGAGCCACGCCCTCGCAGCATCGTCGCGGTGGCTCCCCCGATGAGCACCAGGGGGGACTGTGCGAGCTGCGCGTTCTTCACGGCGGTGATGGCGTTCGTCACCCCGGGCCCTGCGGTGACGGCGGCCACGCCCGGAATGCCCGTGAGGCGGCCCACCGCGTCGGCGGCGAACACGGCGTTGACCTCGTGGCGCACGTCGATCACCCGGATGCCGCGGCGCTTGGACTCGACGAGGATCGGGGAGATGTGCCCCCCGACCAGGGTGAACACGAAGGGAACGCCGTGGGCCTTGAGCACCTCGGCGACGCGGGAACCACCGTTCATGGCTGGGCCTCTCCTGGGTCGAAGGGGGCCCAGGGTAGCCTATTCGGCGGTGCCCAGGCGTGTGGTCAGCGACAGCTGGTGGCCGACGATGCTGCTCATCTGCGTCGTCTGCTCGTCGGTGGCCACGTCGACTGTGTACTTGACCGTCATGCCCTCCTGCACCTCCCGGGGCAGCAGGCGACCTGGGCCGAGCACCACCTTCGCCTCACCGATGGCCAGGTGCCGCACGAGCTTGCCGTGGGCCCCCTCCGGCAGCCCCTCGGTGACCGGCTGCCCCAGCTCCGCCTCCTGCGTGATCTGCCCGTGGAGCACCACACCGTCGCTGTCTCGCTCGACCAGGGCCCACGTCTCGTGTTGGACGACGTCGAAGCCGCTCGCGTCGGGCCGCGTGACCGTCCAGGAAGCGCCGACACCGACCGCATCGGGGGGCAGCGGCTGCGCGAGCACGTCGAGGGCCTTGCGCAGCTCGTCGACCATGGCCTCGTCGACCTGGTCGACCGCCGACCACGCTTGCGCCGTCACGATGCCACTGCGGGTCGTGGTGATCTCGCCGGTCATGCCGACGAGGGGCTGGAGGGCCTCGGCGACGGCCTCGCGAAGGGACTCGTCGTCGCCTTCAGTGCCTACGCCCGTGACCGTGAGGCGGTAGCGCGGCGTCGGGGTGACCTCGAGCACCTCGGCACGCAGGTCGAGGGCGACGGGCGGCATCTCGGTGGCCGGCACGGGCGCGCCGTCGTGCTTGGTGCGGGCCGTGAGGGTGAGGGTGAGCCTCGCGGTCTCGACCTGGCCCATCGCGGGGGCGACCTCGAGCGCTGTGCGTGGCTCCTCCCCGGCCGAGGTGAGGGAGAGGGTAGGGCTGGCGAGGGCCGTCGCGGCCAGCACGAGCAGGGTCATGGCGCCTCCGTGAGCGCAGCGAGGGTATCGGGTCGGGCCAGCTCGAGGAAGGCCTCGCGAGGCAGCCTCGCGGAGCGGTCGGGCCGACCGAGGGTGAAGACGACGTGGTCGGTGGCGAGGACCGCCTCGTCGACCACCAGGGGAAGCGAGAACAGGTGGCCTACCGGAGGCACGCTGCCCGGGGCCAGGCCGGTGAGCGCCTGCAGCTCCTCGCCGCGAGCGAAGCGATAGCGCTGTACCCCCAGGGCGCGGCGCAGGCTGGCCCCATGCAGTCGCCGATCGGCGGGCACGGCGACCACCTGAAAGACCTTGCCGATCTTCATCACGAGGGCCTTGATGCCCTCGTCGAGGGCGGTGCCGCGTGCGACGGCGGCGTCTTCGGCCGAGCGTATGGCTCGGTGGTGCATGGCCTCGTGGGGCAGGTCGGCCAGCAGCTCGGTCAGTCGCTCGTAGACCGTCACGACGCGCGGTGGGTGCCGAACAGGTGCATCATCCCCCAGGTGAGGACCGCGAACACGCCCACCCACGCTCCCCAGTAGAAGCCGGGCGGGATGGGGCTCGCGACCCCCTCTACGTCGGGAGCGGGCTCGGTGGTGTGGGGCTGTTCATCCACCGGAAGGCTCCTTGGCTCAGCGGGCGAGGGTCTCGAGGAGTAGCTCGTTGACCTGCTCGGGGGCATCGTGCTGCACGAAGTGCGCTGCGTCGTCGATGACCACCAGGCGCCCGTTCGTGAGCCGCTCCGCCGACGGCTCGGCCATGGGGAAGCCCAGCGCACTGTCGTGGCGGCCCCAGATCAGGATCGATGGGACCTCGATCGTGCGATGCGGAGGCCGCGCGGGGGGATGCCGGACGGCCGCGCGGTACCACGCCAGCATGCCGCGGACGGCGCCGGGCTGCGACCACGCCTCGCGGTAGACGGCCAGATCTGCCTCGTCGAAGGCGCGGTGGACCGTGTGGTGGAACAGCGCTCCCGTCATCGCGCGGTAGCCGTTGTCGGACAGGTAGCGCTCGGGGAGCCCGGGCAGCTGGAACAGAAGGATGTACCAGCTCTTGCGCAGCTGTCGCAGGTGCCGGAGCTCCCGGGCCATCACGCCGGGGTGGGGCATGTTCAGCGCCAGGAAGTGGCTGAGGCGATCGGGATGCGTGAGGGCGAAGGTCCATCCGACGGCGCCCCCCCAGTCGTGACAGACCAGGGCGACCTTGTCGATGCCCATGGCGTCGAGGAGGCCCAGCACGTCGCCGACGAGGTGGGGCATGGCGTAGTCGCGCGTGCGGGCCGGCTTGTCGCTCGTGCCGTAGCCGCGTTGGTCGGGCACGATGACCCGGTAGCCGGCCTGCACCAGCGCGCCGATCTGGCGTGACCATCCCCACCAGCACTCGGGGAAGCCGTGGAGCATCAGCACGGGGGGGCCATCCTCGGGCCCTGCCGTGACGACGTGCAGCGACACCTCGCCGACGTCGACGTGCTGATGGACGAGCTCGGGAAGTGGCGCGCTCAGGGGAGCGCTCCCGCCAGGATCCACGCCTCGATCAGGTCGAGGTCGCCCTGGGCGAGCATGCCGGTGGTGGGCATGAAGGTGCCGTTGCCGCCGACGGCCGACTGGTCGTTGTTGAGCTTGGCCCACAGGTAGGACGACGCGGGGTCGCCTGGGGCGACGTAGGCGAGGCCGCTGAAGGAGTCGACGGGCCCGACCACGTCGGCGTAGGTGTTGATGTAGAAGCCGCCGGAGCCGCCCGTGGTGTGACACGTCGCGCAGTTGGCGGCGAACAGCGGACCGATGTCGACGGCGAAGGTCGGCCCGGCGGGGGGCGTGCCGGTGTCTGTGTCTGTGTCTGTGTCTGTGTCGGTGTCGGTGTCGGCAGCCGTGTCGGTGTCACTGACGCTGGTGGTCTGATCGGCCGTGAAAGGGCCGCTGTCGGTAGAGGTGGTACCGTTGGTTCCATTGGTCCCGGTGGTTCCGGTGTCGCCCGAGGCGTCGTCTTTGTCGGCGTTGCAGGCAAGGGCAAGGCCTGCAACGAGCAGGAGCAGTGCGTGGCGCATGGTGGGGTCCTCCGAGACGAGGGTCGTCGTACCGGATAGCACCGGAGGATGTCCACTCCGTTTCTGTTTGGCTTCAGTGCTGCGCTGGTCGATCGGTTGCTGGCCGAGGGCCTCGTCGAGGTGCAGGAGGGCGGCCGTGACCGCGCCGTCACGTTCGTCGGCAACTACCTGGGCAAGGTCGCGCGAGGGGGCTCGCTGCTGTCGAGCGTCGACGCAGCCCTTCTGCAGTGCGACGTGGTGGAAGAGGTGTTCGTCGATGTCGACGGGTTGAAGGCCATCGTGGAGGATCTCAAGCCCTGAGCAGGGGGCCTGCGCGGCATCTGCACAGCCTCTGCGCGCGCCAGTGCTCTCGGCCGCTGCTACGATCAGGCCCATGAGCACAGCCCTTCGCCAACTCCCCCTGCTTCGCTGGGCCACCCGCTTCCGCTCGGGAAGCGTCGAGCTCACCGGGCGCCTGGTGTCACCACTCGCATGGGACGGGGAGGGGGGGCCGGTCACGCTGGAGGCGGGGCCCGTCGCCGCGCGCGTCGACTTCGTGGGGGGCGCGACCCCGGCGATGGAGGCTGCCGCGCTCGATGCTGCGCAGATCACGGTGGGGTCCCATCAAGGGGCCACCCTCGCCGCCGGCCCCGGAGCGACCGCCCTCGACGGCGTCGCCATCGACCCCGTTCGGATGGACCTGCTCCTCGAGTTCCTCCTCGACCATGTGCACGACCTGTCGGTGGAGGTGGCCGCGCACACCGAGCGCGACTTGATCGTGAAGGTCTCCAAGGGCGTAGAGGCCACGCTGCCTGCGCACCATGTGGTCACGCTGCGGGGCGGCACGCAGGGTCCACCCGAACAGCCGCTCCTCGCTGCGCCGCTGGTGGTGTCGGTGGCGGGCACGGGCGTGCGGCTGTCTCACGCCAAGCTGCGGTGGCTGTCGACCCTGGCGAAGGTGCGCCTGCAAGAAGCGCAGCTACATCCCAACGGCCGCGTCGCGCTGCATGCGCACGCGCGGGGTGGGTCGCAGCGCCTCGGGGGCGGGCTGCATCGCGTCAGCGAGCGCCTGTCTGAGGTGGTGCGCCGCAGCCCACGCTTCGCGCGGGTGCGGGCCTTCCTACGCGACACCCGTGAGCCGGGCGCCGCGGACTGACGAGGCTACGGGTTCGGGCGGATGGTGCTGACCGTCTCGTCGAACTCGTTGGTGAACCAGATGGCGCCGTCGTAGACCGTGAAGCCCTGCAGCGTGCTCGCGCCGACGCCGAGGTCGATGCCGGTGATGTAGGTGCCGCTCAGGGTGAACGCGTGGATCATGCCCGTGGCATGGTCGCCGACGTAGAGGATGTCGTCGGCCATGGCCAGCCCGCTGGGCATCTCGAGGCCCACGTCGGTGCCCTCGATGAGCGTCGTGAGGACGGCGCCATCCATGTAGTTGGAGTCGCCCGGGCCGAGGCCGTCGTAGTTGGTGCCCAGCGGGCCGCCGAGGGTGCCACTGTTCGTGTCGAGGACGGCGATTCGGTTGTTGCCGCTGTCGGCCACGTAGAGCATGCCGTCGCGGTCGTCGTAGACGAGGTGAGAGCCGACGCCCTCGACGTAGGAGACCTCACCCTCGACGTAGCGGAGGATCTTTCCATCGCTGTGGTCGGCGCCGCCCATGCCGTGGTCGGTGCGGAAGTCGTAGTAGGTGATGGACTCGTGATGGCCGTCGAACACCCAGTAGGCGTTGTCGCCGGCCGACGCGATGCCGACGCCGTTGGGGCTGTTGTGCAGCATGTCGATGTGGCTGGCGTGGCCGCCGTCGAAGAAGCCCTGCGTGCCCGTCCACAGGGTGGGGCCCATGAAGTCGGCGGGGGTGCCGCCGACGCCCTGGGTGAGCTCGTCTTCTTCGTGGATGGTGGCGAAGTCGCCGTTCTCGCTGAAGGCGAGGGCGGCAGGCTTGGCGAGGAAGTGATTGGAGCCGTTCGACGACCAGTAGTAGTCGGAGGTCTGCTCGGGCGTGCCCGGCTCCGAGAGCACCACGATGCTGTCGTCGTCGCGGTTGGTGATCCAGGCCCGGCCCTTCGTGGGGTGGAAGTCGACATCCGACGGCATCGACAGCCCATCGGCAGACGTAGCCCACACCTCGAAGGTGACCGCGTTGACATCGCCGTCACCCAGCAGCGGCACGCTCGGAAGCGTGGTGTCTGTGTCGGTGTCTGTGTCGGTGTCGGTATCCGTGTCGGTGTCGGTGTCGGAATCCGTGTCGGTGTCGGAATCCGTGTCGGTGTCGGTGTCGGACTCGCTCGTCGACGAGCTGTCGTCGGCGCTACCGCCACCACAGGCCACCATCATCACCACTGCCAGAAACGAGAACGAGCGCAAAGAACACCTCCGTTGGGCCTACATAGCCCCTACAGATGCGACCTGCTGGTCATCCCGTCGTCAGGTGTCTTCCTCCTCGTCGTCTTCACCCAGGGCGAGGGCCTGGCGCACCACCACCCCTCCCCGGAGCACGCCGAGCCCCGTGAGCAGCGCACCGATCCGCTGGGACCCCTCCGACAGCAGCGTCAAGCCGATCGCCAGGAAGATCAGCGTGGTGAGGATGCCGGTCATCACTCGCAGCTTGCCCGACATCACAGCTCGCGGGGGGTGAGCAGGTCGAACCACTGCCGCATGTCGTTGACCCAGGTGCCGTACTCGGGCCGCGGGGTGGACAGCAGGCCCGCCACGGCAGGCAGCTCGTTGGCGAGCCGGTAGCGGTCGAGCCGGTCGAGGGCCAGGCGGGGCCCGACCCCCACCGCGAGGTGCTCCCGCAGGTGGTGGGCGCGGCTGGCGAGCATCGCGATGAAGCAGACCTGAAGCTCCGCGGGGAGGGGAGCGAGGCGTCGCTCGAGCTCGCTGGTCGCCCACTGCACCTTGCTCGCTTCGACAGCCAGCTCGTCGGGGTCGGTGGGATCGGCAGGGAGCTGCAGCAGCTCGCGGAACTCATCCACCGCGTGCCGCCAGGTGGGGATGGGCTCGGCGGACAGCTGGTGCATCGCGTTGGCGGGGTCGTCGCAGCGCAGCTGCATGCGGGCCGCGTTCTCCACCTCGTAGTCGTACTCCATCGTCGCATCGCGCGACTCACGAGGCTCGTGAGGAGACTCCGGGATGTCGGTGGTGCCGTCTTCGATGTCGCCCGGCTCGAACAGCATGCCGCTCTGTCGTGGGACCTCGGAGGTGTACCAGCCGGTGTCGTCGTCTTGGTTGGGCAGCTCGTCGGTGTAGTGGGCGTCGGTCTGCAGCTCGGGGTCGTCGACGGGGAGCATGGACTCGCCGTAGGTCTTGGCGAGGGTGTGCACCGCGCGCCCCAGATCACGCAGCAGCGAGTCACGCGCTTCGTCGACCTCCGCGACCGCTCCAGACCGGGCGGCGAGGCGATCTGCCTCGTCGAGGGCTGCGAGCAGCTCCCGCACACGGGGATTCTTCAGCACGTCGAGCATGGGGTGTCCTCTGGAGGGGGAGCCATCATATGTCGAGGCCTTCGTCGAGGGCGCGCTCTACCAGCAGCACCCGCTGGATGGCGAGGAGCGCCGGCCCGTGATGGATGCGGCCCGACACGATCAGCTCGCGCAAGTCGTCGAGCGGGAAGCGATGCACCGTGACCTGCTCGAAGGGGCCCGTGGTCGGGGGACCCAGGGGCACGACCCCGTGCACGGCGAACATCCAGATGCGGTTGGTCATCAACGCCGCATCGGCATGGGCCCATCCCAGGGACTCCCACATGCCCCCGGAGTAGCCGGTCTCCTCCTTGAGCTCTCTGCGGGCGGCGACCAGCTCGTCTTCCCCTGGGTCGACGCGGCCGCCGGGCGGCTCGAGGGACACCCCGTCGATCCCGGTGCGATGCTGCTCGACGAGGATGACCTCGCCCATCTCCGTGATCGGCACCACGACGACGGTGTCGGGCCGGTGAAGGCGGACATGCTCTTCTGCTTGCCCCCGCGCGTGGACCTCGACGGTCTCCAACGTGAGCACGGGGTGTTCGTAGATGCGTGCCACCGCAGCCTCCCTGACCCGGGCAGCATACAGGGGCCCGATGGCACGACGACGCCTCCCTCCGTTCGAGCTCGAGATCACCGCTCTCGCCCCCAAGGGGTTGGGGTTGGGTGTGGCCCCCGATGGGCTGCCCATGAAGGTGCGCGACGCAGTTCCGGGGTCCCGGATCTACGTGGTCCCGGCCGGCCGGCGCAAGGGCATCTGGAACGGTCGCAAGGTGCACGTGGTGCGGCCTTCGGCCGACGCGGCGGTGCCACGGTGTGCGTCGTTCGCGCTGTGTGGGGGCTGCCGGCTTCAGGAGTCGAGCCTCGGCGAGCAGCGCCGCCACAAGGTGGCGATGGCGCTGGGCATGGTCGAAGGGGCTGGCACCTCCCTCGATGGGGTCACGGTCCACGACGTTCGTGGGGCCGACGCGGCCTACGCCTACCGCAACCGGGTGGAGTTCTCCTTCGGCACCCGGCGCTGGCTGTCGGAGGCCGATCAGGCCGCTGGTGAGCTCCACGCAGGGCGCTTCCTGGGGATGCACGCGCCGGGGCGCTTCGACCGGGTGGTCGACACCCAGCGCTGTGAGCTGATCAGCGAGCCGATGAACGCGCTGCTCGCCGCCGCGCGCTCGGTCGCGCTGCAGGCCGAGGCGCCGCCGCCGTGGGATGCGAGGTCCCACGAAGGATTCTGGCGCCACCTGCGGCTGAGGGAGGGCTGGCACACGTCGGAGCGGCTGCTGACGGTGTTCACAGCGAGCCCCACGGGCGACGAGGCGGCCTGGGTGGAGCGACTGGCGAATGCGGTGGCCGACCAGGTCGTCGGGGTCGTGTGGGTGATCAACGACGGCGTGGCCGATGTGGCCCAGGGCGACGTGCGCCAGGTGTGGGGTCGCTCTTGGTTCGAGGAGCGGCTGGGCGAGCGCACCTTCCGGCTGTCGCACAACAGCTTCTTCCAGACCAATACCCTCGGTGCCGAGGTGCTCTACGACACGGTGGCCGAGGCGGTGGGCACGGGAGGCACCCTCCTCGACCTGTACTGCGGAGCCGGGTCCATCGGGATCTACCTGGCCGACCAGGTCGACGCGGTATTCGGCGTGGAGGAGGTGGTGGCCGCCGTCGACGACGCGCGCGCGAATGCGGCCCGCAACGAGGTGGAGGCGACCTTCGTGGCCGCGAAAGTCGAAGACGCCCTCGACCAGCTCAGCGAGGGCGCTCGGGTGGTGGTCGACCCGCCTCGCGCGGGCCTGCACCCGAAGGTGGCCCGTCGCCTCGCAACGATGCCAGCAGAGGGGCTGGTCTACGTGGCCTGCCACCCTGCCTCCCTGGGGCGCGATGCCGCGATCCTGGCGGAGGGCGGATGGCGGCTGCGGGAGCTGTGGATCGTCGACCTGTTCCCTCAGACGGGTCACATCGAGATGGTTGGGAGGTTCGAGCGATGAAGACGGTGCTGATCACGGGCTTTGGCCCCTTCCCCGGGGTGGCAGACAACCCCTCCGCGCGCCTTGCGCGCGCCCTCGATGGTCGCGTCGAAGGGGGCGTTCGCTTCGTCGGTGAGGTGCTCCCGGTGTCCTACCGTCGCGCTCCGGCGCAGACCCTCCGCCTCATCGACGCGCACAAGGCCTGCGCCGTGCTCGGCACCGGGGTCGACGTGCGCGCGGCGGCGCTGCGGGTGGAGTCCCAGGGCAGCTGCCATCCGGTGGGTCGGGTCGATGTGGAGGGCCAGACCCTCACCCTGCTGCAGGGGCCGGCCACCGTGGCCGCGCCTTGGTCTGCGCCTCTCGCGGAGGCGCTCGGCGTCGCGCTGTCGACCGACGCGGGCCGCTATGTGTGCAACGCCTGGCTCTACCAGGTCGCACGCCGTGCGGCGGTCCCCGTCAGCTTCCTGCACCTGCCACCCGCCGGTGCCTCCCCCGACGCCATCGCGAGCGCCGTGGCCTCGCGGCTCGCCTGAGTGGACGCGGCGTCGCTGCTGGCGTGGTTGTCGACCGTTCCGGCCGCCCCGCTGTTCGTGGTGCTGCTGCTCGGTTCCTTCGTCGAGTACGTGTTTCCGCCGTTTCCCGGCGACACCGTGGTGGTGGCGGGCGCGGTCCTGGCCGCGTCGGGCTCGCTGGGGCTGGGGTGGGTGCTGTTGGCGGTGACCCTCGGGGCCATCGCCGGCACCTCCGTCGACTGGTGGGCCGGGCGGAAGGCGGCAGGGCAGCTGCACCGGCTGAGTCCCCGTCGCCGTGCCACGGTCGACCGGCTGGTGCGTGGCTTCGAGCGGGTGGGCCCGGCGCTGCTGGTCGTGAACCGCTTCGCGCCGGGGATCCGAGCGCTGTTCTTCGTCGCCGCGGGGGTGGCCGGCCTGCGCCTGTGGGTGGTGGTCGCGTGGGCCACAGTGTCTGCCACCGTGTGGAACGCCCTGCTCATCGGGGTGGGCATGATGGTCGGGTGGAACCTCGACGCGCTCCTCCCAGCCCTCGGCAAGGTGGGGTGGGCGGGTGCGGTAGTGGTCGTCGTGGCCGTTGGGATCTGGCTGTGGGTGTCGCTACGTGGCGGCGACGACACGGAGCCTGCGTAGCCGGTTGAGCGCGGCGGCCACCTCGTGCCGGCGGGGGCGGATGAGGTCGCCGACCGGCGCGTCGTCGTAGGGCGACAGCGCCTCCACGCCCTCGTCGTCGAGGATGGCGTCGAGGGCATCGAGGAGCGTCGACAGCGGCCGGTGCCCGTCGACCAGCGCCTCGTG
This sequence comes from uncultured bacterium, assembly GCA_965367245.1. Lineage (GTDB taxonomy): Bacteria > Myxococcota_A > UBA796 > UBA796 > CBDUIC01. The sequence goes on along the minus strand of CBDUIC010000031.1, from coordinate 13,594 downwards.
CAGGAAGCGAAGCGCCTGGCCCAGCGTGTAGGCGTGGGAGGCGTCGAGCACCTGATCGACGGCGGTGAGGTCGATCTCGAGCCCCTTGTCGTACTGCACGGCGCGGGTGTCGCGAGCACGGATGCGCCCTGCCCGTAGCCCCTCGGGTTGGGGGACTCGGCCTGCGAGGCTCGCCATTGGGCCCGCGTCTGCCGGCGCGGGGCCCGCCACGGCCTTCGCCGCATCCGTCGCGTCGCGGGGCTCGTAGTGGTGCATGGCGATGACGTGGTCGGCCACCGACAGGTAGTCGCCCACCCCTCCGACCACCATCACCGTGGACACGCCGCTGCGGGCTAGCGTGCGCACCCGCGACACCAAGGGCGTGATGGGCTCGTCGCCGCCGATGAGCTCGCGCATCCGCGCGTCGCTGACGAGCAGGTTGGTCGCCGAGGTGTCTTCGTCGATGAGCAGCGCCGTGGCGCCTCCCTCGATGGCCTCGACGAGGTTGGCCGCCTGGGAGGTGCTCCCCGACGCGTCGTCGGTGCGGAAGCAGTGCGTGTCGCGGCCTCCGGGGAGGCCGTCGAGGTAGGCCGAGATGTCGACCCCTTCGATGCGGCGCCCGTCTTCGGCACGGACCTTCACCGCGTCGGGCACGCACACCACCCTCTCCCGACCGTCGCCGGGCACATGGTCGAGGTGGCCGCGCTGCAGGGCCTGCAGCAGGGTGGACTTGCCGTGGAAGCCGCCGCCGATGATCAGCGTGACCCCTTCGGGAATGCCGAGGCCGCGGAGGGGGCCGTCGGGGCCGGGCAGCTCGACCGCCAGCCCGTCAGGGGCCCTCAGGGGCACGGCGTCGGGGAGGGGACCCTGCTCCACGCCGCTGGCACGCGGAAGGACGCTGCCATCCGCGAGGAAGGCCACCAGCCCCGCGCCCGGCAAGGCACGACGCAGCGCGCGCTGCGCCACGACCGAGGCGACGTGGGCGGCCAGCGCTGAGGCCTCGACCTGCACCGCCCGGGCGGCCTCCGGCAGATCCTCGGTGAGCAGCGCGGAGGCCTCGGCGCCGAGGATCCGACGACCGCGCGCCGGCAGGCCGACCCGCAGCCGGATCTCCACGGCGCCGTCGCGGCGCAGCCTGAGGGCGCTGCGCTCCACCACCTCGGGGCCAGGCCGATAGACCTCGATGACGCCCGAGCGGCCGGAGCCGCGCCGGTGGCTGTGCAGCCCGCCCGCGAAGCGCCGTAGCAGGGCATCCTCGGCGGCCTCACGGGTGTCGCGCTCGACGGCGAAGTGGCCGAGCTCGGTAGGCACGCGGAGGCGCACCCGCGAGGGCGCCGCGAAGGGGTCGCCCTGCACGTGGTCGATGCGCAGCTCGAGGCCGGCCTGCAGCGGCCAGCGACCCTTCAGGTCGCGGTAGGCGGGGTAGGGGCGCCCGTCGAGGCGCCGGAGCTCGTCGGCGAGGCGCTGGCTCACTCGGGGGTGTCGAGCTCCGCGGTCTCGGCGGGGGCTTCCTCTTCGGCGAGGTAGACCTGCACCCGGCGGTTCCGCTGACGACCGTAGGTGGTCTCGTTGGGAGCGATGGGGTTGCGGGCGCCGCGGGGGATGATCTCGAAGTAGACCCCGGGCAGCTCCTTGGCGAGCAGGTCGCGGACGGCCTCGGCGCGCTGCCGCGACAGGTCGGTGGCCTCGCCCTCCTTGCCGTCGGTGTACCCCTCGAGGACCACGTGGCGGTAGGCGCCGGCCCGCTCCTTGAGCTCGTCGACCAGCAGCTGTAGCCGGGCCCGGGAGCGCTGGTTGGGCTCGGAGGACGCGGGCTCGAAGTGGATCGTCTCCCGCAGGGGGCGGGGCTCGTCGAGGCGCTCGGGGCGCAGGTAGAGCGGAACGAAGCGCTGCTCGTCGACCACATCCTGGCCTGCCGGCGACTGCACCCACTCGACGAAGGCCTTCACGTCGCCCTTCGCCGGACCGCGGCTGTACAGGTAGAGGTCGCGGTAGAGCGGATAGGCGCCGCGGATGACCTGCTGCTGGCTGGGGCGGACGGCCGGCGCGGCGGCGTCGGGACGCAGGCCCAGGACCTTGCCAGCTTCCTGGTTGAGCGACACGTAGGAGATGACCGTGGCGTCGCTGTCGAGGGCGTTCTGAATGGCCTGGGCATTGAGGACCTCGACCTGCCGCGACAGGCCCTTGCCGCCACAGAAGAAGTCTTCGAAGACCATGCGGGTGCCGTCGTCGATGTCGGGGCTGACCGCGCGGATGGAGCGGGCCTCCTGGCCGAGGAAGCTCCAGTTGTCGACGCGGTTGCTGCCCTCACAGAAGATGCCGATGACCTGGTCGTAGGTGAGGCTGTCGCTCGGGTTGCTGGCATGCACGGCCAGGGCGATGACGTCGACCCCGACGATGTGACGAGCGCCGTCGGCCTCGAGGCTGAAGCCATTCTGCTTGGCCTGATCCTCGTCGCGGGCTCGGTGCGGGGTGGTGGTGGCGATCAGGTCGAGGTTGCCGGCGAGGAGCTCGGCCATGTCGTCTTCGTCGGCGCTCTTGCGCACCTGGAACCGCAAGGTGCCGCGAGCAGCCGTGTGGGTCTCGGCGAGCTCGGGGAGGAGGGTGCCGGTGAGGGTCTCGGAGCCGCCGAGCCGCAGGACGGGACGACCGTCGACCGCCGCATCGGGCTCGCTCGCCGAGCAGGCGGCGAGAAGCAGCGAACAAGCCGTCAGCGCCTGTGTGGCACCCATCCAGCGCATGAAGTTCCTCCGTTGGCCCGGGAGGATAGCGGAAGCGCGCGATGTGCGCAGCCTATGGAGCGGGCAACGCGCGGCCGAACGGCGACGGTGGAAGGCTTTCATGTCGGCATTATAGGGGATGGTTGCGACCAACCGTTGACCGGGCCGCCTGAGGCGCGCCAAGCGCGAGGTGGAGCGGCGGGCTAGTCTTCGGGCGACGGGGGGATGCAGGTGTCGCGCGAGCAGGTGTCCGAGGCGCTGGAGCGAGCGGAAGGGCCGCTGCTGTGGCTGGCCGCTGGGGCTGTCGGGGTCTACGTCGCCGACCTCGCTGGGGTGTGGGCCTCGGTGGGGCTCGAGGTCGCGGTCGGCTGGGTTGCGTTGGGCATCGATGCCGTCTTCGTCGTCGACCTGCTGGCCAAGCTGTGGTCGCGGGGGGGGCCCTACGTGCGCACGCCGTGGTTCCTGGTCGACCTGCTGTGTGCACTGCCCCTGCTGTCGACGCTGTCGGCGGCACCCTCGGCGCTGCAAGGCCTGCGGTTCGTGCGGCTGTTTCGGATGCTCCGGGCCCTGCGGATGCTCCGGGTGCTTCGCTCGCTGCGGGTGCTGCGGGTGCTGCAGCACGTCGGCACCACCGCCGAGCAGCACCGCTACCACCAGGTGTTGGCGGTCTCGGTGGTGGTCTACGCTGTCACCTTCGTCGGCCTCGTCTCGTGGGTGCAGGCGGCCGCGCCGACCCCGGCCGAGGCCCAGCTTCGCGAGCTGCTGCTGGTGGTGGGCAGCCTCATGGGCATGGGGCTCATCCTGCTGGTCACGCGATTCCAGGTCCCCGCCATCTGGTCGCGACAGATGCGTGCCCTGCTCAACGTGGCGCTTCCCGCGCAGGTCGCCGAGCACTTCATGAAGCACCCCGAGGCCTACGACGAGAACGTGCGCATGGCCGCCACCGTCATCTTCTGCGACATCAAGGGCTTCACCAGCACCGTGGAAGACATCGGCATCGAAGACCTCAAGGTGCATCTGGAGGCTGCCCTCGACGCGGTGGTCGACGCGCACATCGCCCAAGACCTGATCATCGACAAGTTCATCGGCGATGCGGTCATGTCGTTTCGCGGCGGCAACCTGGTGACGGGCGATGCGGCAGACCACGCCTACCGGGTGGTGCGCGGGGCCGTCGATGGGGCCCTCGCCCTGCAGGCTCTCGGCGACCCGTTCTTCCAGGAAATCAAGGTGGGTGGGGCGTCTGCACCTGACGCGCTGATCGGCACCTTCGGCACCAGCAAGCGCCTGTCCTACACGGTGCTGGGTGACCGGGTGAACCTGGCTGCGAGGCTCGAGGCATCGTGCAACGCGCTGGGCGTCAAGACGCTGTTCTGCGACCGCACTCGCCAGCTCGTGGGCGACCGCGACGACCTGGTGTGGCGCAAGGTCGGCGACGTGAGGGTGCAGGGCAAAGACGTGTCGACCGTCGCCTGGGAGGTGTTCGATCACACCGTCGACACGTCGTGGCTCGCGGTCTTCCACGAGGGCCTCGAGGCATGGTTTGCCGCGGATTTCCACGCGGCGGCGCAGGCGTTCGAGGCCACCCTGGCGGCCCGTGGCGACGATGGGCCGAGCGCGCTCTACCTGGCGAGCTGTCGGGAGCTGATGGCGAGTGGCGCCCCCGAAGGGTGGTCGCCGGTGCTCGCCACCACCAAGTGACTCAGCCCTTGATCAGCCCTTGATCTGCTCGGCGAGGTAGCCCTTCAGGCCGATCTGCTCGATGAGCGTCTCCTGGGCCTCGAGCCAGTCGAGGTGCTCCTCCTCGGAGACCAGGATCGACTCCAGCAGCGCGCGACTGCCGTTGTCGCCCATCTCACGACACAGCGCGATGTGCTGGTTGAGGCGAGGGATGGCGTGCTCTTCCAGGCCGCGGTCGGCGGCGAGGATCTCGGCCACGTCTTCGCCGATGCGAAGGCGACCGAGCTTCTGCAGGTTGGGGATGCCGTCGAGGTAGAGGATGCGCTCGACCAGCTGGTCGGCGTGCTTCATCTCGTCGATGGACTCTTCGTAGACCTTCGCGGCGAGGCGCTCGTAGCCCCAGTTCTTCAGCATGCGCGCGTGCAGGAAGTACTGGTTGATGGCGGTGAGCTCGCCCTCCAGGACTTCGTTGAGCGCTGCGATGATTTCCTTGCCGGCCTTGACTGCCATGGCGTACCCCCTGGTCGTTGGAGCCGGCGTAATCTGCCGCCATCACAAGCGCAGGTTGAAAGCCCTTTTCAACAGGCTCAGCAGGGCAATGTGGAGGAGGAAGCTACTTCGCGGCGATGGCGGGGGGCCGAGCGAAGGCCTCTTGCTCGACGGCCTCGAGCTCTTCGTGCACGATCTGCCGGAGGTCGCAGCGGCACGATCCGCAGCAGCGGCCCGCACCCGTGCGAAGGGAGAGCTCGTAGCGGCTCGTGGCGCCGTCACGGACGACCTCTCTGAGGTCGCGGTCGGAGAGTCCTTCACACAGGCAGACGATCATGCGCCCTTCCTCCTGTTGAAAATGATAAGCGCTTTCAACTAGGACCGTCAAGCCCTTCGAGCAAGAACAGGCGAATCGGTCGGTCGACACGAGCAGATGGCACGATCCTCGCCGACGGGTGACACCCGCTCGTCCTTCCGGTGTCTCAGCCGTCGACAGGAGAGAGCTCGCCCGTGAGCGTCGACATCGAAGCCTGGTACGCGCAGTACGCCCCGATGGTCCATCGGCGGTGCAAGGCCCTGCTGCGCGACGAGGAGGAGGCCACCGAAGCCATGCAGGATGTGTTCGTCGAGGTGCTGCGCCGAAAAGACAAGCTCGAGGTGGATGCCATCTCCAGCTTCCTCTACCGAGCCGCCACCAACGTCAGCCTCAACCGGCTGCGCACCAAGAAGCGGAAGCCCGCCGACGCCGACGACGCGCTCATCCAGCGCATCGCCGAGGCCCCGGAGGCCGAGGAGCGTGGCCTGGCCGCGGCTTTCCTGGATCGCATCTTCGCGAGGGAGCAGCCGTCGACCCGGGTAATGGCCACCCTTCACCTGGTGGATGGGTGGACTCTGGAAGAGGTGGCCACCCACATGAACCTGTCCGTGAGCGGGGTTCGCAAGCGGCTGCGGGTGCTGAAGGCCCACGTGGCCGAGCTGCAGGAGGCAGCATGAGCAAGGTCAACGACTACATCATCGAGCGCGTGCACCTCGGCGAGGCGAGCGACGCCGAGCGCGCGGTGGTGGCGGCGAGCCCCGAGGCCCGCGAGCGGCTGGAGGCGTTGGCCGAGGCCGACGCGCGGTTCCAGGCCAGCCACGATCCCGACGAGCAGCTGGCCACGATCCGCCGCAAGGCGCACCTGCAGGCGACCCGCGACGCGGTGGCGGCTCGCCGGAGTCGGCTGGGCTGGGCAGGAGCGGGGGCGGTGGTGCTGGCCGTGGCCGCCGGGGTGCTGGTGGCACGACCCTCCCTGGAGCCCGTGGAAGCGGAGACGGTCCACGATGGGCGAGCGAAGGGGCTGGGGGCGGCGCTGGTGGTGCACCGCAAGGCGGAGGATGGGCAGCAGGTGCTGCGCGACGGCGACCTCGCCCGGGCAGGCGACGTGCTGCAGCTGGGCTACCGCGCGGTCGGCGCGGCCCATGGCGTCGTGCTGTCCGTCGATGGCCGGGGGGCGGTCACGCTGCACTACCCGGCCTCGGTCGGGGGCAGCACCGGCCTGCAGCGCGGCGGGGAGATCGAGCTGGGTCACGGCTACCAGCTCGACGATGCCCCACGCTTCGAGCGCTTCTTCTTCGTCACGTCGGCGGCGCCCATCGATGTGGCCGAGGTGGTGGCTGCCGCAGAGGCGCTCGCTGCGGAAGGGCAAGCGGGTGGGGGCTCTCTACAGGTAGAAGATCTCGACGAGTTCACCGTCCTGGTTCGCAAGGAGTCACGATGAGGGCGCTGCTGGGGGGGATGCTGCTGTCGCTCGCGCTGCCCTCCTGGGCTGCCGAGCCCGTGCAGCGCTTTGCCCTGTTGGTGGGCCACAACCAGGGCGGCGGTGACCGGGTCACCCTGCGCTATGCGCACACCGATGCCCAGGCGCTCCAGGGGGTCCTCACGGGCCTGGGGGGTGTCGACACGGGGGAGGCGCGGCTGCTGCTCGACCCCTCGGCCGACCAGCTGCAGGCGGCCCTGGCCGACCTCGCCGAGCGGGTCGAGGCCGCAGGCACCCAGCGCACCGAGGTGGTCTTCTACTACTCGGGGCACTCCGACGAGGAGGGCCTGCTGCTCGGCGACGAGCGGTTCACCTACCCCGCGCTCCGCGAGCACATGGATGCCATCGACGCCAAGGTGCGCCTGGCCATCCTCGACTCGTGTGCCTCGGGGGCGCTGATCCGCTCCAAGGGCGGGCAGCGGGTGGCCCCCTTCCTCGTCGATGAAGCGTCCGACGTGGGGGGGCTGGCCTACATCACGTCGAGCAGCGAAGACGAGGTCTCCCAGGAGGCCGACCGGCTCGGCGCTTCGTACTTCACCCACTACCTGACCACCGGGCTGCGCGGGGCCGCCGATGTGTCCGGCGACGGCCGGGTCACGCTGCACGAGGCCTACCAGTTCGCGAAAGACGAGACGCTGCAGCGCACGGAGCGCACCCAGCTGGGTCCCCAGCACGCCAACTACGACTTCCAGCTGTCGGGCACGGGGGATCTGGTGCTCACCGACCTCACCTACACGACCGCGAGCCTGGTGCTCGACGAGGGCCTGGCGGGGCGAGCGATGGTGCGCACCCCGTCGGGGGCGCTGGTGGCGGAGCTGAACAAGCCGGAGGCCCGGTCGGTGGAGCTGGGCCTCGCCGACGGCAGCTACGCGGTGACCCTGACCGGCGACGATGGGCGCTACGGCACCGCCGACGTCGAGCTGTATGCGGGGGAGTCGACGGTGCTGCTGCCGACCCAGCTGCAGTGGTTCGACGGAGAGAAGGGCGTGGCTCGCGGTGCCACCGTGGTCCCCCTCACGGAGCCCGTCGAGCGAAACCGCTTCCGCTGGGAGATGGTGCCGGGCAGCCCGTCGCCGTCTCCGGGCGGCACCGACGCGCTGCTGGTGGGGGTGATCAGCAGTCGGGGCGAGGCGGTGGAGGGGCTGGCCTGGGGCACGGCGATGACCGAGTCGGAGGGCGCGGTCACCGGGGTGCAGGCTTCGTTTGGCGCCACGCTGGCGGGCAGCCTCGATGCAGGGGCCCAGCTGGGGGTGGCCTACAACGACACCCGGGAGGGAGGCATCGGGGTGCAGCTCGGGGTGGGGGCCAACCGCGCAGGGGGGCCCTTCGACGGCCTGCAGTTCGCGGCGGGAGCCAACCTGCTGGGGGACGGGGGCGATGCGGTCCAGTTCAGCCCAGGCGCCAACGTGGCCGGTGGCGAGCTGCAAGGGCTGCAGCTGGCCTCGGTGAATGTCGCGGAGGGGCTCGGTGGCCTGCAGCTGGGCCTGGTGAACGTGGGCCGCCACGTCCGCGGGGCGCAGGTCGGGCTGGTCAACATCGGCACCCAGGTCGACGGGATGCAGCTCGGCGTGATCAACGTGGCCGACGACGTGCGGGGAGCCCCCGTGGGGCTGCTGTCCTTCGAGCGGCAGGGGCGGCACGACCTGCTGCTGTTCGCCTCGGACTCCGACTGGATCAACGCCGAGATCCGACTGGGCGGCGACATGCTGTACACCCAGATCGGTGGGGGGGGTACGCCTGGCGAGCAGGCCTATGTGGGAGCCGGGCTCGGCGTGCATGCCCCCTTCGGCGAGCGGGTGTGGCTCGACCTCGACGCGGTCTACGCCGGCTACCTGCCCATCGGCGACCGGGGCGGCTTTGCGCTGCGGCCGCGCAGTGTCGTTCGGGGGCGGTCGACCCTCGGGGTGCAGGTGTTCCCGCAGCTCGCCCCCTTCGTCGGCGCCAGCGTCAACGTGCAGCTCCCCAGCGACCACCTGGCCGCGGTCGAGGTGTCGCCGGCCTACATCGACCCCGACACCAGCGTCTCGGTGTGGCCCGGCTTCTTCGCCGGGGTGCAGTTCTAGCTCCGGCTGGGCTCGAGCCGATGCCCGGGGCCCTCGGCGGGGTCGCGCCCGTCGATCTCGTCGACCCAGCCCGCTGAGGCGGTGGGGAAGGCGTCGGCGTAGGGCACGTAGGGCTTGATGTCGAGGATCGGCGTCTCGTCGAGCAGATCGTGCCCTCGGATGTGGACCTCGTTGCCTACCACCTTCACGATCCGGCACGCAGACAGGCCGATGGGGTTGGGGCGGTGGGGGGCGCGGGTGGCCAGCACGCCCCGAGCGACCCGGGGACCCCGCGGGGGCTTCACCTGCGGCCGCCAGTGCCGGTTGAGGTGTAGCCACACGATGACCCAGACGTAGTCGAAGCCGTCGAGGTCTTTCAGGGCGGCGGCGGGCACCTTGCTCTCGTCGAGCACCAGCACGCCGTCGGCGATGTCGTCGCCTCCGGCGGGGTCGCCGACGGTGGCCTGGCGAGGCGTGCCGTGGCGCTCACGGTAGGGCGAGCGCACGTAGCCGATGACGTCGAGAGAGACGCTGGAGGGGCGCTCCACCGCGTCGATGTAGTCCTTGGGGGGGATGGGCTTGGTCATGGGGGCGGCCTATCGCGTCGACCGACCTGACGGCGATCTAGCATTTCTGCGCGATTGAGTGCAGTGATGCGCCATGCTTTGTGCAATTTCGAATGGAGGTCTCCCACGCCGCGAGGCAAGGTGAGGGCACCCCACGGCACGGAGCTCCCATGATGACCACCTTCCTCAGCCTGTACCTGTCGCTCACGCCCACCGCGGAAGCCTGCGGCGGCTTCTTCTGCAATGGCTACGACCCCATCGAGCAGGCGGGCGAGGTGGTCGTCTTCGAGGTCGACGAGGAGGCACAGGAGACGACCATGCACGTGCAGGTCGACTACACCGGGCCCGCCGAGCAGTTCGCCTGGGTCGTGCCGGTGCCCGCCAACCCCGACACCTTCATCACCAGCGAGCGGCTGTTCACTGAGCTCGACCGGGTCACGCAGCCCGTGTTCCAGCTCCTCGTCGATGACGACACGTGCGACCGTCCCGACACCGACACCGACGCCGATACCGACACCGATTCCGACGCCGACACCGACACCGACCTCGACACCGGGGTGGTGTGGGAGGGCGTCGAGGTGGTGAGCACCGGGCGGGTCGGGCCCTACGATCAAGCAGTGCTGCGGGCCAACGATGCCGACGTGCTGGTCGATTGGCTTCAGGCCAACGGCTACGCGGTGCCCGCGGAGCTCTCGCCGCTGCTTCAACCCTACGTCGGCGCAGAGACCCACTTCCTGGCGCTGAAGCTGACGAAGGGGGAGGACACCGGGGCCCTGTCGCCCCTCGGGCTCACCTATGCGGGCACCACGCCGGGCATTCCCATCGGCTTGACGGCTGTGGCGGCGACCGACGACATGCCGGTGCGCGTCTACCTGATGGGCACCCGACGCGGGGTCCCCACCAACTACCTTCACGTGCGGCTCAACCCGCTGTGGCTTCCCTGGGAGCGCTGGTACGACACGACGGCCTACGACGAGGTGATCGGATGGGCCGTCGACGAGGCGGGGGGCCGCGCCTTCGTCACCTCTTTCGCCTCCGCCACTCCCAAGGTCACCATCTACCGGGACGGCGGCTTCGACCTGGAGGGCCTCGACCAGCTGACCGAGCCGGTGGCGTGGTTCGAGTCGCTGGGGTCGCGGGGCTTCGACGGCACCGACGAGCTGCTCGACGTGCTGATGGCCATCTTGCCCCCGCCGGCGGGCGTCGACCCCGCCAACTTCTACAACTGCCCTTCTTGCTACCAGGACGACTGGGACGAGCTGGCTGTCACCTTCGATCCGGTGGCCGCGACGCTGGCGCTCGACGAGGCCATCGTGCAGCCCCGCGCCCTGGCCCAGGACATCCTAGATCGCAACGCCATGGTCACGCGCCTCGACACGCTGATGTCGCCCCACGAGATGACGGTCGATCCGCAGTTCGGCTTCGCCCCTGACATGGTCGAGGTGCCGCAGACCCACACGGCGGAGCTGACCATCGACTGTGTCGACGGGGACTACGACGGTGCGGCGCGCCGCATCCTGCTTCCCACCGGGCAGGAGCTGCCGTTGGCGAGCTACGACGTGGCCCCGCCGCTGGAGGAGGAGCTGCGGGCCCTGTCCGACCACGTCGCGCTGGTGGTCGAGCAGCTCGGGACCGATGGGGGCTCGGAGGTGGTCGCCGACTACTCCAGCGAGCTGGATGCCCTGGGCGCGTCCACCACGACCAACGCCTTCGGGCAGCCGATCCAGCCCGGCACCGAGACGAGCGACGTGTCGTCGGCCAGCGGGAAGGGGTGTGGCTGCGCTGCGGCGCCGTCCTCCCTTGCATGGGCCGTGTGGCTGCCCCTCGTCGGCCTCGTCCTGGGGCGTCGCCGGGCGTAGGGGAGGTCCCATGGATCGAGGGGGGATCTGGCGTTAGACGCCGGCCCATGCAGACACCCGCCCTCCAAGACCTGTTCATCGGCATTGCCGGCCTCATCGGCGCTGGCAAGACCACCCTGGCCACCGCCCTCGGCGAGCACCTGGGCCTGCCGGTCTACTTCGAGCCCGTGGCCGACCAGGCCTACCTCGAAGACTTCTACCGAGACACGGCCCGCTACGCGTTCAGCACGCAGATCTACCTGCTGAACCGCCGCTTCCAGCAGCACCAGGAGATCATCTGGCGCGGCACGGGCGGCGTGCAAGACCGCACCATCTACGAAGACGCGGTGTTCGCCAAGACGCTGGTGCAGCAGGGGCTGATGGAGCAGCGCGACTACGCGACCTACCTCGACCTGTTCCGGCACATGTCGAACTTCATGTGTCGCCCCAACCTCATCGTCTACCTCGACCTGTCGGCCGAGACCTCGCTGCAGCGGGTGCGCAGCCGCAACCGGGGGGTCGAGTCGGGCATCACGCTGGAATACCTCGAGGCCCTGAGGGGTAACTACGAAGAGTTCGTCAGCGAGATCTCTCGGTTCGTGCCGGTGATTCGCGTCGACTGGGAGCAGTTCCAAGACGCCGAGGCCATGGCCGCTGTCATCGAGCGCGAGTACCTCGGCACGTCCTTCGTGCGCAACGCCACCTGGTCGCCCCACGGGGCGTCGTGACGTTGCCTGACCGAACCTGACGCTTGCCCCACAACCGGGAGGCGATCCTGCGCTTACAGTGCCTGTACAAGGGCGGCGTCTCCGCGGTGTGGGTCTCACTCCTGGCTTGTTTCGCATGCTCCACCGAGGCGACGCCGCCCCTTGCTCCCTCCCCCCCCGACCCCGAGCCCACCGAGGCTGACTGGGTCGACGCGCGCTCCCTGTCGGGCAGCGTGCTGTGGGCCCGCTGCCGGCCGTCGACCAACGCCCTGCGGGTCGACTGCGAGGCCGAGCTGTCCGCTGCCTCCAGCCTCACGTGGTCGGTCGACGGCATGGCCGCCGTGGTGGTCAGTGAGGGCACCGAGCACGCCGTGACGCTGTACGGCGTGGGGGCCGACCAGGTGATGCGCTGGGAGGCCACGGCCCCGGAGGGCTCGGCTGCCGGGGAGCTGCGCACGGAAGCGCTGCCTGTGGGTCTCACGCTCCTCCGCACGGATGTGCAGGGTGACACTGAGCGGGTGCCCGCCGTGCTGTTCCGCTACGGCTGCGCCGACAGCAACGGGCTGATGGTGGTCGACGGGGCAGGGGAGATCCGCTGGTTCGAGCCCCTCGACACCCCTCCGACCTCGGTCTCATGGGACTACGATCAAGGCTACTACAGCATCCTCGCCAGGGGCACGGTGCTGCACGGGCGCTTCGCGGGCCCCAACGTGTTCCGCACCGCCACCCTCGATGACCCCCTGCATCACGACGCGAGCGCCGACGACCTCGGCCAGGTGTGGGCGCTGACGGCCCACCTGGTGGAGGGCGTCGTGGCCGACGGGCTGGCGGTGTGGTCCCCCGCTGGGGAGCTGCTCGACACCTGGCAGCTCGCCGACCATGTGCCGGTGGGCGAGGGCCGCAGCGAGTCGATGTACTGGAATACGGCCTTCCCCTCCGTCCCCGACTGGTCGCACGGCAACAGCATCGTGGTGTCGGAGGGCCTGGGTCTGCTGTCACTGCGCTGGCTCGATGCCGTGGTGGCCCTCGATGCCGAGGTGGGGTCGCCGACCTTCGGCGAGGTGCAGTGGGTGCTCTCGGGGCGTGACGACGCCGAGCTCGGCAGTGATCTGGAGCGCCTCGACGGCGTGGGCTTCGTCGGCCAGCACCACGTGAGCTTCACCCGTGACGGTCGCCTGATGCTCTTCGACAACCGCCAGCCGCCCGCGGTGTCGCGGGTGCTGCAGCTCGGCATCGACCTCGACGCTGGCACGGTGTGGCTCGAGGAGGCGTGGAACCTCGACCAGCACTGCGAGGTGCAGGGAGCGGCCTACGAGCTCGACGACGGCACCGTGGTCGCGACCTGTGGCCCTGCCTCGCGGGCCCAGGCCTTCGAGCGCGGCAACCCCGAGCAGGTGTGGTCCCTCGAGGTGAGCTGTGCGACGTTGCCTCATCGGCTCGTGCCCCGGTTCATACCGGTGGAAGGGGTCTTCGGGGCACCGTGACGATCGTGTGAGGTCGATCGGCGATCCAGGCGGTGGCGGAGTAGATCGGCGCACCGAGGTGCTCATGCGTCTGTCCTCCGTCCTCTTCCTGCTCGCCGCCACTGCCTGCAGCAATGCGGCGAAGCCCGCCGACGACACGTCGCTACCGCCCCTGGGCGACGCCGACACCGACGCCGACACCGACGCCGACAGTGACAGCGACACGGATGCCGACACCGATGCCGATGCCGATGCCGACACGGATGCCGACACCGACACCGACACCGACACCGACACGGGCGGCACGACGCCCGGCG
>CBDUIC010000030.1:0-67528 GCA_965367245.1 uncultured bacterium | reverse complement strand
CAACCGGTCGTTCCGAATGTCGTGATGGACATATGCAGGACCCGTGCCAACATGGGGCCAACGAAAGAACCTGTCATATTGCCGCATGCGACGAGAAACTTACTTCCGGCAAACGATCGCGCGCCTTCCGCGTTCCTTCCCCTGGCGAGGATCAACCACGTCGATGATTACTGCTTCGTGACCGACTCGGAATCCGATCCACGAACGAGCAATCTATTTCCTATGCGATGGCGCTCCGGAGACGCTAAGCCCATGTCGGAGGCTCGATGCCCGAGGGTCACACCCTGCACCACCACCTCGACAAGCAGCACCGCTGGTTCGCGGGCCAGGTGCTGCGGGTCAGCTCTCCGCAGGGCCCCTTCGCTCCCGGGGCCGCCGTGATGAACGGTGCCACCCTCAAGCGCGCCGAGGCCTACGGAAAGCACGGCTTCTGGCACCTCGACCGCGGTGCCGTGCTCCACTACCACCTGGGCCTGTACGGCCGTCTTCGCTACCACGACCGCCCCGAGCCCGAGCCTCGAGGTGCGGTGCGGCTCCGCGTCGTAGGCGACGACCGCGCGATGGACCTCATCGGCCCGACGAAGTGTGAGCTGCTGTCCCGTGATGGCTACGCCGCCGTGCGTCGCCGTCTGGGGCAAGACCCGCTCCGCGACGATGCCGACCCGCAGGTCGCCTTGGCCAAGCTGGCCCGAACCCGCCGCCCCATCGGTGCCGCGCTCCTCGACCAGTCGGTCATCGCCGGCATCGGCAACGTCTACCGTGCCGAGCTGTTGTTCTGCGCCAACCTGTCGCCGCACACGCCCGGCAACGAGGTCCCCCCCGAGGTGCTCGGCTCCATCTGGCGCAACACGGTGACGCTGCTGCGTGTCGGGGCGAAGCACAACCGCATCCTGGTCGTCGGCGAAGACACCGAGGGCCCTGTCGGAGGCGATCAGGTCGACCCCCGCGGCTTCGAGACCCGCGGCCGCTACGGCCCCCAGCGCGACCGTCTGTGGGTCTACAAGCGGCGGGTGTGCAAGCTGTGCGACACCCCCATCGTGGTCAGCGAGCTCGGTCAGCGCACGCTCTACCACTGCCCCCGCTGCCAGGCGGCCTAGCGCCCACCCTGGATCTGGTCGTACTGGAACACGTCGAAACCGATCGACCGCAGCGCGTCGACGGCCTCTCGGTGCCCCGACTGCCCCACGGTGTACATCGTGCCGCGGTTGTCGGGATTGAGCTCGAGGAAGTACCGATACCAGTTCAGCACTTCGTCGGTGTTCGGGATCCATCCGTCGCTGACGATGACCAGCTCCGACCGCGCCCCCGGTGCCCGGTCGACGTATTGCTGCAGCTCCCGCGCGGGCAGCACCGTGGCCGTGCGGTCCGTCAGCGACCTCAGCGCCACCTGCACGTCGCTGTAGCGGGTGGTCGGCTGGCTCAGCTGCACATCCCGAGCGAACGTGCCCACCACGATGACCGCACCCTGCCGCAGGGCCGCCTGCGCCGCCTGCTGCGCACACGACAGGGCCTGCGCCGTCATCGCCTCCGACAGGCTCCCCGACGCATCGAACAGCAGGTAGACCACGTCGACCGGCAGCGGGTACATCGGCTCACAGCGGTCGCGGCCCTGCCGGGAGATCATGTCGCTGCCCCCCTGCCCTCCTCCTGGGACCACCCGCTGGCTCGGCAGGTAGTTGCGCTGCTGCTGCTGCCACTCGCGAAACGACGTGGGAGGGGCGGGCTGAGTGGGTTGCGGCCGTGGGTTCGGCGTGGTCGGCACCGGCGTGGGCGGGGGCAGCCAGCCCGTGGGCGCGACGGGCACCGGCTTCACCGCGGCCACCTGAGGCGTGGGCGGCGGGGTGGGTTGGGGCGACGGAGGGGGCGCCGCCTCGGCCCCGTCGACCTCGGCAGGTGGCGCCGACGAGACCAGCGCCAGCTCGATCCGCTCATCCTTGGGCCGCTCGGGCACCTGTCGGGGATCGCCCACGAGGAACAGGCCACCATGGACCAGCAGGGCCAGCACGTAGCTGGCCCGCAGGCGCTTCATCCGGCGGTCTTGCTCGGTCTCGAACACCGAGCCTCTCTATTCCCTTTGGGACCCCGCCAGCCGGCCAGCCATTGCCACAGCATGTCCGAGTCGGTGAGACGCCCTGCCCGACACCGCTATCGCCTCGCTGACCAGCCCCTCCCCCGCGACCACCGCATCGAGCCGCCCCCGCACCCCCTTGCGGCCGACGCCGTACAGCTCCTTGAGGCCCGTCACCCGCCCCAGCCCGGCCTCCGAGGCCACCCCCGCCGTGGCTGCCGTCCAGGCGAACAGGTGGTCATCGTCCCGAACGAACCGTTCCCAGCGGTGGCGGAGCACCGCCATCGAGCTCGCCTCGTCGAGATCGAGGCCCGTCGTCGCCAGCTGGCAGGTGTTCGCCTCACCCGCTGGCCGAACCAGCCCCTCGAAGACCTCGCCGGTGGCCGGACGCACCGCGGCCCACTGCACCAGCTGGCGCGGCGTCCCACGCAGCCCGAGGGTCTCCGCATACACCACCACCACATGAGCCCAGTCACGCAGCCGGTCGCGGGCGGAGGGCTTGGAGCGCACCGCGAACCGCGGACGCTTCGGCGGCCGGGCCGCGAGGTGGTGGTCGACCATGCGCTCGAAGCCGTCGAGGAGCCGATCGAGGCCTCGGTTGTCGGGCTCGAACCCAGCCAGGGTCTGCGCCACCGACTCGATGGTCGACAGGCAGTGAGGCGCAGGCTCCTCGCGGATCCGGTAGTTGCTCCCCTCGGCCGGAGCCAGCTTCACGCAGGGCAGCTCGTGCAGCCACGGGTTGTCGGCCAGCAGGCGCCGCACCTGCGACCAGGTGCCGTCGAGCACGATCAGCTCGCTGGGGGGTGGACCTTCCCACTGCTCGGCCAGCACGGCATCCTCCGCCGGATACAGCAGCACCGCGCCTTCGGACGGCCCCACCGGCGACCGCATCGCCCCATCGGGGTCAGGCCAGCACAGGTGCAGCGAGCCCTTCGTCAGGCTGCGAGCCACCAGGCGTGCGGTGTTGAACGGGTGCTTTCGCTCCCCGACGTGCTGCAGCACCGTCACCTTCGTGGCCGTGTCGATGGGCTGCAGCCAGGCGCAGACGCACTGGGGCTCGGGGCGGAAGCAGCGTGCGCAGCGGGGGGTCATGCCTTCGAGGCTAGCCTGCCTCGGATACACTGCCAGTAGACGACCTCTCGCTCCGCTCTTTCGTGCCCTGCCCCCCCTGTTCCGCGAGAGGACTCTGCATGCTCAACATCGACCGCGACCTCGGCCGCTTCCGCGACATCGTCAAGGGTCGCGTGCGCAAAGACCTCCGCAAGTACATGTCCAGCGGCGAGCTCGTCGGCCGCAAGGGCAAGGAGCTCGTCAGCATCCCGCTCCCGCAGATCGGCATCCCCCGCCTCCGCTACGGCGAGAACAAGGGGGGCGTCGGCCAGGGCGAGGGTGAGGGCGAGGGAGCCGGAGAGGGCCAGGAGGCCGGTGATGCGCCCGGTGAGCACGTGCTCGAGGTGGAGATCACCGTCGACGAGCTCGCCGAGATCCTCGGAGAAGAGCTGGAGCTCCCGCGCATCGAGCCCAAGGGCAACCAGAAGGCCAACACCGAGAAGACCAAGTACACCGGCATCTCCACGGTGGGCCCCGAGTCGCTGCGGCACAACAAGCGCACCTTCAAGCAGGCGCTGAAGCGCTCCATCGCGTCGGGCACCTACAACCCCGACAAGCCCTACGTGGTCCCCGTCAAGGAAGACCGGCGCTACCGCACCTTCGAGATCGAGCAGCAGCCTCGCTCGGCCGCCGTGGTCGTCTACATGATGGATGTGTCGGGCTCGATGGGAAACGAGCAGAAGGAGATCGTGCGCAGCGAGGCCTTCTGGATCGACACCTGGCTGCGCCACAACTACGACGACGTCGACACCCGCTTCATCATCCACGACGCGACGGCGCGGGAGGTCGACCGCGACACCTTCTTCCGCACGCGCGAGAGCGGCGGCACCCTGATCAGCTCGGCCTACAAGCTGTGCATGGAGATCCTGGCCGACGACTACCCGCCCAGCGACTGGAACATCTACCCGTTCCACTTCTCCGACGGCGACAACTGGAGCCAGTCCGACACCAAGCAGTGCATCGAGCTGCTGACCAAGCAGCTGATCCCCATCAGCAACCAGTTCAGCTACGCCCAGGTCGACAGCCAGTACGGCAGTGGCCAGTTCATCAAAGACCTCAAGGGCGCTTTCGACGACGAAGAGGCGGTGTGCCTGTCACGCATCCCCAACCGCGAGTCGATCATGGACTCGATCAAGGAGCTCCTCGGCCGCGGCCGATAACGCACAATGCTTTGCATGGTGCATAGCGTCACGCTACCTGCATGCATGCAACCGATGCGCAAATATCCACGCACGCGCCACCTGTCCGGGTCCGAGCTGCAGCGAGACGACGACGCGAGCACCGTGTCGTACGCCACGCTGCGCGGCGAGCACGTGGTGGTCGAGGAGAAGCTCGACGGCGCCAACGCAGGCATCAGCTTCGACAGCGGCGTGATGCGGTTGCAGTCTCGCGGCCACTACCTTCAAGGCGGGCCTCGTGAGAAGCACTTCACCTTGCTCAAGACCTGGGCTTCCTGCCTCGAAGACGATCTGCGAGACGCGCTCGGCAACCGCTACGTGATGTACGGCGAGTGGATGTACGCCAAACACACCGTCTTCTACGATCAGTTGCCGCACTATTTCCACGAGTTCGACCTGTACGACCGCGAGCAGGATCGATTCCTGAGCACCGCGGCACGACAGCGTGTCCTCGAGGGCCTCGACGTCGTGAGTGTGCCGGTCGTCTACGACGGAGCGGCCCGCGATGAGGCCCACCTCCTGTCGCTCGTGCGGCACTCCGTCTACAAGTCCGCGGGCTGGCGCACCGCCCTGGCGCACGCCATCGCGCAGCGTGGGCAGTCGGAGGCCCATGTGCGACGACAAACGGAAGACTGTGACCTCGCAGAAGGCCTGTACGTGAAGCACGAAGACGACCAGCAGGTGCTCGGGCGCTTCAAGTACGTGCGGCCAGGTTTCGTGCAGACCCTGGTCGGAAGCGACAGCCACTGGCACAGCCGCCCCATCCTGCCCAACCAGCTCGCGCCGGGGGCGCAGCTGTTCGGGGGGGCGTGATGGACGCCCTCGCGCGCTGGTGTCCGTCTCCCGGAGAGGGAGTGCCGTGGCGGCAGCTCGACACCGAGCTCGCGTGGGTGCGCCGCATGCGCGGAGTCCCCCAGGATCCGGTGCATCATGCCGAGGGCGACGTGTGGATCCACACCCGGATGGTGCTGGAGGCCCTCGTCGAGCTGCCTGCCTGGCAGGAGCTGCCGGAGCGGGCGAGGCAGATCGTGTTCGCCGCCGCGCTGCTCCACGACGTCGCCAAGCCATGGACGACCCGGTCGGAGCCCGACGGCTCGGTGACGGCCCGGGGGCACTCCGCGGCAGGCACGGTGGCGTCACGCGAGCTGCTGTGGGACCTGGATGTCGCCCCCGCGGCGCGAGAGCAGGTGTGCGCACTGGTTGCGCGCCACCAGCTCCCGTTCTTCGCCGTGGAGTCGCCGTCGGGGGAGCGCCAGGCCGTGCTGGCCTCCTGCGCTGCACCCAATCGCTGGCTGGCCCTGGTCAACGAAGCCGATGGCCTCGGCCGCCGGTGCGGCGATCCAGGGCGGCTGGCCGACAACGTGGCCCTGTTCCGGTGCCTGTGCGAGGAGCTCGGCTGCCTCGACGAGGCCTATGCCTTCGCCAACCCGACCGCGCGCTTCCGCTTCGCACGCTCCCGCGGCACACGCCACGACGTGCCCCCCGAGCACTTTCGCACCCAGGCCATCGTGATGTGCGGCCTGCCTGGAGCAGGCAAGGACCACTGGATCGCGAACCACTGCCCGAGCATGCCGATGGTCTCGCTAGACCGCATCCGGCAGCGCATGAAGGTCGACCCCCGCGACAAGCAGGGTCCCGTCGCCGCAGCCGGGCGAGAGGAGGCGCGTGTGCACCTCCGCGCCCAGCGCCCCTTCGTGTGGAATGCCACCAACGTCACCAAGCAGCACCGAGACCGCATCATCGACCTGTGCGTCGACTACGGTGCACGGGTGACGCTCGTGCACGTCGAGGCTCCGCGCGACCAGCTCATGATCCAGAACGAGGCGCGCGCCGACCCCGTGCCCCGCGGCGTGATCTCCTCCCTGACCCGAAGGTGGCAGGTGCCCGAGCCCAGCGAGGCCCACGAGGTGCGCTACATCACCCAGTGACCGCTCACGAGCCTACCAGCGCCACCACGAGCTGCGCGCCGGCTTCATCGCCCGCTCGACGCGCTCGTAGATCTCGAGCTCGGGGTCGAGCCGCCGCGCCTTCTTCAGGTCGCGCTTGGCCGTCGACACGTCACCCTGTTGAGCAGCCACCCGGGCCCGGTGGGCCAGCAGCGTGGCCGAACGATCGACGAAGTCGGCTGCGAACTCGATGATTCGCTCGATCTCGTCGTCGCGGTAGTGCGTCTCGTACATGTTGCAGAGGTCTTCCCCTACCTGGAGGGCGAGCCCGATGGACCCCTCGTCGGCCCCCTCGGCACTGAAGACCTTGATGATCTCGGCAGCCGCCTGGCCACTGCGCCCCAGCTGCAGCAACAGGCCGGCGCGGCGCGCGCGGATGGCGTGCTGGGCCGGGTTCTTCTTCAGCGCCTTCTCGTAGGCGTCGGCCGCGCCACCCGGGTAGGCGCCATTCTGCAGCTGCTGCCCGTAGCTGGCCCAGGCCATCGCCGACGGATCCTGGGTGTTGTCGACCCAGGCCTTGGCGTCTTCCAGGGCAGCCTGCGGCTCGCCGATGGCCGACAACAGCCAGATCCGCAGCGCTCGAGCGACCTCGCCCTGCCCGCGCTCGTTGCTGGCTGCGGCCGCGGTGGACAGCTTGAGGGCCAGCAGGCGCCGGCCGATGCGGGAGGCCACCCGTGCGGCGTCGAGGTGGCTGGCGTTGGGATCGACCATGAAGCGCAGCTCGTCGTGCACCTGAAGGTCTTCGTGATGCGTGAGGCCGCAGTTGACGCAGTTGTCGAAGTCGCGCCGGTCGCCGCAGTTCAGACAACGACCAGGCACCATCGCCTGCACCGGGGCCATCCAGTCTTCCTCGAGCACGGCGACGCCGCAGCTCTGGCACTGCAGCACGTCGACGGGCACGCGGCCCCTGCGCAGCGTGAGCCAGCGAAGCTGGTTGCTACCGCATTTCGGACAGTTGGACGCTTGGTTGCTCACCCATTGGCCTCGGCAAACGGCGCACGCATCGCGCGCCGGGGGCACAGCGTACCGTTCGGGGAACGGGTAGCGCCAGCCTCACCCGCCCCAATCGACAAAGGCCAGCTTCCTCGCAGGCCCAGCCTGTGCCAGGTCGATCCAGGTCGGGCGTCACCGCGCGGCGCTGGCTATGGTTCGGCCATGTCCGGCGACGGTAGGCGCCAGTTCGAGATCCTGCGATGCCTCGGGGCTGGCGGCTTCGGAGAGGTCTATCAAGCGGTCATGACCTCGCCGGGAGGCCTCGAGACGACGGTCGCCCTCAAGGTGCTGCGCTCCGACATCGACGTCACCGACGACGCCATGAGGCGGCTGCGTGACGAAGGCAAGGCCCTGGGCCGCCTCGACCACCCCGCCATCGTGCGCGCCTACGACCTCACGGTGCTCGACGCGCGCATCGCCCTGGTCACCGAGTACGTCGACGGGCAAGACCTCGACACCTGCCTCGCTGCCGACGACCCGCTCGGCGTCCGTGCCCTGCTGCAGGTGGTGGCGCAGGTGGCCGACGCCCTGGATGCGGCGTGGCAGGCACAGGGCCCTCAAGGCCGCTTGTACATGGTCCACCGAGACATCAAGCCGAGCAACATCCGCATCGGCCGCCATGGCCAGGTGAAGCTGCTCGACTTCGGCATCGCGCGCTTCGAGGGGGCCCGTGAGGCCAAGACCGCCAGCGACGTGGTCCTCGGCAGCCTCCCCTACATGGCACCCGAGCGCTTCGTCGACCGCCGCAATCGCTCGGCGTCCGACGTGTTCAGCCTCGGTTGTTGCCTGTTCGAGGGGCTGGCGGGCGAGGCCTTCTACCCCGACGCGCGCCTCACCAAGCTGTCGGTGCTCGCCATGGACGACGAGCTCCACGAGGAGCACCTGGAGCAGCGTCTGGCCACCCTGGAGGTGGCAGCTCCCCTCTTGCAGCTCGCTCGGGCGTGCCTCGCCTTCGACCCGGAACAGCGCCCCACAGCCAACGAGCTGTCGCAGCGGTGCGAGGCACTCGCCGACGATGCCGCAGGGTCGTCGCTGCGCCGCTGGTGTGCCGAGCGGTCGTGGAACGATCCCCGCGAGACGCGCGGGTCCCTCGAGGGCCGCTCGTTCGAGGAAGGCACCCTGGAGGCCCGTGCTTCCGCGCCGAAACCAGACAGCGACCGACTGCCCCCACGTATGATGCGGGAAGCGCACCAGACCCTCGACCCCTCCCAGGATGCGATGGTCGAACCCCCACGAGAGAACAAGCCCATGGCCGGCCGTCGCGTTGACACCCCCGTTGCTCCTCCCGCCTTTCCCAGCAGTCCCCTGGGCATGGCCGTCAAGAAGGGCGACCAGATCAGCTTCAAGGAGCTCGAGGAGGAGGTCGGTGCCCACGCCGCGAAGGAGCTCGCCGGTCTGCCCACCCAGGAGGCCGCTCCGGCCCCGGTGCATGTGCCCCCACCGCTTCCACCGGCCGAGGCGCCCGCCAGCAACACCCGCCTGTTCCTGCTGCTGGGGGTGGCCGCCGCCGGGCTGCTGCTGCTGTTCATTCTCGGCCTACTGGTGATCACGCTCGGTGCGGTCGCGCTCACGCTGTAGCCCTCGCGCCCTCAACTCGGCCTCACGAGGCGCCGACACAGGGGTGGGAGGACCCCATGTCGTCGACGACCCTCGCCCCTGCCCCGAGCCCCCCCGACCTCGACACGCTCATGCTCCACCTGTCCGAGGTGTGCCTGCTGATCGACGAGGAGGGCCGGTGCCAGTGGGCTTCGGCCAACAGTGCTCGTCTGTTGGGACGCCCCCCGGAGGCCATCCGGGGCACCCTGCTGTCCCAGCTCGTGCACCGGACGGATGCGGCCGCGCTGCTTGCCCCTACCGACGGGGCCTCGGTCCAGGTCCGCCTGGCCCATGGCTTCCTTCCCGAGCCGTGGGTCGACCTGCGCATGGTGACAGTCCCAAGTGGAACCCTGTGCCTGCTCCGTGATGCGTCCGCGGTGCGCGGCCTGCAGCAGACCGTGTCGCGCGCCACGCAGGAAGACCCTCTGACCGGCCTGGCGAACCGCGCCCACACCCTCCGCATCCTCCGCACCGAGCTGGCCCGCGCACACCGGTACGAGCGGCCCCTTGCCGTCATCCTGATCGACATCGACGGGCTGCGACGGATCAACCACCACCACGGCACGGCGGGCGGCGACGTCGTGCTGGAGCTCACCGCGCGTTGCCTCGACGGCTGCATCCGAGGCATGGACCACGTGGGCCGAACCGACGCCGACGAGTTCCTCGTGTTGCTCCCCGAGACGCAGGAGGAGGGAGCCACGCTCCTCGCCGAGCGGGTGCGGTCGGCCATGGAGGCCCTCGCCGTGCGCCTGCCGCGAGGCATGGTGCGCCCCACCGTCACGGCTGGCGTAGCGGTCGTCGCCGACGACGACGAAGTCGAGACCCTCATCGAGCGCGCGGCTCGGGCCATCCTGCAGGTGAAGCTCACCGGCGGCAACCGAGTCGGTGTGGCCCGCACTTCCCCTGCGTAGTAGGCGAGGCCATGAGCGCCTCCGAACCTCTTCCCGACCGCGTCCTCGCCAAGGCCGCGCGTGCAGGCCGCATCCGCGGCATCGCCCTCGACACCTGGAGCCGCGCCAAGGCGCAGCCCCGCCGCGCCGGCAAGGTCCTCCGAGAGGGGGTGTCGCAGGCCAGGGCCCTGCACTCCCGCGAGCGCAGGTTGGTCCAGAACGCGCTGTACGACCTGGTGCGTGGCGAGCGGCGCCTGGCGAAGGCCCTCGACACCGACGAGCCTCTCGCTCTGTGGCTCGGCTGGCTCGTGGAGCAGGGGCTGGCTCCAGAGGTGGCTCGGAGCGAGCTCGAGGCCCCGTTCGAGCACCTGCTCGACGGCACACTCGACGCCTTGCTCGACGCCCTGCCCCCCGACCGAGCCCTCGCGATCCGGCATGGTCTGCCCGACGACCTGGCCACCCGGCTCGTCGAGCAGCGAGGCGCGGAGGGTGCCGCGCAGCTCCTCGCGGCCTCCGACCTGCGCGCACCGATCACCGTGCGCACCAACCGCCGTAAGACGACCCGCGAGGCCCTTGCCCAGCGCCTGGCCGACGAGGGCTTCCAGACCACCCCCTGTGAGCTGGCCACCGACGGGCTGCACGTCCTCGACCGTGGGCCCCTCACCACCCAGCGCAGCTTTCGCGACGGCTGGTTCGAGGTTCAAGACGAAGGAAGCCAGCTGCTCGCCGAGCTGGTCCCGACCTCATCGGAGGTGCTCGACCTGTGTGCCGGGGCGGGCGGCAAGTCGCTGGCCCTCGCCGCACGCGGCGCGAAGGTCACCGCCGCCGATGTGCGCCCCGAAGCGCTCAAGGAGCTGCAGCGAAGGGCCCGGCGCGCCGGCGTGCGCATCGACTCCGTGCTCGTGCGCGACGCCAAGCTGCCCAGCCGCCTTCGTCGCCACGAGTGGGAGGCGGTGCTCATCGATGCGCCGTGCTCCGGCACCGGGGTGCTTCGTCGCCATCCGGAGCACCGGTGGCAGTACAGCCCCACGGGGCTCAAGGAGCGCACCGCCCTTCAGCGCCGCATCCTCGACCGCGCCGCTGCCCTCGTGGCCGCCGGCGGCACCCTCACCTACGGCACGTGCTCGGTCCTCGCCGAGGAGAACGAGCACGTCGTGGCCTCCTTCCTCTCTGGGCACCCCGACTTCGAGCCCACCGGGCAGCAGATCGAGCTGGGTCCCCACCTGCACGGCACCGACGGCTTCTTCGGTGTCGTCCTCCGACGTCGGGGCTGACGCGCGCATCCAAACGCTGCAGTGGACGCGCCTCCGGCGCGTTGGCTACCTTCCGCTCACGTGGAGGCGCCCCATGGCCAACGAAGACGACAAGAGCAGCTTCGCAGAGATCGCGATGATCCTAGGAACGGCAATCCCGGTACTCGGTGCCATGATCAGCGCGCCCCTCGTGGGCACGGGCTTGGCTTCGCTCGCGATCGGCGACAGCCTGTGGATGCTCCTCATCGGCAAGTAGCGGGCTCGGGCCTGGCTCAGGTCGAGGCCGCCAGAGGGTACCGATCACGGGTATTCGGCACCATTGGCGGCCGCCGCGCCCTCGGGGGAATTCTTTCGAAGCAGCTTGCCGTTGCGGACTCTGATAGAATTTTTACGTCCGAACGACAAGACATGAGCAACTCATGTCGAAGAGCTTCGCGGGGCGTGCATGGAGCCGACGGGATCGAGCCACAAGGAGCAGGCGAACCCCCAGCCAACGAGCCGGGCGCCGGCCTCGTCGAAGCCGCCGCCTTCCTCGCTGGGCTTCTCCCTCGATGCTCCTCCTCTCGCGGATGTCCTCGAAGAGGCCGACAAGATGCGCCGCTACGAGCTGCGTCGCGATCTACGCGCCGTCGCGCTGGGGGCGTTGTTTGCCCTCGCAGGGTTGGCTGCGCTGGCGTTCGTCGTATCCTGACGAGCAGGGTCCGAGGCAGGAGGTAGGGCATGGCGAAGCCCGGTGCGGGGCTGGCGGCTCGGTTCCGAAGAGCCGTTGCCACCGAGGCAGACGCGCAGCGCGCGCGCAAGGAAGCCGAGCAGCGGCGACGAGACGCCGCGCGGGCCGCCCGCGACGAGCTGCTCCGCGATCTGGCAGAGTTCGGGCGCGAGCTCGGCTTTCCCACCGTGCACGTCGCCACCGACCTGGTGAAGCTCACCCACGACGGCCATCGGCTGGAGCTCAAGGCCGAGGGCGATGAAGCGATCCACGTCGACTTCGAAGGCAAGGGCGATGCGCCGTTCCGCCTCTACCGAGAGCCGCAGCTCGCCGACAAGTGGGTGCTGTCGTTTCGTCGTCGCGGGCAGGAGCATCGGCTGCTGCTGTTCGACCAGGGGCTCGAGGAGCTGCTC
Organism: uncultured bacterium; assembly: GCA_965367245.1. GTDB lineage: Bacteria > Myxococcota_A > UBA796 > UBA796 > CBDUIC01. The sequence goes on along the minus strand of CBDUIC010000030.1, from coordinate 55,372 downwards.
GTGCTCGGGCTGCGCCTCCCTCGCCCGGATCCCGACGCGACCTAGCGGCCCGGCGGAGCTCGCGAGCTCGCTCACCCGTTGTCGCCCCAGCAACGGCCTCATGCCCGCCTGCCGCCGATCCGCCTCGGCGAGCGCGCCCCGCACCGCGTAAGCTAGCGGCACCACGAGAGGCCCCCCATGATTCGTTCGACCTTGATGCTGGCCGCCCTCCTCGCCGCCGGCGGCTGCTCCGGCTCGCTGAAGCCCACCGCCGAAGACCTGTTGGACGGCGACGTAGCAGCGGTCGACGCAGACGCAGACGCAGACGCAGACACCGACGCAGATGCAGACTCCGACACCGACACCGACACCGACACCGACACCGACACCGACACCGACACCGACACCGATCTCGACACGGGCAATGGCGGCACCAACGGTGGCGGCACCAACGGTGGCGGCACCAACGGTGGCGGCACCAACGGCGGCGGCGGCAACGGCGGCACCAACGGCGGCGGCGGCAACGGCGGCACCAACGGCGGTGGCGGCAACGGCGGCACCAACGGCGGTGGCGGCAACGGCGGCACCAACGGCGGCGGCGGTAACGGCGGTACCAACGGCGGCGGCGGCAACAACGGCGGTGGCAACAACGGCGGTGGCAACAACGGCGGCGGCGGCGGCAGCGGCTCCGGTGGCAACGGCGGCTCGGGCACCTATGTCGGCGGCTCCGGCGGCTCCGGCGGCGGTGGCGGCGGCAACTCCGGCGGCTCCGGCGGCGGTGGCGGCGGCAACTCCGGCGGCTCCGGTGGCGGCGGCAACTCCGGCGGCTCTGGCGGCGGCGGCAACTCCGGCGGCTCTGGCGGCGGTGGCAACTCAGGCGGCTCCGGCGGCTCCGGCGCTGGCGGCTCCGGGGGCTGACAGCCCACATGGCCGTCAAGGGGCCGCGCGCCCGACGGCCACCTCCCGGGAAACGCTACGCGACGCCCAGACGGCGCCTACGTGCGAGCGCCAGCACCGAGAGGCTGAGAGCCCACCACGGCGCGTGGGGCACGGGCACGCTCGCGCAGCCGCCAGCCCCCCCCGCCCACTGATCGCCCAGGTAGTCGTCGCAGTTCTCGTCAACGTCGTTGCCTACCACCTCGGCGGCGGCAGGGTTCACCGACCCGTCGCGGTCGTCGCAGTCTGCATCGTTGTCGGATACCCCTTCGGGGAGTCGCCCGTCGCACACCCAGGTCGGGAGGGTCTGCGCGCCGAAGCCGTCGCGGTCGGCGTCGGGCCAGAAAGGCACCGCACCCACGCGATCGTCACCGACCGTCTCATCGACCTCCTGGTCGCAGTCGTCGTCGATGTCGTTGCAGACCTCGGCGGCCCCCGGCGACCGGTCTCCGTCGTCGTCGTCGCAGTCGAAGCCCGACGCGAGGACCTCCGCCTCGGGAAGATACGCCCCGCCATCCGGCGGCAAGCAGCCCTCCTCGAACGTGGCACCCGCGTAGCCATCCTTGTCGGCGTCGAGGTACCACAGCTGCTCGACGTCTTCGTCGACGAGCTCGTCACAGTCGTTGTCGGCCTCGTCACACAGCTCGGGAGCCCCCGGGTAGCTGGTCGCGTCGAGGTCGTCGCAGTCGTATTCGTCGAGGTCGACGGCGGGAATGCCATCCGCCGGCGCCACGCACGACACCACCACGTCGCCTTCCGCGGGCACGCCGTCGCCATCAACGTCGACGAGCCATTCCGTGTCGAAGCCCTCGTCGGTGAGGTCGTCGCAGTCGTTGTCGACCCGGTCGCACACCTCCAGCGCGCCCTCGAAGATGGCCGCGTCGGTGTCGTCGCAGTCCTCGCCGAGCACCTCAGCCAGCGCGAGCCACTGACCGTCGTCGTTGGGATCGGGCGCGGGCACCGAGCAGAACACCTGCACGGCGGCCTCGTCTCCCACGAACCCGTCGCGGTCGCCGTCCCAGGTGGCCTCGACCCCTTCACCGGCCTGCAGCTGCCCTCCGTCCAGGTCGCCCATGCAGTCTTGGTCGACGTTGTCGCACAGCTCGTAGGCGCCGGGGTAGGCCGTCGCGTCGCCATCGTCGCAGTCGCCGTCGACCAGCGAGGTGCCCTCGGCGGGTACCCCACTGCACACCCAGACCTGCGGCGCGTCATCGCTGCCAAAGCCATCCCCATCCTCATCCACGAACGCCAGGCTGGCACCGTCTACCAGCGAAGCGACGTCGTAGGGGTCTCCGTTGCAGTTGCGGTCGACCCCCTCGCAGTTCTCCGCGGCCGCTGGGTTCACAGCCGGGTCTTGGTCGTCACAGTCGACGCCCAGCGGCCAGCCATCGCCGTCGTCGTCGTCGAGCCATGTGGTCACCCCGAACACGCCGCCGTAGCCGACGATCCCCCCTGCGGCGTCGAGGCCCTGCGCGGTACCGCCAAGGAAGCCCCAGTCATCGCCGAGCTCCCTCGGGATGGAGGCGGAGACGGCACGCGCCAGGAGGGGATGGGGACGGAACTCGTCGCCACACGGCATGGCGTCTAGGTCCGACGCCCCGCCCAGCAGTGCCAGAGGCTCCACGTAGACCGACGCCCCGTAGGGGTCGCTCAGGTCGATGGTGCCGAGGCTGTCTTCCAGCAGCACGTCTTGCGGGGCGAACGACACCGGAAGGGTCACCTGGTCGGCCGGCACCGTCACCTTGAGCAGCGAGCGCTCGACGATCAGCTCGCCGCCCGTGGCAAAGAACGGGTCGCCGACGTCGAGGAGCGTGGCCTGCCGTAGGTCGACGTCGACCGCGCTGCTGCTGGTAGCCGCGCCCTCCGGCGCATCCGCCCGCTGGACCAACACGTTGGTCATGTTCGTCGAGCCGCTGCCCATGGCGTGGAGCACGCCCCCCCGATCCGCCGCAGACACGTCGCAGAAGGCAGAGCCGAGCACCGACAGCTCGTCGATGTCTTGGGCGTGGATGGCTCCCCCTCGGTTCGACGCCTCGGCGCCCTCCACCACCACGCGGTCGAGGCTGGCTGACGACAGATCGACCAACGCGAACGCACCGCCCAGATCCGCGGACGCGCTCGTGACCACGCTGCGCTCGATGGACAGGTCGCCACCGAACCCGAGCCCATCGGCAAACAGGGCCCCGCCGCGGTCGACGGCACTCATCGGCGCCGAGACGCCATCGAACACCAGCTCGGTCAGGGTCGAGGTGATGCCACCGCTGAGGTAGATCGCTCCGCCACGTAGACCCGCCTGACCACCGAGGAACACGGCATCATCGATGGTCACAGATGTGCCGTAGCCGAACGCGTATAGCGCTCCACCCTTGTCGACGGGTCGGCCGTGGAACGTCGACCCCGAGATGGTGACGTCGCCCTCGGCGAAGACCGAGCCTCCGTGGAGAGGCGAGACCGCGCCGCCCTCCATCAGCGAGAAGGTGCAGTCGGTGGCGATGAGCTCCCCCAGCGCCGCCACGTCGCCCCCCTGGTCGACCGCGCCGTTGTCGACGAAGGTCACCCCACCGAGCTCGAGGACGGAGCCGTAGTCGGCGAACAGCGCCCCCCCTGCAAACGTGGCTGAGCCGCCTCGGATGTCGGCGCTGCGGATCTCCACCCACGAGCCGGTCATCAACAGCCCGACCCCGCCGTGCGTGGGCGGTGAGAACACCTGGCTGACCCCCGGCTGCAACAGCGCTCCATCCAGGTAGAGCTCCGCGCCGGGGGTCACCATCAGCGGCGACACACTGGCGACGCCCTGCACATCGATGGGAAACCCGCCTGAGGAGTACACGAACGCTCGCCCGTCGACCTGCAGCGCCGGATAGGTGACGCTACCCTTCAGGACCGTGGCCCCGACCGCGTCGAGCACCAGATCACGATCGGAGGGCACCCACAGGTCGACGACCTCGTCGTAGACCCGGGCACACACCCGCTCGGAGCCTACCGGATCGAAGAGCTCGGCAGCCAAGACAGCCCCAGTCCAGTCGCACCCCGAGTCGCACACCGTGACCCAGTCCGCTGGGTCGCAGGACTCGTCGGTCAGGTCGAACTCCAGCGCATGCGCAGGAGCGAGGGCGAGAACGGCTATCAGCGAAGGTAGGATGGACATGGCCCAGCATACCTGGGGTCACCGCCCCTCCGCCTTCGAATCGCACCCGCCGCCCCCGCACCATACGCTGCCACCTGCCGCCCCCCGACGCCCGAGAGCCGCCCATGTCTTTGCTCACCCTCTTGCTCGGAGCCTCCCTGGCCCTGGCCGGCTCTGGCCCCTGGGTCGTCGGCAACGGCCAGGCCAGCCTCTATGTAGGCGCCGAGTCCCAGCGCATCACCCGCCTCGCCGTCACGGTCGACGGCACCAACGACGTCATCGACGTCGCGCAGGGAATCAGCAGCTTCGGCGTGAAGGGCATCGCGACCCTCGGCATCACCAACCGGGTGGAGGTGGAGGTGGGCATCCCCTGGTGGTCGGTGCGGGCCAATCGAACCGACGACCCGCTGTGCGATGCCCTGGGGTTGGAGGCCTGTGAGCCCACCCAGACCGTCGGCGTGCTCACCGCGCGCAGCAAGGTCCTCCTCCTCGACGAATACTTCGGCTCGCCTCTGTCGCTGAGCCTGGGCGGTGAGCTTCGCTACGGAGACTTCACCGCACCGACCCGAGCCCGCATCACCAACGCGGGCGAGGGCACCACCGACATCGGGCCCTACGTGTCGCTCGGGCGCGTGGGCTCCTTCCGCGGCAAGGGCTACGTGTCGGGCTTCGTCGAGTCGGGGTGGCGCTACCGCTTCCCGACGACCCGGGCCTTCCCCGATGCCGATCAGGGCGATCAGCCCGCCCCCCTCCCCGAGACCTGGGTAGCCCTCGAGGCGCTGGCGGGGCCCTCCAACCGGGTCTACTTCGGCCCCGTCTTCACCTTCCTCTACCGCGACGGGCTCGACTGGGGCGAGGTCGACCTGACCGACCCCGACCGCCTCGCCGCCCTGCGGGTCCTCACCGCCCGCCTCGGGGGCTCGGTGGTGGTACACAACGGCGGCAACCTCTCGCTGGTAGCCACGGCCTTGCAGACCATCGCCAAGCGCAACAACCCCAACACCCTGTCCGTCAACCTCGGCGTGTCCTTCGCCGGGCTGGCGCCCCGCCGCGAATGATTGTCGAGGGCACCGTCGTCGACGGCCGCTACGAGGTGGAGGCCTCCATCGGCAGCGGCGGCCTCGCGGAGGTCTACCGGGTGCGGCACAACACCCTGGGCACCCTGCACGCCTTGAAGGTGCTGGCGTGGGACCGCCCCTCAGTGACGCGGCGGCTGCTGCTCGAGGGCCGCATCCAAGCCCAGCTCAAGCACCCCCACATCGTGGCGGTCTCCGACGTGCTGTCGGTCGACGGCCGCGCGGCCCTGCTCATGGAGTACATCGACGGCCCCACGCTGAAAGACTGGCAGCAACGCCGCGGCGCCATCCCCCTCGACGAAGCGCTCACCCTGTTCTCGGGCATCGTCGCCGCCGTCGCTCGTGCCCACGACGCCGGGGTGCTGCACCGCGACCTCAAGCCCCACAACATCCTCCTCGAGCGGGTCGACGAACGGTGGGTCCCCAAGGTCACCGACTTCGGCCTCGCCAAGGTGATGATCGAGGAGATGGCGGCAAGCAGCACCCGCACGAACGTCACGATGGGCACCCCCGGCTACATGGCTCCCGAGCAGGTTCGCGACGCTGCGAAGGCCGATGAGCGCACCGACGTGTTCGCCCTCGGGGCCATCCTGCACGAGCTGCTCACCGGGAAAGTCGCCTTCGCCGACGAGCACGGAGAGGTGGAGGTCATGGCGACCATCGAGGGGCAGGCGGAGCCACTCCACCACCTCGATGCGGGGGTCGGCGAGGTGCTCCAGCGCGCCTTGAGCGCCTCTCCCGGCGACCGCCACCCTCACGCGCGGGCCCTCGGCGAGGCGCTCTACCCTCCGGGCGACCCCCGCCGGCCACCCGCACCGTCGACCTCACGCGGCGGGCTCGACCTCGACGCCGCCCGGCTGACGCCGGGTCCCACCCCTCGCCAGCCGACGACACCCCCATCCGCGACCATCGCCCCCCCCACCCTGCCCACGCCCATGCCGAGCGCCGGCCCCCAGCGGCGGCGGCTGGCGGTGCCGGGCCTGGTGCTCCTCGTGGTGGCCGTGGCGATCGCTGGCTGGTGGATGACGCGACCCGCGCCCACGGTCGCACAGCGCGAAGTCCCGGCGCCCCCTCCCACCCGCCTCTCGCCCCCGGCCCCCATGCCGACGGCCCCCGAGCCCCTTCCCGCACCCGCAGCTCCGCCCCCCGCCGCCGAGCCGTCGCCGCAGCCTCCTACCCAGGCCGTCCAGCGTCCCACGCCGTCGCCCCCCGCCCCCGAGGGCGAGCCGCCGGTTCCCGCACCCTCCGAGCCCGAGCCCGAGCCCCAGCCCCAGCCCCAGCAGCCTCCCGTCGCGCCGCCCCCGGCGGTCCCAGCAGAGGCTTCCGCCGAGCCAGATCCCACCGCGGAGCGACAGGCGGCCATCGAAGTCATGACCCAGCAGCTCGTCGGCACCTGGCGCGGAACCGCCCAGGGGCGCCCCTTCCAGGTGCGGATGCTGTCGGCCACGCCCGAGCGCGTCACCGCCGAGCTGGTGTTCAATCCCGGCCCTGCCCAGCGCATCAGCGCCGTGTCGGGCCGCTTCGAGGCGCCGCAGCTGACCCTGTCCGACGGGGAGATCCGACTGGAAGCCACGATCACCGAGCGACGCATGGAGGGCAGCTACCAGCGAGGTCGTCGCGCCGTGCCCTTCTCGGTCGAGCGCTAGATCCCACGCGAGCGTAACGCCGCGGGCCCCTCGGCATACCCTCCGAGAGCGCTCCTGGGATAAGGTGCGCCGTTCGAAGATACTTCCCGGAGACATTCATGAACCGTCGAGACTTCAACCTGCTCATGGCCGCCGCCGTCGGTGGCATCCTCACCGGCGCCGCCACCCCCGCCCACGCTGGTCACCACGAAGAAGGGGAGAAGAAAGGCCACGAGTGCGCTGGCAAGAACGAGTGCAAGGGTAAGGGCGGCTGCAAGACCGGCGACAACGGCTGCAAGGGCAAGAACTCCTGCAAGGGCAAGGGCGGCTGCAAGGTCGACGCCGCCGATGTGAGCGAGGGCGCCAAGGGCCACGAATGCGCCGGCAAGAACGAGTGCAAGGGCAAGGGCGGCTGCAAGACCGGCGACAACGGCTGCAAGGGCAAGAACTCCTGCAAGGGCAAGGGCGGCTGCAAGGTCGACGCCGCCGCGGGCGACACCGAAGAGAAGAAGGGCCACGACTGCGCCGGCAAGAACGAGTGCAAGGGCCAGGGTGGGTGCGCGTCGAGCGACAACGGCTGCAAGGGCAAGAATTCCTGCAAGGGCAAGGGCGGCTGCAACAGCTCCCACTGACCCGTGAACCGCTTCGACCTGCCTGATCTCGGCGTCGGCGTCGGCCTCCGCGTGCCCCACTTCGGGCACGTCACCTCGGGGGCCCCGCTACGCGTCGACTGGTTCGAGATCATCAGCGAGAACTTCCTCACCACCGAGGGTCGCCCCATGGTGGTGCTGGAGCAGGTGCGTCGCGACTTCCCGGTGGTGATGCACGGCGTGTCGATGAACATCGGCAGCACCGATCCCCTCGACCTCGACTACCTCGCGGCGCTGAAGCGACTCGCCGATCGCATCGACGTCGCCTGGATGGGCGACCACGTGTGCTGGACGGGCGTCGCCCATCGCAACGGCCACGACCTGTTCCCCGTGCCCTACACCGAGGCCTCGCTGGCCCACGTGGTGGAGCGCATCAAGCGCGTGCAGGGGCTCCTCGGGCGGCCCCTCGTGCTGGAGAACCCGTCGACCTACCTGACGTTCACCGCCGACAGCATGCCCGAGGTGGAGTGGATCACCCGGATGGCCGAGGAGGCCGACTGCGCCCTGCTCCTCGACGTCAACAACGTCTACGTCACCTGCCGGAACCACGGGCTCGACCCCATGGCCTACCTGCAGCAGGTGCCCTGGGAGCGGGTGGTCCAGAACCACCTCGCCGGCCACACCGACAACGGCACCCACTGCATCGACACCCACGACGACTACGTCTGCGACGAGGTGTGGGCCCTCTACGCCTGGGTGCAGCGACACACCGGGGGCATCGCCACCCTGCTCGAGTGGGACGGCAACGTGCCCGACTTCGACGTGCTCGAGGGTGAGGTCCGCCTCGCGAGGGAGCGACGTGGCTGATCCCATCGAGCCCGGTCGCAGCCCTCTCGACCAGCTGCAGCGGTGGATGCTGCGCGCCGTCACCCACGAAGACGGCCTCCAGGCTGGGCTGGCGGCCGCTCGCGCCGAGGGGCTCTGGCCCGAGGGGGCACGCACGCTGGGCGACATCGTGCCCGGCAACGACCGACTCACTCCCGAAGAGCAGCTGCAGATCTACGCCTACGCCTACTTCGCGCGGCTCCACGACGTGCTCGCCTCCGAGCTCCCCGCCACCGCCCACCTGCTGGGCGACGAGGCCTTCGCGTCGATGCTGCGGGCCTTCCTCCGCGACCACCCCTCCGCCACCTACACCCTCGACCGGGTCTCCGAGCCGCTTCCTGCCTGGCTCGAGGCCCAGGGCGAGCCGCTGTGGGCGGCGGCTGCCGACATCGTCCGTGTCGAGCGTGGGATGGACTCCGCCTTCGACGCGCCACCCTCCGGCCGCGCCGACGCCGACGCCCTCGCCGCCCTACCCCCCGACGCGTGGGCCACGGCGAGGCTGCACTTCGTGCCCGCGCTGCGCTTGCTGTCCCTCGAACACGACGTGATCCCCGCCATGGAGGCCGCCCGTCAGGGGATGCCGGCCGACGCTCCCGAGCGCCGTGCCGCCTGGGTCGCGGTCTACCGAACGAACTTCCGGCGGCGGCGCAGCCCCTTGAGCCGGCCCCAGTTCCTGCTGCTGCAGGCGTTGGTCGACGGTGCCTGCCTGGGGGAGGCCCTGGAGGCGCTGGCCCTGGGCGGAGAGGTCGCCCTCGACGAGCTTCTGCCCCAGATCGGCGGGTGGTTTCAGCAGTGGGTGGCCGAGGGCTGGGTGGCCGAGATCACCACCCCGCGTGGCTAGGGCAGCCATAGTCGAGCTGTAGATCGCAGGCCTGGGTGCGCAGCCATGCCACGCCCCCGCGGGCATCCGCGGGCAGCGGTGCGCCGGCGGCGACACGGTCCGCCAGGATCAGACAGGCCCAGGGATCCACCGCGTCGACCTCGTCGCAGGCCTGCCACAGCAGCTCTTCGGCCTCCGAGCTGCCGCCCAGAGCGACCAGCCGGCACGCCCGACCATCGCCGCCCCCACAAGCCGTCGCCAGCACCTCGGAAGCGCACGTCATCCCCGCCTCACAGGCGTCGACACAGGCCTTCGCATCCCCGTCGTCGCACCGCTGCGCAGCCGCCTGTGCCTGCTTCCAGCCGTCGGCCACCGCACAGGCCACATCGCCGTCGCGGACCGCACAGCGCACCGACGCCAGCGAGACCGCGCGGCCGCCCTGCCCTTGGCGCCACGCCTCCACCGCCGCAGGCAGGCAGGCATCGACCACGCCCAGGTGACATGCCTGCCCAGCCCACCGCCCTCGCGACCGCTCGTCGACGGCGGCCTCGGCAGCCCGCTGACAGGCCGGCCCATCCCCCGCTTCGCAGGCCGCTTGGTCCCACCGGTCACCGGGTGCCTCCGAGCGCAGCAGGCAGGCTGCCGACAGCGACGCCTCGCAGGCCCGCTCCGCCGCGCCCAGCCGCACCTCATCGGGCCCCACGGACAGCTCCGCACGCAGCGCGCACGCATCGACATCCCCCGCCTCGCACAGCGGCTCCACCACCTCGGCGGCCAGCGCCTCCTCTCCGGCCTGCGCCAGCTGGCGCGCGGCCTCGATGGGCTCGACCTCGTCGCCACCCGAGCAGGCCACGATCGCGGCGAGCCACCACATCAGTTGGCGTGCGCCTCGAGCAGCGCCTGGGCTTCCCGACCCGGCCCGACCTCACGCACCATGGCTTCCAGCGCCTCCTGCGCCGCGCGCCGCATGGCCGGCTCGCGGATGCCCTGCTCCGCCACCACGTAGGCCGCGTCGTGACGCACCGGCGCCGGCGCCTTCGCCACAGGCTGCACCGCGGCCTTCGCCCGCCACACCCGCGGCGAGGTGTCGCCGAAGTAGGGCGTCGCGCTCAGCACGGCCTCGGCCGAGCCCTCGACCTCGTACAGCTCCACCATCGTCCAGTCAGAGGGGAGCGGCTCGGGGAGCTTCCACCCGTGCGACGTGCCGGTGCCTGCCTCTCCCTGCCAGCGCCAGGCCCCCCCGAAAGACACCTCCAGCGATGCATCCCCTAGCGTGGAGCCGATGGGGCGCGTGGCCTCCGCGAAGCCCGCCATCAGCTCGCCGATGGTGTCGACACGGTGCAGGGCTCCGCCCCCCGCCGACGTGAGCTCCGCGAGGGGTGCGACATCGACCTTGGTGGCGACCGGGAAGCTGTGCACCCGCACGCCTTGCTCGGCCACGGCCCGCAGCCCCGCCATCACATCGGCGGGATCGCCCTTGATCGCCGGCCGGTCGTCGGTGATCAGCAGCAGCCGCCCGTCGCCGCACGCCTGGAACGACTTCGCCGCCGTCGTGAACATCGTCTCGAACACCTCGCCATCGCCGACGCTGTCGCGCTCGATGGCCTCGATGGCTGCGTGCAGTGCGGCGTGGTCGGTCGATGCCGTCGGCGGCAGCAGCTCCGACGCGTTCGACTGGTGGAAGGCGACCACCGCCACCTTGTAGTCGGGGTCGTCGAAGCCCTCGACCAGCTCGTGCAGAGCCTCCTTCACCAGGTCGAGCCGGTTGACCGTGCGATACGACCCACGCTCGGGCGGCGGCTCGTCGAGCAGCAGGGGGACCCCACGGAAGCTCGCCGACGACATCGAAGCCGACGTGTCGACCGCGATGGTCGCGTAGGCATCGATCACGCTGTCGGACGGTGCGACCGACAGCTCGACCCGCACCAGCGACCACCCCTTGCGCAGGGGGTGGGGAATCGCCGACACCGACAGGCCGGCGGGCTCACGCTCCGTCAGCGTGCGCACCAGAGGGGGGCGGAGCGGCCCGACGAGCGGCTCTCCCAGCTCGCGACGCTGCTGCTGCAGCGCCGTGAGCTCCGGCACCACGGCCCCCTCGAGGCGCCGGGACTCCGGCACGGCGCACACCTCGGTGCGATCCTCGAACTGGCGCACCCAGTCTGGGGTGCGGGCCTCCGCCACCATCGACAGCAACACCAGTGCAATCACGGCCACCTCAGGGCGACGGTGCCACGCCGAGCACCGTTGCAAACACGCCGGGGAAGCCGCCCGCAGCATCCTCCCATGCCTGACGCTGCTCCACGTCGCGCTGCCGTGCACGCTCGAGCTTGTTCACCCGCGTGGTCACCGACTTGTTGCCGCCCCCCGTGCCCAGGCGCTCGTGGTAGTGCGACAGCTCGTCGAGGAAGCGCTCGGCCGCCTCCCTCCGCGCGGGTTCGCGCTTCTGGTCGAGGAAGTCGAGGTAGAGCCCCTCGAGGACCGACGCGGAGCGGTCGAGCTGCACCATCTCCGACACCACCAGCCGCTCCTGATCGAGCACCAGGTAGAAGTCGCGACGCGCCTCCATGGCCACGTCGCTGGCGTTGCGCACCGTGGTCGTTCCCCAGGCGAGCAAGCCCCCCAGGATCAAGCAGAACAGCAGGGCACCCGCAACGCCCAGCTTGAGGAGGAGCCCGACCAGCGGGTTCATCCCCTGGGCCGGGGGCGGTGCCGTGGGCTCCTTGGTGGGGGCGCTACCTTCCATGCCGATGGTCTGGTCGACCCGCTTCTCTCGCGGCGCCTCCGACTCGGCGATGTAGCCGGCCTCGACCTCGTCGGTCTCCTCCACGTACAGGCGGGTGGCGGCGTCTTCCGGCACGTCGGACTGCGAGGGCGCTGCACCGAAGGCGTCTTCCTCCGTGGTCGCGTCGTCGCTCACGAGCCAGTCGAGATCAGGGCGACCGCCGGGGTCGGACTCGGGCTCGGGCTCGGCCGCTGCGTCGTCGGTGGCGAAGGCCATCGGCGGGAAGCTCGCCCCTGCCTCCGCAGACCACGACGGCGGCGGGCCCGGAATGCTGCTCGACGTAGGGCTCGACGGCGGAGGGGTGGCTTCGGGCGGCGGCGCCATCGGCTCCGACACCAGCGACACCTCGCTGTAGCCCGAGTGCGACATCGTGAACGCGGGGGAGATCTCCTCGAAGGTGTCGCTCACCCGCTCCTGCTGCCCCATGGCATCGTCGACCGGCAGGGCCGGTGTCGATGCCGGCAGCGGCGGCATCTCCTCCCGCAGGTAGGCCAAGGCCTCCATCACGTCGTCGATCCGCTCCGGTCGGTCGTCGCGGGAGTAGGCGAAGCACGCCATGAGGACCTCACCCAGACCGGGCGACACCCCCTCGAGGATCTTCGCGTCTTCGCTGTACATGAACAGGTCGCGCGCACGCCCGTTCGTGATCAGCTTCCACAGCGTGGCCGCCACCCCGTAGATGTCGGCCCGTTCGTCGACCGACGAGGCGTCGTTGCGTTGCTCGGGCGCCATGTAGCCCATGGTGCCCATCACCGAGCCGGCCTTGGTCTTGTCTTCCGAGTCGTCTTGCGCGATGCCGAAGTCGGTCAGCTTGCAGACACCCAGCTCGTTGATCAGCACGTTGTGCGGCTTGATGTCGCGGTGCACGACCCCGTTTCGGTGGACCTCGCGGACCGCCTCGCACACCTGTAGGATCACGTCGACGGCCAGGCGCTCGGGCATCGGCCCGTGGCGATCCACCCACTGCATGAGGGTGCCGCAGGGCACCAGCTCCATCACGATGAACGGCAGCGCGCCGCTGTGCCCGACATCCACCACCCGCACCAGGTTCGGGTGCTCGAGGCGAGCCATCGTGTGGGCTTCCCGCTCGAACCGCTTGCGGATCTTCCGCTTGCCGGCAAACTCCGGAAAGAGCACTTTGGCGGCCCGCCATACGCGAAGCCTCTCATCGTAGGCACGGTAGACCCCGGCCATGCCACCCTCTCCGATCCGGGAGACCAGTCGGTAGCGTTCGTTGAGAAGCGGGCCGTCACTCGGCGCGAGATCAGTGGTCGGCATCGCGTCTGGGATACCACGAACCAGCCTCGGAGGGATCCGCCCTCGTCGAAGCACATCGAGGAGAACCCACCATGGTCGTGCTCATCACCGGCGCGAGATCGGGCTTCGGCCTGCGAAGCGCGCGGGCGATCGCGCAACGAGGTCACCGTGTCTATGCGGGTCTGCGCGACCCAGCGACGGGGCAGGCCCTGCGCGACGCCACCGAAGGGCTCGACGTGCATCCGATCGCCCTCGATGTCACCGACCTGCCGCAGGTGCAGTCCGCCCTGTCGACGATCCGGGAGCGCGAAGGGCGCCTCGACGCGCTGGTCAACAATGCGGGCGTCGCCCTCGGGGGCTTCCTCGAGCAGCTCGACGACGATGAGGTGCAGCGCCTGTTCGCCGTGAACGTTCGCGGCGTCCATCGGGTGACGAGGGAAGCGCTGCCGATGCTCCGCGCGTCGCGGGGGTCGGTGGTGATGGTGTCGTCGATGTCGGGGCTGAGTGCGCTGCCCGGGCTGGGCGCCTACGCGTCCAGCAAGTTCGCCCTCGAGGGAATGGCCGAGGCCTGGCGGCACGAGCTGCGGCCCTTCGGCGTGCGTGTGTCCGTGGTCGAGCCGGGCCCCTACCGCACCGACCTGCTGTCTCGAAACCGCACGGTGGGTCGGCGCGTGCACGACCCCGAGTCCGTCTATGCACCCTTCGTTCGCCGCATCGACGCCCTCTCGGCCCGCGTCGAGGCCCGCGCCGGCGACGCAGACGACGTGGCGAGGGCCATCGCCGACCTGGTGGAGCACTCCGATCCCGCCCTGCGCCACCCCATGGGGCCCGGCTCCCTCCCTCGGCGACTGATTCGTCGCTTCCTGCCCTTCCGCCTGTGGGAGCGGGCGCTCGCGCGCCAGCTGATGTAAGTAGGTGGGCCCACCGGAGGATTCCATGCAGCTGGCTACCCTGCAGCTCGCCTTCACCCGCCACGTGCTCGACCTGCTCGCCCAGTCCGACGGCCGCGTGGTGGCTGCCGAGTCGGCGTTCGTGGCGAAGGCTGCCCCCGACGACGCCCTGCTGGCGGCTGGGCTCGTCGACGAGTTCGGCGCTCGCACCATCCGCTTCGAGGAGGCGCGGCAGGAGGCCCTGGAGCGGCTTCCGGTGGAGCTGCCCCTCGACGAGAGGCTGTCGCTGCTGGAGGTCTTCTTCGAGCTCACCGTCGTCGACGGCGACCTCGATCGCGGCGAGGGCTCCATGCTGTTCGCCGCTGCGAAGCTGCTCGGCATCACGCCGCAGCAGTTCGACCGCCACCTCGACTCCCTGGAGTCCGTGGGGCAGGTCGAGCTCGACGAGCCCCTTCAGGAGTGAGCTCCCCGCGCCCCGATGGCCTCGGGCTGCGCCAGACTCCCGACGCTCGCGTGATCCAGGTCCGCCCCTACCGGGCCCGTCCCCGGGCGGTGACGGTCATCGGCATCGGTGTGGCTTCCCTTCTGGTGTGGGCCATCGCTCGGCCCGCCCTGGGCCCCACCGAGCGAGGGCTGGTCGGCGCCGTGGTGGTGGCGCTGTGGGTGGCGGCAGGCCTCGCGTGGTGGTGGGGCACCCGTCGGGCCCACCAGCGGCTCGAGGTCTATGTCGGCGACCACCGCCTGGCGCTGGTGTGGTCCCACCAAGGCGAAGAGAAGCGGCGACAAGAGGTCGATCTGACCACGGTGCGCGAGACCGTGGCCCGCCCCGGAGGCGTCGAGGTGTTCACCGACGGGTCGCCGTGGCTCCTGCCGATGGAGGGGCACACCGACGAAGCCATCGCCTGGATGGTCGAGCACCTCAGGGAGGCCGGTCGAGGGGCGCGAAAGCGCGCCTGATTCGACGACGCTCGGTGCTAGGCTGGGGCATGCCCCCCCGCACCGTACAGGTTCCCACCACCTTCGAGGCGCTGTTCATCGAGGCGGAAGACCGCCTGTCGGAGTGGCTCGCCCAGCGGGTGCAGGATCCCGAGAACGCGCGCATCGAGGTCGGCAACGAGCGGTATCTGGAGATCCGTGCCAGCAGCCTCAGCGTCGAGTTCTTCGACCTGGTGCGGGAGCACTACGGCGGCGCACGCACGCCCGAGGCCGACAACGTCGCCCGGTCGCTCCTCTACGACATCGCCAGTGCCCTGGCGCGGGTCGACTCCAGCCGCCTCGCCGAGCAGATGGGGATCACCGACGCCGAGACGCACCTGGCCCTCGGCCCGGTGCACTTCGCCGTCACCGGCTGGGCACGGGTCGCCCTGCACGAGGGCTCTCACCCGGTCCAGAGCGACGACTACGTCCTCATCTACGACCACCTGCACTCCTTCGAGTCCGAGGCCTGGCTGGCCCGCGGGCGCGCCAGCGACGAGCCCGTGTGTGTGATGAACGCGGGCTACAGCTCGGGATGGTGCAGCACGGCCTATGGCCTCGACCTGGTCGCCACCGAGGTGCTGTGTCGCGGCCGAGGCGACCCCTGCTGTCGCTTCGTGATGGCGCCTCCCCACCGCCTGGCGGAGCACGTCGCCGCCCTGCGGGTGCGCTGGCCCGAGCTGGCCGACCGAATGCGAGATCCGCACGTGCCGGGCTACCTCGCCGGCCATGCGACCAATGGTCGCCGGATGTTCGACCAGAGCAGCCGCTTCCGCATCGCCTTCGAGCACGCGCAGACCGGCACCGCCATCGTCAGCACCGAGGGTCGCTACGTGCTGTGCAACCCGGCCTATGGCCAGATGCTCAAGCGCGACCCCGCCCAGCTGATCGGCCAGTTCGTCGGAGCGGCCTCCGACCCCGGCGTGCGCACCCAGGCCGAGGAGCTGTTCCGGGCCGCACTGCGCGGGGAACGCGACCGGTTCCGCAAGGAGATGCAACTGCTAGACGTGAACGGGGAGGTCGTCCACGCCGACGTCGCCGGCTCGCTGATCCGCGACGAGACAGGGAGAGGCCTGTTCTTCGTGCTGCAGGTGCAAGACCTCACGGCTCAGCGCGTGGCCCAGGAGCAGCTGCAGCGCGCCCAGAAGATGCAGGTCGCCCAGGAGCTGGCCGGCGGCCTCGCCCACGACCTCAACAACCTCCTCACGATCATCCTCGGCGCGGCCGACCAGCTGGAGATCGTGCTTGGCGACGCACACCGAGGCGCCGCCGCCGTCGACGCGATCCAGCGAGCCGCATCGCGAGCCGGCACGGTCACCCAGCAGCTCCTCAGCTTCTCCCGCAGGCAGGTCGTGGAGGCCCGCGTGCACAACCTCAGCGAGATCGTGGCCGAGCTGTCGGTGCTCCTCGAGCGGGTGCTGGGCGAGCGCATCGACCTGGTGGTCACCGTCGACGACGACGTGCCCGCGGTGCGGATCGATGCAGGTCAGCTCGAGCAGGTCCTCGTCAACCTCACCGTGAACGCACGTCATGCCATGCCCGTGGGGGGCCGGCTGGAGATCCACCTCCGCAAGCGGGGCCTCGACGCGATCATCGACGTGCGCGACAACGGCGTCGGCATGAGCCCCGAGGTGCTCGAGCAGGCCCTCGAGCCCTTCTTCACCACCCGCCCCGAGGGCACGGGGCTGGGTCTGGCCGTCGTCCATGGCATCGTGCAGCAGGCAGGCGGCAGCCTCACGGTCACCAGCACCGAAGACGTCGGCACCCACATCGAGGTGCACCTGCCCGGGGTCGACGACACCCCGGTGGCCATCCCGCCGCGCAGCAGCGGGCTGACGCACGGGGGCAACGAAGTGGTGTTGCTCGCGGAAGACGACGACGAGATCCGCCACATGCTCATCGAGGCCCTCGACGCGCTGGGCTACGCCACCCTCCCCGCTGCCGACGGAGAGGAAGCGGTGGCGCTGGCCCTCGACGCCCCCCAGATCGACCTGCTCCTCACCGACGTGGTGATGCCCGGGCTCACCGGCCCCGAGGTCGCCGACCACGTCGCAGTGCGCCACCCCGAGCTCCGGGTGCTGTTCATGAGTGGGTATGCCGACGCCGAGCTGGAGAACCACAGCCTCCCCGACGGCGCGCGGGTGCTCCGCAAGCCCTTCACGCTCAAGGCCATGGCCTCTCGGGTGCGCGAGATCCTCGACGCCTGACCCGCCGGCTCAGTCGGTCCGCAGCACCGGCGAGCGGTGCGTCGCGGTGAACGCCTGCCAGTACAGCGGCCCGGCCCCCCAGCCCGCCGGCGGCGTCAGCTGGAAGGTCACGCCCCCCCAGGGCCCAGGGTCGACCGGCCCGAACAACGCGGGCGACGCCACCTGCAGATCGGGGCCCAAGCCCGTAGACGTCGCCTCCGCGGGGCCCTCCCGCGACGCTGCCAGCCACACCGGGCCATCGGCACGGGTCACGCGCACCAACGTGGGCGGGCCCTCCTGCAGCACCGACAGGTGCAGCTGCAGCCCATCGGCGGCCAGCACCTCCCACACCCCTTCGTAGGCCTCCTCGGCCGTAGGAAGCAGCTGGTCCGCGGGGAGGAGGAAGCCGAAGCGCCCCCGGTCGCGCAGCTCGAGGAGCAGGCTCTGGGCGCCGTGGAGCCCATGGGCGTGGTCGATGAGCATGCCGCTGGCGAGGTACAGCCGGGTGCTGGCCTGGCCGGCGTCGTAGGGCGTCGCGTGCACCGCCGTCATCGCCTCCGCCGCTGCGACCGCGACCGAGCTCAACGCATCATCCTCGACAGGGGCATCGACCGTGTGGCCCCACGGGTGGAGGGCCAGCTGACCGGTGCAGTGCAGGTCGATGTGCCGATCGTAGCGGGGGTGAAGGGCGAGGAACTCCGCGACGGCCGCCGACTCGGGCTCCGACAACGGGGCCCCCCCTCGGTAGTTGTTCGAGGCCGTCGACCCCGAGCTGCCCGGCCCGCCCCAGCCCGTCGTGAAGTTGCGGTTGAGGTCGATGCCGAAGCTGCCGTCGCCGTTGTCGTGGCGGTTCTTCCGCCACAGTCGGTCCGTGGTCCAGGTGTACCGGTAGCCGTCGGGGTTGACCACGGGCACCACCAAGACCTTCTGCTCGTCGAGCAGCGCGGTGACCACCGGGTCGATCCCGTCGTCTTCGAGGAGGCGCTCGGCGATGTACAGCGCGCTGTGCACCGCAACCCACTCGCGGGCGTGCAGCCCCCCCGTGATCAGCGTGCCCCGCCGGGCATCGTAGCCCCCGTCGCCCAGCCTCAGCCCGAGCAGCGGGCGCCCCTCCTCCGACACCCCGATCTCCACGAGCTCGGCAGCGGGGTACAGCGCGGCGAGGTCTTCCATGCGGTCGTGGAGGTCTTCGAGGTCGGACCACGCGTCGTAGAACCCATCCCCGAAGGGCACCAGCGACGCCTCCACCGCCTTGGCGACGTCGGGCACCTCGACCGTAGCCCCCGGCGGCAGGTAGGCCAGGGATCTCCATGGGACCTCGACATCGACCCATCCCCGCGGATGCTCGGTCCACACGTCGCCCAGGGCGGCCGCCCGCACCAGCTCCTCCGGGGCCCCCCCCGGCACCCGCACCACCGCGCGCCCCTCGTGGCTCACGACCGACGGCGGCACACAGCCCACGACGAGGCCGACCAGCAGCGCCCACCTCATGGCGCCCCCTCGCACCACGCCGAGCAGCCATCCTCGAGGTTGCCGCTGCACGACACCGTGGCGAACGACACCTCCTCGAGCCAGGCCTCGATCTCACAGTGCGACAGCGCCTCGTTGCCGCGCACGACGACGCCACCTACCTCCTCCAGCGACTCCAGCCCCAGGTCGTGAAGCCCAGCCAGGTTGCGTACCTCCACCGAGCCCGCCGCGACGAGACCCCACAGCCCCAGCTCCTGCACCCCGCTGGCCACCACCACCACCGCACCGTCGACCTGCTGCAGGGCCGGCAGCGGAAGCGTCGCCAGCGAAGGGAGGTGCTCCACCTCGACCGACCCCGCCGTCTGCAGGGCCGACAGCCCCTCCACCGTCGCCAGCGAGCTGCAGTACTTCAGGGTCAGCGCGTTGTCGATGGCCACGAGGCTCGGCAGCTCCCCGAGGTCGACCAACCCATCGCACTCGTGCAGCTCCAGCCCGCCCACCTGCTCCAGCAGCGGGAGGTCGACCACGCCCAGCTCGTCGGCCTCGAACACATCCAGACGCCCCTGCACCTGCCTCAGGGCGGGCAGCTGCAGCCGCTGCAGCGCGTACAGCTCCCACAGCTCCGCCGGCCCGGCCACCGTCTCGAGCGATGCCAGCCCGTCGAGATCGGTCAGCGACTGATCGTGGAACAGATACAGCGCGCCCACGTCCCGAAGGGCGGGCAGGTCGAGCCCTTCGACCGCGGCCATCCGATGCACCGACAGCGTGCCACCCACCTCCGCCAGCGCCGTCAGCTCACCGACCGTGGTGAGCATCGGGTTGTCGTACAGCGACAGATCCCGGCCCACCGTGCGCAGCAGCGGCGCCCGCCACAGCTCGAGCGCCTCGTTCTCCCACACCCGCACCGAGCCACCGACCTCTTCGAGCGCCAGCAGCTCCACCTCCTCCAGCCCCGTGGCCTCCACCACCACGTCGCCCTCCACCGCCACCACGTCGCGGGCCGCCGCCAGATCCGCCACCGACGACAGCACCAGATCTCCTGGGTGGACCTCCCCCGGATCCCGCACCACGCGCTCCGCCAGATCGCTCAGGTGGACCTCCCCCGTGGCGTCGACCACCACCGCCTGCACCCACACCGAGCTCACCCCCGCAGCCAGGGGCTGGGGCGGCAGCGTCAGGCTGCCCCACCCCGACAGATCGACCGAGGCGACTCCGAGGTAGCGCGCGCCCTGCAGCCCCAGGCACGCCCCGCCCAGCGCCGGCGGGCATGGCCCAGCGCCCGGCCCCACCGCCGACCACGCGACGTGCACGGTCTCCTGCGGCTGCACCGGCCCCACCGAGATCACCAGATCGTGGGCAGACGACACCGGGCCCACGCTGACCCGCAGCACCCGCCCCCGCGCCTTCGACGCAGGCGCCTCCGCCGTGGGTGCCGGCGGCCCTTCGCACGCCCACAGCAGCAGCATCCAGAGCATGCCCGAGCATACCCGCCCGCTCCCAGACCGGCACCGGATGGCCTCAGGCGTTAGCGGGCCACCCGATGGACTTCGACGACTACCGCTCTGACGCGAGCCTCGCCCGCCGGGTGTTGGCGCGCCTGGCCATCGCATCGTCCCGCCTGCTGCTGACGCGCCTCAACGACCTCACCGTCGTGCGTGGGGAGCGCCTCGACGAAGCCCGCGGCCAGGGGCGTGGCCTGATCACCTTCAGCAACCACGTCAGCCTGTACGACGATCCGTGGCTGCCCGCGTGCGTCGCGAACGGGTCATGGGAGTCGCTGCGCTGGTGCGCCACCGACGACAGCAACTTCTTCAGCCACCCGGTGACGCGCTGGTTCTTCAGCGCGGGCAAGGGCGTTCCCATCGTTCGGGGCGCGGGCCTCGACCAGCCGGGCATGCACTTCCTCGAGGCGCGGCTGCGGGAAGGAGACTGGGTCCACATCTTCCCAGAGGGAGGGCGCTCGCGCACGCCACAGGCCCTGCGCACACCCCTCAAGAAGGGCATGGCCCACCTCGTGCGCGCCACCCGCCCGCTGCTGCTCCCCTACCACCACTGGGGCATGGAGAACGTGCTCCCCATCGGGTCGCGGTGGCCGCGTCGAGGGCAGCGCATCACCCTGCGCTTCGGCGACATCACCGACAGCGACAGCGGCCTGGCCGACGCGTCGGTGGAAGACATCACCAGCTGGGCCGAAGCCCAGCTACTCGCGCTCCAGGAGGAGGCGAAGGCACAGGATCAGGCGGCCGCCGAGGCGATGGGCAGCGCGAGGGAGACCACGGTGCGGTGAGGCCGTGAGGTTCGCTCGAAGCTGAGGCCCAGCGCGTTGCCCTGCTCGAGGGCCAGCTGGCAGCTCGCCGGATCGTGCTCCACCTCGTTGTCGCGGTTGTCGAGCACCTCGACCACCACGGTTTCCTCGTGCTGGTAGGCGCGCAGCGTGACCTGGCGCCGCCCCCCGTCGCGACGACAGGCCTCGACGCTCTCGGCGAGAAGATCGTAGAGCAGCTGGGTGAGCCGCGCCGCTGGCACATCCACCCACACGTCGTCGACCACATCGACCTGCAGCACCACCTCCCCCCGGGTGAGGGGCACGGCGAGCCGGGCTGCCGCGGCACACAGATCCGCGATGTGGCTGCGGGAGTTCTCGTTCGACACCTGCAGCAGCTGCAGCGAGTCGACCAGCTCCTCGAGGCGCTGCACCGAGTCGAGGGCCTCGGCCACCCAGGGCTCGGCCTCCGAGCTCGACGCCGCGTGCCGTAGCTGCATGGCCACGCCGTGCAGGGGGATCCGGAGCTGCTGCGCCACACCCTCGGCCACGTCGTCGACGCTGTGCAGACGACCCTGGATGAGCTCGCGGGTCTCTTCCTTGCGGGCGATGGTCACGTCGCGCACCAACACCACGGTGTAGGGGGTGGACTCGGCCTCGTGCACGTGCCCACCGTAGACCAGCTCATACAGGCGCTCGGCGTCGGCGAAGGTAGTCGGCACCCGCCCGACGTGGGTCTGGGCCCCACACTCGCTGCAGGGCTGTCGCGGCGGCAGCTGCGCCTCGGAGGTGAGCTCGGCCCACCACTCCGGCACCGAGTCGAACTTGCGAGCGAAGCGCTGCACCACGTCGTTGGCGAGCTGAGGATGACCGTCGTCGTCGAGACCCACGATGCCCACGCCCAGCCGCATCAGCCGGCTATGGGTGGCCCGCAGCGCCACCTCGGCCTCGCGACGCCCCCAAGCCTCCCGCTGGCGCACCAGCAGCAAGCCCAGGCTGACGATGGTGAGCCCCACCGCCAGCGACAACAGCAGGGTCGTCTGGTCCCACCGGCGGCCCAGCGTGCTGGAGATCGCCGCATTGTCGCGACGGATCGACGACTCCACTGCACCGAGGAGCGAGCGAGCGAGCATGAAGTCGCCCGTGCGGAAGGCACGGTCGAGCTCGTCGAGGTCGTTGCGGGTGGGTGGGTCGGACGCGAAGTGGTGGTAGAGCTCGGGCTCGATGCCCTCGTAGGCCTCCGGAGGGCCCTCTTCCTTGTTGGCCTCGTCGCGGGCCTCCGAGACGGCCATCAGCCACAGCACGTGCTCGCGCACCTGCTGCCGCTTCACGTTCACGTCGTAGGTCACCCATATGCCGGCAATGACGAGCAGTCCGACCAAGGCACCAAGGGCAGCGAGAGCCACACGTTGAGTCATGAGGCATCGTACCGCGACCCGACAGCAAGCGGAACCTGACCCGCTCGAGAGGCGATGAGGCATAGCCAAAGAGGCGGTCAGCGCCTCGAGCAGGTGCTACAACGAGGCATGACCCCGGGAGGACCATGACGCGCGCGACGATGTTTGTGCTGCTGGCCGCCTGCTCCGGCACCGCCGACAAAGACGACACCCAGACGGCCGGAACCGATGCGCCCGCCCCCACGCCGGGTCCCACCACACCAGGCCCCACCACCCCCACCCCGCAGCCCCAGCCCACCGGATGGGCCATCGAGGCGTCGTTGGCGGTGCAGCCCTCCCAGGCTCTGCAGGCCGCCGCCGTGGCCATCGACGTTCCCGACGGCACAGCGCTGCACCTCGCGTGGTCCGACGGTGCCGGGCACGACCAGGAGCACACCCCCACCGCCCAGGGCTCCCAGACCGTGCCCATCCTCGGGATGCGTCCCGACCGCACCTACACCCTCACCGTCACCGCCACCGGGCCCGACCAGCTCGTGCAGAGTGTCGAGCTGCCCTTCGACAGCGCGCCGCTTCCGGCGTCGTTCCCCCAGCCCGAGCTCGTCGTGGCCGGCTCGACCCGGCACTACACCCTCATCGGCACCCGCGGCAACGGGGCCGTGCCCCCACCCAACGAGGTCGTGCTCGTCGTCGACCAAGACGCGGAGGTCGTCTACTGGATGACCTACGGCGGCCGCATGAACGACGCCCGCCTGCACCCCGACGGCTTCGAGGTCTTCGCCGGCGACAACTACCCCGAGATCGTCACCTTCGACTGGATGGGCAACGCCCTCGGCGGCTTCCAGAGCCAGGTCACCAACCTCCCCCCCAACCCCGTGCTCACCGTGGTCGACGCCCCTGGCCGCTTCCACCACGACTACACCCCCGTCGGCGACGGCAGCTACTGGGTGCTGTCGAAGACCATCACGCCCGTGGTCGGCTACCCCTCCGACTACCAGCTGTCGGGCACCGTCGACGTCGACATCGCCGAGGGTGTCGTGCATCGCTTCGGGGCCGATGGCTCATCGCTGGGCACGATCTACCTCGGCGACGTGCTCCCCATGACGCGCATCGCCTTCGACAGCCTCGAGCCCACCTCCGTCGAGGATCGCCCCGACTGGACGCACGAGAACGCCGTCTCCATCCACCCCGACGGCGACCTGCTCATCTCCATGCGGCACCAAGACGCCATCCTGAAGATCGACCCCGACACCCAGGTCATCGACTGGATCCTCGGCAACCACGACAACTGGCCGGCCAGCCACCAGCCCTACCTGCTGGAGCCTGTCGGCGAGCTCGAGTGGCCCTACCACCAGCACGCCGTCAGCGTCCGCGACGACGGCAGCATCATGATGTTCGACAACGGCAACTTCCGGGAGTCACCCGGGCCCGGCGTCGAGCCCGACCACGAGGGCACCATGTACTCGCGGGTGGTGGCCTACGAGGTCGATCCCACCGCGCGCACCGTGCAGCAGGTGCTCGACCGTCGGCCCGACCCGTCCGTGTTCTCCATGGCGGTCGGCGATGCCGACGAGCTCGCCAACGGGCACATCGTCGGCCACTTCGGCATGATCGTGCGCGAAGACAGCTTCCTCAACGAGACCTTCGGCAAGGGCGACGCCGGCATCCGCGTCATCGAGTGGGATCCTGCCGGCGAAGAGGTGTGGCACGTGCGCCTGTCGACCGACCGCTCCGTCGTCTCCCAGGGCTGGACGAGCTACCGCTCCGAGCGCTTCGACAGCTTCTACCAGTAGTCGCCCAGATCGATGCGGGTGTGGTTGCCGTGCAGCGTCACCACCACCGTCGTCGACATCTCCATGGGCCCGTCTTTCACCGTGAAGGTGTGGGACCCCGCCTTGAGCCGCGTCGTCACCGGCAGCGGTCCCACCGAGCGCCCATCGATCGTGAGCTTCGCGCCCTTCTTGCCCTGCCACACGACGTGCACCATGCCCGGCTTGCCGTGGGGCCGCACGTGGGGTGCGGGGTCGGGGGCGGGGGCCGGCGCGGGGGCCACCGGAGCCGGCTCGGGCGCCGGAGCCACTGGGGCGGGCGCCGGCGAGGGCGAGGGCGCGGGCTTCGGTGTGGGCGCAGCCACCGGCGGCGACTCTCCCCAGCCCAGATCTGGCAGGTGGGGCTGCCACAGGTAGGCACCGACAAGCAGCCCGGTGAGCACCACCAGGTTCGCCCCCCCGAAGGCCACCAGCGCCGTCGTTCCGGTGATGGCCAGCACCGCCGGCACCCGCGACGGCCGGTCGCGGTCGCGGCGGGCCGCAGCCAGCAGGTCGCGGGCCTCGGCGGCCGACGCCGGCCGGTCGGCAGGGCGAAGCGCGACCAGCCGGTCGACGGCATCGCCGACCGGACCGGTCTCGTTGGCCAGGTGGCGCCAGCGGATGCGGCGGTCGTGCCCCTGCAGCTTGGCGGGGTCTTCCCGGGTGAGCAGCGCGATGGCCAGCGCGCCCAGCCCATACACATCGGACCGCGGCGACGCCTCCCCGGCGAACTGCTCGGGCGCCATGTAGCCGAAGGTTCCCGCGACCGTGTCGCCCCCCAGCTGCGGATCACCCAGGGCGTCGCGCACCGAGCCGAAGTCGACCAGCACCAGCTTGCCGTGCCGGTCGCGGCGCACGTTGGCCGGCTTGAGGTCGCGGTGGATCACCGGCGGCGACAGGCCGTGCAGGTAGTCGAGCACCCCGCACAGCTCGTCGAGGATGTCGAGGACCTCGTCTTCGGTGGTGCGACGCGCCAGCGCCTCCTCCGCGAGGTCGGTCCCTTCGATCAGCTCCTGCACCAGGTAGAGCGCTCGCGCCTTGCCGCGGCCCGCCTCCACCTCGGCGATGAACGAGGGAATCGCCGGGTGATCGAGCTGGGCCAGCACGTCGGCCTCACGGCGGGCCAGCTCCAGCGTCTTGGCGTCGACGGCGGCGCCCAGCGCGATCTCCTTGATCGCCACCGACGCGGCGCCCTCGGTCGCGCGCCACGTGACCCCCATGGCGCCACGCCCCAGCACCTCGAGCAGGGACCACCGCCCGTCGAGCCGAGGCTCCTCGCCGCAGCCGGTGCACGGGATGTCGGCGGTCTGTTCGCCACACTGCACGCAGAACATGCGGCGACTGTATCAGCGACCGACGGGGCTCGGGGTAGGCTCGCGGCATGCTCATCGCACTCCTGCTGGCCCTAGGGGCCCACGCCGCCCCCGACGACGACGCCTCCGACGAGCCCTGGCAGCGCGAGGGCTGGGGCTTCGGCGGCCTGCCGGCCGTCAACTACAACTCCGACGAGGGCCTGGGCTTCGGCGTCGTGGGCTCGGCCTACCGCTACGACGGCAAGACCGCCCCCTACAAGACCGCCATCAACCTCGTGCTGTTCGCCTCCACCAAGGCGGTGCACACCCACAACCTCGAGGTCGACGCCCTGGAGCTGGGCGACCCGCGCCTGCGCCTCACGGTGCGCGGCGAGTTCAACGCCACCAAGACGAGCAACTACTGTGGCTTCGGCAATGAGGTGGCCTGCGACCCCGCCGAGGCCGAGGCCCGCGCCGACGCGCTGGGCCTCGAAGGCGAGGCCCGCGACGACATGGTCCGCCGCTACTTCCGCACCCGGTTCATCAACCCCGTGCTCCGCGCCGACGCCCGGTGGAAGCTGCGCGACAAGCCCCACCGCGTCGAGATCGTGGGCGGCTATCGGGCCAGCGCGATGCTGCCCGGTGACTTCCAGGAGGCCGAGCCGTGGCCCGACTCCCGCTACGAGGAAGACTTCCCAGGCGGCGAGAGAGCACTCATGAGCGTGCTGCAGACCGGGATGATGTGGGACAACCGTGACAACGAGCCCGCCCCCATCCGCGGCTACTGGGCCGAGGCCACCGTGCGCGCGGCCACGCCCGCCTGGGGCAGCACCACCTCCTATGTCGGCTTCAACACGACCTTCCGCGGCTACGTGCCCCTCGGGACCGAGCGGCTGGTGTTCGCAGACCGAGTGATGCTCGACGGCATGGCGGGGGAGGCCACCACCCTCGAGATCGCCACCCCTGGCGGCACCCAGCGGATGCAGTTCTTCGGCCACCTCAACGCCGGCCGTGGGGTTCGCCTTCGTCGCTTCCTGGGCAAGGCCAAGGCCATGAACCAGGCCGAGGTGCGATGGACCGCCCTGTCGCCCGAGGTCGGCAACACCGTCATCGACATCGGTCTGCTCGCGTTCTCCGACCTCGGCTTCGTGGGGGAAGAGCTCGCCGACATCCCCACCATGTTCGCCACCCCGCTGCCCACGACGGGAGGCGGGCTGCGGGTAGCCCTCGACAAGAACTTCGTCGTGCGGGCCGACGTGGGCGTGAGCCCCATCGAAGACTGGGCGCCGTCGGTCTACATCGACCTGCGCAACCTGTTCTGAGGTCACGGCGTGGTTGCAGCCTTGCCATGATGGCAGTCCTCCGGGGTACCATCCTGGAGGGGGTTCCATGCGCGTACTGGTGGTCGACGATGCGCCCGACATCCGCATGCTGGCCGAGGTCGCCCTCGCCACCGTCGGCGGCTTCGACGTCACCCTCGTCGACGGCGGTGAGGCCGCCCTCGAGGCCGTAGCCAACTCCCCGGCCTTCGACGTGATCTTGCTCGACGTGATGATGCCCCAGCTCGACGGCCCGGCCACCCTGGCTCGACTGCGCGCCGACGGCTGCGACACACCCTGCATCTTCTTCACGGCCAGGGTCCGACCCGACGACGTGCAGGCCTACCTCGACGCTGGCGCCATCGGCACCATCGAGAAGCCGTTCGATCCCATGACCCTCGCCGCCTCGGTAGCCGAACGGCTGTCGTGAGCGACGAGCGGCCGATGGCTCTCAGACGACATCCCTCAGCTGCGCCCCCCCTTCCCAGCGCCGCAGGTTCGCCAGGAAGTGCTCCACCAGGGCGAGGTGCTCCCCTCCCCAGCCCCCGGCGATGTGGGGCGCCACGAACAAGCCCGGCGTCGCCCACAGCGGATCGTCGGGAGGGAGCGGCTCGGGGTCGGTCACATCGAGCCACGCGCCCGCCAGCTGCCCCGAGGCGAGGGCCTCCTGTAGGGCTCCCCCGTCGGTGGTCGTGCCTCGCCCCACGTTGACGAACACCGCCCCGGGGGCCAGCCTCGACAGCACGTCGCGGCCGACCAGCCCTCGGGTGGCCGGGGTGCCCGGCAGCGTGTTCACCAGCACCTCGCAGCCCGGCAGCACCCCGAGCAGCTCGGCCACGCCGACCGTGTGCACCCCCTCGTCGCCGACCGGCCGCCGCCGCACCGCCACCACCTCCACCGACCAGGGCTCCAGCAGGGCAGCCAGCTCCTGCGCGATGGCCCCCCACCCCAGCACCACCACCCGAGCGCCCAGCAGCAGGCTCGACGCCGCCCGGTGCTCGTGGGCCTGCCACCGCCTCGTCGGCTGGTCGGCCAGGCTGTGGGCCAGCCGCCGCCGCAGCCCCAGGATCATGCCCAGGGCCGACTCCGCCACCGGCACCGCATACACCGAGCTGCTCGTCGTGAGGACCACCCCCCTGCGGCGCAGCGCGTCGAGATCGTAGCGACCACAGCCCGCGCTGGTCAGGTGCACCCAGCTGGCCTCGCTCGCCGCCACGTCGTCGACCGCTGGCTGGCCCAGGATCACGTCGGCGTCGCGGCCGTGCGGGCAGGGGGCCGGGGCCAGGTTCGACCAGCTCCCCTCCCCCCACCTCACCTCGTGCCCGGCCAGCCCCTCCACCAGGCGGCGCGCCGCGACCGCCGGGAGCGCATCGGCCGGAAAGGTCACGGCCATCTTCGCCATCGAGTACCCCCCCGCCAACGTAGCCGCGACCAAGCCACCGGGCACAGCAAGCCATACGCGCGAGAAGTGACGACAGTGTCAGAATGTGGGACTTCTCCCTCGCGACCCCACGATCAAGGGGCTACCTGCACTCCGGAGGCACCATGGCCCAGCGCACCCGACGTCAGCTCCTCGAAGGTCTCGCTGCCGCCACCGTCGCCGGCTGCGCTGCGCCAAGCAGCCGGCCCGACCCGATCACCGGGCGTCACGACCCCACCGAGCCCGCCCCTGGCACCACCGCACGGCCCGGCACCATCGACACCATCGTGCTGTGCATGATGGAGAACCGCTCGTTCGACCACGTCTTCGGCAGCCTCTCCCTCATGGAAGGTCGCCGCGACATCGACGGCCTGCTCCCCGGCATGGGCAACCCCGACAGCGGCGGGGGCTGGCACGACGTGGTCCCTCTCACCAACCCCTGCACCCATCCCGACCCGCCCCACGGGTGGGACACCAGCCGCCAGCAGCACGGCGAGGGGCGCTGCGACGGCTTCGTGCAGGCCTACGAGACCCGCGGCGGCAGCTTCGACCTCAGCCAGTGCCTGAGCTGGCAGTCCCGCGCTCAGCAGCCGGTCAGCTACGCCCTCGCCGACCGCTACGCCCTGTGCCAGCGCTGGTTCTCCAGCGTGCTCACCAGCACCTGGCCCAACCGGCTGTACTTCCACGCCGCCCAGTCCGAGGGCATCCCCGGCAACGACATGCCGTCGATCGGGCGCTACACCGCCCGCACCCTGTGGGACCAGCTCACCGACGCCGGTATCGAGTGGGCGTCGTACTTCACCGACCTGCCCACCCTCGCGCTGTGGGCGCGGGCCGACTGGTCCGACCGCCTGCAGCGGATCGACGACTTCTACGCCGACGCCGCCGCGGGCACGCTGCCCTCCGTGGTCTGCCTCGACCCGGGCGCCGCCAGCAACGACGACCACCCGCCCCACCATCCCCTCCTCGGCCAGCTGTTCATCGGCAGTGTGGTGCAGGCTCTGATGGACTCCCCCCAGTGGGAGCGCACGCTGTTCATCGTCACCTACGACGAGGCAGGTGGCTTTTACGACCACGTGTCGCCCGGCACGATGCCCGACGACTTCGCGGAGGGCGGCTTCGATCAGCTCGGGTTCCGGGTCCCCGCTCTCGTCGTCGGGCCCTGGGTCAAGGAGGGCTACGTCAGCGACACGGTCTTCGACCACACCGCCGCCATGGCCATGGTGCGGGAGTGGTTCGGCATCGGCGAGACCCTCACCGCCCGCGACGCCGCGTCGAGCAGCCTCAGCGAGGTCCTCGACCTCGACCGGATGGCCGCCGGCACGCCCCGGCCGCCGATCCAGCTGCCACAGATCGTGCTCGACGACGAGGCCATCGAGGCTCAGTGCGCGGCGCGGGGCTGGCCCAGCGGGCAGCCCGAGCTGCAGGCGATCGCCGCCGCCCAGGGGCTCGACCTCACCGGGGAGGCGCGCAGCCATCTGCGGGGCTTGTTCCGTAGGGCAGGCGACCAGGGCCTGTGGGTTCCAGCGCGCAGCCTACGGTAGCGATAGAAGGCCCCACGAAGTGGGGACACCATGCGTCGTGCCTGGATGGTGGTTGGGGGCGGCCTCGCGGCTGCCGTCGTCGGAGTAGGGGCCGTGGCTCTGTGGCTCCCCGGATGGGCCGCGGGAAAGCTCGACGCCGCTCTCGCCGACGTAGAGGCCAGCTACGGCGTCGACATCGAGGTCGGGGGCCTCGAGGCCAGCTGGTGGTCGAGCTTCCCCGAGGTCACCGTCACCGCCCGTGACGTCGCGTTCACCAACCGGGCGCCCTTCGAGGGCGTGCCGCTGTTCCGTGCCGACTCCCTGGCGGTCAGCCTCGACCTCACCGACCTGCTCGGCGACGACCTCACCCTGACCAAGGTGGTCCTCGACGGAGGGTCCGCCCACCTGGTGGCCCGGGGCGACCGGGCCAACTGGTCGCTGGGCGAGCCGAGCGACGAGCCCTCCACCACCCGCCTCGACCTCGACCTCGTCGAGATCCGCGGCCTCGACCTGCGCTACGACAGCGAGCCCGACGGCATGGGCGTGCGCATCGACGGCATCGAGCTGCGCACCGTGGGTCAGGTGGCGCCCGAGGCCGTCCGCTTCGACACCAGCCTGCGCTTCGGCGCGCTGCACGTGGGGTCCCCCGACAGCGCCTGGCTCAGCGGCGTGCCAGTGGCCATGAAGGTGCCCTTCGACTACGCCACCGACAGCGGCGCGGTCACCCTGGGCGCCGTCGAGGGCACCATCGCGAGCTTGCCGCTCACCCTGTCGGGCACCGCGCAGCCCACCGAGACGGGCTGGGGTCTCGACCTGGCCTTCGGCACCCCCGGCGCCGACGTGGCCACCCTGCTGTCGATCCTGCCGCACACCGACGACGACGCGCTCAGCAAGGTCCAAGCGACGGGAACCGTGGAGCTGGCGGCCACGGTGAAGGGGGCCTACGACGAGTCCACCTATCCAGGGGTCGACCTGGGCCTGCGGGTCACCGACGGCAGCATCACCGCGCCCGGGGTGCCCGGCCCCGTGCAGAAGCTGAACGTCGACCTGCGGGTAGAGCGGCAGCAGGGCCCTCTCGACGCCACCAGCGTCACCCTGAAGGAGGCGAGCTGGGTGCACCTGGGCCAGCCGATGCGCGTCGCCCTCAGCACCACCCCGCCGCTGTCGGCGCCCAGCCTGAAGGCCTCGGCCCATGGGCGGGTCGACCTGGGCGCCCTCGACCGGGTGCTGCCCGCCGACATCGGCTGGAGCGGGGTGCTCGACCTCGACGCCGACGTGGCCACCAAGGGGGCCGACGTGAAGGCCGCCAGCGGCACCGTTCGGGGCAAGGGGCTGGCCTCGGCCGACCTGCAGGTCGACCAGCTCGACCTCGTCTTGAGCCGTGAGCGCGTGACCATCAAGGCCCTCGACGTGCGGCAGGAGGGGCTCGCTGCCTCCATCACCGGCGAGCTGCACGAACCGGTCGCCTATGGGCTGGGGCAGGGGCCCCTCGGCGGCGACCTGTGGATCCAGGCCCAGCGCGTCGACCTGCGCGCCCCCGAGCCCGCCCCCGCGTCCGAAGAGCCCGGTGCCGTCGTGACGGTGCCGACCGATCTGGCCCTCGGGGTCAGCTTCTCCATCGGGGAGGTGCTCTACGACGACTACGTGCTGCAGCAGGTGCAGGGCAAGCTGGCCATCCGAGACGGTGCGGTCACCGTGCGCCCGATGTCGCTGCGCACCTTCGGCGGCACGGCCGCCATCGACGGCGTCTACCGCGCCCCCACCCCCGAGCAGGCCGACCTCGACGGCACCCTCACCTTCGACGGCCTCGACATCGCCAAGCTCATGAACACCGTCGACACGGTCGCCGAGGCCGTGCCCGCGGCACGGCGCGCCAGGGGCCAGCTCGGCGGCACCGTCGAGCTCGACACCCTCCTCGGCCCCGACGGCAGCCCGAACCTCGACACCCTGTTCAGCGAGGGCCTCGTGCTCACCGTGGGCACCTCCATCGAGCCCTCGGTGCTGAAGGAGGCCGCCTCCACCCTCGGCATCCCCAACCTCGCCGCCCTCGACCTCGACCACACCTACTTCGACTACAAGGTCGAGAAGGGGCGGATGACCCTCGCCCCCACCAAGGCCACCCTCGGCCAGACACCCGCCACCTTCGGCGGCTCCGCCGGCGTGGTCGACCACACCCTCGACCTGTTCGTCGACCTCACCCTGCCCGCCTCCAAGCTGTCAGGGGCCAAGCTCGCCAAGGCCCTGCCCAAGGGCGTGCCCAACGTCGACGTGCGGCTCGGCATCAAGGGCACCTACGACAAGCCCCGGCTCACCGTCACCACCGGCGGCCTGGAGGGCCTGCAGGAGCAGCTGGTCGACAAGGGCAAGGAGGTCGCCGGCGACTTGCTCGCACAGGCATCGGCCCAGGGCGACCTGCTGATCGCCGAGGCCACCAAGGCCGCCGCCGCGCTGGTCGCCGAGGCCAAGAAGGCCGCCTCGGCGCTGCGCAGCGAGGCCAAGAAGCAGGGCGACAAGCTGGTCAAGCAGGCCAACAACCCCCTCGCCAAGGCAGCCGCCGAGAAGGCCGCATCGGAGCTCACCAAGCAGGCCGACAAGCAGGCCGACAAGCTCGAGGCCGAGGCCGACAAGCAGGGCGACAAGCTGATCGCTACCGCCGAGTCCCAGAAGGCCAAGCTCGTGGCCGACGCCCAGAAGAAGCTGAAGTAGCTACCAGCGCAGCGGCAGCCCCCGCGCCATCGTGCCCTGGGGCATCCCGCCGGGGCAGCTCACCGACAGCTCCCACTCGGCCTGTGCCGCACCCGGCGCGAACACCGACACCTCCTGGGCCGGCTCGCAGGTGAGGGCGACGCCGTCGTCGGCCGGGTAGAACGAGCCCTGGGTGGAGCAGTAGCGGTCGAGCACGTAGCTGTCCGACTCCATCGCCGTGCCCGCCACCGGATCGATCTCGTAGATCAGCCCTCGACTGGTGGACTGCGCCACCCGGTTGTCGAACACCGCGAGCCGGCCGTCGGGCCAGCGCATCGCGTGGTGCTGCCCCTCGAAGCCCCCGCTCGCCCAGCTCACGTCGGAGGGCACGTCGTTGCCCGGCTGCCCGGTCACCGTCCAGTCGATGGTGCCGAAGCTCGGGTCGTCGGGATCGGCCGCCACCCGCACCACCGCGTCGAGGAAGCGCATCGACAGCAGGAGGTGGTCGCCGTCGACCTCCAGCCCGTTGCCGTGGCTCCAGTCGTCGGCGCCGGGGAACACGCTGTTCCAGAAGCCCCCGCTGCTGTCGGGGGGAGGCACGGTCACGTGGTCACGGTAGGCCCATCGGTCGACCACGTTGCCGAGCTCGTCGAGCACCGTGAACCCGTCGACGATGGTGCCGCCTGCTTCATCGGCGTCGAGCAAGTAGTGCCAGGTGCCCGTGGTGGCCACGTCATGGTGCTGGGGAAAGGGGACCCCACTCACCTCGAACTGCACCTCCCCCGCGAGGGTCTGGGCCCGCACGTGGTCGGCATCCCAGGCGACGAGCAGCGTGCCGTCATCGGCCAGGTCGAAGCCGGTGACCCCGCCCAGCCCGCCGCGCCCCACCGCATCGACCAGCTCGTACCACACCACGTGCCCGTCGACGTCGTAGGCGACCAGCCCGTCATCGCCGCCGCAGGCGAAGGGCGCCATCACCGCGTCGAGCCGCCCCGTCGTGCCCGTGACGGTCGTGGCCAGGCTCCCGACCGATGCCGGCAGCGCGCCCGTCTGCACCGTGCCGCTGGCCGTCGCTCCGCCGGCACTCGCTTCCCAGTCGTACAGCGTGTCGGCGCGCAGGCCCAGGGCCGTCAGCGACACCGACGCCGCCTCGGGGCCCACCACCACGCGAGTGGGAAGCCCCGGGGCCGACAGCGTCACGGTCGACACCGCCGCCGTCGTGAGCTCGAGCTCGCAGTCGACGCGCAGCGCGTGATCCGCTTGCAGCGTGCAGGAGGCGCCCAGCAACGCCGTGCCGAGCCCGCTGTCGGCGGTCGCCCCGGTCGACGCCGTGTCGCCACTCGTGTCGGTGTCGGTGTCGGCATCCGTGTCGGCGTCGGCATCCGTGTCGGTGTCGGCATCCGTGTCGGTGTCGGCATCCGTGTCGGTGTCGGCATCCGTGTCGGTGTCGGCGTCATCCGTCGGCGTCGTCGGTTCGTCGCCCTTGGTCTCGCACCCCATCAGCAGCAGCCCGAGGGCCCACCCACATCGCATCCCGCCTCCTGCCGGCGGCGCTACGCGATGAGCACGTAGATCGCCGCCCCGATCGTGACCAGCAGCACCAACCCGACGACCACCATGGCCGAGACGGGCACCTTGGTCTCGACGGTATCGAGCTTCGGAGGCGTTTGGTGGCGCTCATCGAGCGGGGTGACCGAGCGCATGTCGCCCACAGGCGGCGCCGCGGGGGGCACCACCACGTCGACCAGGCCCATCCGGGGCTCCACCGTGCGCCCCACCGTCGCGGGGGTGCTCTGCTCCGAGCCATCCACCGCGGGGAACCTCGACGCCAGGTCGTGCAGCTGGGCCACCACCTCGGCTGCCGGCGGGCGCCGCAGCGGATCACCTTGCAGGCAGGCCACCATCAGGTGCCGAAGCTCCGGATCCAGGGGGACCTCGCTAGCCGGCGCCGCATCGCCCCCCGCACGATCGACGGGGGGCAGGCCCGTGGCGAGACGGCACATCACCGAGCCCAGTGCGTAGATGTCGGACGACCTGCCTGCCGTGCCCTGCCTGGCTTCCGGAGCCACCTCGGGCCCGTTGCTGGGCGGCACCTGGGTAGCACGCGCGGCGCGCAAGGCCTCGCGCAGCCCGCCGGGCTCGATGCTGGCCGAGGAGCCATCCACGTAGATGCACTGTGGCGACAGCTCCCCGTGGACCAGCCCTCGGGCGTGGGCTGCCGACAGCGCCTTGGCCACATCGTCGGCCACTCGGATCGCCCGCCACGTCGGGAGGGGAAGGGCCATGCCCTCCAGGGGGACCCCGCGGGGGGCCTCGAGCACGCGCACCGCGACATCCGAGCGGGGGCCACGCCCAGCGGCCATCACCCGCAGCAGCGACGGGCCCGCCGCATCCCCCCACGTCTCGACATCGTCGATGAACTGCTGCAGCCAGTCGGCATCGGCGTCGACGTAGCGGATCACGTCGAGGGGCGCGTCGGCCCCGCGGGGATTGCGGCCCACGCAGCGCTGCACCGGCCCTCGGGCCGAGCGCATGTCGCCCACGCCCCAGCCGCCCACCACCTGCGTGCCCGATGGCAGGAGTGGCTCGATGCGTTGGCTGCCGAGTGGCGTCATGGTGATATCCCCGCGAGACGCCGTATCCCGGGGTACCATGGTAGTCGACGAGGCCGAGACGCGAAGGTGACCGCCGCGACGTCGCAGCGGCATGCGGCTGGCTGCCTCGCTCGACGGGCCGACACACCCGGCTCGCGACAGTAACCGCCCGCTACCTGCCCCCAACCGACGCCCCGAGGATGCATGCTGGCCCTTCTCTGTGTGCTCGCCGCCTGCACCGACCCACCGCTCCTCGACGACACCGGAGCACCGCCCCTCCGCCTCGCTTCCCCTGGGGCGCTGACACCGAGGGCCGACCCGCGACCGCGGTTGGTGGTGCCTCCCCTCACCGCTGGGCAGCCGGCCACGCTGCAGGTCGTCGGCGCGAGCCCCCTGACGCCAGTCGACGTGTGGATGGGAGGGCTGGGCGACCTGCGCACGCCACCGGCCACCTGCCCCGCAGGCACACCGGTCTGCCTCGATCTGGAGAGGGCGACGCTGCTGGTGTCGGGCACCACCGATGCCAGCGGCGACGCCACCCTCACGTGGAGTCCCGTCGACGAGCCCATCGACAGCTACCCAGCCCTGCAGGCGGTCGTGGGCATGAACACGAGCGTTCGCGTGGTGCGCCGTGTACACCTCGACGCCGCGGCCCCAACGCCGACCATCGACCCCTTCGACCCCGACTTCGACCCGATCATCGCCGAGGGCGACTACTACGATCTGTGGGGCGACTACCTCGACAACTACCGCATCCCCGCAGGAGCCGGGCAGCTCGTCACCGTGGTGGTGAGGCCCCACGATCCCGCCAGCACCTCCGATCTCCGCGAGACCCTCCGCGCGCCCGACCCAGGCGACCCCGTGGGGTCGGTGTTCCCTCCGGAGGGGGGGCGCCGATGGATCCACAGCGTGAACTGGGGTGGCTTCTACCAGCTCACGCTCGAGAACTACTACTCGTGGGAGCCCGACTGGGGCGTCTACGACCTGCGCGTCCGCCTCGACGAGCGGCAGCAGGTGAGGTGGTGGTACGACGACCTCGACGACGACGGCTTCGGCGACCCCGCCAGCGGCGTGCTCGGCACGAGCGGCGGGCTGCAGGCGGTGGCCAACCAGGGCGACTGCGACGACGACGACGCCTCGATCCAGCCCGGTGCCTACGATGCCTGCGGCGACGGCGTCGACCAAGACTGCGATGGCGTCGCCCGCGCCTGCGAGGAGGGCAGCTGGCAGGGCATCCACCATGTGGCGTCGGTCGATGTCGCTGCCCTCGCCATCGACAACTACCTGTACGCCGCAGCAGCGCGCACCGACGGCCCCGGCGCCCTTCCCGAGGCCTGGCTGCCGGTCGACTTCGAGCTGATGAAGATCACCGCCGACCTACGCGGTGTCCTCGCCTTCGATCCGTTCTCCGACGGGGTGTGCTGCTACGACTGGATCGACCTCGTGCCCGTGCCCGACCTCGACGGCGACGGCCACGAAGGCCTGTTCGTGCCCGACTACGACGCCTCCATCGCGCACTTCGTCGACGGCCCGATCCAGCCAGGCGACCTGCCCAGCCAGGCGATCACCACCGTGCACGCCCCTGCCGGCAGCAAGCTGCGCACCGTCGTCACCGGGCACTTCGACAGCGACGGCGTGCTCGACTTCGCCTTCGGAGCCAAGGAGATCAGCACCATCTACGTCGTCAGCGGGCCGCTGCCTCCCGGCGATGTCGACCTGCCGTCGGCCGCGGTCGCCACCCTGGTGGGGCCGCTGCGCAAGGAGACCGGCAGCGACCTGGGCGCCACCGACCTCGACGGCGACGGCCTCGATGATTTGTGGATCCTCAACGATGCCCCCGGGGGCTTCGTCGCGGTCGCTCCCTTCTCCGGAACCATCGACCTGCTCTCCGAGGCCCACGCGCGGCTCCTCGAGGCCGAGTTCCTGGCCACCGCCGACACCGACGGGGATGGCATCGACGAGCTGCTCTACACCCAGGCCGAAGACGACATCGACGGCGACGGCGCCCTCGACGACGCCGTCCTGCACTTCGCCACCCTGCCCGCCGGGGCCGTGCACGGCAGCGACGCCACCGGCCGCTGGCACCAGTCCCACTGCACGACCGTCGCCCTACGCCCCGTGGCGGCCGACGTCGACGGCGACGGGCGCGACGAAGTGCTCGTCGTCGACCCGTGCCACGGCAGCCCCGGGGTGCGGCTGTTCGACGGCGCCCCGAGCGGCGACCGGCCACTCCACACCAGCCGAGGCTTCTATGTCGTCGACGCGGGCAACTGGACCAGCCTGACGTCCCTCGGCGACCTCGACGACGACGGCGACGACGAGGTCCTCGTCGACGGTCACCTGATCCTCGGCGGCCCCTGGCGCTGACGCGTCCGGGATTTTCGGACGCATGCCGAGGCGGGGCGACGCCGGTGTCACACCGCGCCCGCGCCCGATTCCAGCGCGGGGGCACGATCCGCCTCAGAGCAGGGTCCCCTTCATGGAACCGATCCTGCAGAAGGCTGGGGCGGAGGTGTTCCTTGACCCGGATGATGACCCTGCTGCCCCTGCTCGCCCTCGGCTCCCTCGCTGCCTGCGGCTACGGCAGTCACGACGAAGCCTCGTGGGACGGGAGCTACGGCGCTGCTCCCAGCGAGACCGCTCTCCAGCCCCTGGAGGAGCCCCTCGACGACGAGGAGCCCATCGACGCCAGCTGCGACGTCGACGCCCCCGTCACCCTGTACGTGTCGCCCGACGACTCCAACAGCATGTCGTCCCCCGTGCAGGCCCGGGAGGCCGCCCTCGACGGCGACCTGCACCGCGCCCCCATCCGCACCTGGGAGTTCTTCAACTACGCCCAGTGGGACTACCCCCCTGCCGCGCAGGGCGAGCTCGATGTGCACCTCGCCCTCGCCGAGGGCGACGAGGCCGGCGACTACACCCTGCAGGTGGGCATCGCCTCCGAGCAGATCGACCCCGACGAGCGCGACCCCATCGTGCTCACCTTCTCCATCGACCAGTCGTGCTCCATGTCGGGCGCGCCGATGGACCGGGTCAAGGACAGCCTGGTGGCCGTCGCCGGCCAGCTGCGCCAGGGCGATCTGGTCAACCTGCTCGGCTGGTCCAACGGCCAGCACGTCTACCTCGACGGCCACACCATCACCGGGCCCAACGACCCCGCCTTCGTCACCGCCGCCAAGGGCCTGAACACCGACGGCGGCACCGATCTCGCCGGCGGGCTCAAGGCCGCCTACCGCATGGCGGAGACCTACCAGACCAGCGGCGTCATCAACCGCGTCGTGCTCATGTCGGACGGTGGCGCGAACATCGGCATCACCGACGAGGAGCTCATCGGGGGCAAGGCGGGGGCCAACGACGAGCAGGGGATCTACCTGATCGGCGTCGGCACCGGCACCGCGAGCACCTACAACGACGTGTTGATGGACCGCGTGACCGACCTGGGCCGCGGCTCGGCGGTGTTCATTCCCAGCAAGGCCGAGGCCCAGCACGTCTTCGGCGACCGCTTCCTCGAGACGATGGCCACCACCGCCCGCGACGTGCAGATCCGCTACGACCTGCCGCCGGGCTTCGAGGTCGTGCGCTTCAGCGGCGAGGAGATCAGCACCGACCCCGAGGAGGTGCAGCCCCAGCACGTGGCCCCCAACGACGCCGTGGTGCTCCATCAGCAGCTGCACACCTGCGACCCCGCCGTCGACCTCGACGCCGAGGTCACGGTCACCGTCAGCTACCTCGACGGGGTGACCTTCGCGCCCCGCGAGGCCACCGTCTCCGCCACCCTCGGCGAGCTGCTGGCCGTCGACGATCCGCAGCTGCTCAAGGGCGCCGCGGTGTTCGCCTACGCCGAGACGCTGCGGCACCTCCGCGGCGACGACAGCATGGCGGAGCCCGGGGAGGCGTGGACCACCCTGGAGGCGGCCGAGGCGGCGAACCCTGGCGACGCCGATCTGGCTGGCATCCGCGAGGTCCTCGACGCCCTGGGCATCTGATCGGTACGCTGGCCGCATCCCGACGAACCCTGCCAGCACGCCGGATCCGGCGCCCGCCCTCCCCGTGACCGGTCTCGCTGTGCGGGGGCCGGGCGGGGTGGGCGACGTCGGCGGGCTGCTGGCTGCGCTGCGGAGCGGGCGCACCGCCGCGGGACCCATGCCGCCCGGGCCGCGTCGGGAGGCGTGGCAGGAGGCCGGAGGGCCGGAGGTACGCGGCGGCTTCTTGCGGCATCCCGAGACGCTCCCCGCCGAGGCGCTCCACGAGGGCGCCCGGGCCGCCGCACGGTGGCCCTGGCTGCACCGCCTGCTGATCTCCGTGGTGCTGCCCGCGTGGGCCGAGGCCGGTCGGCCCACCGGCCGCGTCGGGGTGTTCGTGGGCGTGGCCCCTCCCGAGCCCACCGCCGCCGACGACCAGGCCTCGGAGCTCGATGTCGACGGCTCGGTGGCGGCGGGGCGGCTCGCGCGGGCCCTCGACCTCGACGGCCCCACCCTGGTGGTCGACACCGCCTGCTCATCGGGGGCGGTGGCGCTGCACCTGGCGCGGCAGGCCCTCCTCGCCGGGGAGTGCGACCACGCCATCGTCGCCAGCGCCTCGGCGATCGCCGCGCCCCGCCGGTGGGCTCGCATCCAGGCCCTCGGCGCCCTGAGCCAGGCCGGCCACAGCCTGCCCTTCGACGACCGCGCCGACGGCTTCCTCCGCGCCGAGGGGGCCGTGGCCCTGGTGCTGTCGCGCCACGCCCCCGCGTCGGGCGCCCTCGGCTGGCTGGTGGCCAGCACCGTGGGCCACGAGGGGCGCACGGCCCACCCCGGGGTCCCCTCGGCGAGGGCCCAGGCCACCACCGCAGCCGCCGCCCTCGCCCAGGCCGGGCTGGCCCCCCACGAGCTGGCGCTGGTCCACCCCCACGGCACCGGCACCCCCCTGGGCGACCGCGTCGAGCTCGAGGCCCTCGACACGCTGTGGCCCGACGCCCTGCCGCCCTTGCTGGCCACCAAGGCCGTGCTCGGGCACACCGAGGCGCCCTCGGCCCTGTTCGGGGTCGCAGCGGCCCTGGGCTGCCTGCAGGCCCAGCAGGGCCCCGGCCTCCCTCACGTCGAGCGGCCCGTCGACGGCCGCGCCCTGCCTCGGCCCGCGCACCCCCTCGACGGCGACCATGCGCTGGTCCTCGCCAACGGCCTGTCGGGCACCCTGGCCGCGGTGGTGCTCCGCCGCGGAGAGCGGGCGGCCACGGCTCGAATCGAGCTCGCGACCCCACAGGCCCCCCCGCAGGCGGCGCTCCCCGCCACGGGGCTCGCGGCCACCCTGCGGAAGGTCACCGCCCGGGTCCTCGACCGCGAGCCCGAGGCCCTCGACCCCGGCCGCCCCCTGCGCGACCAGGGCCTCGACTCCGTCGCCGCCGTCGCCCTCGCCGACGCCCTCGCCGAGGCCCTCGGGCGCCCGATCCGCCCCACCGTCGCGCTGGAGCACGGCACCCTGCGCGCCCTGCTCGACCACCTCGAGCCCCCGGCGGCCGTCGCCAGCCCACGCCCACCCCTCGCGGCCCCGACCCGAAGGCCCGTCGCGGTGCTCGCGGCCACATGCCTGCTGCCAGGCATCGACAGCGTGCCCGCGCTCCTGGCCGCCCTCGACCTCGGCGCCCCCGGCCCTCGGCGCCTCCCCGACGACGAAGGTCTCGACGCCCAGCGGGTCGGGCTCGCCGCCCACGAAGCCGACGCCGTGGGGCCTACCCTCCGCCTCACCCTCGACCGGGTCCATGCCGCCGCCGACGCAGCCGGCCTCCACGACGCCCGCGAGGTCGGCGTGTTCGTCGCCGCCGCCCCCGAGCCCCTCTCCGAGGCGGGCTGGGAGGGCCCCCTGCGCGGCGCGGGGCGGGAGCAGAGCTTCGTCGCGGGGCGGATCGCCGCCCACTTCGGCTGGGAGGGCCCGGCGGTGGCGGTGAACACCGCCTGCAGCAGCGGCCTCGTGGCGGCCGGGCTCGCCCTCGACGCCCTGCGGGCCGGCCGCTGCGAGCAGGCCGTCGTCGTGGGCTGCCGGCTGCACCTCGCCGACGCCGACCACGAGCAGCTCGCCGCCATGGGGGTGCTCTCACCCACGGGCCAGATCCGGCCCTTCGACGCCGCCGCCGACGGCACCGTCCGCGGGGAGGGCGTGGTGGTGGTGGTGCTCGGGCGCGGCGACGCCCTCGGCGCGCGCTCGCCCCTCGGGTGGCTGCGCGCCGTCGCCATCGCCCACGACCACGGCGCGGGGCTCGCGGCGCCCAGCGTCGCCGGGCAGCAGCAGGTCGTCGCCCGCGCCCTGGCGACGGCTGGGGTCGACGCCGCCGCGCTGGCGTTCGTGGAGTCCCACGGCACCGGAACGCGGCGAGGCGACGCGGTGGAGGCCGCCGCTCTCCACGCCGCCCTCGGGACCCGCGCCGAGCTGCCCGTCACCTGTGCCAAGGGCGTGTTCGGGCACCTCGAGCACGCCGCCGGGCTCCTCGGGCTGGTCGCAGCCGTCGAGCAGCTGCGGCGTGGCCACCTCGCCCCGGTGGGCGGCTACGCCGAGGCCAGCGAGGCCCTGCAGGGCACCCCCGTCGTGCCTGTCGGGCCCCAGGGGCGCCCCCTGCCGAGCGACGCGCGCTTCGCAGGGGTGAGCAGCTTCGGCGTGTCGGGCACCATCGCCCACGCCATCATCGAGCGCGCGCTCCCCTCCGACCCCGCACCGCCCCGCCACGACCCGGTGCTGTGGCCCCTGTGGGGCCGCGACCCCGACGCCTGCGCGCAGCTCCTCGACGAGCTGGTGGGCGACCCCAGCGCCCAGCGCGCGGGCCCCATACGGGTAGCGGCCAGCCTCGCAGGGCGGCGCGGGGCCTGGGTCGGTGTGGCCCGGATGCCCGCCGAGGGCGAGCCCAGCGTCGTCGCCGAGCCCGCCGAGGTCGCAGCCCGCGCCGCGACGGTGGCGTGGCTGTGCCCCGGAGCGGGGGCCTGGCGCCCAGGGCTCGCCGAGGGCCTGCGTCACCACCCGGCCTTCCGCAAGGTCGTCGCCGAGGCCCGCGAGGTCGTGGAGCCGATCCTGGGTCCGGGGGTCCTCGCCCACGGCACCGCCGACATCGCCTGGCGGCAGGTCGACAC
This sequence comes from uncultured bacterium, assembly GCA_965367245.1. GTDB lineage: Bacteria > Myxococcota_A > UBA796 > UBA796 > CBDUIC01. Next base: position 13,382 of record CBDUIC010000030.1, on the reverse strand, counting down.
GGTGGTCACCACCCTGGGCCTCGCGGCGATGCTGCAGGCCGGCGGCCTACAGCCCGACCACGTCGCCGGGCACAGCGTCGGCGAGCTCGCGGCAGCCGCGCTGGCCGGGGTGCTGTCGCGGCGCGACGCCCTGGTGGCCGTGGCCGAGCGAGGCCAGCTGTACCGCACCCTGCCCGCCGGCGGGGCCATGGTCGCGGTGCCCCAGGGGCCCGACGAGGCCGAGGCGACCGCGGCCCGTCACGGCCTGGCCGTGGCGGCGCACCAGCATCCCGGGCAGTCCATCCTCTCCGGAGCCGAGCCTGCCGTGCGGGCGGTGCTGGCCGAGGTCTCGGGGTCGCGACGGCTGGCGGTGCCCGGGGCGTGGCACCACCCCGACATGGCGCCCCTGGTGGCCCCGTTCACCGCCGTGATGGCGCAGCGTGGCCTGGCGCCGGCCCGCCTCCCGCTGCGCAGCGGGCTCGACGGGCGCTACGACGCCGAGCGGGTCACCGACCCGAGCCACTGGGGGCGGCTGGTGCGGGCGCCCGTGGCGTGGAGCGAGGTGGTGGTGGGACTCGTCGACGACGGGGTCACCACCTTCGTCGAGCTCGGGCCCCACCCGCTGCTGCTCCCGGCCGTGGCCGCGCACCCCGACGCCGCGGGCGCGAGGCTGGTGCCCTCCCTGCGCCGCGACCTCGACGACCGCGATGCCTGGGCTCAGCTGCTGGGCGGGCTCGCTGCCGCGGGCGCTCGGGTGCCGGCCGCTGCCTGGGCGGGGGGCGACGCCGCATCGGTCGCCGACCTGCCCCAGGGCGCTCGCCGCGTCACCCACCCGGCCCGCGAGGCCGCCCCGCGCATCGTCCGCCGGGCGCTGCCGCTGCGGGTGCCCGTGGGGGTGCCCGTGGCCGAGGCGACGGCCCCGCAGCCCGCGGCGTCCCCTCCCCTGCGGCTCCCTCCCGACGGCATCGACGACCCCATCGCCGCCGCCGTCGACGCGGTGCGGGCCCTGGTCGCGGACCCATCGGCACAGCGGGTGGTGCTCCAGGGGGCGCTGCCCTGGCTCGGCAGCGACGCACCCGACCTCGGGGCCGCCGCGGTGGCTGGCGTGGTGCGCTGCGCTCAGCGGGAGCGTCCGCTGGCCCTGGGCCCTGCTGGGTCGCCGACCGGCGAGCCCGTGGTCGACGGGCCCGCCGGACGGCGCCTGGGGCTCAGGCTCCGTGAGGTCCCCCCATCCCCACCGCCGGCGCTCCACGGCACCTGGCTGATCACCGGCGGCACCGGCAGCCTCGGCCTGCACACCGCCCGGTGGCTACGGGCCCACGGGGTCGAGCGGGTGGTGCTGCTCAGCCGCAGCGGCACGCCGCGCCCCAGCGACGGCCCCCTCCCCGAGGGCGTGCAGGTGGTCTGTGGGGATGTGGCCGAGGCGAGGGTGGTCGACGAGGCCCTCGCCGCGGCGGGCCCTACGCTACGAGGGGTGGTGCATGCCGTCGGCGTCCTCGACGACCGGCCCCTGGCCTCCCTCGACGGCGTGGCCATCGCGACGGTGATGACCGGCAAGGTGCGGGGCGCGCAGCACCTCGTGCGTGCTCTGGCCGACCGAGCCGACGTGCACCTCGTGTTCTTCTCCTCCGCCGCGGCGCTCTTCGGCAGCCCCGGGCAGGCGGCCTACGGCGCCGCCAACGCCGTGCTCGACGCCCTCGCCGTGCAGCGTCGCGCCACCGGCGGCCCCACCACCAGCATCGCCTGGGGCCCGTGGGCCGAGCACGGCCTGGCCGCACGGGGAGGCGCCCTCGTCAGCGCCCAGCAGCGAGCCCTGGGCCTGCGCCCCCTCGCCCCCGCGGCCGCCCTGGAGGCCTTCGGCGCCGCCCTCGCGCGCCCCGAGCCCGTCGTGGTCGTGGTCGACGCCGACTGGCGCACCACGCGGCGCGCCTGGCCCGACGACCCGCTGGTGGCGGGTCTCGTCGACGCCCCCACGGCGCCATCGCCCGCTCCTCCGGCGGCCCGTTCGTCGGTGCACGACATCGCTCAGGCCGTGGCGGGCCGCCCCCTCGACCCTGCTGCCCGTCTCGACGAGCAGGGCCTCGACTCCTTCCGCCTCGTCGAGCTGGCCAACGCCCTGGCGCGCGCCGGCCACGAAGTCCCCCTGGAGCGGGTGCTCGAGGGTGGCCCTCTGCAGGCCCTGCTTCCTCGCCCCGCGGCGACGCCGAGCGACGACGTGCCGCGCTGGGCCTGGGTCGTGGTGCTGGCTGTCGGGGCGGTGCTGGGGGCTCTGGCTACCGCGCTGGTGGCCATGGTCTGGGCCTAGGTCTCGCTGTCGGCCAGCAAGCGGCTTCGCGCCTGCCAGCCCAGTGCGCCCAGGGCCTCGACGAGCACCATCGTCCCGCCCAGCGCAGACGCACTCCACGTCCATGCCCCCGCACCAAAGGCTTGCAGCACCAGCGGCCCACACAGCAGCCCGACCGCCGCATGGTGGACCCACCACCCGGCCGCCCCGAGGCGCCAGCCCAGCGTCGTCGCCAGCGCAGGTGCGGCGGCACTCAGCGCCACGAAGTGGATGGCCCCCAACACCACCGGGCGGGTGTTCGGCAGCCAGCCCATGGCCATGCCCGCGACCCCGGCACTCACCGCTGCCCACACCACCTTCACGTGCAGCGGGACCTCGCCCCAGCGGACCGGCAGGAGCATGCCAGCGAACACCACCAGGCCCATCCGCGCCACCGGCGTGGGCCACACGCCCAGCGCAGCCGACCCCAGCGCGCCCGCCCCGAACAGCACCGGCCAGGGCCGAGCCACCCGCATCACGCCCAGGGCCGTCGGCACCACCACGAGCAGCAGCAGCGCCGCGAGGAAGGTCGCCACCCACTGCTGGGCCACCGCCGGGTCGACCCGCGTGCTGCGGGCGACGAAGGGCACACACGCCAGCGACGCGACCATCCCGGGCAGCAGCCCACCGAGGGGGTCCATCGGGTGCCGAACGCGCTCTCGTGTCGTCCAAGCCGTCAGCAGCCAGACGCCCCCGACGATCGTGCTCCCCACGATGGCCTCGGGCGCGTAGCCGGCCCGCAGAAACCCCGCGATGGCCAGCACGACCGCCACCACGTAGACCCCGACCGCGCGGCGCGAGGGCAGTGGCAGCCCACAGGCGGACCAGCCCAGCCACGCCATGGGCACCAGCCAGCCGTAGTACCCCAGGTGACCATGGGCGTGGCGGAGCCGTCCGAAGTCCCACACCATGGGGACCACCCCCGCCATGGCCCACCGCATCGCTACCCCCGCCAGCAGTGTCAGCACGAGGGCCGACGTGACGGCTCCCGCGACGAGGGATGAGGGCGAGTGGGCCGGGCGGGGGTCAGGCATGCTGGGTGCTTCTCGTCAGTACCCTTCGCGAACGAGCTGGGTCAGCCGCCGATGCGTGGGGACGACCCGGAAATGGGGGCACTGGTCACCGATTTCCACCAACGTCTGCGGGCACGAGTCGGTGAGGAACACCTCGGGGAACAAGTCAGGCGTCAGCCGTGCCCAGGAGCGGCGGGGCAGGGGCGCGTGGATGAAGGCGGCGCGCACCGAGCGGGCGCCTGCCTTCATGAGGGTCTCGCGGCAGGCCAGCATGGTGCCGCACGTGTTCCCGATGTCGTCGAAGATGACCAGATCGAGGCCACGGGGGTCTCCCTCGATGACCGTGACAGTCCGCTTGTCGCCTCCGAGGCGCTGCTTCTCGCAGATGACCTGGCGGTAGCCGGTGAACGACTTGCCGAACCGCTTCAGCGCGCCCAGGTCGGGAAAGGCGATGGCGTAGGTCGACGAAGGGAGGTGCGCCTTCATGTCGTCGACCATGGTGAGCACCTTGGGGCGGGCTCCCGTGTCGCCGAAGAAGTTGGGCAGGTCTTCGGTGTGGGGGTCGAAGAGGAAGGCCCGTGAGCGTGCGTCGGCCGCGGGGATGACCGAGATCATGCGTGCGACCGTCTTCGCCGTCATGATGCGGCCGCGGTGATCGGGGCGCTCGTTCGTGCCTGTGGGAAAGTACGGCAGCACGTAGTTGATGCGTGCGGCGTCGAAAGCCCACAGCGCGTAGAGGATGCCGAGGTCGAAGACCGCGTCGCCCGGCGTTCGCAGCGAGCCGAAGTAGTACAGATCGGTGCCGCGCATCAGGTCGAGGGTGTCGTCGGCAACGACCTGGTCGGGCCATCCGGCCTCGAAGGCATCCCAGCGAATCTCGCCCATCGTCGCACCTGAGGATGCTGCCACCTCCGCCGCGATGGCGTGCATGTTCGGGGCGGAGAGGATGAGCTTGCGATCCACGGGGTCTCCTCGGGGTAGCTTCACACCGGCCTATGCCGCCCCGAGCACCTGACGCTAGCGCGGCCCACCGTGAAGCCCCACTGGGCGCTTCTATCCGGCCCGACCAGGATGCACGTGGCCGAGCGAGGGCTCGCCCGCCCTGTCTAGCGTTTCTGCGCAGATGAGCCCATTTTCGACATAGGTTCTCTCATTTTCGCTATTGCCGGGCATCGTCTACCAGCCCATACTCGCATCAGGAGGTCATATGCGTGCATGGATGTTGGCAGTGACGGTGGGCTGCGCGGGTGGTGGCGGTGCGGAGAAGCTCGAGGAGACGGCCGACACAGGGCTGCCAAGTGCTGACACCGATACCGATACCGATGCCGATACCGATACCGATGCCGATACAGACACCGACACCGACACCGACACCTACTACACCTACACCGACACCGACACGAACACCACGCCATGGGTGCCCGACCCCCTGGTCAGTGATGTGCTCGACCAAGGCAACGGCGCGAACGAGGCGTTTTGCCTGTCGACCTACACGACGCAAGCCGGCTACCCGGCCGCCGACAACCTCGACGACGTGCTGCAAGACTGCGTCGACCTCGAGGTCGACTGCGGCGACGGAGAGTTCATCACCGAGGCGGCGGCGGTATGTGTAGCCACCCACTATGGCCTGCCGATGGAGGAGCAATATGACGCGCAGCTGCGCGCCACCGCCAACACCTATTCCTCCGCAGATCCTGGGCCTACGTGGGTGGTCGACTACGTCGACAGCGGCACGATCTACGATAACAACGGCTACTACGACTACTTCATCGACGCCCTCACCGGCGCGTTCATCAGCAGCTACGGCTTCACGGTACACTGACCTTTCCGGCGACTAGCTGTTCACCGGGACGACCAGCCGAGATGCCCGGCCGACCTCGTGGTAGATCCGCGCCCGCCAGGGCACACACGGCGGCACGACATACGCAGGGTTGGTGTTGGCGAGTACCACCCTGAGGCGGTGACCCGCCGGTAGTCGGTAGGCAATGGCCCGCAGCGCGATGTCGAGCTGCAGATGCTGGCCCGCAGCCGCCGTCTGGCTCGCCGTGTGGCCTCGGCTGATCAGGCTCGCGGTGCCCTCCGGGCTGACGTCGAACAGCTCGACGTGGATCTGGTAGTCGGCCGTGGCGGGCAGCGTGTGCAGGATGAGCCGCGGGATGCCGAGCACGTCGAGGGCCTCGGGGACGGGGCTGCCGGTGAAGTGCTGCTCCTCTCGCGGCCAGGCCTCGAGCACCTCGGCCATGTCGGTGTGAATTGCCCGCGACAGGTCGTAGGTGGGGTCTCGCGTGAGGCTGTTGAGGTTGGTGTTCGCGGTGGCCGTCGCCGGGGCGGTGTCGGTGAGGGTGCCGTCCACGCACAGGTAGAGGGTCTCGTCTCGTTCTCCGACCAGCCGGTCGCAGGCGAGGTGGTCCCAGGCCGGTCGCCTTGCGTAGTGGATGGGCGGCTGGTCGAGCAGGCCGGTGTCTTCGCCCTTCAGCCAGTGAGCGAGCCAGCGGTCGACGAGGCCCTGACGCACGGTCGCGGCATGCTCGGCATCCTGCCCGTCGTGCCCCCCGCCGCCGAGGTACAGCATCCACGGTGCGGCCAGGCTGCCCACCATCGACAACAGGTGGTTCGCCGGCATGCCGACATCGTGCCAGCCGTGGATGACCAGCACCGGGCAGCGGATGCGCCCGACGAAGTGCCTCGGAGACGAAGGCGACGTCCACGTGCGGATGCGGTCCCAGTTCCCCGTGATCGCCCACTGGCGGGCCATGTCTTGCAGCCCAGCGCTCATCACCCGACGTCGCATGGTGCGGGTGAAGAACCATGTGGACAACGCCCCAGCCGGCACCGCGAAGTCGGCGTAGTCCACAAAGATGTTCTCTGGGACCACACAGGCCACGCCTGGGTGATGAATGGCCGCCATCCACGCGTGCCAGCCGCCCTGGCTGCTGCCACAGACCGCCAGCTTCCCCACCCCCGGCAGCGCCAGCGACCAGTCGATCATGTCTTGCAGGTCGTAGATCTCTCGAGCGCCCAGGTGGAAGGACAGCCCCTCGCTGCCCCCCTGCCCGCGCACCGAGTAGCAGACCGCGAGGTAGCCCTGGCCGGCCAGCCGCTGCGCCCGCTCGGCGGTCATCGCCTTGCTGCCGTTCTCTCCGTGGCCATGCACGAGCAGCACGGCTGGGAAGCCACCCTCGGGAGGTGGGCCCTCTGGGTGATGCACCGAGACGTCGAGGGCCACGCCATCGTTCATGGTCACCCACTGGGGCTGCTCACGCATCGGGACTCCGAAACACGTAGGTGGGGCTGGAGAAGGCCTGGTGGCCGTCTTCGGTGGTGACCGCCAGCCAGATCGGGGTGTCGCCATCCGCTGCGATGGCCACCGTCGCGCTGCCGGAGACCTCCCGCGCTGGGTTGTCCTCGGGTAGCGCAAACAGCCGCACGGCCATGCCCAGCCCCCCAGCGTCGAGGCGCAGGTCGTCGAGGCCGATCGTGGAGAGGTCGACGTCGGTGGTGACGTGCGGCGTCGTCAGGGTGAGGACCGCGCCGTCGGTGTTCGACAGCCACAGGTCGAGCCCCCCGAAGTTGCCGGTGGTGATGGCCTGCCAGGAGGCCGTGGTGGCATCGGACGCGAAGTGGTGGTCGGGGTTCCAGGCATTGATGCGCTCGACGCGCTCGAGGGTCGCCCCCGACAGCCGTAGGGAGCCGTCCCAGCGTACCGACCGACCCCGCCCTCGGTACTTCGCGCCCTGCCAGATGAGCCGGATGCGCCGGCCGTGGGTGGTGTACGGGCGAATCGTCTCCACCGTCGTCGCGCCTACCCGAACCTCGACCCGCTCGATAGGCGCCGCGGCCTGCACCGTGAAGCCCACCTCGACCGTCTGCGCGCGGGTCGCCACGATGTCGCCCATGCCTGCCACCTCGACCGCTTCCGACGCACACGGGCCGAGCCGTGGGTCTTCGCTGAACCGCTCCGAGGGGGCGGGGAAATGCACAGCCTGGGTCAGCCCGATGCGGGCGCCGGTGGTGGCGTAGTGGTGCCGAGCTCGGATGGCGGCGAACAGGTCGTCGCGGGTCAGGGCTGCCATCGAGAAGCAGGTCAGCCCGCCGTAGGCCCCGAACGTCGCCGCGCCGGGGTAGCTGGCGCCCGGCCGGCCCTTGTGCCCGTCTGAGTTGGCCACCACCCCGACCCGATAGCCGAGGTCGAAGGCGTCATGGAGAATCCACTCGAAGGTGCCCCAGGCGGAGTGGATCTCCACGCTGCGCTCGATGCGGTCGTCGTGGGCCACCGCGATGTCTGCGTAGCGGCCGCCGACATGGGCGTAGGCGACGACGTCTTCCCCCTGGAGGGCCTCGAACAGCATGCCCGCGTCGGTGCAGTCGCTGCGGATGTCGCTGCGGTCGGTGAGCAGGGCATGAGAGGAACGGCGAACCGGGCGGTGCTCGTGCCGGAAGTAGATGTTGCGGTCGCCCCCGACGGCGGTGTTCCCCGACCACTCGTAGCCGGGAATCGCCAGGAACCGACCCTCCACGTTGAACTCCGCGGTCAGCTCGTTGAGGTGCCGCCAGAAGGCGGCGTTGATCTGAAACGCGTTGCCCTGGTGGCTGGTGACGTCGAGGAAGGCGAGGTCGCGAGCAAACGCCAGGTAGCGCTGAGCGGTGTTGATGCCGACCGTCTCCCCGCTCTGCCCGTGCAGGTCGCCCCAGTAGCTCCGCAGGGGCTCGGACGTCGCGACCATGGGGTTGCTCGTCGTCAGCAGCGCGCCCTCGGCGTCTCGAACGTCGATGCGCAGCGTGCCTGCCTCGGCCACCGACAGCGACGTCAGGCTCACGGCCCGCTGCCCCGACAGGTCGACCGTCTCGGGCAAGCCCTCCACCGCGAGGTTCGCGGAGAGGTGCACGACCCCGCCTCGATCCGTGGGGTTGCCGAAGGCATCCTCGGCCTTCACCCCGAGCCGAAAGGCCTCCCCGATGGGCCAGCGGGTCGGCAGGACCGCCCGATGGGCAGTAGCAGGGCCAGCCACCACGGCCACCGCGAGCCGCTGTGGGAGCTCGACGAAGTGACCCGTGGCGCAGACATCCACCAGGAACCGCAGCTCCAGGGCGTCTTCGCAGAAGGTCTGCATGCGCAGCCCGGGGCCGCCACCCGAGGTGTCGCCCAGCGTCACGGTGACCACCTCGCCTCGGCGCAAGCAGCCGCCGACCACCCGCACCCGCAGCACCTTGAACCACGGCCTGGCATCGCCAAACGACTCGAAGACCCCCTGGAAGGTACAGTCCCCCGTGGAGGTCACGGAGACGAAGTTGGCGACGGACGGGTCGGTGAGCTGCCAGGCGCCCCCGTCCATGGGGAAGCGCATCAGGATCTTGAACGCTCCCCGGTCGTCGAGGCCGTGCTGACCGACCGTGTAGCGGAGGGTGAGCGTGGTGTGTGCGCGAGCTTCGACGGGTGTGGCGGGTGTCAGCGTGACCGAGCCGAGGAGGCCCGGATCGGCAGCGGGGGAGGCGGTGGTGTCGACGTAGCCGACCAGGTTGCGGGGGACTCTCACGCTCTCACCATCCACGTCTCGATGTGACAGGGGACCACCCTACCTCTCCACAGCGCCCCGGGGCCCGTGTAGGGCTCGCTGCCGAGCTCGCGCCTGGTTGAAGCCGGCCTGTCCCACGCTCGTTGGTCCACCGGCCTGGGGAGGGCACCCCGGGCTCCTCGAGGCCGTCAAGGACCACTGGTTCACGGTGGCGCAGCTTCGGTGACCGAGCCCCGGCCGTGTACACTGCCGCCTCGAATGGTGGTGCACCGTGGACTCCAGATGGTCGACATTGTTGGTTGCTTGCATGGTCGCCTGTGTCGGAGACAAGCCGTCGAACGACCCGCCGTCTACCCACACCTCCGCCGAAGACGCGGACACCGACTCGGACACCGACACCGACACCGACTCGGACACCGACACCGACTCGGACACCGACACCGACTCGGATACCGACACCGACTCGGACACCGACAACGACTCGGATACCGACACCGACTCGGACACCGACACCGACTCGGACACCGACACCGACTCGGACACCGACACCGACACCGACACCGACACCGACACCGACATCGACACCGCGCCGACGGCAGATACCTCCGACGTGTGTCCGAACTCCTATGGGGGTGGCGATCAGACCATGCAGTACTGCGGCAGCTGTCCAGACAACATGCACTGCCAGAACTGCGCCTACTACGGCTACGACACGGCGACCACGGTCACCTTGGAGTGGGTGTGCGTCAAGTGCGGCTACTCGTGCGGGCGCCCCCTGCGCGATGGCGACGGTGCTCTTGCTCGCGCCACCCTGCGTGGGGAGGCCGATGGGCTCGCCGGCTTCTGGTCGGACCAGGCCCTCGACGAGCTCACCTCCGTGGCCGCCTTCGAGCGTTTCGTCGAGCAGCTCGTCGCCCTCGGCGCCCCCCCTGTCCTGGTGGACAGCGCCCGGGCCGCTGTCGACGAAGAGTCCCGCCATGCCGCGAGCGCCTTCCGGATCGCCTCCCGCCTCGCCGGCCACGAGCTGGCTCCTACGCCCTTCGTGCCACCGGCGCACGACGCCCCCACGCTGGCGCGCTTCGCCGTGGAGACCTTCGTCGACGGCTGTCTCAACGAGACCCTCGCCACCGCCGTCGCCATCGAGCAGCGCGTGGACGCCACCCACGAGCAGGTCATCGCCCACCTCGACAGGGTCATCGCCGACGAGACCGGGCACGCCTCCCTCGCGTGGGCCACGGTGGCCTGGTGCGTGGCGGAGGGAGGAGCGCCCGTTCGAGCGTCCCTGCGGGAGGCCCTGGCTTCGTACGACCTGCCGTGCCCTCGACCACGCTCGGCGTCGAGTCTGGCGGATGGCGTGCTGCCTGCGTCCCGAGAAGCCGACGCCATCGCCCACGCCTGGACCCACCTGGTGCTGCCTGTGGCCCGCTCCCTGCTGGGACCCGAAGCGACGGGCTCGTGCGCGGGCGGCAGGGGCAGCCACGCCGACTGTCTGGTGTAGCCCGAAAGGGGCGCTGCCACCTGGCAAGCGCCCCCCGACCCCACCGCAGGGCCGACCCGATCGCGACACTCCGATCAGTACGCGCCTTCGTTCATCAGCTGCTGCACCTGCACCGTGTCGGGCACCCCGGCCAGCAGCGACAGCTGGTCGATGGCCATCACCGCATCACCGGTGCCCGCATGCACCCAGTCGGTGCCCTGCAGGCCCCCGAAGAGCACGGGCAGCGGCGTCACCTCCTGACCATCGCGCCACAGGTCGTAGCTGGTCTGGCCCAGGTCACCGTGGGCTACCACCGTCACGTGGGTGTAGGCACCGACGGTGACCGTACCGAGCACCCCCGCCTCCACACCGTCGTGGGTCACCCGCAGGGTGCCGTCGTTGGTGACCTCGAGCTCCACCTGCTCACAGCTGGCGACCACGTCGCGGCCGAAGGGCAGCTGGTCGATCTTCACCCACAAGGCGAAGCCCACCACCGTGCTCTGGCCGAAGCCCGTGCTGGTGGAGTGCAGGCAGGGGTGGTTCACGTCCCACTCGGTGGCGGCGTCGAGCTGCAGCGCGGACTCCTCCCAGCCATGGGCGCCATCGACGTACACCGCCTCCCCCCCCATGAGGCCGCCGGGGTTCACGCCTTCCTGCTCGCCCTCGAGGTGGCCGTCGAAGCTCCAGGTCGCGAGGCGCTCCACCATGGGGTGGGCCTCGAGTGGATCGGCGTCCACGGCGTCGTCGAGCAGATCTCCGTCGGTGTCCCTCGACAACGGCGAGGTGCCCAGGCCCAGCTCGGTGCCGTCGTCGAGCCCGTCGCCGTCGGTGTCGAGCAGGGTCGGGTCGGAGCCGACCAGGCGCACCTCATCGGCGTCCGACAGGTCGTCGCCGTCGGTGTCGGCCAGGTCGTTGTCGGTGCCGTGCACGGCCTCTTCGCGCTCGAACAGTCCGTCGCCGTCGGTGTCGTCGAGCCACACCAGCTCCAGCCGGTCGCCGGCACGCAGGGTCCACTGCTCGAAGGGCAAGCCGTCGTAGGCCTCGGTCATGGTGCCCACCGCGCGCCAGGCCTCCCGCTGCCCGATCACCGTGCGCTGGCCCTCCAGATCGAGCCCCTCGCTGCCCATGACCGCGTCGAGGCCCAGCACGCCCGTGAGCGTGTCGAGGGCGTTCACCCCGGTGGGCCGGCCGTCGGCGTCCACCGAGGCGTTGGTGGCCACCCGCACCCGCACCGGCTCCCGGTCCACCCCGAAGTCGATCACCACCTCGGCGGTGCGGGCCTGCAGGTCGGTACCGTTGAGCGCGTAGGCGCGGCCCTCGGGGTCGAGCAGCTCGTAGCTCGACACCGACAGCACCAGGCCGCTCGGGTCGTTCAGCAGGTCGAGCCCCTGCTCCCACGACAGCTCGTCGTTGCGGAACACCACGTCGGAGAAGCGGTCCCCCGGGGCCTGAGACAGCCCAGCCCACCCATCCAGATCCGTCGCGGTCAGGCTCCCCAGGGGGACCTCTTGGGACGGGTCGGTCAGATCGCGGTGCCGCGCCGACAAGGTGAGGCTCGCGATGGTGTAGGCGAGGTGGCCACTGTTCACCACGTCGACCGTCACCGCCAGGGCCGCACTCTCCATGGTGAGCTCGCCGTAGCTCACCAGCTCCTGACTCGCTTCGGCCGCCTGGCGTGACTCGGTGGTGTAGTCCTGCCCGTAGCTCACGGTGGTCTCGGTCGACACCGTGGTGGTCTCCTCGTACGACACGCTCGCCGAGGTGCCGGCGTCGGTCAGGCTGGAGCTCACCTCGGCCTCGGTGCCCCAGGTGGTGCTCGTCTCGGTGCCGTGGGCCGTCGACGAGCTGCTCGATGTGGTGTAGCTGTCGGCGGTCTCGGAGGTGCTCGACACCCCGAAGGCCATCGACTCCCCGCTGGTCGAGGTGCCGTAGACCGTCACCGAGGGTGCGCTGGCCACCACCACCTGTAGCTCGGGCAGGTCGGCCACCAGCGGCGAGTAGCGCAGCGGGTCGACGCTGGGGTCGAAGCCCAGGCGAACGATCTCGTCGTGGTCGCTCAGGCCATCACCGTCGGTGTCGGCGAGGAGGGGCGACGTGCCGTGGGTCGCCTCCTCGGCATCGGTCAGGCCGTCGCCGTCGGTGTCGAGGTCGGCCAGGGAGTTGGTGGACGGGGCCGAAGGGTCGGTACTCGCCACCGGCTCGGTGCCGCTGGTGCCGGCGGTGGACGAGGTGTCGGCGGGGCCGGTGCTGCAGGCCGCAGCGAGGAAGACGACGAGGGGAAGCGCGGGGCGGACGATGTTCGACATGGGGTCACTCCTGGTTGCCTCCCCACTGTGCAGACGCTGTGCCACCAGCAACGAACGTTCGAACGGTTGTTTTCCTCGCTTCGTCGACAGAAGGGGTCATGACCATGGTCAGGCATCGTCAGGTGCAAGCACCTTCTCACCGGGCAACGAGGAGTCCGACCGGCAGGGCCTACCGCGCTCCCCCGTGCCTGCTGTGCTCATGACGCGCCTGGCCACTTCGTCCCCGCGTCAGGGCCATGGGCTGGGGCGGGCGCTGTTGGTGAAGACCTCTCACAAGGCAGTACTCGCGTCCGAAGCTGTCGCGGGGAGGCTGTTTGTCGTCGACGCGCTCAACGAACACGCAGCTCGCTTCTACGAGCGGTTCGGCTTCTCGCGCTCCCCGCAGAGTCCGATGCGCCCCTACATCGGTGGATCGCGGTGCCACTCTCGCTCACCGTCGCGCAGAAGCACCATGCCTTTCGCATCGGTTGCGACCTCGAGGCGACGCACCACCCCTTTCTCTGTGGTCCAGCTGAGCCGTTCCTGCCCGAGGGTGGCAGGGATCGGGCCGAGCCGCTCCTCCACCTCACGAAACACATGACGACCGTCGGCAACCCAGGCGCTGCGCTTGCTGCGCGTGATCGAGGTCACCCACACCACCTCTCCGCCGCGGTAGGTCGTGACGACGATGGCCTCGCAGGTACCTGTGCCGAGCGGCGTGCGGTGGCATCGCGGCGCCCACTCTCCGGAAAGGTCCGGAGGGGCACCGAGCGCGAGAGAGAGGGTCAGGGC
>CBDUIC010000029.1:0-68389 GCA_965367245.1 uncultured bacterium | reverse complement strand
TGTCGGTGTCGGTGTCGGTGTCGGTGTCGGTGTCGGTGTCGGTGTCGGTGTCGGCTGGGGGCGAGCCGGTGTCGTCTTCGCTGGGGGCGTCGTCACCGCATGCAGCGAACAGCAGGGCGAAGGGAAGGGTGTAGCGCATGGGCGAGTCTCTCCACTGAGTTGGGGTGGCCACGGGATGGTCCTCTAAAGATGAAAATGAATATCATTTTCAATAGCGAGAGCAAGGACCTCGGATCGCTCCGTCGAGGAGAGGCGGGGATACGGTCAGCGCCTGGAGGCCTCATGTCCCGCGACCCTGCCCTCGATGCCGATGTCGACCCCGCTGCCCTCGACGACGAAGGCTGGCGCGCGGTCCTTCATCCCGTAGAGTTCGCGATCCTGCGCGAGTCGGCCACCGAGCGGGCCGGCACCGGCCGCTACCTCGACGAGGAGGGAGCGGGGTCCTACCACTGTGCGGGCTGCGGGCAGAAGCTGTACGGCGCCGAGCACAAGTTCCACTCGGGCTGTGGCTGGCCGAGCTTCTTCCAGGCGGTCGAGCCCGGCGCCCTGCAGACGGTGGTCGACCGCAGCCACGGCATGGTCCGCACGGAGATGCGCTGCAGCCGCTGCGGCGGGCACCTCGGCCACATCTTCGACGACGCGCCCCATCAGCCGACAGGGCAGCGCCACTGCGTCAACGGCTTCGCCCTGCTGTTCGTGCCAGAGGGCGCCGACCCGCTCGAGGTGCTCCGGGCGCACCGCGAGGCGGCCGCCCGAAGCTGACGGTCACTCGGTGCTGGCCGCGTCGCCGCGGGCGAAGATGCTGGCGACGTACTGCAGCACGTCGCTAGCGCTGATCTCGTCGTAGCCGAAGTTGTCGATGAGGCGCTGCTTCACGATGTCGATCTTGGCCTGCGTGTCGGCATCCATCGTGTCGGACACCAGCGACGTGAGCTTGATGCTGTCTTTGCTGTCTTCGAACAGCTTGAGCTCGAGGGCGCGGTGCAGCCGCTCGTTCATCGTGTAGTCGAAGGTCTTGCCGTCGAGGGCGAGGCCTGCGATGTAGTTCATCAGCTCGCGGCGGAAGTCGTCTTTGCGCGCGTCGGGGATGTCGATCTTCTCCTCGACCGAGCGCATGAGGCGCTCGTTGGGCTCCTCGTATTCGCCGGTGAAGCTGTTCTTCACCTTCTCCTTGAGCACGTACGCCCGCAGGTTGTCGATGTAGTTGGCGCACAGGCGCTTGAGCGCTCCTTCGTCGGCAGCGATGGCCTTCTGCACCTCGTTCTTCACGATGTCGGTGTACTCCTCCTTCGCCACCGACAGCAGCTCGCGGTAGTGCTCGCGCTCTTCGTCGCTGCCGATCAGGGAGTGGTTCTTGAGGCCACTCTCCAGCTCGTTGAGCACCATGAACGGGTTGAGGCACTTCAGGTCGGGGTCTTTGACCAGCGCGTTGGAGATCTTGTCTTGCACGTAGCGAGGGCTGACACCCTGTAGACCCTCGCGGACGGCCGACTTGCGCAGCTCCTTGACGTGGTCTTCGGTGAACCCACGGACGGCCCGGCCGTCGTACAGCTTGGCCTTCTGCAGCAGGGTGAGCTTGTGGTTGTTGGGCTCCTCGAGCCGGGTGAGCACGGCCCACAGCGCGGCGATCTCGATGGTGTGAGGAGCGATATTGGCGCTCACACGCCGGCTGTTGAAGTCTTTGTGGTAGATGCGCGCTTCCTGGCTGGCTCGCGTGATGTAGGGGACGTCGATCTTGATCGTCCGGTCACGGAGGGCCTCCATGTACTCGTTGCTCTGCAGGCGCCTGTACTCGGGCTCGTTGGTGTGCCCGATGATGACTTCGTCGATGCTCGTCTGAGCGAACTTCTTGGGCTTGATCCGCTTCTCCTGGCTGGCACCCAGCAGGTCGTAGAGGAAGGCCACGTCGAGCTTGAGCATCTCGACGAACTCGATGAGGCCGCGGTTGGCCACGCAGAACTCGCCGTCGAAGTTGAAGGCGCGCGGGTCGGACTCGCTGCCGAGCTCGGCGATCTTGCGGTAGTTGATGTCGCCGGTGAGCTCGGTGCTGTCTTGGTTCTTCTCGTCTTTGGGCTGGAAGGTGCCGATGCCGATGCGGTCTTTCTCGGACAGCACGAGGCGGCGCACCCGGATGTGCTCCTGCACCTTGAGGAAGTCGCCGTGGTGCCGCTTGAGCAGCCGCTTGTAGTAGAAGCGGCACACCGGGTTGAGCTCCCCCTCGAGGCGGATGGGGTAGCGCGACTTGTTGTTCTTGTTGAGCTCCGACAGCACAGCTTCCCGGGTAGCATTGGGCAGCAGCAGGAGCGGGTCGTCGTTCATCGGCGCGGGGATCTCCTCCCCGTCGATGAGCCAGCTGTAGGTGAACAGCTTGCCCTGGTCGGTGCGGCTGTAGTGCTCGAGGCCCTTCTTGAGCAGCCGGGCGATGGTGGACTTCGCTGAGCCCACCGGCCCGTGAAGCAGCAACACCCGCTTCTCGGGGCCGTAGCCGAGGGACGCGGCGCGGAGCACCCGCACCAGCTTCATCAAGTGGATGTCGATGCCGAAGACGGCGTCGCGGCCTTCCTCGAAGGGATCATCGAAGAACTTGTAGCGGCGGATCGCCTTCTTGTACTCGGTGTAGTCTTCGTGGCCGTAGCCCTCGATGAGGTCGTACAGGCGCTGGTAGGCGTTGCGGGCGATGCTGGGGTGTTCCCGCACCATCTCCAGGTATTCGGCGAAGGTGCCCTCCCACAGCAGCTCCTGGTAGTGCCCCATGTCTTGGTGGGCTGCGACGACACCGAGCAGTCCGGTGGGTTCGGCGTTGGCCATGCGAGCGTCTCCTGGATGGATCGCGCGTCGGCACCGAGGCACCTTCCGCGCGGACGCGCAGCTTCGGAGCTGCGAGTCGGGGGTGGGGGATCGGAAGAGCGCGTCGTCAGGTGGTCGGGGGAGCGGGGCTCCCTCTCTATCTTTGCACGTAACAACCCGGGCTCGCTGGCATGGCTTCCATCAGGGTTCGCTGTGGATCGCGAGGGCCTTGGCTCGACGAGCCAAGAATGCCACTGAGGGAAAGGATGCATGGTAAGGTCCCGTCCAGGAACTTTGTGGAGGCCCCATGCGGATGACGACACTCTTGGTCGCAGGAATCACACTCACCTCTCTTGGCGCTTGTCGCGGCGAGGAGCCCGAAGAGGAAGTCATCGTCGACGTCGAGCTGGTCGAGTCGGTCGCGGCTCTCTGGCGCGAGCAGGCGAACCTCGAGACGATGACGGTCGAGACGGTCACGGATGCCCGTGGCTGCGACGTGCCCAAGTATTGGTTCGCTTCGGCCTACCCATACAACCCCGAGACCATGGCCGGTGACGGCATCCACATGGTCGACATGTCCTACCCGATCGACCAGTATGAGGAAGAGCGCCCGCGCACGGTGATGTTCCACATCAACGAGCAGGGCGGCTACGAGCTCGCCGGCATCGAGTGGTACTTCGAGCCCCCGGGGCAGCAGCCCCTCGACGAGCATCCCACGATGTTCGGTGGCGTCCCGATGGACGGCATGATGGACCCCCACGTCCCCGGCATGCAGGCCCTTCACTACGACCTGCACGGCTGGATGTTCATCACGCATCCCGACAACGACTACGGCTACTTCAACGAGTTCAACCTCGGCCAGACGCCGCCCGAGTGGTACCTCACCGACGAGCTCACCGTCTTCGACAGCTACAAGTTCTTCGATCCGGGCGTGCGTGGCGACCTGGGCTACGTCGCGGGAGACTGCATCGAGTCGGCCGGTGTGCCCCACACCAACGACAGCCTGATCGGCACGATGGATCCGTTTGCGCCTGACACGCTGTTCACCGACGTGAACGGCATCTGGCTCGGCTCGCAGTGGACGGTGCCGGCCGCCGACGTGACGGAGCCTCCGGTCATGCACGGCCAGACGTTCGACGGCCCCGACGCCGACGGCAACTACTTCCATCGCAGCTGGTTCGGCGCACGCGTCAACCCCGACGGCGTGCTTGCCCCAGAGCATCGCTTCGTGAGCTGCATGGAGCCGGCGATCCCCGCCGAGTGCATGTGAGCTTGCATCGAGGGAGCTGTTCCCTCGACGACGACAACGCCCGGCTGCCTAGCAGTCGGGCGTTGCTCGTTGTGGGGTGGTTGCCAACGTGGAAGGTCGAGCGGTAACATGCACGTGTCAGGGGCCATCGCGCTCCGCGGGAGATTGCATGATGATGTCCAGGCTGCTGAAGATGGGTGCCGTGGTCGCTGGGCTGGGCGTTCTGACGGCCTGTCCCCTCGAGGAAGACTTCGAGGAAGTGGAAGACTGCGTTCCCGGTCAGGTGCGGTGTCGTGCCGATGGTCGCGTCGATGACTGCAACGACGACGGTGTGTGGGCTCCCAACGGCTCGTTCATCTGCCCGGGCGGCACCTGCATGGTGATGGAGAACGTGCCCGTCTGCATGTAGGCGGGGGAGGTGAGCGCCTCATCGAGGCGCCACGGTCGACGGCCCTGTACGCCAGCGGGCCTCTATGCAGCGGGCCTGTACTCAGCGGGCCTGTAGCGACCCTGCGTGCCATCAGAACGCTGCCAGACCCACGGCGAAGGCACCGAGCCCGAGCACCAACAGGCCCAGAAGCAGCACGGAGACGCCGAGCAGCCACGACAGCCACGAGCTGCCAGCGGGGATGGCGGCTGCTCCCTGTCGTGACAAGGGCGTGGGTTCCGGGAGCGGCTCGAGGTCTTCCTTCTTCTTGCTGTTCTTGCGCGCTGCGTCGGGGCTCGCCGGCGACTGCTGGAGGACCGTCTGCTGCATGGCCGCCCCCATGAGCTGGGTGCGTGCCTCCGCCAGGGAGTTGTCGGCCAGGGCGTTGTCGGCCAGGGCGTTGTCGGCCAAGGGGTTGTCGGCCAGCGGCCCGCTGAGCGACTCGCGGTTGTGCTGCTCGACCCGTGGCGCCTGATCGAGGGCCCCCGCGGAGCTCACCAGGGGCGTGAACGTGTCGCTGTGGGTGCGCGTGGGCACGCCGGTAGGCGTCGCCTTCTTGGCACGGGCGGACGAAGGCGCGGGGGTGGCCGAGCGAACCGGGGCTTGGAGAGGCGTGCGGTCGTCGTCGAGGCTGTCGTCGACGCTTGCGCCGAGGTGGCCTGGCCCCACGGGGGTGATGAGGCTGATCGACCGGGACTCCATGGAGCAGCCGGTGAGGGGGCCGCTCTTCCCTGCGTTGTGGTCTTTCGGTGGGTTCTCCCGTGCCCATCGGCGCATGGAGATGCCAGGCACCTTGTCGAGAAGCTCCTCGCTCGCCAGGGAGACGGCGGCGGCCGACGGCCGGTTGTCGACATCGTAGGCGAGGGTGGCGGTGAGCAGCTGACGGCCTGCCTCGCGGCGGATGTGTGTCATGCGCTCGGCAAGGTGCGCGTTGTAGTTGTTCTCGCTCACGGCAAGGGCGACGGTATCGGGCAGGTCGAGCTTCTTGTAGAAGCGGCGCCCCGTCAGCAGTCGATACAGCGTGCAGCCGAGGGCATAGACATCGGTGGAGTGGTTGACCTCCCCGCGCAGGAACACCTCGGGAGGCACGAACCCGGGGGTGAAGGGCAGCGTGCCGGCGACGGTGTCGGCGTGTCGAGCCATCTCGGTCGTGCGGGCGATACCGAAGTCGAGCAGCTTGATCTCACCGAAGCGGCCAATGCGGATGTTCGCTGGCTTGATGTCTCGATGAATGAGGTGCAGAGGCTTCTGCGTTTCTTCGGAGGGCGTGTTCCACACGCAGTCGAGCGCAGATGCCACCTCGGCTCCGATGTGCCACACGAGCCGCTCGGGCAGCAAGTTGTCGCGGCGGCAGTGCTGCGACAGGTCGGTGCCCTCGATGTACTCCGTGATGAGCGCGAGCCGGCCCTCGATGCGTGTCAGCTCATGGATGCTGACGATGCAGGGGTGGCGCAGCTGCGACAGCATCTTCCCTTCATCGAGCAACCTGAGCACCGCATCGGCGCTGTCGTCGATGTTGCTCTTCAAGACCTTGATGGCCACCTTGCGAGACAGACCGCCGGGAATCGTCTGGGTGGCGAGGTATACCTCTCCGTATCCCCCAGTTCCGAGGCGATCGCGCACGTCGTAGGTCGCCGCTTGCATGGCTTGACCATACTCTAAAGGGGCTGCGGGATCATCTGGGGTCGAGGAATCGACGCTCCAGGTCCAGCTCGATGAGGCCTGTGTCGTCCACCGACAGCACCTCCACCGCCACGGTGCTTCCCACCGGCCCCACGAGCATCTCCACGACCTCCTCCGCCGGTAGGCCGGCCGCGTCGATGCCGTCGATGGTCGTCACGACGTCGCCCACCTGCAGCCCGTCGTGCTCGGGAGCACCTGCCCACCGCACGACCAGCCCCTGCTCGTGGTGGCCGAACCCCAGCCGCATCCCGCCGGTGGCGACCGAGGGCACGATCAGGTCGATGCGGTGGTCCTCGCCGGGGCGAATCACGAGCTGACGGTCCTGCCCGTAGGTAGTGATCAGCCCGTCCTGGCGGGCACCGCGAACGGTGCAGGCGCCCTCGGGGGCCGTGTACACGATGCGTTGCGGCACATCTTGCGGAGCCACGGCGAGGTCGCACGCCACCGACTCCGCCCAGCCCCCCGGCTCGAGCCGGCCCTCGTCGTCGTAGATCGACACGAGCAGTCGCCCTCTCTCGGGTCGCCCAGCCTCGTCGTGGTGTGCCTCCTGGGCTGGCGGGATCGTGGTCTGCGACCCCTCGACAGACGAACGGGGCAGGCGCCCTGCCTGGGGAGCTGGGCTGGTCTGAGCGACGCGGGGCCGTGCGCCCGTGGCGACGAGGGACCGGGGCAGTAGCCAGAAAGCTGCGATCGCCGCACAGACGACGGCGACAACCATCCATTTTCGGGTCCGTGCCGTCACGAGGGATGCGGCTCCGAGGCGTGGGTGGGGTATATTCTCCATGACTTGGTGCCGATGGAGATGCCATGCGGTGGCTTGTGCTTCTTTCGATGACGTTGGTGTGTTCGTCTGCATGTCGAAGCGGCGGCGACGCGGCCTGTGAGCTGCCGCAAGAGGGCATCTGGGAGCTCGAGTCCGATCACCTCGGCACGCGAGGTCATCGGGCTCACCTCGAGGTCGACGGGCTGCAGTGCGGCTTTTACTTCACCGAGTTCGAGCCAGAGCTCCCCGAAGCGATCGACGGCGGGCAGATCGACGCCAAGAGGGTAAACCTCAGTGGCGACGCCTACTGGTCGACCTGCACTGGGTCGTTGACCATGCAGGGGGCCATGATGAGTGGTGAATGCGACGACGGGACTCCTTTTCACTTCATGCACGACGCGCCTGGCGAGGCTGGGCATGTGCACGGCGGCTGACGCTTCCGCTGGCCCTTGCGTGCACGACGCTCGCCTGCACGGAAGCACCCACGCGCCCTGACCCGGCCCTGCGCGATCCCGAGACCTGCGCGGCCTGCCATCCGTCCCATTTCGAGCAGTGGTCTGGCTCCATGCACGCCTACGCTGGCGACGACCCGCTGTTCCTCGCGATGAATGCTCGCGGGCAGCGGGAGACGAACGGTGCGCTGGGCGACCTGTGCGTGCGCTGCCATGCGCCGGTGGCGGTCGCCCTCGGCGAGACGGTCGACGGCCTCAACCTGGATGAGCTCGACGCGTCGTTGAAGGGCGTGACCTGCTATGCGTGCCATCAGGTCGACTCGGTGGGAGAGCTGCACAACAACGGTCTGACCCTCGCGTTCGACAACGCCATGCGCGGCGGAATCCCAGACCCGGTGGTCAACGGCAGCCACTCGTCGAGATGGTCTGGGCTGCACGACCGAGACAACCCGTCCTCGTCCGACATGTGCGGTAGCTGCCACGACGTGGTGCTGCCCAACGGCGTGCACCTGGAGCGCACCTACGAGCAGTGGGCCAACACGCTGTACGCGGAGGAGGCGTCGTTCGCCCGGCTGTCCTGCAACGCGTGCCACATGCCCGGCTACGACGGGCCGGCCGCCGTGGGCGGCCCGGAGCGGCGCCTGCACGATCACATGATGCCGGGCGTCGATGTGGCGATCACCGACTGGCCGCAGCGCGACGAGCAGCGGCAGGCGGTGCAAGACGAGCTCGACACGACGCTGCTGGCGAGCCTCTGTGTCGCCACTCAGAGCGACAGCGCACAGCTCCTGGTGTCGCTCGACAACGTCGCTGCGGGGCACTCCTGGCCCAGCGGCGCGTCTCACGATCGGCGGGCGTGGCTGGAGCTCGAGGCCTACTCCGAAGGCGCGCTGGTGTGGTCCAAAGGAGTCTACGCAGACGACGAAGTGGTGGCGGCTCCGAGTGAGGATCCCACCCTGTGGTCGTTCCGCGACGTGGCGAGCAAGGCCGACGGCAGCGTCGCCCACATGTTCTGGGATGTCGAATCGGTGGCGGAGTACACGATTCCAGGTCCCGTCACCCTCGATCCCACCGACCCACGCTATCTGCTGACGCACCAGAGCAACCAGTGGCTCGTGCCCAGCGTGGTCGACCGGGTCACCATGCGTTTGCGGATTCGGCCGGTAGGGCTCGATGTGATCGACGATCTCATCGCGTCCGGCGACCTGGCTCCGGGTTTCCGTGACGAGATGCCGGTGTTCGACCTCGGGTCCACCGTGCTGGAGTGGACACCCGAGTTGGCACAGTCCGTCTACGGTGATCTCGCCTGCGTCCCGTGAGGCAAGGATCGCTTCCATCGTGAGGGCCGCGGTTGTACACTCCGCCGTGCACTGACTCCTTCAGGCACGAGGTCGTCCCTTATGGCAACAGGCGAAAAGACGACGGTTCCCCGCGGAACGGTCATCGCCGATCGGTATCGGGTCGATCACCGGCTTGCAAAGGGAGGTATGGCAACCGTCTACGTGGCCACCGACACGACGCTGTCCCGCAAGGTGGCGCTCAAGGTGCTGCATGCGCAAAAGGGGGATGACCCCGGCCGGCTCAAGGAACGCTTCCGTCTCGAGGCGGAAGCCCTGGCCAGACTCAACCACCGGCACATCGTCGCGATCTACGACTACGGCGACACGGAGGATGGGGGGCACTTCCTGGTGATGGAGCTCGTGGAGGGCCCGTCCCTCTTCGCGGCCATGAAGAAGGAGCGCCTCGACGTGATGCGTGCGATGCGCATCGCCTACCAGACGGCTCGCGCCTTGCGCTACGCCCACAAGGCCGAGATCGTTCACCGCGACGTGAAGACCGGCAACATCCTGCTGGCGACCGAAGACGAAGAGGATGTCGCCAAGCTGGTCGACTTCGGGTTGGTGAAGCTCGCTGGGGGCAACCAGCTGACTGCCCACGGGCTGATCCTGGGCACGGTCCACTGCATGGCGCCAGAGCAGATTCGGGGCGGTGAGATCGACCCGCGAACCGACATCTACGCCCTTGGTGTCGTGCTGTTCCGCATGGTGACGGGCAAGTACCCGTTCCAGAGCAAGCAGACGGCCGAGGTGTTGGCGGCGCATCTTCATGCCGCTGTGCCGACCTTTGCGAGCATCGATCCCGATCTGCGCGTTCCGCCCGAGCTCGAAGAGGTCGTGCGTCGGTGCATGCAGAAGAACCAAGACAACCGCTACCAAAGCTGCAGTGAGCTCATCCACGACCTCGAGCGGTGCATGCGGGTGCCACTCGAAGACTACGTGCTGGCTGGCGCTCCCGTGGTCCAGGCTCCTGCCCCCGTGGAGACCTCTGGCCCGCGCGGGCTGATGATGCTGTTCATCCTCGGGCTGTTCACCCTGGTGATGCTGCTCGTACTCATCATCGTGGTGTTGTTGGCTCGTTCCAACGCCCTGGTCGATCGCTCGGCGCCTGCGCCGGTCCCGGCCATCGAGGCACCCGCGGTGGAGCCAGTGCAGATCGAAGAGCCCGAGGAGGAGCTGGTGGAAGCTCTCCTCGACGATGCGGCCGTCGACGATGCGGCCGTCGACGAGGAGGGTGTCGACGAAGAGCAGCCGGGCGAGGAGGAAGACGAGGAGGAGCGCCAGGAGCCGCGTCGAGCGAAGCCCGCTCCCGCTCCCGCTCCCGCACCCGCTCCCGCTCCCGCCGTAGAAGAGGAAGAGCCCGAGGAGGCGCCAGAGCCCGCCCCCGCGCCCCCTCCGGCGCCGCGCTACGCCAAGAACCTCTCCGCCCTCGATGTGGCGACCTCGGCCGATGAAGTGCGGGTGACGATGAAGGTGTCGGGCGGCAAGATCCGACCGCTCCACTTCGCGTCGGAGAAGAAGTCAGGGGCCTACTCCAAGCAGTATCAGGTCGTGTTTCGGAATGTAGGGTCCGTCCTCGACAGCGACACCACGCGCGTCGGTCATCCGCTCGTCGACACCGTCGGAACGAGCATGGTCAATGGCAGCCTGGTCGTTCAAGTGAACAGCAAAGCGACGCCGCGGATGAGGCTCGAGGGCGACGGCCCCGAGTTCACCGTCGTGGTGACGCCATGAACCTTTCAGTGTCAGGGAGCCGCATGTCGCTCGCATTTCTTTCCGCGTTGTTGGTGACGCTCGCCGCGCCCGCTCTTGCGCAGGATGCCCCTGCCGAGGAGTCCGACGCCAAGGCCACCAAGGCCACCAAGGCGTCTCCCGACGAGGAGGTCGCTACCAAGGCCTCCGGGGAGGGGGAGGCCACCGATGACGACGAGGCGTCGGCTGGTGACGACTTCATCATCCCCATCACGGAGGAAGAGGCGAAGCTCGAGGTCCTCACGACCCGTATTCGTGCGCTGGAGGAGCAGCTCGATGCGCTGCAGGCCCAGGGGGCGGTCGAGGCCGATGAGCTTCCCATCGACCTCGAGACCCGCGTGAACGCCTACGCAGACGTGAACCTCAAGGCATTCAACGTCAACCACCCTCCAGGCTTCGAGATCGGCGACCTGGTGCTGTCCTACAGCGCCAACCTCGATCGGAAGGTGAGCGCAGTGGTCGACGTGGTGTATGGGCGCGGCCAGTTCGGTGAGCAACAGGCCTTCGTCGACCGCGTGAACATCGAGTTCGCCGTCAGCGAGAAGTTCAAGATCACCGCCGGCAAGATCCAGTCCCCCTTTGGCTACTGGAACACGAACATTCCGTACGGCTCCTACCTATACGCCACCAGCAGTCGGCCACAGATGCTCACCTTCGAGCGCTATGGCGCTTGGATCACCACGAGGCAGACGGGCATCGACGTGCATGGCACCTTTGCCCCCGGCTTCTGGCAGGCGGGCTACCACATCGGGATCGGCAACGGGCGCGCAGCGCAGCTGAGCACCACCCAAGACATCGGTGATGGCACGACCTACAAGGCGACCTGGCTGCAGCTGTGGGCCCAGACGCCCTCTGGCATCCAGCTGGGGATTACGGCGGCCTACGACCCGATCCGGCAGTCGCGTCAGACCCTCGACTTCAACCAGGATCTCGGCGACCAGTCGGACAAGATCGCGGCTTCCGACAACCTGACGACCGATCCCTACCTCACGTCGAACGTCGACGAGATTCAGATCCACCCGCACATCGCCATCCTGCGTCCCCGCATGCAGATCATCGCTGAGGGGGCGCTGCTTCAGCACCAGAGCTTCGTCAATCAGACCCTCGGCGAGCCCGTGCCGTTCAGCTACGGCGGCTACGTGCAGTGGGGTCACGAGTTCGGGCGGGGCACGACGCCCTACCTGCGGGGCGAATACGTCGAGTGGTGGCGTGACGACCCGGTGTATCGAGACCTGCACAAGCAGAAGAGCCGCATCCAGGGAACCATCGGTGTTCGCCGCGAGGTGGCGCTGCACGCGGCGCTCAAGCTCGAGGGCACCTACATCAACGAGTTGGTGTACCGGCACCCGACCGACGACCTGTACATCGCGGAGAACGACACGCTCTACTACGAAGGCATCAACGAGTTCACGGCCAATCGGCTGGGTGTCTCGGCACAGCTCGCGGTGGGGTTCTGACATGAAGGTGACCATGATCTCAATGCTTACGGCTGTTCTTGTCGGTTCTGCATCCCCAGCGTTCGCCCAAGACAACACCATGGTGGTGTTCACATCCGGTGAGACCGAGCGATCTCGTAAGATCGTCGACACCTTCAAGGGTGCGGGCGACCTCGACGCGACGACGCTGTCGTTCGACCTCGGAACCAACGAGGAAGAGGCCTACTTCGTCGCTGAGAGCCTGCAGGGCTTCGACGCAACGATGATCTTCGCGGTGGGCGACATCGCGCTGAAGGTGGCCGCCCGCGAGTTCCGCGGCATCCCGATCATCTACGTAGACGCAGCCTCGTCGACGGCTGCGGCCATCGGTCGCTCCGACGTGATCGAGGTCGAGCGCCGCGTCGACCCCATCGAGCTCGTCGACTCGCTGCTCACGCTGTCCCCACAGACCGACACGCTGGCAACCATCTACTCGGTGCAAGACAGCTCGCCCTACTGGGGTGTGCTGGAAGAGGCGGCGAACAAACGGGGTCTGAAGTTCGTGTCGGCTCGCGTCGCCAACCCCTTCGAGGTGCGCAGCGCTCAGGCCACGGTGTCTCCGGAAGCCGACTGGCTGTTGCTGCAGCCCGATGCGCGCTTGTGGACTCCCAACACCCTGGCATCGCTGTACGGTGCGGCGTCGCTGACCGGGCTGCCCGTCATTGGCTTCGACGAGAGCCACTTCGACAGCCCGCAGCCACCGTCGCTGGTGGCCATCACCGACGCAGAAGGGCTCGGTGACGCGGCGGCCGCGATGGCGCGTCAGGTATTCGTCGAGGGCAAAGACTTCGCGGATGTCGAGGTTCGCTATGCGCGGCCGAACATCATCGGCAACAAGCGGCAGCTCCAGCGAGCAGGCCTGCCTCTGACGAAGAAGGCCGTGCAGAGCATCGACCGCTGGGACGAGCGCTAGATGCGTCGGGTGACGGTCGAGGTAGCGGGCCGATGCGACGGCGACAGCATCGCAGAGTTCCTGCGTCTGGCAGCTGCCCAGGCAGGGGATGCGGGGATCCTGTGGGTCAGCCTGCCCTGCCCCTACCTCCGCCTCTCCGACGTGCAGCGACTGGTCCCCGAAGACGAGCACGGGTTCATCTACCAACCGACCCGTGGCGGTGGTTTTTCGGGCGTCGGTGCGCTGGCGCGTTTCGAGGCCGAAGGGCCCGATCGGATGGCCGACCTACGTGCGTGGGCCGCCGAGGTCTTCGAGCAAGTGGTCACCGCTGCGTGGCCCGGCTTGCCCGAGACCCTCCCCAGCGTGCACGGCGGCATGTCGTTCGCTCCCGAGGGGCCCACCGAGGGGGAGTGGCGACACTTCGGCGACGGCGTGTTTGTGCTTCCCGAGTGGCTGTACAGCGCCGAGGGGCTGCTCCCTTGCCTGTGTCGGGCCATCCGCCTCGGGGATCGGCCGATGGAGGAGGAAGCCGCAGCGCTGTGGGCTGTCCTCGAGCGGCTCGAGGAGATGTCGGGGGTCACACCTCCCCCGGTGGATCGGCGGAGCCTCGTGACGGTCGATGACGTGGAGCAGCAGCCCTTCGAGGTGTGGTCCGACCTCATCGATGGGATCCATCACGCGATCGCCCACGAGGGGTTCGACAAGCTGGTTGCGGCCCGCCGTGCCGTCATCCGTGGCGACGCACCGTTCGACCCGTTGCACGTCTACGAGCGGCTGGAGCAGGAGTATCCACGCTGCAACCTGTTCCTGGTTCGGCATCACGACACGGCCTTCGTCGGCGCGACGCCCGAGAACCTGTTCGTGAAGAAGGGGCGGGAGCTGGTCACCCACGCACTCGCCGGGTCGAAGTTCCTGGGTGAGCTCGACGGGCCGGCTAGCGAGACGGCGGCCCGTGAGCTGCTGGCTTCGCAGAAAGACCGCTGGGAACACGATGTCGTCGTGCAGCGCATCATCGAGGCCCTGGAACCCCTCGCCATCCGGGTGGAGCATCCGGATGAGCCGGGCACGATCCGAGTCCGCAACATCATGCACCTCAACACCCCGGTTCGGGCGGTGCTCGGGGGTGACACCCACTCCACAGCCCTGGTAGAGGCCATGCATCCCACACCGGCCGTCGGTGGCCTGCCGAAGTGGCGAGCCGTGGACTGGATCGTGGCGAACGAGCCCGGGCATCGTGGTTGGTACACGGGAACCCTCGGCTGGTTCGATGCCCACGACAACGCCGAGTTCGCGGTGGCGATTCGCTGCGGCGTGGTGCAGCCTGATCAGGCCTCTCTGTGGGCCGGAGCAGGGGTGGTGGCCGACTCCACGGCGCAGTCCGAATACGAGGAGACATCGCTCAAGCAGCAGCCGATGCTGCGGGCATTGGGAGTCGACATCTAGTGTCCGGCTACCGCCTCACACGCTGGGCCGATCTGCTGATGGCCCGGTTCTACGACGCTGGTGTACGGCACGTCGTGGCTTCACCGGGCTCGCGGAGCACAGCATTCGTGCTGGCGGCCGAGCGGCATCCGAAGCTGCAGTGTCACGACGCCATCGACGAGCGGGTCGGCGGGTTCTTCGCCCTGGGGATCGGCCGAGCCACCGGGCAGCCAGCGCTGCTGATCTGCACGTCGGGCACAGCGCCGGCGCACTACTACCCAGCGGTGATCGAGGCCTCGCACATCGGCATTCCGTTGTTGGTGCTCTCGGCAGATCGACCCCTCGAGCTGGTCGACTGTGCGGCGCCACAGACGATCGACCAGGTGAAGCTCTTTGGCGACCACGTGCGCTCCTACGTCGACCTCGGCCTTCCGGATCCCGCGCCCCGGGCCCTCCGTGGTACGGCGCGCGCCGTGCAGCAGGCAGTGCTGGCCAGCCACTGGCCGGTGCCCGGAGCGGTCCACCTGAACGCTCGCGCTCGCAAGCCCTTCGAGCCGGATGGGCCGAGCGACGAGGCGGATCGGTCGTTCGATCGTTCGGTGAAGGCGGTGGAGGGTGCGTGCCCTGCGGTCTACCCGCCCGTGAGTGCTCCGTCTGCCGAGGGGTTGGAGGCGGTGGCTGGGCTGTGTCGGCGCCACGAGCGCGGGGTGATCGTCGCGGGGCCGGCCTCCCTGTCCGCGAAGGGCTTTCGGGGCAGCGTGGCCCGACTGGCCAAGCAGACCGGCTATCCGGTGCTCTGTGAGGGAGTGAGTCAGCAGCGATTCGTGGCCGACCGCGACGCCGACGTGGTGTGGGTGGACCACTTCGATCTGCTCCTCAAGTCGCCTGCCTTCCGCGATGGCCACCAACCCCAGGTCGTGGTGCAGATCGGTGCGCCCCCGGTGTCGGGAGGGGTGGAGCACTGGCTCGATGCGGCCTCCCCGGCGCGGGTCGTGTTGGCTTCCCACGGGTGGAACGACTGGCTGGGCACCGCGAGCCACTTCGTGTTCGGCGAGCTGTCGGCGCTGGTCGCAGGCCTGGCCGAGGCGGTAGGGGAGGTCCCCCCACGGCAGCAAGAATGGGCGGGTTCGTGGCGGGCAGCGGAGTCCCAGATGGTGCGTGCGGTCGACGAGGTCGTCGAGGCCGAGCCGGTGCCGACGGAGGCCCACGCGGTGAGGGCATTGGTGGCGTCCCTCCCCGACGATGTGCTGTTCATGGTCGGCAACTCATTGAGTGTGCGGCTGGTCGATTGGTACACCTCGGGCACCGACGCAGCGGTCGACGTGCTCTCCCAGCGCGGTGCGAACGGGATCGACGGGCTGATCAGCGCGGCGGCAGGAGCGATTGCCTCGACGGGGCGCCCGTGCGTGCTGCTGCTCGGCGACGTATCGGCGATCCACGATCTCAACGGCCTGCTGATGGCTCGAGGGCTGCCTGCTCCCTTGGTGGTCGTGGTCGTCAACAACGGAGGCGGTCGGATCTTCGACATCCTGCCGGTGGCGCGACACCCCGGCGTGGGCCCCGAGGCGCTGGCGCACCTCACGACTCCCCACGCGGTCGACTTCCAGGCGGCGGCGAAGGCCTACGGCGTGTCGTTCACCCGGGTCGCTCCCAGCGAGCTGCCCGCGTTGTTCGGTGGAATGCAAGCGGCTTCTTCGATGCTCGTGGAGGTGCCGGTCGCCGCCGATCGGGCGGCCCCGATGGTTCGTGCGATCCGTGAGCGCTACGACCTCGGGCCAGCTTCCTGAGGGGCGGTGGCTGATCTCTTCTGTTTCTCTTTTGGCCGCCCGTTGGTACGGTAGCGGCATGTGTGGAGCGACATGAGCGGCTTGGTGGTCATCTTGACGGCGCTGGCGGCGGGCTTGGTTGGGGCCGGCTGCGGCCTCGGGGTCGCCTACTTCGTGTTGCGCTCTCGCGAGTCCGGTGGGGAAGACGCGGCGAACGCGCGTGCCGCATCCCCTCCCGCTGCGGCGGGCGACCCCGCTGCGCAGGCCTTGGCTTCGCCTCTCGGCGACCGTGCGCCCGACCTTCCCGACGAAGACGAGGAAGACGACGCGATCCCTACGACGGTGTTCCGGGCCGATCAGCTCGATCTGGATGCGTTGATCGAGCAAGCGGAGCGGCTCAAGTCGGAGCGCTGAGTGCGGATGCCCCGTCGCTGAGGTGCATGGCCCCGTGCGGTCGTGCCAGGCTCGCAACCATGGGGCGGGGATGACGCCGTTGGTTCCTTGACCCATTTGGCTCCAAGGCACATGTCCACCGCTGGATGACCAGGCCATCGATCGCCATCGGTACAATGCGCAGCCGGAGGTGCTCGTGGTCTGGCACTACAACGAATTGCCGACCTGGATGGCGTGGCCAGCTGCATACGCGTCGCCCTCTGAGGGGCAGGTGACGGTCGCCAAGGGGCGGGCCGTCATCCTCTCCTATCTGCAGTACGCGACGATCATGCTGCTGGCCGACGTGAGGGATCGAGGGGAGGGCTACGACAGCCGCACCGAGGCCACGATGCGCTTCGCCATGACCCGGGTGATGGGCTTCGGCGAGTGGGCCTCGATGTTTCGCGTGCTGGCGGCCAACGACCGCGGCAAGGCGGTGCTGGGTGTGGATGTCGACGCCGCGGGCAACGAATCTGTCGCGACCGCCTGCCAGTCACTGGGGGCGAGCGGGAAGAGCATCCTGTCGCTCATCGATGCCGTCGGCCCGGAGCGTGCGGTGCCGCCGACCGCTGGGTCCCTGCTGGTCGACATGGCGGCTGAGCTGAGGCGGTCGAGTGCCACCCTCATCAAGTACGAGCTGTGTTTCATCTCCGCCGTGCGAACCATCGACGACGAGGCCTTCGAGGTGCAGTTCCAGCCCCTGGTCGGCACCGGCTTCGTCGAGACGAAGACGCGCCGCTTCTGGCGGGAGCCACCGCTGACCGAAGGGCGTCTGTTCTTTTGGGACAACGCCCGCTCCGCGGTGCCTGTGCCGGAGTGGTTGGCGATCTACGACGAAGGCGCGCGCCTGGTGTTCTTCTGCGGGGGGCGCACAGCCAGCGAAGACTGGCAGTACGTGAGCTGCCATCCGGCCGCGGAGCCGCGCATCCTCGATCGTGGGCCGGGCGACATGCCGGTGTTCTTGGCCGAGCCGACCTGGCAGACGCCGCCGCCTGTGGGAAGTCGTCTCAAGCAGACCATCCAAGACCTCGACGAGCCCCATCCCGACACCCAGATGTTGCGTATGGAAGACGTCGAGAACACCATCTACGACCTGTTGTCGCTGAAGAGCGACATCGAAGACGAGTCCGAGGGGGAGCTCACCGCAGAGGCCAGTCTGGTGCTGAGCGTGCTCGGCAGCCGATCGTTCATGAACTACCTCGAGCTGCGTCCCGGTGTGAACGCGGTGCTGGGGCGGTCGGATCAGCACGCCGACTTCGTCGTCGACGACGTGAAGGTGTCTCGCAAGAACACGCGGGTGTCGGTGGAGCGCAGTGGCCGCATCTACGCGGCCGACCTGGGAAGCACCAACGGCAGCCGCCTCAACGGCAAGCCCCTCGACAAGCGACCGGTTCCGCTGCGGCCTCTCGATCACCTGCAGGTGGGGCCGGTCTTGCTGCGGGTGGAGCCGATGGACGCCACCCGAAAGGAGCGGATCGACAAGATCCTGTCGTTCACCGAGCACGCTGACCGCGACCCTCTGACAGGGTTGCTCAAGCCCCACACGCTGGGCCGCACGATCGGGCTCGAGGGCGGGCGGGTCGGGGCCGAGCAGCTGACGGGCGTGGTTGTCTACATCGACCGCCTGTCGAGCATCCATGCATCGCGCGGGCAGGAACAGGCCGACGTGATCTTCCGGTGTGTGGCGCGGTTGATCATGGCGGCCATGGCGGAGCCGGAGCTGTGTGTTCGCGTGGGGTACGGCGAGTGTCTGGCGATCTTGCGGGGTGATGCAGCGCGAGCGGGGGTCGACATGGCCAACCTGTTCCTGGAAGGCATCAAGGTCTGGCCAACGGTCGACCAGGTGACGGTGACCGCGGGCGTGGTCGATGCAGAGGCAGGGGAGACCCTCGAGGAGTGGATCCAGCGCGCCCGAGAGCTCACGCTGCGTGGCTCGACCGGAGACTGGCGCGTGCTGACGGCCACCTCGCAGAAGGCGGAGTGAGATGCGGGTGAGCCTGCACAGCTACGAGCTGCCTTTCGTTCGCCCCTTGGCGACGTCGAAGGGCACGTTCCACCAGCGAACCGGGATGGTCGTGCGCGTGGTGCACGATGGGGTCGAGGGAGTGGGCGAGGCGGCACCGCTGCCGGGCTTCTCGGAAGAGACCCTCGACGAAGCCCACGACGCGCTGCGAGAGTGGTCCCCCAGGTGTCCGCAGGAGGCTGGCGACGCGGAGGGCTTGGCGTGCGACGGCCCACCCTCGGCTCGTCATGGCGCTGAGCAGGCCCTGCTGGGCTGGCTGGCCGCTCAGCGGGGAACGACGGTCGCGAAGCTGCTTGGGGCTCGCGACGGCGCTCGTGTGCGGGTCAACGCCTTGGTGGCCGATGCCGACCAGGCGGAAGCGGCCGTGCAGGCCGGATTCGACACCGTGAAGGTGAAGGTGGGTCGTGCGTCGGTTGACGACGACGTGCGGCGGGTTCGCGCCATCCGCCGTGCGGTCGGGCCGGAGGTGGCACTGCGGCTCGACGCCAACCGCGGCTGGCAGCTTGAAGAGGCGGAGGTCGCCCTTCGTCGTCTCGGTGACGTGGGCATCGAGCTGATCGAGGAGCCGACCCGCTCGCTGGAGGGCCTCGCCTCATTGCGCGGGCTCGCCAGGATCGGCGCCGACGAGAGCGTGCGCACCGAGGCCGACCTGGAGCATGTGCTCGAGCGGGAGGCCGCAGACGTGGTGGTGGTGAAGCCGATGCTCGTCGGTTCGCTGCTCGCCTCGGTGCGGATGCTGCGGAGGCTCGCCGCCACCGGGCGCGACAGCATCGTCACCACGTCACTGGAAGGCGGCTACGGTCGGTGCGGCGCGTGGGCGGTGGCCGCCGCGGGCCCAGCGAGTCTGGCCTGCGGGCTCGACACGGGCAGCTGGCTGCAGTCCGATGTGCATCCGGGGCCGGCGATCGACCATGGCTGGGCGACGGGTGGCGCATGCTGACCGTCCCGCATCCCCTGCACGCGACGATGCTGGCTCGGCCCGATCATGTCGTGCTCTACGTCGATGGGGAGGCCTACACCGCCCGAGACCTGGTGGGTAGGGTCACCCGACGTGCTGCCGGCTACCGAAGCTATGGGGTGCGCTCGGGGCAGGTGGTCGCGCTGCGTGGGCCGGTGGGGCTCGAGATGGTCGTGGCCATCCATGCCATCGGGTGGCTCGGCGCCACGGCCTTTCCCATGTCGGCAAAGTCGACGGTGGAGGAGCTGATGCCGCTCCTCGCTCGAGCCGATCACCGGGTGGGCGATCTGCCGGGAGCGATTCCTCTCGATGCCGATGAGCGCTCCGCGTGCCCACCCAGAGACTGGTCGCTCTCCGACAACCGGCTGATCGTCGCGACCTCGGGCACCACGGGTCGCCCCAAGCCCATCTACCTGTCGTGCATGCAGCTGATCATCAGCGCCTTCGGCTCCGCGATTCGCATCGGCCACCTCCCCACGGATCGGTGGATCAATCCCTTGCCCCTCAACCACGTGGGTGGGCTGTCGATCCTGTTCCGGTGTGCTTGGTATGGCACCACCGTCGACCTCCACACGCAGTTTCGCCCAGCCCTGGTGAATCGGTCCATCGAGGAGGGAGCTACGCTGCTGTCGGTCGTTCCCGTGATGCTCGATCGGATCATGAAGGATCGCCTCGACGATCCGTTTCCGCCGCACGTTCGCTGCATCCTGGTCGGTGGGGCGCGCACACCCGAGTCGCTCATCGAGCGATGTCGGAAGATCAAGGCCCCGGTGTCTCTCACCTGGGGCATGACCGAGGCAGCGTCGCAGATCGCCACCCGCTTCCCCGGCGACCTCGACAGCGTGGGGGTGCCGCCGCTGCCGTTCGCGACCGTGCGTCCCGATGCGTCCGGGCGGCTCCACGTGAGCGGGCCGCTGGTGCAGGGCGACAAGGCGACCTCGGATCGCGGGTTCATCGCCGAGTCGGGTGATGTGGTCATTCAGGGGCGTGTCGACAATGTGATCATCTCTGGAGGGGAGAACATCGACCCTGTCGAGATCGAGAAGGTGCTGTCAGGGCACCCCGCCGTCGATGCCGCCGTCGTCGTGGGCGTGCCCGACGACACGTGGGGCGCCCGCCCGGTCGCCTTCCTGGTAGGGAGGCCGGTGGAGGGCGAGGAGCTCAAGACCTGGTGTCGTGCATCCTTGAGCCGATTCAAGGTGCCGGCGTCGTTCGAGTGGCTCGACGACTTCCCCCGAAACCACATGGGCAAGGTCGTGCGCAGGCAGCTCGTGGAGGGATTTCGTTCATGAGGCGTAACCAGTCGCAGGTCCAGCAGATACCGTGAAGTCAGGAGGGTGAGCCATGAGGGTGAGGGCGCTGTGGGCCACGTGCGTTGTGGTCGCGATGGGCTGCGGAGGCGACGCAGAGGAGCTGCCCGGAACGACGTCGACGCTCGACTGCGAGTCGGACTACGACATCTACGAGGACGGGCTGAGCGCTGCGGGGGAGCTCTACGAGGTGACCTTTCGCTCGGCCGACCCTGCCCCCCCCGATCGCGGCGACAACGTGTGGGTGCTGGGCGTGAACGCGCTCGGCGGGGGCGCCACCCCCGAGCTCGACCTTCGCGTCGAGCCGTTCATGCCGGAGCACGGTCACGGCACCTCGCCCGACAGCTTCACAGCCGACGTAGTGGATGACACCTACACCATCGGGCCCGTCGACCTCTTCATGCCGGGCCTTTGGGTCTTGACGTTCTATGTGGAGGATGGCGAGGCCTCCGACGCGGTAGAGTTTCGATTCTGTCTCGAGGGCTGAGCCAGGCGTGGTCGTCGCCCACCTCGTGGTGTAGGATTCCGGTCCGACAGCACACCTCCCGGCGAGTGCCATGACCGCTGCTTCGTCTCCCCAAACCTCTTCAGGCCCCGCTAGCCCCATCAAGGGCCGCTACCGGGTCGATAGCGAGATCGCGCGGGGAGGCATGGGCGTCGTCTACCGCTGCACCGACCTCACGCTGTCTCGCGAGGTGGCGGTCAAGGTGCTGCAGGCGGCGCCTGCGTCAGCGGAAGACGAAGAGAGCGCCGCCGAGGGTGGTGTGGCCATGGTGGAGCGCTTCAAGCGCGAAGCCGAGTCTCTCGCCAAGCTCAACCATCGCCACATCGTCACCGTCTTCGACTACGGCGAGACAGACGACGGCTGGTACTTCCTTGCCATGGAGTACGTGCAGGGCGCTCATCTCGGGCGGCTCACCAAGCAGGGTCCACTGGAACCGAAGCGGGGCATCGGCCTGCTGATCCAGACATCGCGCGCCCTCAAGTTCGCCCACAGTGCCGGGATCGTCCACCGCGACATCAAGCCCGAGAACATCCTCGTGCGCCAGGTCGATGGCGAAGATGTCGTGAAGGTGGTCGACTTCGGGCTCGTGCACCTCGCAGAGAACGACAAGCTCACCGCCCACGGCCTCATTCTGGGCTCGGTGAGCTGCATGGCTCCGGAGCAGATCACCGGTGGTCACATCGATGAGCGCACCGACATCTACGCGCTCGGGATCGTCCTTTACAAGGTGATCATCGGCGCCTATCCGTTCAAGAGCTCGGTGGCGACGGAGACGATCGCAGCCCACCTGCACGCCCCGGTTCCCGAGTTCAAGGAAGAGAGGCCCGAGCTGGTGGTCCCTGCCGGCCTCGAGGCGGTCGTGCAGAAGTGTCTCGCGAAGAACCCCGATGACCGCTACCAGTCGGTGGGCGAGCTACTCGAAGACCTCGAAGAGTGCTACGGCGTGCCGCCCAGCGAGTTCGTGTCGGTCACGATCGCGACCTTCGACGGCCCGCCGCCCCGCAAGCCGTGGCTGCAGCTGGGCATGATCGCGACCCTGGTGATGCTGCTGGGCGTGCTCGCAGTGCTGGTCGTCGCCGTGGTCTACCAGGTGGCCACCATGGGTGACGACGATCCCGTTGTGCTGGTGGAGCCCGTGCCCGAGCCGGAGCCCGAGCCGGCGCCAGCTCCACGACCGTCCCCATCGCCGTCGCCGTCACCGTCGCCGTCGCCGTCCCCTGCTCCGGCCCCCGTGCCGGCCCCGGCCCCGGCCCCTGTTCCCAAGGCAGCCGTCGTGCTGCAGGAGATCCAGGTCGACAAGGGCAGCGACGTTCGCATCACGCTGAAGATGAACAACGGCAAGGTTCGCCCCCTGCACTTCGCAGCGGAGAACGCGTCGTCGGACTACCCCAAGCAATACCGGGTGACGTTCCGTGGTGGCGCCTCGGGGATGGGAACGTCTACGATCCCGGTGGGGCACCCCTTGGTCGAGTCGATCAAGATCCTGGAGAGCAAGGGGAACCTCGCGGTCGTGGCCAACAGCAAGGGCAACCCGCGGATGTCGATGACCTCATCGGGGTCGAGCCATACGATCGTGGTCAGCGAGTAGCCGTCCACGGATCCTCGGAGGAGCACCGTGAGACGAGCTGATTGTGTGATTGCCGCCTTGGTGGTGTTCGGAGCCCTTGCCTCCGGCTGCGACCGGAGCACCAGCCCCCCTCCTTCAATGGTGACGATGACCGCCGATACGGGCTGGCAAGGGTCGGGGCTTCCTCTGTGGCTGTACACCTCCTTTGTGGACGAGGGCCTGTCGTCGCAGCAGAGCCTGGATGGCCAGGTGCTGATGGAGCTGGATGGCTACACCTTCGGTGCCGGCAGCCTGCTCGGTCCGACCCTGGTCGCGGAGGATGTCCACCAGATCTACTTCCAGCTGCAGAACAACACCACGGAGACGGTGGGGTTGACCGCAGCGGATGTGGAGGTCGTCGATGCCCCCGACATCGCGGTCAACGACTCCCAGACCACCGTGCTCCGCACCTCGACGCCGACCGTCTCGGCCTACCACGCCGAGGGAAAGCAGGGGCTGGGTCTCACGGGTCTGGTGACGGTGCGCGACCCGGCGGCGTTCCCCGTCAACGACCTCGACGAGCACTTCAACCTGATCCTGTTCGAGCCGGATGCGAGTGCGGTCATGGTGAACGAGTGTGCCGTTCAGGTTGGCACGAGCACTGGCTGCCCGCGGATGGTGGCGGCCGAGCCGGGCTTCACCCTGTTGCTGGCCCAGCGCCTCATCCAGGCCTACACCCCGGAGGGTGTGCGTCACGGCGGCCCTCCCAATGAGTTCCTCACCCAGACGTTCACGGCGCCCACGCTGAGCCTGACGGTCGGCAACGACGTGCGCCTCAACGTCTACAACATGACGTCGTCGTCCCACACGCTGAGCTTCGGCGGGCTGCCCTTTGGTGACGATGGCGGGCCGCTTCCTGATCTCACCCTTGCCCCGGGGGAGGGCCGGCAGTTCACGGCGGTTGCGTTGAGCGGTCCGGGTGAGCACGCCGTGGCTTGTGTCGACTGCGACTTGCCAATGGCGCAGTCTGGGTTGGTAGCGATCGTCGACGGGGCTCGCTGAAACGGGTCGAAGACCGCAGCTGAGCTACCATGCTCATCCCATTCTGGAGGCCCCCGTGGGATTGGACTACCGTGTCAAGTGCTGCCCAGACGGTCTGATGACTGACCGTCGTCACAAAGTGAAGGTGCTCGACTGCAGCATTCGCGACGGGGGGTGCTGCAACGACTGGCAGTTCTCCAAGGAGCTCGTCGCCAAGACCTTCAACGCGCTGAAGCGGTCCGGCATCGAGTACATGGAGATCGGCTACAAGACGACGGAGGGCGCCTTCGACCGGGAGAAAGTGGGGCCCTGGCGCTACTGCGACGAAGACGTGCTGCGAGAGGTGGCCGATGGCAACGGCATCACCCTCACCACGATGACCGACTTCGGCCGATTCGACGTGGAAGACCTCGTGCCTCGATCGGAGTCGCTGGTCGGGATGATCCGGTGCGCCTGCTACGCCAAAGACGTCACCGAGACGATCCGCATGCTCGAGCACGCACAGGATCTCGGCTACGACGTGATGTGCAACGTGATGGCGGTGAGCCAGTGCACCCCGCGTCAGGTCGACGACTTCCTGGGCCAGCTGCACGACAGCACCATTCCCAACGTGGCCCTCGTCGACAGCTTCGGCGCGTTCTACCCGCACCACATCCGCTACCTCATCCGCAAATACAAGAACTGGCTGCGGCCAGACCAGCTGCTGGGGGTGCACCTGCACAACAACCAGCAGACGGCGTTTGCCAACAGCGTGGTCGCCATCGAGGAAGGGGCCGACATCATCGATGCCACCATCCACGGGGTAGGCCGAGGCGCAGGCAACTGCCCGCTGGAGCTGCTGTTGATGTACCTCGACGACGAGCGCTACGACGTCGAGCCCATCCTGGAGCTGATTCCCGACTACGCCGACCTGCGCGACGAGCTCCGCTTCGGCTACCACAGCCCCTACGCCATCACGGGGTGGCTCAACCTGCATCCCCGAGCTGCCATCCGGCAGATGGGGCGCGATGACCGCTACCATGTGCTCGACTTCTATCGGCGTATGACGGAGAACCGGCGGCGTCCCCGTCATCACCGGCCCATCCCGGGTTCGGGAACGCCCATGCCGGCTCCGCCGCGCCAGCCGGTTCCGCACCCTTGAGCGGGCTCGACCGCGCGTCATTGCTCGAGGCGCCGGCTCGCTTCGAGCACGACTTCCTGGTGCCGTTCCAGCACATCGATGCGGCTGGGATCGTGTTCTTTGCCCGCGTGCTCGACTACTTCCACGACACCTACGTGGGCTACCTGGCCCACTGCGGCCACCCGCTTCCCGAGGTGCTGAGATCCCGGGCGTGGGCAGCGCCGCTGGTGCACGCCGAGGCCGACTACATGGCGCCGCTTCGGTTTGGCGACTCGGCACGGTGTGCCATTGTCGCGACCCAAGCATCCGGCTCGAAGATCACGGTCGGGTACCGGCTCATGAACGGCGCTGCGCCTGCGGCGGTAGGGCACACGGTGCACGTCTTCGTCGACCCGCGTACCATGAAGCGATGCGATCCTCCTGCCGATCTGATTGCGCGGTTCGTCGCGCCGTGAGCCGACTTCTGGCCGCGAGCAGGCGGCTTCGCACTCCGTAGTCGTCGCCGCGGTCTGGTTCTGGTAGCTTATGTGTAGGAGTTGTGACTGGTGACTGAAGAGCCGTCGAGCGCGATCATGCGACCGCCACCAGGGCTCTCTGGTGAGGCGGTGGTTCGTGCGGTGGGCCGTTCCGACCTGGGCACCAAGCACCACGTCAACGAAGACAGCTTCGCCGTAGCGGAAACCCGCAGCGGGGCCGCTCTGCTCGTGTTGTGTGACGGCATGGGCGGCATGGGGTCGGGAGACAAGGCTTCTCGTGCGGCCCTCGACTTGTTGGTGGAGTGGATCTCCAACGACGAGGCCGGTGATGCCTTGTCGGTGGCGAAGTCTGCCGTGCACCAGGCCGACTTGAAGGTGATGCGCTCATTCGACGCAAAAGACGGCCGCAAACCAGGTACCACATGTGCTTGCGTCGTGATTCGTGAGGGCCTCGCCCACATGTTCTGGGTGGGCGACAGCAGCATCCTGCTCATTCGCGACGGCCGCGTGGCACAGCGGTCTCGGCCGCACCGCATGGTGCAGGATCTCATCGACTCGGGCTCCATGACCGAGGAGCAGGCCAAGACCTCCCCGATGAGGCACTATCT
The DNA here is from genome assembly GCA_965367245.1 of uncultured bacterium. Classification (GTDB taxonomy): domain Bacteria; phylum Myxococcota_A; class UBA796; order UBA796; genus CBDUIC01. The sequence goes on along the minus strand of CBDUIC010000029.1, from coordinate 42,365 downwards.
GTCGCGTAGCCTGGGTGGGCGCGACGAAGGCGACCCGGTAGAGCCGGAGGTTCGTCCGCCGGTGCCGCTGCTCATGGGAGACCGCTTCGTGCTCTGCTCGGATGGTCTGACCGACTTCGTCGAGCTCGACGAGATCGCGCAGATCGTGTCGGCCCACGACGATCCCGACGGCGCGGCCGACAAGCTCATCGCCCTCGCTCTGGAGCGGCACGTCGACGACAATGTCACCTGCATCGTGGCCCGTGTGGCCCCCGAGGAGGAGTCCGGCGCTTCGGATGTGCTGGGCGGCTCCTGGGATGTCGGGTCCGTGTCGTTCGATCTCGACGAAGACTACGGTTCTGACATCCGTGAGCGCCCCGCGAACCTCGACAGCCTCGCCGTCGAAGGCCCCGCGGTTTCTGAAGCGCACGGTTTGATGGCGTGGGGGCTGCCACTGGCCCTCGCAGGGTTGGGGGGACTTATCCTCCTTTGTGTGGTTGTCTTGGCCGCGTTGTTGCTCCAGTGAGCACCCAGACAGCCAGCCTGCTCCCGAAGTTTGGTATGGTGCTGCTGTCACTTGCGCGCAGACGGGGTTGAGCAGGATGCAGTCGACGGCGCAGAGCCTTGGGAGCCGCTTGCTCTCGCTCGTAGCCTCTGGTGTCACGGATGTGGGCCCCAAGAGCCACAACGAAGACAGCTGGCTGGTCGAGAGCACCCGTGACGGCGGGCAGCTGCTGATGGTGTGCGACGGCATGGGCGGCATGGGCCGAGGCGACGAAGCCAGTCAGGTGGCCATTCGCGTGCTGGCCGACCGGCTGATCGACAACTCCGATCCGGCCTATGACGCGGTGCTCAGCGGCATTCGACGAGCCGACGAGAAGCTCAAGGAGCTGATCGAGAAAGACACGTCGGGCAAGACGCCAGGAACGACCGCCGCCCTTGCCTACGTGCAGCAGGGCCGCGTGACCATCGGTTGGGTGGGCGACTCCACGGTGATGCTCGTGCGTGAGGGCGAAGTCCACACACAGAATCGCAGCCATCGTGTCGTGCAGAAGCTCATCGAGCAGGGGCTGATGACCGAGGAGAGTGCGCGCGACTCACCCATGGGGCGGCTGCTGGAGCGTTCCCTGGGCGGCCGCAACGACGATGAGCTGGTCAAGCCGGGCTTGCTGGAGCGGTGGTCGCTGATGGAAGGCGACTACATCGTGCTGTGCTCCGACGGCCTCACCGACAGCATCCCGGTGCAAGATATCCCTGAGATGCTCGTCGGTGACGACGTGCAGCAGCTCGCGGATCGCCTCCTACAGGAGGCCAAGGAGCGCGGCCTGGTCGACAACACGACCGTGATCGTGGCCAAGGCGGTGGTGTCAGAGCAGTCGTTGGCCAACGTCATCGGCATGAGCTGGCCTGCGGAAGACCATGAGTCGGCCTCGTTGCCGCCCGCCGACTACCGGTCGGGCATCCTCAACGCGGATGCGGTCCGGTTGATCGAGCGCGAGCGGGGGGATGCGCCGACGGTGGCGATGGCGTCGCCGCCCGACGTGGGGGCCACCGAGTCGAACTGGCTGCCCCTCGCCCTCGGCGTCGGTGTCGTGGTGGTGGCGATCCTGATCGTCATCACGGCCGGCCTGGCGCTAGGAATCCTGCTGTAGGCCTGGCCCGGTGGCGGTCGGCACGATGCGGTCGCTCTGCGCTGCCCTGACTGCCCCCCTCCCCGTACGGAGGGGGCGGAGGGGGCGTGGGAAGGTGAGCGGCGTGGGTGGGCCCTCTAGGGGTTGGCCCTCTAGTAGTGCCAGGGGAAGCCGCTGAAGTCGCGTGTGCGCTTCTGCACGAAGGCGTCGCGACCCTCACGGGCTTCTTCCGTGCCATAGGCGAGGCGGGTTGCCTCCCCTGCGAACAGCTGCAGACCGACCATGCCGTCGTCGACCACGTTGAATCCGAACTTCAACATGCGCATAGCGGTGGGCGACTTGGTGTTGATCTCGCGTGCCCACTCGAGGGCGAAGTCTTCGAGGTCTTCGTGGGGGACGACGGCGTTGGCCATGCCCATGTCGAAGGCATCCTGGGCCGAGTAGTTGAGCCCGACGAAGAAGATCTCCCGCGCGCGCTTCTGGCCGCACTGGCGGGCGAGGTAGGCCGAGCCGTAGCCCGAGTCGAAGCTCGCCACATCGGGATCGGTCTGCTTGAAGCGGGCGTGCTCCTTGCTGGCGATGGTCATGTCGCAGACCACGTGCAGGCTGTGACCGCCGCCCACAGCCCACCCGGGCACCACCGCGATGACGACCTTGGGCATGAAGCGAATCAGGCGCTGCACCTCCAAGATGTGCAGGCGGCCGAGCTTGGCGGCGTCGACCTCACCGTCGCTACCTTCGTATTTGTAGCCGTCTTTCCCGCGGATACGCTGGTCGCCGCCTGAGGAAAAGGCCCAGCCGCCATCTTTGGCGGAGGGGCCGTTGCCCGTGACGAGCACACACCCGACATCGCTCGTCATGCGGGCATGCTCGAGGGTCTGGAACAGCTCGTCGACCGTGCGCGGGCGGAACGCGTTGCGACACTCGGGGCGGTCGAAGGCGATGCGGACCGTGCCGTGATGCTTGCAGCGATGGTAGGTCACGTCGGTCAGATGCTCGAAGCCGGCGACTTCCGTCCAGTGATCTGGGTTGAAGATATCGGACACCTTTCGCATGGCAGAGCTCCCGAGAGACGTGGGGGTCGGTGGTTCGCAGGGGGCATGGTCGGGCGTGCAGCCCTGGCTGTCAACTGCTACGGCGGTCCATTCTGCGGGTGCCGAGGAGGAAGCCGGCCCAAGCGCCTGCGTCGTTGTGGTCGCCCTGTTGGCGACCCTGGCAAGAAGTAGGGGAATTGTGGTGGGGCTGTCGGGGTGTATGCATTAGGCCTTGGGGCGTCGCCATTGCCTACGCCGCCAGGGTGGGCAGCTTCGAGGAGGGGCCATGGTCAGTGAAGACGGTCGCAACCGCTGGTTCTTGGGAACGCTCGACCGCCTGGCTGCTTCCTCTGGCGACACTGGCGGAGCCTACAGCGTGATCGTGCGCGTGTGCCGCAAGGGCTTCAGCCCTCCCCACCATTGCCACGAGCGCGAAGACACGGGGTTCTTCGTGCTCGATGGGCACTTGTCGCTGCGGGTGGGGGATCGTTCGCTGGAGCTGCGGGCCAACGAGTTCGCCTTCGCTCCTCGCGGCATTCCGCACTGGTTCCGTGTGGAGAGCGAGCAGGCGCGGTTCATCGAGATCTTGACCCCCGGTGGCTTCGAGGGGTTCCACGAAGAGATCTCCGAGCCGGCGCCGAGGTTCGAGCTCCCGCCCGAAGACCATCCGTTGCCCAGTCGTGAGCGCATGGTCGAGGTCTCGCTGCGCTACGGCACCACGCTGCTGCCTGAGAACGACGAGTAGGCCCCTTCCGCAGCGCTCACGGCGTGGGCGCCGCGCTTCGAGGTAGCGCTACCGGGGTGGCCCCTTCGTCGACCATCACCTGATCGCGGCCTCTCGCCTTCGCGGCATACAGGGCCGCATCGGCTCGGCTGATGGCCGCCTCCTCGGTCTCGGTGGCCCACAGTCGCGCCGCGCCGAGGCTCACGCGCAGCTCGGCGACCGCCCCACAGGGCATCTGCACCCGAAGCTCACGCACCGCCTCCAGCAAGCGCTCGCAGAACACCCGAGCGCCATCGACGCCCGTGTCGGGAAGCACCAGCAGGAACTCCTCGCCGCCCCAGCGCCCAGCCAGGTCGGTCTCGCGCTTCACCTGCCGGCACACCTCGGCGAAGGCCTGCAGGGCCCGGTCGCCGCCTTCGTGGCCGTAGCGGTCGTTGACGTCCTTGAAGTGATCGAGGTCACAGAGGACCACACTCAGACTGTGGCGGGCGCGTCGGGCATAGGCCACCTGCCAGTGCAGCGCCTCCAGCAGCGCGCGGCGGTTGGGGAGTCCCGTCAACACATCGGTGCGTGCCACCCGGGTCAGCTCTTCCTGCACCGCCTCGTAGCGCTCCCCGTCTTGCTGTCGGGCGAGCTCCTGGCCGACCCACTGCGCGAGCAGCCCGATGAGGGCCAGGTCGCTGTCGGTGAACCGCTGCCGGGGCGCGTCGCTGGTCAGGGCCAGGGTGCCCATCCGCACGGCGTCGACGAACACTGGAGCCCCCAGGTAGGCGCCATAGGGGAAGCGCTTGGCGCAGCGCTCGTCGCGGTGCTCGCTGCGTGGGATGTCGTGGACTCCGAAGGCGCCGTTGGCCCGCATGGTGTGGCGACACCAGGTCTGCTTGAGGGGATGCTCGTCGTCGACGCTGAGGAGCGAGGTGGGGTCGTAGACCCGCTCGATGACCCGGAAGCGCCCGTCGATGCGCGTGTGCACGGCGCGGTCCATCCCGAAGTGCTCGACACCGAGGCGCAGGAGGGCGGCGAGCCGCTGCTCCATCGGCATGCGGCGCTCTGAGGTGAGCTGCTGCAGCTTGTGGATGAGGTCGAGGGGGTGGGTGGCCAGCACCTCGGGATGCAAGCGAACCAGGAACAGCCCCTCGGGACTGGGCAGGCGCTCTGCCACCACCTCCCCGCGGCGGCAGGCGACGGCCTGGGACGGGCTGCGGCAGGCGGTGGTCAGGACCTCGGTGAGCTCGGCGTCGAGGCGCCAGCGAGCCGCTGCAGGGTTCGCGTAGTGCACGGCGCCGTCGGGGGTGCACAGCACCACGGGGTCGCGGTCGCCCCGGAGGAGGGGGGTGAGGCAGGCGAGCGCCTCGGCAGGAGGCGCGCTGTGCAAGGCCGCGACAGACATGACCTATCCTCGGATCCGAGGGGGCCTCGCTGAAGGCTCAGCGCGTTTCTTTGCGCTGCTGGTCGTCGTTGTCGGGCTTGGCGCGAGACACGTCGAGCCAGCCGACGCGATCGCCTTCCCCGCCGGTGGACGCGACGATCGCCTCGATCCGGTCGCCGCGAACGAACACGTCGACCGCTGCCACAGTGCCCCCGACCACCAGCTCGTGGCGCCACGTCGCATCGACCGCCCCGACCCCCAGCCCTCCCCCCGACAGCGGCATGGCGAGCCAGGTGCCGTCGTCGGTGACGCCGATGCGCCCGTTGGCAGGGGCGATGACCCCCTCCCAGCGCGCTCCTTCGGGTGGACCCAGCTCTTCGCCCCGCAGCCCCCACCAGCCATCCGCCGTCGCGACCGGCCGGGCGGCCACCGGCCCCTGCCGCTCGAGCTCACCCGTCGCCAGGTCGATCACCACCAGCTCGCTCGCGTCTAGCCCTGCCACCTGCGTGCCGTCGACACTCCACCCCAGCTCGCGCAGCGTGCGGGGCACCACCGCGACGGCTTCCATGGGGGCCTGCTCCCGCGCTTCGCCCACCAGCAGCCGGCTCGCGGTCACATCGTCGCTCCGCACGGCGAGGCGCCCGTCGGGGTGGCGGGCGACCGCGCCGAAGGGAGCGACCCACGGCCCGGCAAAGGCCATCGCTCCCTTGGTGGGGACCACGATCTCGCCCCCCGCGAGCAGCAGCGGACCGCTCACCACCTCAGCGGCGCGCAGCCCGGTGGCGAGGGCCTCCCACGGGCCCTCGCGCGGCCCGCGGAACACCTGCCCTGCCGCGTCGCGCAGCAGCACCTGCCCGGCGGGGTCGTAGTCGACGGCCACCACCGCGCCCATCGTCGGCGGGCCTGTCACCCAGTGGACCTCGGGCGTGCTCGCCACGGCCAGCGGCGGCGGCGATGGTGACTCTGCAGCCGTTGACGGCTCCGGGCCAGGGGCAGGCGGCGCGGAAGGGGCCGTCGCCACCGCCTCCGCTACCGGGCCAACGGGCACCCGCGCGGGGGGCTGCGGTGTGGTGGACGACACCGGTCGCGGTGGCAAGGGGGCCAGCCCGCAGCCTCGCTCGGCCGGGCTCGCCGAGGCCCGCCCCGACGAAGTCCCCGAGGAGACCACCCACAGCGCGAGCAGCGCGCCGAGCACGACGACCAGCGCCAGCACGGCACGCCGCCGCTGCATCAGGGGCAGGTGTTGGGCAGGCCGAGGTCGCTAGCGTCGTCGGTCGCGAGCTCCACCCACTCGTCGGCCGGGTCGAAGGCGTCGCTGCCGTCGGCGTCGCCGCTGGGCACGCAGGTGCGCATCAGCGACACGTTCTGCGTCGTGGGGCTGGTGCCCCAGTAGTCGCCCGGGTCGGTGCCGATCTGGCCGATGACATCGTAGGTGGTGCCGCCGCACTCGAGCTCGAGGGCGTCGTCGCCGTTGAAGTCGAGGGAGCCCGACAGGGTGTCGCAGGCGCCCCCGGTGGTGAACGAGGCGCTGCTGTGACACACCAGGTAGACCCCGCCGGAGGCCAGGGTGCCCGACAGCGCGATGGAGGTCGGGCTGGTGGCGCCGTTGGTGTACTTGTTGACGTTGCAGCCGGTCAGGTCGAAGTCGCCTGCTTCGAGGTTGGTGATCTCGACGTACTTGTTGTTGCCGGTGGTCGGCTCCAGGTACTGGCTGAACACGATGCCGGTGCCCGACCAGCCGCTGGTGACCTCCACGTCGAGGTCGGCGCTGGAGAGGCCCAGGGTGGCGGTCACGGTGCCCATGCCGTCGGTGGCGCCGCCGGTCACGCTGAACGTCTCCGACATCTGGCCTGCGGGGACCACGATGCTGCCCGGCACGCTCAGGGGCCCGGTGCCGGCGAGGCTGACGGAGGCGCCGCCCGTGGGGGCGGGGAGCGTCAGCACCACGGTGGCGTCGGCGGTGGCGTTGGTGGGCACGGTGAGGCTGGTGGGCTCGAAGCCGCTGACCTCGCGCAGCGACAGGTCGTCGTAGACGGTGACCTGGGCGTCGAGGTCGACGCCGGACAGCGAGGCCTGCACGGTGCCCGCGATGGGCGACGCGGTGCCGCCGGTGATCTCGACCCCGGCGTACTGCTCACCGGGGTTCAGCGTCACGCTGGACACGCAGGTGACGGTGGCAGCCGGGCCGCAGGTGATGCTCACCGTGGTGAGGGCGCCGGCGGGGCGCGACAGGCCGACGGCGAGCAGCGCGTCGGTGGTCTGGCCGGCCTCAAGGAACACCGAGGTGGGCGAGAAGGTGGAGAGCACCGCGTCGCCGGCGAGCAGGTCGTTGCCGTCGCGGGGCTCGAGCTTGGAGTCGCCGTTGGCGAAGCGAAGCACGCCCTGGATCAGCCCGAAGTTCTCGCCCACGGCGGGGAAGGGCGTCGCCAGGTAGAAGTAGTCGTTGACGCGCAGCTCGCTGTCGACGACGAACTCGTCGGTGGGGTCGGCGTCGCCGGCGCCAGCGGGGGGCTGGACCTCGGTGACGGTCACGTCGGCGACGGCCACGACCACGCCCTCGAGCTCCCAGGCGCGGCTTCCGCCCGTGCCGACCTCGGCCGTCGTGGCGACGACCGGGCTGGGATCGGGGTTGCCGGTGGACAGCAGCGTCCAGTCGACCACGTCGGACAGCTGGATCTGCGAGAAGAACTCGGTGGCGGAGGCGGTGATGGTGATGAGGTCGCCGCGCTCGGGCTTGGTGTCGCCGCCGACGTAGACGTAGATGCCGCTGTACTCGGGGCCCACGTAGGAGGGCTGGCCGTCGACGAGCTGCAGGAAGTAGCCGGAGTCGCCGACGCCGGTGACCTGCATGTTCTCGAGGACCACGGGGGTGCCGAGCGGGATGATCTCCTGCTTCACGTCATAGATGCTGGCGGGGCAGGAGCCGTCGGGCCCGTAGTCGTCGGGGCAGGCATCGCAGGCGTCGCCGATGTAGTCGCCGTCGGCATCGGCTTGGTCGAGGTTGTCGACCAGCGGGCAGTTGTCGTCGAGGTTGGTGATGCCGTCGAGGTCGCGGTCGTTCCAGTCGCAGGTGGCGCCGGCGGTGAGCGGGCAGGGGTCGCAGGCGTCGCCCTCGCCGTCGCCGTCGGTGTCGGCCTGGGCGAGGCCTTCGACGGGCTTGGCCGGGTTGAAGGTGTCGGGGCAGTTGTCGACGGCGTCGTCTTCGCCGTCTCCGTCGCGGTCCATGATGGACTGGTCGGGGAAGATCATCCCGTCGCCCTGCGGCCACTGGTCGTCGGTCTCGTTGTCGCGGTAGGGCTCACAGCTCGGCTCGTCGGAGGGCTCGCCGCAGATGGTGAGGTCGTAGGCGCTCGGATCGACCGCCGCGAGCACGTCGGCCAGCGAGTAGCCAGCGTCTTCCTCGATGCACACCACGTGGTCGGTGAGGCAGTCGTCGAGGGCCTCGCACATCCCGAAGGAGGCGGGGGTGAGGAGGCCGGCGAGCAGGTCGGCGTCGCCGGTGAGAGGCTTGGAGCCGCGGAGCACCAGGTCGACGTTGGGAATGTCGGCGTCGATGACGGCCCGGTGGTCGGCGCCGGTGGCGCCGTCGAAGATGGCGATGTCGGCGACGAAGCCGGGCACGAGGCGGCCGAGCTGGCCGTGGGCGCCCATGGCGATGGCGGCGTTGCGGGTGACCATCTGCCACAGCTGACGGTCGCTGAAGTGCCCGTCGTAGTGGGTGCTGTTCATGTAGTCGGCACAGGCCAGCTCGCGGAGCATGGTGGCGGAGCCGGAGGGAGTCCAGTCGGTGCCCAGGGCGATCGGCACACCCATGTGGTCGTACATCACGACCGGGGCCGTCTCGCCGTACAGCGACACATTGGATCGGGGGGACCACACCAGGTGCGCCCCGGCGTCGGAGACCATCGACACGTCGTCGGCCGTCAGGCCGATGCCGTGGATGATGCTGGTGTTGTCGGCGATGAGGTCGACGCTGCCGTTGCCGCCGGTGCCGGACAGGCAGTGGAACTCGTTCTGCGCTTCGGCGTCGATGCCCTCGGCGATGTGGGGCAGGTAGATGCGGTCGTCGAGGACCCAGTCGCCGTCAGGGAAGTAGTTCTCACAGCCGTCGGCGTACAGGTCGCCGTCGATGTCGTTGAGGGGGAAGGTCTCGTAGCCGACCTCCCAGCCGCCCAGGCCCTCGTTGGCCTCGGCGTCGTCGAGGTTGCGCATCAGGCCCGTGCTCGTGACCCCGCCGACGGAGCCGGCGATGGAGGTGGCGCCGCCGAAGAGCATCCGCATCTCGTTGTAGAGGATGTCGGTGTGGGCGCGGTCGGAGAAGGAGTTGATCTCGGTGTGACCGCGCTTGCCGCGCCGCCAGTCGTGGCGGTGGTCGTAGCGCTCGTCGCCCCACCTGGCGGGGGCCATCAGGCCGTAGGTGATGTGGTCGTGGCTGTTGATGAGCCCGGGGCTGATGACGCCGGAGGGGCAGGTGACCGTCAGGGTCTCGGCGGGAGCCTCCGCCGTGCAGTCGCAGCCGACGCAGGTGATCAGCCCGTTGTCGCCGCGCTCGATGAGGACTTCGCCTGCGTGGTAGGTCGTCAGATCGCCGAGCACGTCGCCCTGCAGCAGCAGGTGCGTGGCGGTGGCGGGGTCGCCGCTGACCTCGCACAGCTCGCCGGCGGGCGGCGCCGACCAGCTGTTGTTGCAGGTCTCCACCGTGTACAGGTCGACATCGGTGTCGGTGTCGGTGTCGGTGTCGGTGTCGGTGTCGGCATCCGTGTCGGTGTCGGTGTCGGCATCCGTGTCGGTGTCGGTGTCGGTATCCGTGTCGGCGTCGGTGTCGGTGTCGGTGTCGGCATCGGTGTCGGTCAGCGGGGGCACCGTGGAGTCCGAGCTGTCTTTGTTGCCGTTGCAGGCAGCAGCCAGGGCAAGAACGAAGACGAGACGCAGCGACATGAGACCTCCGGGTCAGTGGCGCCGGATAACCTGCGACGGTCGCGGCATGGGGGCACGTTGTGCCCTGAGAACGGCAAACTGTCTGCAACGGCGCGGTGACAGCGTGTGATACCGTGCAGCCTCCCGGAGGTACGGTGGTGTGGACCCTGCTCTGCGCGCTGTCGTGGGCCCTCACCCCCGAGCAGGCCGACGACCGCATCCGCTCCATGAACGACCTCGAGGCGGTGCCTGAGCTGGCGCGGCCCGTCGACCAGCCGATCCGGCTGAAGCAGGGCGTGATCGAGGTCACCCTCACCGACGGGGTGATGGTGCCGGTGTTCTCCGGGCACTACGCGGGCGCGTGGGAGCGGGAGGCGGGCGCGCTGCTGCGCAAGCTGCGGCAGGGCGATCCGGATGCGACCCTGCCCGGCCCCGACGATCGCGGTGACCGTGAGCTGGTGGGCTTCGTGTGGGTGCGAGGCGAAGGCAACCTGGCCGTGGAGCTGCCGCATGAAGCCGACGCGATGGAGCTCGCCAACCGCCAGGTCCTCTACGGAGGCAAGGAAGCCAGCGACCTGCGCAAGGTGGCCTTCGGGATCGAGCCCTTCACGACGTCCCTGGAGGAAGGCCTGTGGTTGTCGGCAGACCCCAGCCTCGACGCGCTGTTCCTGGGGCCCGAGACCACCGACCCCTACGAGGTGATCGTGTGGGACCTTCCTGGCGACCTGTCCCGCGCCCCGCAGCTCCTCGAGCAGCGTCTGCAGCTGTGGGACGATCTGGGCATCGACGTGGGAGAGCGCATCGCCGCGGAGCGGGTGGCGATGGGGGAGGGGGCGGTGCTGGAGCCCTTCTGGCTGATCGACCTGCTCACGGCCGACCGCTACCACCGGATCGCGACGGTCCCGGCGGCAGCCGACCGCTGGCTGGCCTGGATCGACCGAGGGCGCCTGTCCACCAGCTGGGAGAGCCAGGTCGTGACGGCCGGGGTGACGCCGGGAGGCGCGCCGCGCTGGGCCCACGTGAGCGGAGTCCCCGTGCCGCCGAGGGTGGCGGGCGATCCTACCTCGCCTCCGGCCCGCAGCCTGCCCATGGCCGTGGCCCACGTGCAGGCACGGGTGCTGGCCGCCCACCAGCGCAACGGCATGGTGCTGCCGGTGGAGCTCACCAATCGGGTCACGCTGCGCGCGGAGCACGACGTGTTGTTCGTCGATCTCGAGGTGCCTCGGGTGGAGGCCGAGGCCGACAGCTTCGTGTGGGTGAAGGCGTCACTGGTCGACGGCACCCCCCTCGCCCGGCCCGAGCAGGTCGGGCGCGAGGGTGACGCCATCGCCACGGTGGTCGACAAGCCGCGGCCACAGCCCAAGCCCAAGAAGAAGCCCTTCGGGCCCGACGACGACGACGATGAGGAAGAGGAGTCCAAGGTCACCGCCCACCGGGTGCGTCTGGTCTTCCCCGAGGCCGTGCGCGCCGGCGAAGAGGTGGTGGTCGATCTGCAGTGGACCGACGTGTGGCCGCTGGCGCACCTCTCCGAGGTCGACAACATCGGCATGCAGAGCGACGGGGTGACGTCGGGGATGCAGCGCTTCCTGGCTGCCGTGCAGGGCGGCACCGGCGAGCCCTACGCCTACGACGTGGCGGTGGGCCTGCCGGAAGACAGCCCGCTGTCGGTAGCGGTGTCAGGGCCGATGGAGGAGCCAATCCTGGAGGGGGGCTGGCGCATGACGCGGGTGCATGGCGTGCAGCAGGCCCGCTACCCCAACGTCGTCGTCGGTCGCTACCGCACCCATGCCGACAAGGCGAAGCAGGGCATGCCGGCCGTGCGGGTCTCGCTGCTGCAGGGCGACAAGAAGCGGCTGGCGGGCCTGGCGGCCCAGGCGCGGGGCGCGATCGCCTACTACGAGGGCTACCTGCCACCGTATGGGCTGCCGGAGTACCACATCGTGGAGGCGCCCTCGGCGTGGTCCCACACCACCTGGGTCGCGCCCCATGCCATGCAGATGGCTCAGACGATGCGGATCGTCGACCGCACGATGGATGGCGAGGGCTTCGGCTGGCGCCTGTTCGGCCATGAGATCGCCCACCAGTGGTGGGGCCAGCAAGCCCAGCCCGCGACGCTGGAAGACCGCTGGATGATCGAGACCTTCGCCGAGGTCTTCGCGTGCATGTTCCTGGCCAAGGTGCACGAGAAGGCCGAGCCCTGCGTCGAGCGCCACGAAGACACGCGGAAGTGGATCGAGGGCGACGATGCGCGGCTGGGCGACCCCCGCTTCTCCCTCAGCCTGGCGGAGGCCTACCAGGAGGGGCTCGGCGGCTCGGCCTACTACGAGTATGGCCCCTACCTGATGCAGCAGATGCTGCGCCCTCGCATTGGCAACCAGGCCTTCTTCCGGGGTCTGGAGGGCCTGCTGCGGGCCCATCCTCGGCAGGGCATCACCAACGAGCAGCTGCAGGCGGCCTTCGAGGCGGCGTCAGGGGAGGAGCTCGGCGACTTCTTCGACTTCTGGGTGCGCCAGGGCATCCTCCCGTCGGTCGAGGTCGAAGTCGAGGTCCACCCCACGGTCGCTGAGATCCGGGTCACCAGCGACGTGCCCTTCGGGGTGTTCGATGTGCCGGTGGTGTTCACCGAGCCGGGGGGCCGGCAGTGGGTGTCGGTGGTGGAGGTCGTGCACGGCGAGGGCTACGCCGAGCTCGAGGCGATGTTCCGCCGCGGCCTCAAGGTCGAGGTCGATCCGGGCAACCGCACCCTGCTGAAGCGGCATCGGCTGGGGTTGGCCTACGCCGAGTAGCGGTCAGCGGGGCAGGCCCGGCATGCTCTCGAGGGCGTCGCGGCGGCTGGCGAGGAACCAGGCCATGTCGTAGTGCGAGGCACAGTCGCCCCAGGCCAGCTCGGACAGGGTGATGCCGTAGACCTGCTCCCAGTAGTCGACGACGTAGTCGGTGTAGCCGCCGTAGTCGGGGAGCGGCTCGGCGAGCAGGGCCTCGTGGCAGGGCAGCGCCTCGTATTGATCGGTCAGGTAGGCGTGCTCGTCGCGCACGCGCTCGAGCCATCGCCCGCCCTCGAGCTCGTCGAGGGCCTCCCAGGTGGCGTCGGCCCACCACTGCTCACACACCGGATCGTGCAGGCAAGCCTCGCCCAGCACGCCGACGGTGTAGTCGACCGGGCGGAGGGGGTCTTCCATCGTCTCGTCGACGCCGTGGGGGAGGGTGTCGATGCGGCCGTCGTCGGGGTCGACATACCAGTAGATGTCGTCGCCGGGGATGCTGTAGGGGTAGGCGTCGAACTGCCCGATGACCCCGCTGACGGCGAAGTAGCGAGCGAACTGCTCGACATCGAGGAGGTGGTCGGCGTCTTGGCTGAGCCGGCTGGTCGGGTCGTCGAGGATCTCGGCGAGCTCGAGGAAGGGGCGGAGGTCGTCGGGGCCGCCGTCGTGGTCGAGGTAGGGCACGAGCTCGGGGGTGAGGTCGGCGTCGAACAGCTCGTAGAGCGATCCGTCGGGGTCGTCGTAGAAGCGGCTGAGGAAGCGCTTGTCTTTGTCTTCCGACAGCAGCATCCGCATCACCCGGCCGTCTTCGTCGAGGGTGACCCAGGTGGTGCGAGGGGCAGGCAGGCCCATCGTCTCGTAGAACTGGTAGGCGATGCGGGCCCGCAGCCAGGTGGGGTCGAGGCTCATGTTGTCGAGCACCAGATCGTCGATGCCGTCGACCTCCTGCCCGGGCACGTAGTGGTCGAGGTCGATCTTCCAGCTGGGCTTGTCGTCGAGGGGCTGAAAGGAGCCGTTGCCCTTGAGGCGAACGCCGACGAGCTCGAAGTGGACGTCGCCCACGGTGAAGGCCGCGGGAACCCACTCCCGAGGCTCGTCACGCAGGCGCTGCCTCGCGTCGTCGCTGAGGTCGAGGAACACCCGGCGGGCCGCCTTGTCCTGGAACAGCCACGTGCCCGTCTCCGGGCCGTCGGAGGACGTGGCGGTGAGCTGGGGCAGCGTGGGCGTGTCGTGGGGCGCAGGGGTGCCGCTGCCGGCCCCGACCTTCCCCAGGGAGGCGGTGCCGGGCTGGCAGGCCAGCAACAGAGCCGCGATCAACACGCGGCGAGCAGGGCCTCAGCAGCGGGGCGGACGACGCGCTCGAGCACCTCGGTCGCGACGCGGTGCTGCGCAACGGGGCCCATGACGCCGTAGGCAGCCAGGCGGGGGTCGTCGGTCGTGTGGGGTGCGGGACCGAGGGTGAAGCCCTCAAAGGCCTCACGGGCCACTGGCACCAGGTGGGGCCGCTCGGCCAGCATCCACCGCACGAAGGCCCACGACAGCTCGGCGTGGCGGGCCTCGTCGTCGGCGACCTCAGTGAGGGCACGGGCGAGGGCGGCGTCGTTGGTGCCCGCGGCAGCCCGCTGCACACCCAGCGACGCGATGGTCTCGTTGATGCAGCCTTCTACGATGGCGCCCACGAGCACGGCTTCTTCGTCGGTGGACCTCGCCAGGGCTCCCTCGAGGGACAGCCCTGCCGGCGACACCGGCTCGCCGGCCATCGCCGACGCCACCCGGAACGCGAGCTGCGCGTGGCGCACCTCGTCGGCGATGGCCTCGGCGGCACGACCCAGCAGCTCGGCGGGGGCGCCGAGAGCGAGCAGCTCGAGCTGGAACCGGCTGAAGCTGGCAATGCTCGCGTGCTCGCCCTGGGCGGTGGCTGTCCAGGCGTCGACGACGGCGGCGCGCAGGGCGGGGTCGGCGGGGGGGGCGACCTGGGCGGCCTGCGCCCAGTCGGTCGCCTGGGCGACCGTGTCGGCCTGCCTCGAGCCCTCGGCGGTCGTGAAGGGGCGACCGTCGCTGTAGGAGTAGGTGTAGTCGTAGGTGTAGTCGGCCCAGGGATCCGTGGGGTCTTCGCAGTGGGCCACCGGCGCCTGCCCCTTGAAGCCGACGTTGACGACGTAGCAGCAGTCGCCGACCGATGCGTCGTCGTCCAGGCAGGCCTCCGCCGTCATGTCGGGGGGCAGCGACTGGTCGAGGGCGTAGGCCACCAGCTGGCGAGCCTCCCAGTCGTGAAAGTCGACTACATCCACGCAGGCTTCCCCGAGCTGAGGCGAGCAGGCGCGGTAGTCGGCACCCATCACCAGGGCCTCGACGGGCAGGTCGGGGTGGAGGACCTCGAGCTGCGGGTAGTCGGTGATGGGAACGACCATCTCGACGGGCAGCACCTGCCGCACCGTGTGGCCTGCCTCGTTGGTGATGTGCACGATCAGCGAGGGCTCGGCAGCGACGTCGAAGTCGGCGGGCATCAGGAACGACAGCTGCGCGCCCCCGTCGAGATGGGTGAAGCCCTCTGCCATCAGGTGCTGAGGCGCCACCTCGTCGAGGTAGACCTCGACGTGGGCATCACGCGGTGCGTTGTGGATGTCGACGGTGTTGACGTAGTCGTAGATCAGCCGATCGCCGGGGAGCCGCACCCCGAAGGTGCCGCGCTGATCGATGTCGCCGAGGACCCGTGCCGCGGGGCGTGCGGCCGCTCCCTCGGCGGTGAGAGAGGTGGGCGAGGTGGTGGCCCGCTCGGAGTCGAGCGCGTCGAAGTCGGCCTTGTCGCCCGTGGCGCACCCCACGGCCACCGACAGCACCAGCGGAGGCAGCCCGACGGCGAGCATCACGCGTTGGCGAAGGCGGGCGAGGTCGGGGGAGGGGCGGCTCATGGAGTACTCCGGATCAGGCGGTCACTATAGCTGGGGATTCGGCGATCGGCTGGACCCAGATCAGCGAGGTGGTACGCCCGGCATGCCCTCGAGCTGCGTGCGGCGGTCGATGACGAAGGCGGCGACGTGGGCGATGGTGCTGCAGCTGGGACTGAGCCCGGCCTGAATGGCGAGCAGGGCGGCGTCGCTGACCGCCCCGGTGAGGTCGTGTTCGGCCTGCACGCTGTCGATGGCGGCCGTGCAGTCTTCCACGCCGTAGGCATCGACCAGCAGCGCGTGGTCGGCACGAAGGCGCGGCAATACCTCGGCCTGCACATGGTCGAGGGTGGCCCACAGGCCCTCTGCCCACCACTGCTCACACACGGGGTCGGCGATGCAGGCCGTGCCCAGCCGCCCGACCGTAAAGTCGACCGGGCGGTAGCGATCGGTGAAGGTCTCGTCGACACCGTGGGGGAGGATGTCGATCCGGCCATCGGTGGGGTCGACGTACAGATACACGTCGTCGCCCGGCACGCTGTAGGGGTAGGCGTCGAACTGGCCTACGACGCTGCTGATGGCCAGGTAGTGAGCGAACTGCTCCACATCGAGCACGTGGCCCGCGTCGGCCGACAGGCGCATGTCGGGCTGGTCGAGGAGGGCCGCCAGCTCGTAGAAGGCAGAAAGGTCGGCCGGACCGCCGTCGTGATCGAGGTAGGGCACCTGGTCGGTGGTGATGTCGACGTCGAACAGCTCGTACAGCGGCCCGTCGCCATCTTCGTACCAGCGGTTGAGGAAGCGGCCGTCTTTGTCTTCCGACAGCAGCACCACCATCTCCCGGTCGCCCTCCACCACGGTGACCCAGCTGCTCCGCGGCGCGGGCACCCCGAGCTCGGCGTACAGCTCGTTGGCCAGGTGGGCTCGCATCCAGGTGGCGTCGAGGCTCATGTTGTCGAGCACCAGGTCGTCGAGGCCGTCGATCTCCTGCCCCTCGACGTAGTGGTCGAGGTCGACCTTCCAGCTTGGCTTGTCGTCGAAGGGCTGGAACGAGCCGTTGCCCTTCAGCCGCACACCCACGAGGGCGAAGCTGTCGGACCCCACGGTGAGCGAGGCGGGCACCCACACGTCGGGGGTAGCGCGGAGGATGTCGCGAGCGGTGTCGTCGAGGCCCAGCACGAAGCGCTTGGTGGCTTCGTCGGCGAACAGCTCATCCCCAGGTTGGGGCCCTGGCTCGGGCTCGGCGGTGTCGCCCGTAGACCCTGTGAGGGGCGTGCCTGTGTCGCCGGTCGTGGTGCTGCCCGTGCTCGCGCCGGTGTCGGCCGTGGGCAGCGTGAGGGTGGGCAGCGTCGGGTCGGGGTGGGTGACGGGCTCGGTGACGGGAGGCGTGTCGACCGGGGCAGTGGGGGTGGACGCCTCCTCTGGCTCCGGCGCGCAGGCAACCAGCAGCAGCGCGATCAGCACGCCGCGAACAACGCCTCGGCACAGGGGCGCACGACGCCCTGCAACACCTCGAGCCCCAGGGCATGCTGGGCGACGGGCCCCATCACGCCGTAGGCGGCCAGCCGTGGGTCGTCTTGGCCCTCGGGGGCCTCGCCGAGGTCGAAGGACGCGAAGGCCTCCTGCGCCACAGGCACCAGCTCGGGCCGCTCCGCGAGCAGCCAGCGAACGAAGGCCCACGACAGCTCGGCGTGACGAGCCTCGTCGTCGGCGACGCCGCGGAGGTCGTCGGCGAGGGTGGCGTTGTCGACCTGATCGGCGGCGCGCTGCACAGCGACGGCGGCGATGGTCTCGTTGATGCAGCCCTCGACGATGGCGCCCGTGAGCACCGCTACGATGTCGTGGGACCGCGCCAGGGCGCCCTCGATGGGGAGGGCGCTCGGGCCCACGGCCTCGCCGCCCAGCGCGGAGGCGACGGCGAACGCGTGCTCGGCATGCCGCAGCTCATCGGCGATGGCGGCGGCGCTGCGGGCGAGGAGATCGGCGGGGGCGCCGAGGGACAGCAGCTCGAGCTGGAAGCGGCTGAAGCTGGCGATGCTGGCGTGCTCGGCCAGGGCCGTCTGCTGCCACGCGTGGGCGACCTGGGCCCGCAGAGCAGCGTCGGCCGGGGGGGTGAGCCCGCGGTCGGGGGACGGCCAGGGCCGGTGCGGGTCGACCGACGCGCTGTGCCGACCGGCCTCGACCTCGAAGGGGCGACCTTCGTACCAGTAGCCGCCACCGCCGCCGTTGTTGCCGTTGTCGTTGTCGGGGCGTGCGCAGGTGGGGAAGGGGGCCTCGGCCTGCAGCCCGATGCTGACCACGTAGCAGCAGGAGCTGTCGAAGCCCTCTTCTGCTTCTACCCAGGTGTCGAGGCCGCAAGCCATCGCGAGCACGGTGGGGTCGAGGGGCTGATCGAGGGCGTAGGCGGCGAGCTGCTGGGCCTCCCAGGCATGGAAGTCTTGGGGAAGCGGGCACTCGGCGCCCTCATCGGGGGCGCACGCACGGTAGGCCTGGCCCATCGCCAGGGTGTCGGCGTCGAGCTGGGGGTGCAGCATCGGCGCAGTCAGCGCCTGGGTGGGGGTGGCGGTGACGTCGATGTCGTGGGTGAACACGAGGTCGTCGCCGTGCTCACGGTAGACGGTGACCACGACCGTGCCCAGCGGGCCCGCGTTGGCGGGGAGGTAGATGCGGAGGCTTCCCTCGCCGTCGAGGTTGGTGTAGCCGGAGACCACCGTGGCCTCGATCGGCTCGGCGGACTCGTCGGCGCGGGTCGTGACCTGCACGTCGAAGGGAACGTCGCGGGGGGCTCGGCGCAGGCGGAGCTCGGTGACGTGGTCGGCCGGCCAGGCCTGGGGCAGTGCGACCTGGAAGGTGTCGCGCAGGTGCAGGTCGTGGTTGCGGCCCGCGTCGGCGCGATCGGGCGCGCCCTCACGCACGTCGAGCCCCTGCAGGAACCCCTGGCCCTCGACCACGCGGGGGGCCGAGGGGAGGCCTGTGGTGCCGCCGACGGGCAGCGCACGCTGACCCGCGAGACGCTCCAGCGCGGCCGCATCCTGGCTGTGGACCGGGGCGTCGACGGCGCCTGTGCCTCCGCACGCCACCGCGAGGGTGAGCACGGCGGGGCGGATGCCCAGCGCGCGTAGCAGGCGGCGTTCCATGAGCAGCAGATCGTGGCGTTCGGACATGTGTGACCCCGTCAAGGACAGTACTGTAGCGGCTATTTCGGCGGGGCGCTCGGCTTTCTTGAGCGCAACGTGTCGCCCCGGGCCACGCCAGGCCTGAGCTACGACAGGTCGGCTTCCGACACCAGGACGGGAGACGCGTCGAGATCGTCGGCGCCCATCAGCTCGACCAGGCGAGCCAGCACGCGCTCGATCTCGGCCTGCTCGTCGGCCGGCAGCGCAGACAGCCGCTGCAGGAAGCGCTCCTCGAGGGGTACCGGGCTGCTCGCCATGCGCTCGACACCCGCCTCGGTGAGGCCGAGGTTGACCCGACGGCGATCGTGCTCGCTGCGCGCTCGGGTGACGAGCCCCTGCTTCACCAGCTTGTCGACCAGCGTGGAGGTGGTGGACCTCGACAGCTGCACGGCATCGGCGACGTAGGCCACCGTCACGTCGGACCCTGCGGGCGCCTCGGCGATGGCGGTGAGGCACAGCAGGGCGGGAACCCCCAGCCCCGTGTCACGGCCCACTCGCCGGGAGTAGCGCGACACCTGGCGCAGGATCCGGCGAATGGATCGCAGCACCGTGAGCCCGAGGGTGTGGGAGGAGTTGGGGGACACGGCGCCTTGTAGCGCGACAGCCGTAGGCGTGGCCAGCGGCGGGTTGGCGATATTCATCTGTCCCAATTAGTTCGAATCCGAACTATTCGACAGCAACGGAAGGAGCCCCCATGAACGCGTCGCTCACCGCCAGCCTTCGCCTTCGCCCCACGATCGAGCCCGACCTGCCCGCCGTGGTGGAGATCCTGCAGAGCACGGTGGACTGGTATCGGCCGTTCACGGATCCCGACGACCTCGCTACGCAGCACGCCGTCGACCTGACGTGGGCTCGGGAGAACTTCGAGCAGCGCGAGTTCTGGTCGGCCACCATCGACGGGGAGGTGGTCGGGGTGCTGACGCTGCAGGATGCGGGCGACGTGCTCTACCTGGGCTACGTGTACGTCCACGAAGACTTCGTCGGCAACCGCATCGGTCGCCGGCTCCTCGACCACGCTGCGGCCCAGGCCGTCGCCAGAGGCAAGCGAGGCATGGTGCTCATCAGCCATCCCGAGGCCACGTGGGCCGTCAAGGCCTACACCAAGTACGGCTTCGAGTGCATCGCCGACAGCGACGAGGCCGTGTGCGCCTGGAACGACGGGTGGCTCGCGACCTACCACGAGCAGGGCTTCCACTTGTGGCAGTGGTCGGTCGAGCGGCTCGCATCGGCGCACCCTGGGGAGGCCTGAGTGGCGAAGGGGGCTCCTCGCGACCCGCGTCTGCCCGCGTTCTTCCACCCGGCTCAGCTGGCGTTCAAGCCACGCTACGAGTGGGCCTTTGGAGAGCGCATCGACCATCCCGAGACCACCGCGCGGGCGGAGAGCATCCTGGCCAGCCTGCGTGAGGGCGACGCGGCCTACGCCGTGCGCGAGCCGACCCCGGTGCCTCCCGGCGTGCTGCAGTCGCTGCACAACGGCAACCTGCTGACGCTGTACCGCACCGCGGAGGCGCTCCCCGACGGGGAGACCTTCTACCCCACCGTCTTCCCGAAGCGCGATCAGGTGGCCGCCGACCCGACCCGGCTGCAGCACTCCGGTGCCTTCTGCTTCGACGCCGGCACACCGCTCAGCGGCCGCACGTGGGAAGCCGCCCGCTGGTCGGCCGCCTGTGCGTATACGGCCGCGAGGGCCCTCAAGGCCGAGCGCCGCACGCTGACCTACGCGCTGTCTCGGCCCCCCGGCCACCACGCCACCCGCACCCGCTTCGGGGGCTACTGCTACCTCAACAACGCCGCGGTGGCGGTGCGCGCGCTGCGCCGCAATGCGCGGGTGGCCGTCCTCGACATCGACGTGCACCACGGCAACGGCACCCAGTCGCTGTTCGAGCGAGACCCGAGGGTGCTGGTGGTGTCGATCCACGAGCACCCGGACACCTGCTTCCCCTACTTCGCCGGCTACCCGACCGAGACCGGCAAGGGCGCTGGCCTCGGCACGACGCTCAACGTCACCGAGGGCGCCGGATGCGACGGCAAGCGCTACTTCGAGCTGCTCGAGCACCATGCGCTGCCCGCCATCCGCTCGTTCGCCCCCGACTACCTGGTGCTGTCCGCGGGCCTCGACACCTACCGGCTCGATCCGGTGGGGCACTTCGCCCTCACCACCGACGATCTTCGAGAGGTCGGGGTGCGCATCGGTCGGCTGGGGCTACCGACGGTCGCGGTGCAAGAGGGCGGCTACCACGCAGAGCACCTGGGGCGGAATGTCGTGGCCCTGCTCGGCGGGCTCACGGAGGGCCAAGCGTCGTCGTTTGCATAGATCAGGGGTGGTACCATACGTAATAGATATGGAACACGCCCGCCCTCACATCGCCCTACCCGACGTGCCCTTGCCCCGCCTGCAGCACTTCCGCAGCACCCGCGACCTGTTCGGCTCCCTCGCCGCGCATCGCATGGAGCTCGCGCGGCTGCACCGAGCGCTGGCCCTGCGGGTGGGGCCCCGTGCTGACTGCGCCGTGTTGTTCGAGCGAATGGCGGAGGCCGACGAGTGCCTGGCGCGTGGGTGGTCGTCGTACGCCGCCGACCCGGATCCGGTGTTCGACACCTTCCTGCAGTATGGGGCGCGCGCCCCGACGCCGCCCTTGCCTGATCCGCAGAGCCCCTGCTCCATCCTTCGCTGGGCCTCCGCGCTCGACGACGGAGTGCGGGCGCTGTGGCGGCCGCTGCGCGCGTCGGCTGGGGCGCGGAGGCTGCACGAGCTGCTCGACGACCTCGACGACCAGATCGAGTCTCGAAGGCGGGCACGGCACCGCTGGGTCACCCTCGGCGAGACGGTGTGAGTGCCATGCAGCCCCACGTCATCCGAACCGGGGTTCGCCCCTCACACCCCTCCCGATATCGCCCACTCGACCTCACGCGTGAGGGACTCCGGGGTGAAGGGCTTGGTGAGGAACTGCTCTACGTCGTGCGCCCGCAGGTAGGCGAGGGTGACCTCGTCGCGAAAGCCGCCCATACCGATGATGGGGAGCGTCGGGTAGCGCCGTCGTAGGGCGGTGACGATCTCGCCATCAGGGGCGGGGGTGACGGCGACATCGACGATCGCGCAGTCGACGTGGTCGCGCTCCTCCTCGAGGAGGGCGATGGCTCCGGCGGTGTCGCGGGCTTCGAGCACTCGGTAGTGGTGCAGGCCCAGGCAGCGCACGGCGAAGCGCCGCACGAGGGGGCTGGCGTCGACGAAGAGCACCGTGCCCACCGGCTCGCTCAGGGGCGCTCGGCCATCGGCGGCGACGGGGAGCCACACGCTGAACCGGGTGCGCTCGGCGTCGGACTGGACCAGCACGCCCCCGCCATGTCGGCGCACGACGGCGCCCGTCGTCGCCAAGCCGAGACCGTGGCCGTTGGGCTTGCTGGTGACCCACGGAGTGAACAGCTCGTCGGCCTGGCTGGCCTCGAGGCCCGAGCCGCGGTCTTCCACGATGAGGCGCGCGTAGCGACCCGGGGGCAGCGGAGCGGACCGCGCCGATACCTCCAGCGGCTCCGTCAGCTCGGCGGCGCTGGTGCGCACCACGATCGGCGGGCGCGCGTCGGCGGGGAGGCTGGCGAGGGCATCGGCGGCGTTGCCCACCAGGTTCATCAGCACCTGGCGCAGCTGGGAGCGATCGGCCAGCAGGGCGGGCAGCCCCTCTCCGAGCTGCAGCTCCACCTCGGCCCGACCCATCAGCAGGGAGTGCAGCAGGTCGGCCGTCTCCCGCACGACCTCGCTGATGTCGAGCAGCTCGGCGGGGGTGCGATGCCGCCCCGCGTGGATGAGCAGCTGCCGGCTCAGGTCGCCCGCCTGACGGGCGGCGACGGCGATGTCGCTGAGACACGCCCGCAGCAACACCGGGGAGGTGCTCTCCGCCAGCGCCACCTCGGCGTTCCCCACGACGGCTACCAGCAGGTTGTTCACGTCGTGAGCGATCCCCCCGGTGAGCAGGCTGAAGCTCTCGAGGTGGTGGGCATCGATGGCCCGCGCGTGGCTACGACGCCGTTCCGCCTCCTGGACACGGCTGGGGGGACGGGCGGTGACCCACCATGCGACCTGGTCACCCTCCAGGGCCCCGATCCGGACCTCGGCCTCGACCACCGCCCCATCGACGCAACGCAGGCGACAACGCAGGGGTGACATCGACCCGTCGAGATCCGGACGCGCGGTGAGCAGCGCGTGCCGTTCCCCCGCCAGCGGGATGAGCTGGGCCGGCGTGAGGGCGGGCACCGCTTCCTCGTCGTCGACACCCACCAAGCCCCGGGCCGCGCGATTCAACCCCGTGAGGACCTCCCCCTGCCACACGAATACCGGTAGCGGGGCCAGGTCGATGGTGCGTCGAGTGCTGGTTTGTAGGGGCTCTTCGGTCGACATTGCGCTCGCAAGGCGGGAAGTACGGATCCTTGGATGCCTAGCGTCTACGGCCCGACTGCGCTCACCGAGAGTCATCACTGCCAGTGATGGTACCGAGATCGACCAGGACCCCCCCACCATCTCCCGACACGACGGGCATCCTGCCGTCCCATCGCTGGATGGCCTGCCACTGCACCAGCTCCGGGGTGATCGTCTTGCGGAGGAGCTCCTGCCGCTCGGCCTCGGCTCGGGCCTCGATGAGGGCGGAGTTCGCCTTGCCCTGGGCGATCGCCTCGTTCTGCTTGGCCTCGACCTCGATGCGGCGTAGGTCGTTGGTGGCTGCCAGCGCCTTCTGCTCGGCGACCTGCTTGGCCTCGATGGCCTCCTGGTACAGGTCGTCGAACTGGAAGTTCACGATGTTGAGGTCGAGGACCTGGACGTGGGAGGCCTCGAGCACCTGGGTCACGTAGTCGGTGATGGCCGCCTTCACCTCGGGTCGCTTGGTGATCAGCTCTTCGGCGTTGTAGCGGGCCGTCGCCGTCTTCACCGCCTCCTGCATCACCGGGTCGATGATGTTGACGTCGACCTGACGCGCGTCGCCGATGGACTGGAAGATCGTGGCCGCGTGGGCGGGATCGAGGCGGTAGTTGAGGGCGATCACCGCCGTCACCACCTGCAGGTCGCGCGACGAAGCCGTGGCGCGGGTCTCCTTCTTCTGCACGCGCGCGTCGACGTTGATGATGCTGCTCTTCAGCCATTGCCGCCAGTACAGCCCCTCCGGCATCGTGCCGGGCTGCACCGCCCCCCAATCGACGCGCACCCCGACGGTGCCCGCCTCCACCACGTGGGGGCTGCAGGCCGCCATCGACAGGGCGAGCATGAGGGCCAAAGCGTTCTTCATCGTGCCTCCGGTGTACGTGGATGTACGCCGGAGCGAGCGCGGCCATTGCCTCGATCAGCCGGTGTTTCGCAGCCCCTGAGCGACGCCGTTGAGGGTCGACGACAGGGCGAGATCCACCGGCTCCCCGTCGCGCTTGCGGACCATCAGCCCGACCTGGAGCAGGCTGAGGGCATCGACGTAGGGGTTGCGCAGGTCGATGCTCGCTCGGAGGACCTCGTTGTCGGCCAGCAGTCGGTCGCTGCCACGGATGGCCAGCAGCGCCGACACCGTGCGCTCGTACTCGGCCTGCAGCTCCTCGAACAGCGCCAGGTCGCCCTGCAGCGCCTCGACGTAGCTGCGCGCGACGGTGAGGTCGGCCTTGGCGCAGACCATCTCCACCTTGCCCAGGAAGTCGTCGAAGAACGGCCAACCCTTGGCCATGGCCCGCAGCTGCTCGAGGTGGCCCGCGTCGATCTCGGACTGCAGGGCGGTGCCGACCCCCAGCCAGCCGGGGAGCATGAGCCGGATCTGGGTCCACCCGAACACCCAGGGGATCGCTCGGATGCCCGACATGGTGCCCGCGCCGCGCTCTCGGTAGGCCGGGCGGCTGCCGAAGTGCACGTGGGCGAGCTCGCGGACGGGGGTGCAGCCAATGAACAAGCCGAACACGGCGTCGTCTTCGTGGACCCGACCTCGGTAGGCGGGCAGGGCGGCGGCGGCCATGCGGTCCATCGAGGCGGACCAGGCGGCCACGGTGGCGTCGTCGACGGCGTCGCGCCAGTCGTGAAGCGTGGCCATCAGCGTGCCGGTGAGCATCACCTCCAGCGACCGCTCGGCGAGATCGGACAAGCCGAACTTCTGGCTGATGATCTCGCCCTGCTCGGTGATCTTGATGCGCCCGCCGACGGTGCCGGGAGGCAGGGCCAGCAGGCCTCGGTAGACCGGACTGCCCCCCCCGCGACCCACCGTGCCGCCCCGGCCATGGAACAGGGTGAGGTCGACCTCGTGCTCGGCGCACACCTGGGCGAGCGCTTGCTGAGCACGCACGAGCTCCCACGCAGCGGGGAGCGTGCCGGCATCCTTGCCGGAGTCGCTGTAGCCGAGCATGACCTCCTGGCGCCGGCCCCGTGCGCTGAGCTGCCGGGCGTAGGCGGGGTTGGCGAACAAGGTGCGCAGCACGTCGGGGGCGCGCACCAGGTCGTCGCGGGTCTCGAACAGGGGGACGACGTCGATGGCGCTGCGTGGGCTGCCGGTGAGGTCGACCAGGCCTGCCTCCCGGGCCAGCAGCAGCACCCGCAGCACGTCGTCGGCGTCGCGGCACATGCTGATGATGTAGGTGTCGGCCACCTTGGGGCCCATCTCGTCGTGCAGCGTGCGCAGGGTGTGGAACACCTCGAGGCAGCGTGCGGCGCCCTCGGGGAGGGGCACGTGGGGGCCGACGAGGGGGCGGCGCCCGAGCAGCTCCGAGGTGAGGCCGTCGACGTCGAGGCGGCGGGTGTGGGTGGCGTCGGTGAGGGCGTTGACGGTGGCGGTGTGCACCGCGCTGTCGTCGCGCACGTCGAGGCGGTAGCCGTGGAAGCCGAGGACCCCGATCTCGCGCTGCAGCGGCCGCAGCCAGTGGTCGACGGCCTGCCGAGCCCCGGCAGCCTGCAGCGCCCAGCTGACGAGCTCGAGGTCTTGCTCGAGGCCCTCGACATCGTCGTAGCCTGCGTCGTGACCGGGGATCTCCCCTGCGTCGCGGGCGGCGACCCGGGCCGCGGTGGCCTTCAACCGGGCGTGCACGAACGACAGCTTCAGCCGAACGGGCTCGTGGCCGTCGCGTCGGGCGTTGCGCTCGGCGACCTCGGGCAGCGCCACCTTGTCGATGGCGAGGGAGGCCGTGAGCGGCTCGTAGGCCGGCACCACCCGCGTGGACACCGACAGCCGGTGGACGAGCTCCTGCACCTGCTCGGCGTAGCGGAGCAGGGTGCGGTATTGGGCGCGGCGGGCCGCAGCGAGGGTGGTGGCGGGGGTGACGAAGGGGTTGCCGTCACGGTCGCCGGCGACCCAGCTGCCGACATCGATGCGGGGGCCCGCGGGCAGCGGCTCACCGAACACGTCGCGGTAGGCGGCCTCGGTGGACAGCTGCAGCTGCGTGGTGGCGTCGGCGAGGCTGGTGTCGAGGTACCACAGCACCGTGCTGACCTCGTCGAGCACCACGGGCCGGTCGGGCCGGTTCTCCGCGGTGAGCCACAGCATCTCCACCTCGGTCTCGAGGATGGAGGCGTCGCGCTGCTCGCCCAGCAGCCACTCGGAGACCCGACGCTGCAGGGTGAGCACGGTGCGTCGGGTGGACTCCGTGGGGTGCGCCGTCAGCACCGGGCGCACCTCCAGCCCCGCGACCGCCTCTGCGGCCTGCGCGGCGGTGGTGCCTTGCTGGCGGAGCTGCTCGAGGGCCCAGCGCACCGAGCCAGGCTGGGCCGTCTGCGGGTCGTAGCTGCGGCGGCGGCGGACCCGATGCACCTGCTCGGCGGTGTTGATCAGCAGGAAGAACAGCGTGAACGCGCGGGCGACGGGGGCAGCGACCTCAGGCTCCAGGGCGTCGACGCGCTGGCGCAGGTGCGCGAGGGTGGGGGCGTCGTCGGCACCGCCGCGGCGGGCCTTGCAGGCGACGCGCAGGCCCTCGACGGCCTCGAACACCTCTTCGCCGGCGAGGCGATGGATGACCCGGCCGAGGGCCGAGGCCAGCTGGCGGACGTCATCGTGGAGGGGGCGATCCTGGGGACGGACCAGGGGCATGGGGACTCCGGGTGGGGAAGGGGCCTATTGTGGCGCAGGCTGGGCGGCGCGGGTGGTCCACAACAAGGGCCATGACAGCGCAGCGACCCCGGCACCGGCCAGCGCCGCCCAGCCATAGCCCGTCTCGATGGCGTGACGGACGGCGGCGGAGGGGGGCGCAGCGCCGGGGGCCGCGTCGAGGGCGGCGCGCAGCTGCTCCATGTCGCCGGTGAGCTGGCCGACCACCATCAGCAACACCGCGCCGACGAAGGCGTTGCCCAGGGCCATGCCGATGGTGCGCAGGTATTGGTGCGCAGCGGTGGCGCGGCCGAGCTCGCGGTCGGGGGCCAGGTCGCGCAGCAGCGACAGGGCGGCGTTGGTGGCCATGCCCACGCCGATGCCGGTGCCGGTGAGCAGGGCGAAGAGCACGGGCAGGGGGGCGTGCAGGAAGGTCGCCGCCGACAGCAGGGCCATGCACACAGGGACGAGCGCCGCTCCACGATGCATCACGTGGTACGGCGAGGTGCGCTCGGCCCAGCGGCTGCCGATGTTGGCGCCGCTCGTCCAGCCCACGGTGAAGAACAGCAACGACCACGCCGCCGCCGCCGCGCCCGCGCCACGACCGGCCCGCAGCAGCAGCGGCACGAAGGACTGCAGCCCGATGGAGCCCACCAGCAGCAGGGCCACCCCTTGATGGAGGGGACCCAGGGGGCGCTGCAGCACGTGGCGGGGCTGCAGCAAGGCGTCGGCGTGGCGGCGACCGCGGTGCAGCAGCCACGCACCCAGCCCCAGGGCCAGCGCGCCCCAGCCCAGGGAGGCCGGGCCCAGCGCGTCCACGGCGCGCAGCAGCGCCAGGGTGAACACGCCGAGCAGGCCCAGGTCGACCAGCGACAGCCGCCGCCCGCCCTCGGCGTCGCGAGCCGGCGCATCGGGGAAGGCCGACCAGCCCGTGGCCATCGCGACGGCGCCCAGCGGCAGGTTGAGCAGGAACAGCCAGCGCCACGAGGCCAGCACCAGCAGCGCGGAGGCGATGGCCGGCCCGCCCACGCTCATGACCCCCCACACATTGGCGTTGGCCGCGAAGGCCCGGCCTACCAGCTTGCGCGGGTAGACGAGCCCCACGGCGGTGAGGGCCACGGCGCCCAGGCCGCCGGCTCCGGCTCCCTGCAGGGCTCGCGCGGCGACGAGGAGCTCCATGGACGGGGCGACCCCCGCCACCACCGAGGCAGCGACGAACACTACCAGCGACACCCGGTACACCCGGCGAGGGCCCCACTGGTCGACCAGCGACCCCGCGGCGAGGGTCGCGACCCCCGAGGTGAGCAGGTAGCTGGTGATGACCCAGGGCAGCAGCTCCAGCGCGCCGAGAGCCGCGGCGAGCTGCGGCAGGGCGGCTGCCACAGCGAGGCCCTCGAAGGCCGACAGGCCAACCACCAGGAGGATGGCGACGGTCGTGCCTCGCAGGCGGGGGTCGAACAGAGACGTGGGCTCGGTCACGGGGCTCGCCGGGAAGGCCTACCGCGTATCGTCGCGCGCGGGTCTCCGCCTGTGACACGTATTGCACCATGCGTGACCCAGGAGGGTGCGAATCGCCACAAGTGCCGTGGCGACACGGCGTCTCGGTTGGCACGGCCGTTGCTTGGTTGGGGGGTGGAGGTCTGACATGGCACGAATCATCGTGGCGCTGCTACTCGCGACCAGCGCCGTCGGGTGCGGGGTGTCCGTGGATGCCACGGAGCCGCTGCCGGCGCCGCAGGCCGAGGCGCCCGCCGTCGAGCCCGTGGAAGAGGTCGTCGATGGGCCCACCGGGCTCGCTGCTCGCGGCAAGGAACTCGCCCTCGACACCCACCGGCTCCTCCCTGACTACGTCGGCAACGGGCTGAACTGCACCAACTGCCACCTGGAGGGAGGCACGGTCCCCAAGGCCGCTCCATGGATCGGGGTGACCGACCGCTACCCGCGCTACCGCGCCCGCTCCGGCAAGATCGACGACCTGCCCGACCGCATCAACGGCTGCATGGAGCGGAGCATGGCGGGCACGGCGCTGCCGCGGGACAGCGAGCCGATGCAGGCGATGGTCGCCTACATGACGTGGCTGTCGGAGGGCATCGAAGACGGCAAGAAGGTCGACGGCATCGGCATGCCACGGATCGAGTCCCCCGAGCCACCCGACCCCCAGCGAGGCGAGGCCCTGTTCGCCGCCAAGTGCGCCAGCTGCCACCAGCCCGAGGGCCAGGGGATGTTCGCCCCCGACGACGCGACCCTGTTTCCCCCGCTGTCGGGGCCGCGCTCCTACAACATCGCGGCGGGCATGGCGCGGCAGAACACCGCGGCGGCCTTCGTGAAGTGGAACATGCCTCTCGGCCAGGGCGGCACCCTGAGCGACCAGGAGTCCCACGACCTGGCCGCCTACTTCACCCGCTTCGACCGCCCCGACTTTGCTCGCAAGGCGGCGGATTGGCCCAAGGGCGACAAGCCCGTCGACGCCAGGTACTGACATGCTCACTTCGCTGATGCTCCTCGCGTCGCTGTCGGGCGCCCACGCGGCCGACTGGTTCACCATCGCAGCCACCGAAGAGGGCCGGCCCGACGAGCCGGTGAAGCTGTTCGGGTTCGTGCAGCCCCAGGTGGAATGGATCCCCGGTGGCACCGTCGAGGGGCTGGAAGCCGAGGCGCTCCAGCCCTTCGAGGGCACCAGGCCGCGATTCAACCTCGCCTACGGCCGTTCGCCGTTCACCTTTGCGATGCACCGGGCGCGGCTCGGCGCCCGAGGTTCGATCCCCAAGACCGATCAGCGCGTCAGCTACTTCCTGCTCGCTGAGGCCGGGGAGGTCTCCATCACCCGAGCGTCGCCGGTGGTGCTCACCGACATGTCGGTCACCGTCTCGTATGTGCCGGGGGCCCGGGTGCGGGTCGGCCAGTTCAAGCTGCCCGTGATGGAAGAGATCGTGCAGGCCGTGGCGTCGTCGCTGGAGTTCGTGCACTTCTCCAACACCCTGCAGAAGCTGATGCTCGAGAACCCCATCGAAGGTGGCGCCTACACCGGAGGGTCCTACGGCTTCCGCGACGTGGGGGTGCAGGTCTTCGACGGCGGCCAGTGGGGCTCGGTGGCGGCCAGCTACGCGGTGATGGCCTCCAATGGCGCCGGCATGCACGTCGTCGACTCCGACGAGGGCAAAGACCTGTCGGCCCGCGGCGAGGTGGCCTGGGTCACGGATGGGGAGCGGCACCAGGGGCGTCGGGAAGAGGTGAAGCTCGGGGGCTGGTGGCTGCAGGGCCCCCGCACCATCGACGACCTCGACGTGCAGCGGGTGCGTCGCGGGGCCTTCCTCCACGTCGAGCAGGGATGGGGGTGGACCTTGGTGGAAGTGGCCCAAGGCCAGGGAGCCCTGGAGACCGGCTTCGCGCCGCCCTTTCCCGGGGGTGCGGTGACCGTGGCCCCCGAGGGTGTGGGCTGGGGCGTGGTCGCCCAGGGCGGGGTGCGCTTCCCCCTCGGCGAGCAGGGCCCCCAGCTGGGCCTCAAGGCACGGTTCGACCAGTACCATCAGCAGATCGAGACCCCCGAGGCCCTCCGCCGCTTCCGCACCGTGAGCGCGGGGGTGGAGCTCAACCCCGCCCCGGCCTTCCGGGTGCTGGCCACCTGGGAGATGCGGTCGCTGGCGGCGCCGGAGGGGAGCGCCGATGCCCAGGCCATCGCCGCGAGCATGGCCGATCGCCTCGATCTGCAGCTGACGGCCAGGTTCTAGCTGCCGCACGGTATCGTCTTCGTGGGACCTCGCTGAGGCCCCTCGGAGGCGAAGGGTGGAGCACGGGGGCTCGAAGGTCGCGCCGGTCGGATGGTGCCTGCTGTCGGCGGCGCTGTTCGGTGCGTCGACCCCGGCCAGCAAGGCCCTCCTCGAGGGCTCGGTCGGGCCGGTCACCCTGGCAGGCCTGCTCTACCTGGGTGCGGCGTTGGCCACCGCCCCCTTCGCTCGCCGTGGAGGCGTGCCCGCCCGCCGGCGCGACCCGGTCAACCTGCGCCGCCTGGCCGGCGCGGTGCTGTTCGGCGGGGTCATCGGGCCGGTCGCGTTGATGGTGGGCCTGGCCACCGCGCCCTCGGCGAGTGTGTCGCTGTGGCTCAACCTCGAGACCACCGCCACGGCGCTCCTCGCCTGGGCGCTGTTCCGGGAGCACCTGCATGCCCGCGGCTGGCTGGCCAACGGGCTGGTGGTGGTGGCCGGGGTGCTGCTCGCTGCGCCCGACGGCTTTCAGGTGGCCCCCGCAGCCGGCTGGGTGCTGCTGGCCTGCGTCTGCTGGGGGCTCGACAACAACCTCACGGCGATCATCGACGGCTTCACCCCCGCTCAGACGACCTGCGCCAAGGGGCTGGTGGCGGGGGGCACCAACCTCGCGCTGGGCCTCGGGCTGGGGGAGGCGATCCCCACGGTCCCCCAGATCCTGGGCGCCCTGCTGGTGGGGGCGCTGGCCTACGGAGCGAGCATCGTGCTGTACATCCGCGGGGCGCAGCAGCTGGGCGCGACCCGGTCGCAGATGCTGTTCGCCACGGCGCCGTTCCTGGGCATGCTCGTGAGCTGGGCGGTGCTCGCGGAGCCGGTGCTCGCCGTGCAGCTAGGGGCGACGCTGCTGATGGGGGCCGCGCTGGCGCTGCTCCTCGGCCATCGCCACGCCCACGAGCACGCCCACGAGGCCCTCGAGCACACCCACGCCCACCGCCACGACGACGGCCACCACACCCACACCCACGACGGGCTGCCCGACGAGGTGTGGCACACCCACCCTCACGAGCACGAGGCGGTCACCCACACCCATCCCCACGTGCCCGATCTGCACCATCGGCACCGGCATCGCTGACTGGCGGGCGTCGAGCCACCCGCGGGAGGGTGGTGTGTGGTCGGGGTGGCGGGATTCGAACCCACGACTTCCTGCTCCCGAAGCAGGCGCGCTACCAGGCTGCGCTACACCCCGACGACCGGGCCTCCGTAACGCCCCGGTGGTGGGCGTCAAGGGCCTACTGCGGGCATGCTCCGAGGTCGTCGCAGTCGGCGGACCGGAATCGGTTGAGGGGGTCGCAGTCGTCGCCGTCGAGCACGCCGTCGTCGTCGGTGTCGGGGTCGGTCGGGTCGGTACTGAAGCCGCCGAGGGCCTTGCCTTGGAACTCGGTGGCGTTGTCGAGCCCGTCGTTGTCGGGGTCGGCCAGCGGATCGTCGATGCCGTGGGCCTGCTCCCAGGTGTCGTACATGCCATCGCCGTCGGCGTCGTGCAGCTCGGCGACGAGGGCCGAGGAGCCGGTGTAGGCGCCGCGATCGAGGCCGCTGCCCGGATCGAGGGTGTCGCCGACGAAGCCGGGCGCCCAGGCTCCGGTGTAGCTGGGGTTGCGGGGGTGGGGGCGGAGGTCCCAGCTCGCTCGGCCCAGGGGCAGCGCGAAGGTGACCAGATCGCACGACGCGTTGGCAGCCGACACCTCCGAGACGTTGGGCCCCATGAGGTGGCCGGTGTTGCTGCACGCGATCAGGTAGGCGTGCTCGAGCTGGGTGACCTCGGCGCCCCTTCCCGACACGCAGATGTTGGACTTGACCGTGATGCGTGAGACGACCTCGGCATCGGTAGACAGCCCGACGCTCGACGAAGCGATCACGAGATGCTCGACCGTGGCGGTGTCGGCGGTGACCTCGATCCCCTGGCCCGCGCTGGCGGTGACGACGCTGTCGTGCACCGTCGCCGAGGTCACCTCGTAGATCGACACGGCCGGCACGTTGCCCTGCAGGCCCGCGCCCTCGTAGTCGACGTCGAGGCCGCTCGCGCGGACCGTGCCGAGTCTCCCCTTGATGTCGGACACGCCGGACACATCGAGGAGCGAGCCGGCATACGACGCGTTGCGTACCTCGATGTCGTGCAGGTCGACCTCGGCCTCGTCGACGAGGAGCACGGCCTCGACCACGCCCCCGACCAGATGGTCGACGAGCACGTCGCTCACCCAGATCCGATCACCGGTGCCCAGCAGCACGGCTCGCGGCGTGGCGAGGTCTTCGCCGTCGAGCCCGACGATGTCGAGGTCGAGCACGTCGCCGGCGAGCATCACGGTGGTGCTGATGAGGCCCCGCAGGGTGAGGTGCCGTGCAACCAGCAGCCCGTTGGCCTCGGCCACTTCCTCTCCGTCGAGCACCTCGACGTGGTGCAGGTCGTGCCGCGCCTCCGACTCCTTGCCCTCCTCGATGCGCTGCTGCAGAAGCAGCCGCCCGCCTTCGTGGCGCACGCGGGACATGGATGTGTGCGGGTCGAGGATGCTCTTGTCGATCTTCAGCCCGACGGGAGCGGCGAGCTCGAGCCCCTCGAGCAGCACGTGGCTCGCGCGGGTGACGTAGACGGCGGGCACCTCGTCGAGGGTCGACACGATGCGAACCCCCGGGTCGCCGACGATGCAGGCCTCGCGCTGCAGCACGACGGCGTCGTAGTCGTTGTCGCCGGCGGGATCGAAGGCCACCAGGAAGGTGGCGTCGTCTTTGGCGTCGTCGAGGGCGTCTTGCAGGGCGCGGCCGCCTCCCGACACGGGCACGATGGGGCCATCGCAGCCAGGGAGCCGTGGCGTGGAGGCGGTGGGCCACGGGTCGCCGGGCGCGGGGGCCTCGAACAGGTCGGGGTCGCCGTCGCCGTCGGCATCGAGGTCGGTGCCGCCGCGGCAGTCGCTGTCGAGGCCGTCGAAGGGCGGGTCGTCGGGCTGGCCCGGGTAGACCTCGGGATGGGCGTCGTCACAGTCGTCGCGCGTGGTGGCGGTGCCGTCGGGCCCCTCGCAGGCCACGGTGGCGAGGAGGGGGCCGCCGACACCGTCGCCGTCGGCATCGACGAACCACTCGGTGTCGGGATGAAGCAGCGCGTCGGTGTCGTCGCAGTCGCCCCCCACCTCGACCTGGTCGGGGCCGCAGGCGCAGACCTCCACGGGCTGGCCGTCGTCGCCGAAGCCATCGCCGTCGCCGTCGGGGTAGCAGGTGACCGACCCGAGCAGGGGCCCGTCGGCCTGGTCGGCGACGCCGTCGCAGTCGTCGTCGAGGCCGTTGCACCGCTCGGTGGCACCGGGGGCGATCTGGGCCTCGGAGTCATCGCAGTCGCCGCTCTGCGCGACGTGGCCCACCGGCGCGACGCAGGCCTCTACGGGGTCGCTGGCTCCGAAGCCGTCGCCGTCGGTGTCGGGGTACCAGTCCTGCGGTGCCCCCGCGCCGATGGCCGCGTCGGTGTCGTCGCAGTCGCAGGGGGGAGAGGCGAATGCACAGGAAACCACTCCGTCGCCGTCGGGGTCGCGCACCTGGTCGAGGGCGGTCTCACCGACCCAGGGGCAGCCGACAAGCAGGAGGGGGGTCCACCACATTTCGTCTCCGCAGCCCAGCATAGCTGGGTTATCCGCGCCGAATGCGAACCTCATTCATTCTGGCTTTCCTCGTCGCCTGTGGGCCCGGCCCCGATCCGATCGACACGGGCACCACCCCCGACACGGGCACCGCGCCGCTCCCGACGGGCGACACGGCATCCACGACCCCACCCACGGGCGTCGACTGCCTGGCGGCGTGGTCCGACGGGATCACCGAGCCCGACGCGACGGGGCCCGACACCCAGATCCACGCCACCTCGGCCTTCGACGGCGAGCAGGTGTGGGTGGCATGGAACCGTCCCGACGGCGGCAGCTACTTCGATGTGTTCCTGGCCCGGATGGACTGCGCTGGCGCGCTCACCTTCGGCCCGGTGGAGGTCAGCCAGACCGATCAGTCGGAGCTCGACCCGGTGCTGGCGGTGTCAGGGGATCGGCTGATGGTCGCGTGGTCGTCGGACAGCGGGATGGGGACCGACAACCTCGACATCCGCTACCGGCTGTACGACCTCGACGGCGCGCCGCAGACCGAGGTGATCGAGCTGGCAGCCGACCGCGACGGGGCACCGGTCACCGGCAACGCGACGCTGCCGGCACTGGCCGCCACCGACGATGGCTTCCTGATGGCCGGCTCGTGGGGTCACGACGACAGCCCGGCCTTCCAGGCCTTCGTGGTGTCGGTCGATCGAGACGGGCAGGTGCTCGGCGAGGCCACCGACGGGGAGGTCGACGACACCTACGGCCAGCTGTACACCACGGTCACCGAGCAGGGCGGCGGGCCGTGGCTGGCGTGGCAGGAAGACTCGGTAGCGAGCACCGCCCCCACCCTGGTGGGCGGCCCGCTGGGCACGCCGGGGGAGCTGGCGACGCCGGGGGCGCGCCCGGACGTCGCGGTGGGGCCCGATGGCCTGTGGCTGGCCTACGACACCGACGCGGGCGAGATCGTTGTGCAGACCCCCGGCGGGAGCGAGGCGCGGCTCACCGGGGGCTTCGTGCACTCGGCGTCGATCGTGGCCCACGACGGCGGCGCGGTGGTGTTGGGGATGGACCTCATCAGCGGCGTGAGCAACCGGATCACCCTGTGGCAGGTCGATCTGCAGGGGCAGGTGGTGGGGTCCCACACCCTGTCGACCGACAGTGCCGTGTCGGTGTACGGCACCGACCTGACCCTGATCGACGACACCCACGCGGTGGTGGTCTACCAGGATGGGGTGAACCCGGCGTTCCGCGTGAAGGCGGAGTGGGTCACCCTGTAGCGAGCGTCAGCCGGCGGCGACGTTGGCGGCGTAGCTCTGCCGGCGGGTGCGGGAGGTGAACCGGCCGCCACGTGCCGCCGATGCCTCGAGGGGGCGCCACGAATCGCCGACGGCCTGTACGGCGGCCTCGACCTCGGTGAGCAGCTCGTCGAGGGCGGCGTAGGCGGCACGCTGCTGGCGACCGAAGGCGGTGAGCCGGTGGGGCAGGGGCACCCACGGCGCGGCGGCGGAGGCGGCCTCGTGCACGACCTCGGGAACGACGAGCCCCTCGATGCCCGACTGGGCGAGGGCCTGGGCGAGCTCGTCGACCAGCACGGGCTCGACGCGCAAGGTGTGCAGGCGGCTGGGCCACCCCCCCGTGGCCCGTCGCCGCAGGTGGCCGTGGAGGTCGACGAGGAGGAGGCGGGCGTCGGTCAGTCGGGCGGCGTCCACAAGGGCTCCTGGGTGGAGGTTCCTCCTGAATACGCCGCTCGTGCCGCGGGCATTGCCTGCTACTCCCGCTGTCGGGTGGGTCGAGCGACCTGCCGAAGGGCCTCGGGGACCTCGTCGTCGTCACCGGGATCGGGCAGGGCGAGGAGGCGGGCCTGCAGTTGGTCGAGGGTGGGCTCGGCAGCCTCGATGGTGAGCTGCTGGCCGCTGTCGCGCACCACGAGCCGGGCGCCCTCACGGTGCAGGGTGGGCCGCGACAGCACGAGACTGCGCGTGCCGACCGACAGGCGACGACCCGTCAGCGCCACCTCGCCGCTGGGCATCGTGAGCAGGTGCCACACCGAGCCTGCCCCCACGAGCACGGCGTGCCAGAGCACCGTCACCATGCTCACCGCCAGCAGCATGCAGATCACCCCCGGGACGCTGGGTGGGTCGCGGGGGATTCCCTCGGTGCTGAGGAACACCCCTGCCAGCAGCGCGGTCATCCCCAGACCGCCGGCGACCGTCAGCGCCACGCTCGCGTGCAGGTAGGGCTCGATGCGCTGGGCCCACGGCACCACCATCCGAAACCCGTCGTGGCGCACCGTGGAAGCTGGGGGGCCGGCTGCGGTGTGTCGGTGAGGCAGGGCCGCTGCGCTGGCCAGCACGGTCGTCAACAGGTCGAGGCCG
The DNA here is from genome assembly GCA_965367245.1 of uncultured bacterium. GTDB lineage: Bacteria > Myxococcota_A > UBA796 > UBA796 > CBDUIC01. The sequence continues at coordinate 6,168 of CBDUIC010000029.1, read as the reverse complement.
TACAGCGCCTGCAGCCACGCGGTGTCGTTCAGCACCGCGGCCGCCACGGCGAAGGGGTGGAGGAACACCAGCAGGAACAGCCATCGGTTGCGTCGGGGGACTCCCCTCATCGCACCCACGCGTCAGGGACCCATGCCCCGCGCTCGAGGGCTTGTGCGTGGGCTGCTTCGTAGGCGTCGGCCTCGTCGGGGCGGGCCCGGCGAAGCACCTCGAGCTGCAGCCGGTGCAGCAGCCCGCCGAAGCGGTTCGGGAGCTGGTCGGCGAGGCGCGCCACCTGGGGGCCGTCGTCGAGGGCTCGGTGGGCTTGCCCTGCCGCGAGGGCCGCCAGCCGCACCGCGACGGCGTGACGGTAGCGGTCGCCGAGCTCGGTGGGCTCTTGCTGCAGCAGCTGGTCGAGGGCGACGTGGCCCTGGGCGGCTCGCAGCCACAGCCCGAGCTCGGCGAGCTGCGGCAGGATGGCGATGTGCTCCTCCACGACGGCCTGGGCTCCGTCGAGGTCGCCGGCCACGAGGTGGGCCAGGTACAGCCATCCGGTCGTGAAGGGACCCTGCTGCTGCCGCACGATGGCCACCACCTCGTCGGGCGCGGCCTCGTGCACCGCGATGGCCGCGCGCATCGCCGCCAGGCGCCGCCGGGTCGACAGCCCCACCAGGGCGGCCAGCACGACGAGGAGCACCAGCGACACCGCCGTGCCGAGGAACGCCCACTCGATCAGCGGGAGCACGCCCAGTGCGGCGAGGACCAGGGCGGGGCTCAGCGACCACAGCCAGCGCATCCAGGACGGCTGCTCGGGGAGCACGCGGCCATCGCCGAGCACCATCCCGGGCCCGCTGCCTCGCAGCCGCCGCGCCATCCACTCCCGAGCGCCCTGCAGCACCACGACGAGAGCCACCAGGCCCTCCACCAGGACCACGATCGCCGACAGCTCCGGCTCGAGCTCTCCCGCGCCGGCGAGCAGCGCCGCCAAGGCCGCCAACAGGAGGGCCAGCCCCACCAGGAACACGACGAGCGCTCGCTTGAGCATCGGGGCACGCTCCGATGCGGGCCCGAGGGCGCTCGACTCGTAGGGGACCACGCCCACCTGCACCCCTCGCCAGCGGGCCATCGTCGGCGGTGCGGCGGGGGCGGCAAAGGCATCGGACGGTGGCGGGGGCTGGGGGCGAGGGGCTGCCGTGGAGCGGGCAGCGCGCACCGCCTGGCTGGCTCGCCCGGCGCGGGCGTCGTCGATGAGAGACCACAGGGTGGGCTGGGCCTGGGCCCGCCACGCCTCTTTGTCGAGGGCGCGCAGGCCGTCGAGACGCTGCCGGGCTTCGTCGCCACGCCCGGCCTGCTGCAGGGCCGCGGCGGCGACCAGCTCGAGCTCGCGTTGCTGGAAGGCCGGAAGGTCGTGGGTGAGGTCGGTGGCGGCCAGCGCGGCGTGGGGGTCGGCCTCGTGCAGGGCCAGGGTGCCGGCGACGACCCCGCGCAGGTAGGCGTGGTAGCGGTCGTCGGGGTGCTGGGCGGCCAGCCACTGCTGGGCGAGCTCGGGGTCGCCGCGGCGGAGGCGGGCGAGGGCCACCAGCGCGGCCGTCGCGTCGTAGTCGCCGCCCCACACGGCCTCGAGCTCGCGCAGCGCCGCCTCCGGCTGGCCCAGCTGGGCGAGGGCCCCGGCTCGGGTGTGGGCGATGCCCCGGCCCAGTGGCCCCGGCACCTTGCGGAAGGCCTTGAGGGCGTCGAGGGCGCGCTGGGGCTGGTGGTTCATCAGGGCCTGGTAGGCGGTGTGCTGCCGCCATCCGCCCCAGCGGCTGGCGACCAACAGCAGCTGCACCACCAAGGCGACCACCGTGGTCCCGATGATCACGGGCCGGGTGATGCCGGCGACCAGCACGACGGCGGCGACCAGGGCCGCTACCGCGTGGCCGAGTCGCTCTGCGCTCTGCTGGGCCCGCAGCACCGCCAGGGGCACCCGTGCCCCGTTGGCCAGCATCAGCTCGCCGGCGTTCCCGCTCTGCACGGCGGTGAGGTAGCGGTGCAGGGTGACCGCGCCCCAGGCCTCGGCGAGGAGGACCAGCCCGAGGGCGGGCCACGCCAGCTGCGACGTGCCCCACAGGGCGACGGCGGGAGCGAGGGCAGCGAGGCTGCCGAGGGCACGGGCGGCCCACAGAGCGCGGACGATCTGATGCATGGGGCCTGGTAGTCGGGTGGGGCCGCGGGGGCTGGTGTCAGGTTGTGACCTCGGAACCCAGCCACGCGAAGGCCTTGGCGAGGGCCTGTCTGCCGCCGGTCTCGAGGACGTGGCCGTGGGCCATCACCACCCGGTCGAAGTCGAGGGACAGCAGGTGCTTCAGCTCGGTGCGGGCGGTGGGGCGGTCCATCACCAGGCGCTCGAGGATCGTGGACGAAAAGCCGGGGTAGCCGCCGGCGGAGCACATGAAGGCCTTGGTGAGCCAGGGGGCGTCGGCCTGGTAGTGGAAGGCCAGGTCGGTCACGATCAGGGTGCGGCTGGGCTTGTGCAGCAGCACCACCTCCTGGGTGAGGTCGATGCTCTGCAGGGGGATGACCTCGACCTCGTCGCCGAAGGGGTTCACCCCGGGAACGAGGGCTCCCGCGAAAGACAGGTCGGGGCGCTTGGCGATGAGCTTGGGGGGGGCCCAGGCCTCGGCACCGGCGTCGATCCATGGCCCGACGTGCAGGTGGTGGAAGGTGTTGGGCGCGACGGCCCAGCGCAGGGTGCCGAGGGGGGCCACGATGGCGGGGTCGACGGCGACGGGGGAGTGGACGAGGACGCCACCATCGAGCTGCAGGACGGTCATGCGGGTGCCGAGGGGCACGCCGAGCATGGTCTGGGGGGCGTCGACGATGTGGAGGCCGGGGGCGAGCTGGTGCATGGGTGGGCTCGTATCGTGGCCGCGAAGGGCCCAGAGGGGTCGAATCGGGTGGGTCGGATCGGCCAGGGGGGTCGAATCGGGTGTCGGGCACGTCTCGCGGGGTGTTCGACGTGGTCGCGGGACGGAACAACCTTTGGAATGAGGAGGTCGGTGCGGCGGATCGGGTCGCGATGTCCGATTCGACCCGGCTGGGCTCAGCGGAGCACCCGATTCGACCCGGCTGGGCGTCGCCTAGGTGGCGTCGGGGTCCCTGCCTCGCAGCCCGTGGCTACCAGCGCTGTGAGTGTCCGTGAGGTGAGGATGATCCGGTTGTCGTCGAGGGGGCGTTGAGGTTGCCACGCGGCGCTTCGGTGCGGTCGGCGAAGGGCCGCTCGGCGGAGGCCGAGTCCGCGACCGGCCAGCTGGCGGGTCCGGTCTTCCCGCTACCAACTACCGGGGCGCTGCCCCGCAGCCCCGCCGGGGCTGCGCCCCGGACCCGCGACGTGCATGCCGGGCTGCCACGCTGGGTGTGGGCGTGGTGCGCGTCATGCTCGCGCACGGGAGGCCGATCCTCCCGCCACCAGTGACCTGGGCTGTACCCGGGGCGCGCTGCAGGTCGGGCTATCCGAGCACACACACCGTGAACGCATCCCCACCCTGCTCCTCGCTCGCCGGCCGCCAGTCTTTCACGTAGGCGTTGGTTCGCAGCTCGGCCCGCAGCCCCTCTTTGAGGGCCCCGGTGCCGTGCCCGTGCAGCAGAAACACCGTGTCTTGCCCGCGCATCACCATCCGGTCGAAGAACAGCTCAGCCTCGCCCAGCGCCTCGTCGACCCGCTTGCCGCGTAGATCGAGGGTGTTGCCTCCGTGGCGCGCCGCGTCATCCATCCGGTCGTCGCGGGGGGCCATCGACACCGTCGCCTGTTGCTTCTTCGGAGCCTCTGGGGGCAGCGGACCACCCACCCGCTGCAGATCCCGCCGCTTCGCGTTCACCGTGAGCCCCCCGGTGCGGACCTGGATCCCGCCGCTCCCCACCGCGATCACCTCCCCGACCTTGCCGATCTTCACCAGCTTCACCCGGTCGCCGGCCTTCAGCGGTGCATCGTCGGCCACCGCCTTCGGCCCCTTCGCCCCCGCCGCCGGCGCCAGCCCCTTGAGCGCCTCCAGGCTCGCCTTCGCCGCCGCCACCGCCTCGTGGGACGGCGTCGCCTGCAGCTGCGCGACCACCTGCCCGATGGCCTTCTCCGCGCTCCCCAGCCGGTCGAGGTAGGCCTTGGCCCCCTTGGCCTCGAGCTCCTTGATCCGCCGCTTCAGATCGGCCTCCCGCCGGGCCACCTCCCTCTCACGCTTGGCCAGCGTCGCCGCCGCCTCCTTCGCTCGCTGCTCCGCGAGGTCGAGGTCGCCCCGCTGGGCCTCGAGGGCCTCCAGGGTCTGGGTGAGGTGGACCTCGCCTTCGCCCATCAGCGCCCGCGACCGCTCCAGCAGCGCCTCGGGCAGCCCCACCCGGCCGGCGATCGACAGCGCGTGGCTCTCGCCCGTCGCCCCCATCAGCACCCGGTAGGTGGGCGAGCCCTCGGCATACTGCACCGCCGCCACGCCGAAGCGGTCGTCGATGGCCGCCAGGCCCTTGAGGGGGGCGAAGTGGGTGGTCACGACCACGCGGGCATCGGCATCGGCGAGGTGCTCGAGCACCGCCCGGGCGATGGCGGCCCCCTGGGTGGGGTCGGTGCCGGAGGCGACCTCGTCGAGGAGCACCAGGTGATGCGGGCCGGCGTGCTCCACCATGTCGCGCAGCTGCACCAGGTGGGCTGAGAACGACGACAGATCGCCCTCCACCGTCTGCTGGTCGCCCACCGCGCTCATCACGTCGTCGAACAGGTCGACCCGGCTACCCTCGGCCGCCGGCACGTAGCAGCCGTAGCGCACCAGCAGCGCACACAGCCCCATCGTCTTCAGCGCGACCGTCTTGCCCCCGGCGTTGGGGCCCGACAGCACCAGCACCGGCCGATCCGGCCCCAGCGCGAGGTCGTTGGCGATGACCTCGACCTCCCGCAGCACCAGCACGGGGTGCCGCGCCGCCATCAGCTCCAGCCGGCCCTCGCGACCCACCGCGGGCCGCGTCGCCTTCAGCGTCTTCGCCAGCCCGGCCCGCGCGGCGACGATGTCGAGCTCCACGGCCACCTCGATGCCCTGCAGCGCCGCCGGCACTTCCTGGGCGAGCTGCCGCGACAGCGTCGCGAGGATGCGGTGCTCGGCGGCCTTGAGCTTGCCCTCGGCGAGCCGCAGCCGGTTGTTGAGCTCGATGACTGCGTGGGGCTCGACGAAGACCGTCTGCCCCGAGCCCGACGTGTCGTGGACGATCCCGAGGTCCCACCGCTTCGCATGCGACTTGATCGGCAGCACGTAGCGGTTGTCGCGCACCGTCCAGAACGTGTCTTGCAGCAGGTCGGACATGCTGTCGCCCTTCACCAGCCCGTCGAGGGTGGTGCGGACCTGGCTGTGGAGGCTGGCGATGGCCTTCCGCAGGTCGGCGAGCTCGGGGTAGCGCTTGGTCGACAGCTCGCCGGTGGGCTCGAAGCTGTCTTCGAGCTCGTCGATGAGCAGCGCGTCGATGTAGATGGCCGCGGCGCGCTCCGCCAGCGTGGGCGCGAGCTCGGCCTGCATGTCGAGGGTGCGCTCGACCCGCACCAGGGCCCGCAGCGTGCGCCCGATGCTCAGCAGCTCTCCTCCCTCGAGGACCTCGCCCTTGCCGGCCCGACGCAGCCCGGCTCGGATGTCGGCCACCCCGCCCACCCCGACGTCGATGCCCTCCGCTGACAGCGTCAGCCACTCGTGGACCTCGTCGTGGGCGCGGGCCACGGCCTCGCGATCGGCGCAGGGCGCCAGCCCGGCCACCGCCTCGGCCCCCATGGAGGTGTGGCTGTGGCGCGCCAGGGCGTCGCGGACGACCGGCCAGTCGAGGCCGAGGGTGGCCGGGTCGTGGGCCATGAGTGGGGGCTCCGTGCTCGTGTTGCATGCACCTATACTTGGGGTTTTGCAGGGGGGCAAGGGCAGCGGAGGCGCTGTGCCTCAAGTCCACGGGAACCCGACAGGTGTGGGACGGTACCGGTGCGCGTGCTAGGCAGGGGCTCGCTCAGGGGGCTCGGATGCGCGGTGTGTGGTGGTTGTGGATCGGGATGATGGCGTGTGGCGACCCCAAGGGGGCGACGACCGACGCCCCCAGCGCGTCGGACACAGACACCGACACGGATACCGACACGGACACGGACACCGACACCGACACGGATTCCGACACGGACACGGACACGGACACGGACACGGACAC
>CBDUIC010000028.1:0-68880 GCA_965367245.1 uncultured bacterium | reverse complement strand
CGGGCCGGCCTCTCGTCAGCCACCATGGGCCGCTACGAGGGGCGGGTGACCTCCACGCTCCACCCCCCGCCCTCGACGAACAGCTCCACGGTCGCCCCACCCCGTCGGAACGACGCCTCCATCGGCTCCGGATCGAACGCCAGGCCCACGCGCTCCCCTACCTGGCCGAGCGCGGCGCCAAGCAGGCGCTCGGCATCCTCGGCATCGGTGCCCTCGCTCGGCTCCGCCGACAGCCCCAGCGACTCCATCCGGTCGCCGTCGAAGCGAACGGTGAGGCTGACATCGACCCCCTCGGCGGGCACGACGTTCGCAACGACCAGGCCGCCATGCACCACGATGGCCTCGCCGGTGAGGGGGTTGCGGCCTCGACGCTCCGGGCTGACGCCGACCTCGCGATCTGAGTAGGCCGCGCGCACGTCGGCGGGGCCATGATGCCAGCGCACGCGGTCGATTCCCTCCTCCAGCGGCCACGACAGGTCGTCGCCCTCCACGTGGAAGCCGGGGTTGCCGTAGCTGCGGTCCACCGTGATCGTGAAGCGATGGGTGGGCGACACCTCGGCCTCTGACGGCTCGGGCTTCGACAGCGCCTGTGCCACGTAGCGAACCGTGCCATCGGGCAGGTACACCTCGACGCACGTGCCGTCGGCCCGGGTGCCCAGCACGGTGTCGCCCGCTTCGTTGCTGGCGTCGGAGTACAGCGCATAGCGAACCCCCGAGCTCGGCGCAGTGAGGAAGGCGACCGACGAGGTGCTGTCGTCGAGCCAGCGCAGCAGGTTCACGAGCTCGTGGGGGGGCACCCCGTCGGGAAAGCAGACCCCGACGAAGCCCTCGGGATGCAGGCCCACGGTCACCTCGATCGTCACGGGGTCTTCCGGGACCGACAGCTCGGCATGCTCCTCGACCTTGGCCACCACGGTCTCGACATCGTGGGCGGTGGTCATCAGCCACCCCTCGGCCAGCGGCCACGCCGAGGGCGACGGAGGCGCAGGTGGCTTCGGTGGACCCCGCCGAGGGCGCTGCTCCACGACGACCGGCTTCGATGCCGCCGGCGGTGCGGGCGCCGGGGATGGGTCCTCCTCGACGTCGAGGAACGCTGGGTAGCGAGCACGCCAATACACCGCGACCGCGACCGCCCCGCCCAAGGCGGCCAGCACTGCGAACCAGAGCAAGACGTCCCCCTTCTCGCGGGCCGTCTATCAGCCGCAGCTGAGCCGACCACCCCGCACGACACAGCGCACATCGCCGCCGGTCACCGGCACGTCGACGGCGGCCATCATCGGCACCGTGCCCTGCAGCTGCACCGTGCACTGCCCCGGCGTCACGTCCGGGAACCGAGCCACCGTGTCGGCCGCCGACAGCCGCGACCGATGCTCCTGACCCGCGCACGACAGCGAGACCTCGGCGATGGGCATGTCGCTGTCGACGTTCACCTTGTAGGCGACGCCCGGCTGCACGACCTCGGCCAGGTCGACGCCACACAGGTCGCCCACCAGGCCGTTGGTGTAGCCGATCTCCGCGTCGTCGAGCAGGCTGGCCACCCGCTGACGGTAGGTCGCCAGGGGCCCACCGCACGGCGACGCCCCCATGGCCCAGGCCGTCGCCACGTCGGCGAAGGCGATCAGGGCCTGCCCCTTGCGCAGGTTGTGGGTGTCGCCGTCGACCAGGGCCCCCAGGGTGGTGTGCAGCACCTGCTCTGCGGGCTCCCCCGTCGCCGCGTCGGTGTACCGGATCCGCATCCGCAGCGGGTCGGACAGCTGCAGCGAGCCGCCGCGCACGGCGAGGTCTTGCAGGAACAGCTGGGTGGTGCCTGCGTAGTAGTGGATGGGCTGCACATCAGAGGCCACCGTGCTGGACTCCTCGCCGTAGAAGCGCTCCATGGCGAGGCTGTCGGGCAGCTCCAGCGAGAACTGCACGTCGTGGGCGATGGTGCGGGTGAGGCTGTCGAAGCCCGGGCCGAACACCCGGTCGACCACCGCCTCGCTCCCCAGGTAGACATACGCGCCCTTGCCCTTCTCGGTGAGCTTGTCGAGCATCTCGTCGTTGAAGGTGCGCCCCACCCCGATGCCCGTGAGCCGCACGTCGTGGGCGTCGAACTGCTTGCCGACCTCGCTCACCAGGTCTTCGTCGACGTTGCCGGTGTTCAGCTCGGCGTCGGTGATGAGCAACACACGCTTGTTGCGCTTGGCGACCTCCTGTGCGTCGCGGCCGCCCTGGATGCGGTAGGCCTCCCGGAGACCGCCATCGAGATCGGTGGAGCCCTTCGGCGACAGCTGCGAGATGGTCAGCTCGAGCAGCGACGGGTCGTCGCGCCCTACGACGAAGTTCTCGAGAGGCGTGCACACCTTGGAGTCGAAGAGCACCACGTCGACCCGGTCGCCGTCTTGCAGGTTGCCAGCCAGCTGCGACAGGCCCCGCTTGGTGTAGTCCATCCGCCCGTCCTGCCGCATCGAGCAGGAGCGGTCGAGGGCGAGGGTGAGGTCGAGAGGCTGCCGCTCGGGGTTGGCACCGCGCACGGCCAGCGACACCGACAGGGTGTCTCCGTCTTGCTGGGCGGCCCCGAGCACGCTGAACAGCTGCCCCTCGGGCACCGGCGCCACATCGAAGCTGAAGTAGTTGAGCAGCTCGTGCGGGCGGACCTCACTCACCGACATCCGCACCTTGTGCTTCAACGCGTACAGGGTGCGCTGTGCCGAGGCCAGCGACATGCTGTCGTCGTTGGACAGGTAGACCGTCGCGCCCCAGTCGAGGACGCGACGCGCCTCCTCAGCGACGCTCAGCTCCGCCTCCTCCTCGTCGCTGAGAGCATCGGCTTCGGTCGCCACGTAGCCGAGCTTCTTCAGCTCTTCGTTCTTGCGCTTCCCGCGGCCGCCCAGGTCGCCGTCGCCCTTCGCCGCCTGGTTGGCGGCCCGCTCCGCTGTCGACTGAGCCTCGACGGGGGAGGGGTCCGGCGAAGGAGGCACATCGACGGGCGGAGCGACCCCACCGACACCAGAGACATCGTCGAGGCTCACTCCCTCCTGGGTGCGACGGAGCTCTGCTTCGCCACCCCGCGGCCCCGCGGACGGCGCTGCGGGGGCGCGGGCAGGTGCCGGCGCAGGGCGCGGAGAGGGCTTGGCTCGGGGCGTCGGGCTCGGCGGCGACTGCTTCGCCGGCGGCGGACCCGCCGAGCCATCGGCCCACGCATCCTTCTCCCGCTGCCGCTTCTCGGCGAGGCGTAGGTCGTTGCCGTAGCAGTCGCGAACGACCACCTCCCCCGACAGCGGGCCCGACGGACGCACCGGAGCGACCCGGATCGGCTCGGCGTCGGGCCGGGTCGCGATGACCAGCGAGTCCATGGAGGGGGCCTGCGCCTCCATGGCCTGCCCTTCGGGGCCCTCCTCGGCAGGCTCGGGAAGTGACGTGCAGGCAGCGAGCAGCGACAGGATGATCAGCACGGGGACTCCGGAGGGTGCGTGGTCGGTGGCCGAACGCCGCCCTCGGACCGACCTTACACCCGACCGTGGTCGGGGCTGGGCCCCGCCGCGGCCGCCCTCTACACCGGCTTCTTGCCCTTCCACGTCACGCTGTACAGATCGGTGCGCCGGTCGTTCCAGTTCTGCGTCGTGCCCGTCGCCCGGTGCCTCCGCAGCACCTCGAGGTCGACGTCGTGCACCAGCACCGTCTCCACGTCGGGCGACACCTCCGCCCCGATGCCGTCACGGGCGAAGGGAATGTCGGAGGGGGTGAGGACCGCGCTCTGCGCGTAGTGCACATCCGCGTTCTCGACGAAGGGAAGGTTGCCCACGCAGCCGGCCGTCACCGCGTACAGGTGGTTCTCGATGCAGCGCGCCTGGGCGCACAGCCGCACCCGCATGTGGCCGTAGCGGTCGTTGGTGTTGTAGGGCACGAACAGGATCCGGGCCCCCTGATCGGCCTGCATGCGGGCGAGCTCGGGGAACTCCACGTCGTAGCAGACGTTGATGGCCACCGGCCCCTGGTCGGAGTCGAGCACCTCGTACTCGTCGCCCCCCGTGACCCCCCACCAGCGGGCCTCCGCCGGCGTGACGTGCAGCTTCTTCTGCGTGCCGATGGTGCCGTCGCGGCGGAACAGGAAGGAGGTGTTGTACAGCGTGTCGTCGATGACCTCGAACTGCGTGCCCCCGATGATGTTGACGTGGTACTTCACCGCCATGTCGGTGAACAGATCGAGATACTTTGGGGTGAAGGTCGCCAATGCGCGCGCCGCCTCCCCAGGCCGCCCCTCGACGAGCGACAGCAGCTGCAGGGTGAACAGCTCGGGAAAGAGCAGGAAGTCCGACTGATAGTCGCCGGCCGTGTCCGTGAAGAACTCCACCTGCTTGGCGAAGTCGTCGAAGCTGTTGATCCGCCGCATCTGGTACTGCACGGCGGCCACGCGCACGTTGTGCACGCTGCGGAACTGCTTGGACCGCACCCGCCGGTGGTCGAGGTTCGTCCACTCCAGCTCGGTGGCGTAGCCCGCCGAGTCTTCGTCGCTGGGCATGTAGTCGGTGATGATCCGCTTGAGCACGAAGCCGTTGGCCAGCTGGCTGGTGAGCACCGGGTCGAACAGCCGCCGCTCCATCACCGCGTCGACGTACTCGCGGGCCGTCATCTCCTCGGCGTGCTCCTTGTAGCCGGGGATCCGCCCGCCGATGACGATGCGCGCGAGGTTGTGGCTGCGGCACAGCTCCTTGCGGGCCTCGTACAGCCGACGCGACAGCCGGTAGCCCCGCCACTGCGGATCCACCTGCATCTCGATGCCGTACAGCGTGTCGCCGCTGGGGTCGTGGTTGCGGATGTTGCCGCCGTCGCAGACGCTCAGCCAGTCGTACCAGTCGACCACGTCGCCGGAGTCGACGATGAGGCTGCTGCACGTGGCGATCAGGCCCTCGTCTTCGGCGGTGATCCCGAGCTGCCCCGCGGGGAAGCGGGTGGTGAGGTTGCGCCACTCGTGCTTCGTCCACGGCTCCATGCCGGGGAAGCACTTGAGCTGCAAGGCGACCACCGCCTCGTAGTCGTCGTTGGTGAGGGGCCTGAGGCGCAGGCGCTGCTCGAAGTCAGACACGTCGGTGCTCATGCGCGTCGCTCTATCGACACCGGCGCTGCATGGTTAGTCGAGGGCCGGAGATCTCATGAACGCAACGGCTGTGGTCCGCATCTACTGCACCTCGCAGAACCCCGACTACGACGCGCCCTGGCAGGCCCAGACGCCTTCGTCGAGCACGGGCTCGGGCGTGGTCCTCCCCTGCGGGCGGATCCTGACGGGAGCCCACGTGGTGGCCAACGCCACCTTCGTGCAGGTGCAGAAGGTCGACGATCCCACCAAGTTCACCGCCGAGCTGGTCGGGGTGTGCCACGACGCCGACCTGGCGCTGCTCAAGGTCGACGACGAGCGCTTCCCCACCGGGGTGAGCCCCGCGCCCCTGGGCGGCCTGCCCGAGCTGCGCAGCCGGGTCAGCGTGGTGGGCTTCCCCGTCGGCGGCCAGGAGGTGTCGGTCACCGAGGGCATCGTCAGCCGCATCGAGGTGCAGCGCTACAGCCACTCCCGGCGTCGGCTGCTGGCTATCACCGTCGACGCGGCCATCAACAGCGGCAACAGCGGCGGGCCGGTGTTCTGCGACAACGAGGTGGTGGGCATCGCCTTCCAGAGCCTCCGCGACGCCGAGAACATCGGTGAGGTCGTGCCCACCGTGCTGATCCGCCGCTTCCTGCGGGCGGTCGACGACGGGCGCCCGGTCGAGGTCCCCTCCCTGTCGGCCCGCGCCCAGACGCTGGAGTCGCCCACGCTGCGGAAGGCGCTGGGCATGGGCGACGAGCACTCCGGCCTGCTCATCGTGGCCACCCAATACCCGGAGGGCGGCGTCGAGGGTCTCGAGAAGCTGCAGCCCGACGACGTGCTGCTGTCCATCGATGGTCACAAGGTCGCGAACAACGGCACCGTCCGCTACCTCGACCGGTTCCGCACCGACGTGCCCGCGCTCCTCGGCGACCGCTTCGTCGGCGACCCCCTGCCGGTCACCGTGCTGCGCAACGGGGTCGAGCGGCACCTCACCCTCACCCTCGCGCCGTTCACGATGCTCGCGCCCCGCAACCGCTACGACCTCAACCCGCGCTACTTCGTCTACGGCGGGCTGGTGTTCCAGCCGCTGTCGCGCGACTTCCTGGCCACCTGGCGCGAGTGGTGGAAGAACGCCCCGTCGGAGTTCCTCTTCCAGTATTGGTCGGGGCTGCGCACCGAAGAGGTGGAGGAGCGGGTCGTGCTGTCGCAGGTGCTCGCCGACGAGCTCACCGTTGGCTACACCGGCCGCAACAACGAGCTGGTCGACACCGTCAACGGCGTGGTCCCCCGCAACCTCGCCCACCTCGTGGAGCTCTGCGACGCCGCCACCGAAGAGCTGGTCATCCGCACCACCTGGGGCTTCCGGGTCGTGCTCCGGCCCGACGAGGTCGCCGCCCGCCAGCCCACCATCCTCGACCGCTACCGCATCCCGAAAGACCGCTCGGAGCGGCTCTAGTCGCAGGTGAGCTCGTCACCGTCGACGGCACCCATCGCCGGCACGAAGGTGATGTGGTCGAAGCGACGGCCCAGGCTCTTGCTCTCGAAGCCCACCTGCGGCGTGCCGTCGGCGTGCCCGACCAGCTTGCCCTTCACCAGGGCCGTCTCGGGGCCCGCGACCCAGGCCACCCGGTCGCAGTAGGCGATCTCGACGTAGGTGTAGCCGGCCGAGGTGTGCGCCTGAAGCACCGTGCCCAGCTGGGGGTAGCCCGCCTGTGCCGCCGGGCTGCAGTCGAGGGGGGCCACCGCCGGGGCCATCCGCGCCACGAAGCGAACCATCGGCTCCCCTGGGACCCCGGGGATCGCGGTCGCACGCTCCTCGCCTCCGAGCGTCACCAGGGTCTGGCCTTCGCTCAGCGGCAGCGGGGTGCCCGCGACCCAGCGCGTGCCGTCGCAGCCCTTCAGCTTCACGTACTGCAGCTCGCCGCCGACCTTCGCGTCGAGCACGATGCCCTGGAACACGCCAGGCGCCGACGCAGGCGCCGCGCCGTGAGCCGGAGCCGGAGCCGCGGCGGCCGGAGCCGGGGCCGGGGCCGGGGCCGGCGCAGGGGAAGCGGGGGGCGGGGCGGGGGCCTCGCCGCAAGCGAACAGGACCAGGGCTGTGAGCATGGAGGTTTCTAGCACGCTCGCGACGGCTCGTGCCGGAGGGTACGCTGGCGCAACTGGCGAGGTCCCCATGACGGTTCGTGTGCTCCCCCTGTTCCTGCTCCTCGCCTGCGGAGGCGACGACGCGGTCGACGTCGACGGCACCCCCACCGGCTCTCCCTCCCTCGACGCGGAGCGCTGGGAGGGCGAGGTCACGCTGGAGGGGCCGGTCAAGGTGGCGAAGGGGTCCGAGCTGACCATCGCGGCAGGCACGGTGATCATCGCCGAGCCGGGCTCCTCCCTCGACGTGCGCGGCACCCTCACCGTCGAGGGCACCGCCGCCGAGCCGGTCACCCTCACCGCCGCCACCGGCTGGCAGGGCATCGCGCTGGAGGGCACCCTGCAGGGCAGCTACCTCGAGGTGCGTGGCGAGGGTGGCAAGCTGGTGATGGTCGACGGTGTGCTCGACCTGTCCGACAGCGTGCTCGACCTGATGGCGCCGACCCGCAGCCCCGACTGCACCGGGATCTCCGGAGGCTCCGTGTTCCTCGACCACGTGCACATCACCGGCTGCCACTGCCCCATCCACATCAACAGCGCCGACGAGGTGCTCATCACCAACTCCGTGTTCGATGGGGCCGCCGTCGCCGTGATGATCGCGTCGTCCGACGCCGTCTTCACCGGCAACCACATCGAGGGCGGCACCGACATGCTCGACATCGGTGGCGGCATCTCCGCCGACATCGCCGGCAACTACTGGGGCGGCGACGCGCCCGGGCTCGACACCGACGACGACGCGCAGTTCGTGGGTGCCGACGACTGGCTGGCCAGCCCCATCGACGGGGTCGGCCCCCGCTAGGGGTTCCACCACACCACGGCGAGCACCCCCGGCCCGCCCACCGCGGTGTCCATGAACGAGTAGTACAGGTCGAGGTCGATCGAGATCGTCGGGGTGAGCTTCTCCACGATGAGGCCCCCGCGCGCCATCTGGTCGAGCCAGCCCACCTGCGCCGACGCCTCCAGGGTCGTCTCGACGTACAGCCACACCTTGCGCTCCGCGGACCCACTCGGGCTCGCCATCAGCGCCACCGACTGCTCCCCCGACAGCTCCCAGCCCTCGGGGAACACCTGGTCACGGAAGGGGTCGTACTCCGCCCAGGCGCGGTTCCGCGTCCATCCGGTGGACCTCGAGTACAGCCACAGCAGGTCGTTGCGGAGGTTCATCTCCACCCGCCCCCGCCCCAGGGGGCGCAGCGAGAACCGACGGGGGCCCTGCGGGTCGTCGGCGCGCAGGAAGGCGCCCGGCTCGGCCGCCGCCTGGAAGGTGCCGATGACGAAGCCCTCCAGCAGCGTATAGCGAGCCGCCGCCGCCGCCTCGTACCAATAAAAGTACACGGCCCCGCTGGGGCCGACGTGAAGCTCTTCGGTGGCGTCCCAATACACCGTGCCCAACAGGCCCAGCCCCACCGGGTTCGACTTGACCCCCAGGGTGCCCTCGAAGTGGGGGGACGCCGCCAGCGCCGCACCCGACAGCAGCAGGGTGATCACGCGTCGGGGCCGCGGCCGGGCTGCTTGATGAGCGCCCAGTCGTACTCTTTGAAGGACAGCTCCGCGTCGTCGGGAATGTCGTCACGGTAGTTCTGGATGAACGGGATGATCCCCTCTTCGCCCCCGAAGTCGCCGCTGTACCACTTGAAGATGGAGCTGACGGCCAGGCTGTTGCCGTCGAGCTGCACGTGCTTGGCGTCGGAGACGAAGGCCTTGGAGAACGCATCGAGGGTGGCGTCGAGGGTGTCGGGGCGGATGGCCTTGCCGGGGAAGGGCGGGCAGCTCCACGACTGGCAGTTGAGGAAGAAGTGGATGCGCGGGTCGTCGAAGTCGGACCGCACGATGCCGTTCTCCAGCGTGTAGAGGCTCACCTTGTCGCCGCCGATGCGGTAGCGGGTGGTGTAGAAGAAATCGAGCTTGATGTCGATGACCGAGGTGATGTCGGGCCGATCGAGCACGCCTTGCACCGCCAGGCCGTTGTAGGCGTTGAGGTAGAACGCCAGCGCGTGGGCCTCGCTGGGAAACAGAGCAGGGTCGCTCGCGGGAGACACCGCGGCGACGTGGCCCAGGAACTGGTCGAGGCTGTCGCGGTCGTCGCGGATGGCGGCGTAGTCGATGAGACCGTCGTCGGTGACCCGCCCGTCGAAGGTGGCGTCGTACAGGTCGTAGGGGAAGGCGCCGGGCTCGTCGATGGGGTCGACGGAGACCGTGGGGGCGACGGTCTTGAAACACCCGGACAACACCAGGAAGAACGAGGTAGTAAGCACGGCGTGCTCCAGAGGCGCGAGTGTGATCCGGGAAGCGGGGCACACAGTAGTACGAGTGCACGCTCGCAGGAGATCACCATGCCGACCTTCGCCGCTCACGAGATCGACCACCTTCGGGGCCGGCTGGCCGAGACGTGGAGCCGTCTGTCGCCCGACTACCGCGTGCCCAACCAGATCTTGGGCCGCAAGCGCACCATCGGCTGCGTAGCGCTGGAGATCACCCAGCGGTGCAACTTCGACTGCAGCATCTGCTACCTGTCGGAGAACTCCGAGAGCACCCCCGACGTGACGATGGAGTGCATCCTGTCGCGCATCGACCGCATCCGGGCCGACTACGGCGTCGGCACCAACGTGCAGATCACCGGTGGCGACCCCACCATGCGCGACCACGACGAGCTCGAGCAGATCGTTCGCTACGTGGCCGACCAGAAGATGACGCCGGCGCTGTTCACCAACGGCGACCTCGCCACCCGCCCGCTGCTGCAGCGCCTGGTCAAGGCCGGCCTGGTGGATGTGGCCTTCCACGTCGACCTCACCGAGAAGCGCAAGGGCTACAAGAGCGAAGTGCAGCTGTGCGAGGTCCGCCAGGAATACATCGAGCGGGCCCGAGGCCTCGGTCTCAACGTGATCTTCAACCAGACCGTGTTCGCCCACAACTACGACGAGGTGCCCGAGCTGGTGCGCTTCTACAAGCGCAACGCCGACGTGGTGGGCATGGCGAGCTTCCAGCTGCAGGCCGACACGGGCCGCGGCGCCAACCGCAAGCGCAAGCAGACCATCTCCATCGACACCGTCTCCGAGCAGATCGAGACCGGCCTGGGCACCAAGCTGTCGTGGGATGCGGTGCGCGTCGGGTCGCCGGCCTGCCACAAGATGGCCTACTCGGCCATCGTCGACCGTCGGGGCAGCGCGCAGGCCGTCGACATGCTCGACGACCCCGGGCTCGTGGGCGACCTGCTGGGCGCCTTCGACGATGTCTACCTCGACCGGCACCAGCCCGTGAAGGCGGCCCGCACCGCCGTGCGCACCATCGTGAAGAAGGGCATGCTCGGCAAGACGCTGCGGCACTTCGGCCGGCATGCGGTGCGCCACTGGCGGCCCCTGGTGCGCGGCGGAGGCGAAGTCCGCAAGCTGTCGTTCTTCATGCAGAACTTCCAAGACGCGCAGAACCTCGACCACGAGCGCATCGACAACTGCAGCTTCCACTGCATGACCGATGATGGCGGCGTGAGCATGTGCGTGCACAACGCCTACCGCGACCACTACCTGCAGGGTGGCTGCGGCTACCCCCAGCCCTACCGCGACAAGCGCCTCGCCGACGGCTACGACGCCGACCAGCCCGGCCGGGTGCGCGAGGCGGCCGCGGCCAAGTAGGCCATGTCGGGGCGCGACATCTGGGTCGACACCGACCCCACCCTCGGCTCCGCGTGGTCGGATGTCGATGATGTGCTGGCCATCGAGCTGGTGCACCGGCGGGGTCGGCTGGCGGGGCTGTCGTCGGTGTTCGGCAATGCGTCGATCGAGGGCACGCATGCCACGGCGGTGGGTCTGGGGTCTCGCTTTGGGGTGGGTGTGGCCCGGGGCGCCGCGGGGCCGGGCGACGACCGCACCGAGGCCGTCGACGCGCTGTGTGCGCACCGTGGCGTCGTCGTGGCGCTGGGTCCCTGCACGAACGTGGCCGCGGCGCTGGCGCGGGGGGCGACGTGGGAGCGTCTGGTCGTGCTCGGGGGGACCGACCGGTGGCTGCCGAACCTGCGGCCGCTGCACACCACCGAGCTGAACTTCGCCCTCGATCTGGCGGCCGCGGCCGCGGTGCTGCAGAGCGGGGTCCCCCTGCAGCTCGTGCCGATGGAGCCCTGTCGGCAGGTGTGGGCGGGGGAGGCCGAGCTCGCGAGGCTGCCGGGCTGGCTGCGGGACGGGTGTCGGCCGTGGCTGGGCACCTCGAGGCTGCGGCATCCGCTGGGGGGTGGTCGGTTCCACCCGTGGGACGTGCTGGCGGCCGTGGCGGCGCTGGAGGAGCAGGGTCTGAGCTGGAGGCCGCGAGGCGTGGTGCTCGACCCGCGGCGGGGGCGGCGGGGTCACGTGCGGTACGGGCCGGGCGGGGTGGAGGTGGCGGGCGACGTCGATCCGGGCGCGGTGATCGAGGCGTGGCTGGCGCGGTCCTGATGGGGGTGTAGTCCCAAAGGGGGGTCCCACACAAGGGGGTCGGGGTCTCAAACAAGGGGGTCAGGACGCTAGGTGTTAGACCTCGCGTCAGGTCTCAAACAAGGGGGTCTCAAACAAGGGGGTCAGGACGCTAGGTGTTAGACCTCGCGTCGGGTCAGAAACCAGGGGGTCAGGACGCTAGGTGTTAGATGTCGTCTCGGTCCCAAATGAGGGGGTCAGGACGCTAGGTGTTAGACCTCGCGTCGGCTCCACCTGGACGTTTGGCAGGCCGAATCGGCCGCCTCATACGGGATCGGTGCCTGCTGCCACGAAACGGTCGAACCACTGCCTCGACGCAGTGAAGCCCTAGCACTCACCGGTTCGACGCCACGAGACCGACCGCGACCACGAGACGCCGCTCATTCTCTATGGACCTCGATCTTGCCCGGCTCCGTGGCCGCCGGGCTCGAGGCCCTGACATCTAACACCTTGCGTCCCGACCCCGATTTCGAGACCTTGAACGACATCTAACACCTTGCGTCCTGACCCCGGTTTCGGACCCCGGTTTCGAGACTTGGACGCCTTTGGACGTCGCTTCCGCGCGGTTCCCTGGCAGTCGGACTCGACGCCCTGACATCTAACACCTTGCGTCCCGACCCCCATTTCGCGACCCCCATTTCGGGACCTTGGACGCCTTTGGACGTCGCTTCCGCGCGGTTCCCTGGCAGTCGGACTCGAGGCCCTGACATCTAACACCTTGCGTCCTGACCCCCGCTTCGGGACCTTGGACGACATCTAACACCTTGCGTCCCGACCCCCATTTCGGGACCTTGGACGACATCTAACACCTTGCGTCCTGACCCCCATTTCGACCCCCATTTCGGGACCTTGGACGACATCTAACACCTTGCGTCCTGACCCCGATTTCGCTGGCCCCGATTTCGGCACCCGGTTCTGGCACCCCGGTTTCGCCACCACCAGACCAGCCTCGAACACCTTTTAGTGCCCCCCCCTCCACCTCTTAGCGACCCTTAGGAGAGCCCTACACGACCTCGCCATAGTCCCACTGCGTTCTGCTTTTTCCGACACTGATGTGCGACCGCTCTGCCGGTCTGCCGGAGGAACGCTCCATGCGCTACGGACTGATCTTCACCCTGCTCGCCGCTGCCTGCTCCACCCCCCTTCCCCCGGGCGAGCTCGTCCGCGACAGCGAGCTGTCCGACCCCGGACCCCACGACGCCTACCTCGAAGCCGCCCGCGTCTCCGGCGTGCCCGCCGAGCTGCTGATGGCCATCAGCCAGGTCGAGACTCAGATGCAGATGGTCGTCGGCGACGAAGAGTTCGAAGGCCAAGACCGTGCCGTCGGGATCATGGGACTCAAGGAGAGCCAGCTGCAGCTCGCAGCCGACCTGTCCGACACCCCGCTGGTCGACATCACCACCGAGCGCGGCGCCAACATCATGGCCGCCGCCCTGGTGCTCGCCGCCTACGCCGACGAAGCCGGCATCGACACCACCGACCTCAACGCCTGGGCACCGGTGGTCGCCCGCTACTCGGGCATCGCGAACGAGGAAGCCGCCGCCGAGTACGTGCACTACGACGTGTACGGCGTGCTCGCCGAGGGCCTCGAGCTCGAGGGCATGGTGCTCCCCGGCCAGCAGGTCGCGCCCGCCTTCGAGCTGCCCAGCCGCATCAAGGACGCCCGCCTCGACGATGGCTCGGCGGTGTGGACCCCCAGCCCCAACTACACCTCCACCCGCTACGGCTACGACCCCGAGTTCGTCGTCATCCACACCTGCGAGGGCTCCTACAGCGGCTGCTGGGGCTGGCTGACGAACTCCGCCAGCGGCGTGTCGGCCCACTACGTCGTCAACGACAAGGGTAGCGAAGTCCGCCAGCTCGTCGACGAGGACTACCGAGCCTGGCACGTCGGCGCGACCTACGACTGCGGCCTGAACAGCAACCAGGAGTGCGGCCTGTCGGGCATCACGATGAACACCCTGTCGGTGGGCATCGAGCACGCCGGCTACGCCAGCCAGTCGAGCTGGGACGACGGCCTGCTGCAGCGCTCCGCCGAGCTCACCTGCGGCATCACCCAGCGCCACGGCATCCCCCGCGACGTGTACCACATCGTCGGCCACGGCCAGGTGCAGCCATGGAGCCGCACCGACCCAGGCCCCAACTGGCCCTGGTCGGACTACCTCGAGCGGGTCCAGGTGGCCTGTGGGGACATCTCCGGTGGGTCCACCGGCGGCACGTCGCCCAGCAACACCGGCCTCGCCAGCCAGTTCGTGATCGACAGCAACAACAGCTACAACGGCGGCGACACCTGGATCGAGGTCGGCTCCGCATGGAACGCCTCCGCCAACGTCAGCGGCTACTACAACACCGGCTACTGGTGGGCCCGCACCGAGGCCAGCAGCAACCTGGCCAGCTTCTACTTCAACAGCGACGCGAGCCAGTGCTACACCGTCGAGGCCTGGTGGACGGCCGCCTCCGACCGCACCTCCGGCACGTTCATCGCCTACGACGGCAACGACAAGGAAGTGGGCCGCGCCTCGGTGTTCTTCGGTAGCTCCGGCAGCCGCTGGAACGAGCTGGGCGACTGGACCTTCCCCGCCGGCACCAACCGCGTGTCGCTGTCCCGCTGGGGCAACGGCGACGGCGTGGTCATCGCCGATGCCCTCCGCCTGACCGAGTGCAACTGACGAGGTCCTCTCCCCCCTTGGGACCCGTCGCGCCGCCATCCCCGTGCCTCGAGGGTGGCGGCGCTTTGCTCAGGCAGGCACACTGAGCACTGGGGGACCATGCTCCACGCCCTGCCGGCCTTGCTGCTCGCGGCCACCGCCTGCCGCTACTACCCCCTCGACGAAGCCCCCATCTACGGAGCGTCGCCCGAGGTCGAGGCCGCCATCCGCTCCGAGCTGATCGCCTTCGACGACTCCGTCGGGCCCGGCCGCACCCGCATCTCCGGGGTGTGGATCGACGACCTGCCCGACGGCCGCTCGGGCCAGTTCCGGCGCGGCAGCCGCAAGGTCCAGCTCGACGAGACCCTGGGCATGCGACGCGACACCCTCACCCACGAGCTGTGCCACGCCCTCGACGCCGACGAGAACCTGTGGCGCGACCCGCTGATGGAGGAGCTCGCCGAGGGGCTGTTCGACGACGACTACGCCCACGCCCCCACCGATCGCGTCGCCACCCGCTCCGCCCGCGCCCGCCAGCGCGAAGCCTTCGCCTCCTTCTGCGAGACGGGTGCGGTGGCCGCCCACGCCATGGCCTCCCCCTGCCCCGACGACCCTGACGAGCTGGCCGACATCGCGTCGTGGTACGCCAGCAGCGTGTTCCGCGCCTGGTCGTCGAGCCCCCTCACCCCCCGGGAGCCCGTGGCCTCCCCCACCGGGTCGGTGGGTATCGTGTGGCCCACCGAGGATCCCGGCGTGGTGGTCGTCTTGGACGAAGACGACCAGGTGTTCTACGTCGACCTGTACACCGGCGCGCTGCTCGCCGAAGACGATCATCCCCTCCTCGACCTCGCGACCACCACGCCGCCCCCCGGGCTCATCGGCCTGTACGACCACTCGCTGGTCGAGGGCACCTCCGACGGCCCCTTCGCCGCACGGATGACCTTCTGGCTGCACCACCTCGGCGTCAGCGCTCCGCGGTTCGTCGGCCTCGGCAGTGAGGGGTGGCAGCTGGAGGCCGGCGACTGCAGCCTCGACGGCGAGCGCCTGTTCCCTGCCGACGAAGCGATCTGGATGCAGCAGTCGTCGGGGTGGACCGAGCTGGTGCGCTAGCGTTCTATTCGGCCAGGTGCGCCACCGTCAGGTCGGCCACCGCCCGCACCCGCTCGATCCGCGCCACGTCGGGGTGCATCACCATCCACACCGACCGGCGACGCTCCAGCCCCAGGCCTGTCAGCGGCACCAGCTCGCTGTGCCGCGCCGCCATGACATCGGGCAACACCGCCGGGCCGTGCCCCATCCGGCAGGCCCGCACCAGCACCTGCAGGCTCGTCGTGCGCACCACCGGCCGCACGTCCGCCTCCGTCCACCGGTCGCCGGTGAGGATCAGCAGGTCGTGGCCCTCCAGCTCGGGCGCTGCCGGGTCGACGCCGGTGCGCGCGAGCCAGTCGCGATGGGCATAGGGCCGCTCCACGGAGGTGGCCAGCCGTCGCGTGAGCAGACCGGGCTCCTTGGGGCGCCCCACCCGCAGCGCGATATCGGCCTCACCTCGTGCCAGATCGAGCACTCGCGTCGTGGTGATCATGTCGACCACGATCCCCGGCCACCGCTCCCGGACCGCGGTGAACACCTCGCTCATCCACCAGATCGCGAGCGGCTCGATGGTCGTCAGCCGCACCCGGCCTTCCGGCGCCTCCTGCAGCTCCTCGACCCCTCGGGTGACCGCGAGGGCCCCGTCTTCGGCGCGCTCGGCCGCAGGCAGCATCCGCACCCCGGTAGGGGTGAGGGACCACCCATCCGGCCCGCGCACGAACAGCTTGCTGCCCAGGGCGCGCTCCAGCACGGCCACACGCCGAGAGACCGTCGTGGGATCAGCCCCCACCGCCGAGGCAGCGCCCACCAGCGAGCCGTGGCGGTGCAGGGCGAGGAAGTAGCGCAGGTCGTCCCAGTCGAACATGCGTCGACCTAACCGGCTGCTCGCCTCCGCGGCGACGGGCGCATCCGGCCGAAAGCACGGCTGAACACCTGCCCCGCGCCCGCCTGGGGTACCCTCGCTGCATGGGCGCCTTGCTGGGGCCATTCTGGCTCAACAAGCCACTCGCTGCGGGTGGCATGGGGGAGGTCTGGTCGGGGGTGCACCGCGACCAGGGTGTGCAGGTGGCGATCAAGTTCCTCACCCGCGACGCGTCCGACCCCGACTTCCGGGCCGCCTTCGACGCCGAGGTCGCGGCGATGGCCGCCCTCGACCATCCCAACGTCGTGCGCATCTACGACTACGGCGAGGTGGGAGCGAACGCCTCCGACAACCTCGTCACCCGCATCGGCGCCGGCACGCCCTACATCGTCATGGAGCAGGCCCGCGGCACCCTCGCCGACCGCGAGGAGCCCCTCCCCTGGCCCACGGTGCACACCGCGCTGCGGCACCTCCTCGGCGCCCTGGCCCACGCCCACGCCCACGACATGCTCCACCGCGACCTCAAGCCAGGCAATGTGCTGCTGTGCCCCGGCGAGCGCGAGGAAGAGCCCGATCGGATCGTGCTGACCGACTTCGGGTTCGCCGGCCACATCGGCGACCGCGACAGCAAGGTCGTGGGCCTCACGCCGTCGTATGCCGCCCCCGAGCAGCTGCGGTGGCAGGCCCGCGAGGAGGGGCCGTGGACCGACCTGTTCGCCCTGGGCTGCCTCGCCTGGCGGCTGCTCACCGGCGCCCCGCCCTACCACGCCACCTCCATCGACCAGGCGCTGGCGCTGCAGGCCAGGGGCATCCCTCGCCTCGATGGCGTCGACGTGCCCCCCGGGGTGCACGACTGGCTGCGACGCGCCCTCAGCCCCTACCCTCGAGGCCGCTTCCCCAGCGCCGCCGACGCAGCCAGCGCTCTCGCCGACGCCGTCGCCGGCGAGCCGATGACCCTCGCCTCCCTGCCCCCCCGCTGGCGCGACCCGTCCGCGGGCCGCCGCACCACCCACCTCACCGGCACCGGCCTGGGCCTGTTCGGCGTGCGCAGGGTCCGCCTGGTGGGCCGCCAGCGAGAGAAGGGGCACCTGTGGGCCGCCCTGCGCGAGGCACGGGCCGGCCAGGCGCGGGTCGTCATGCTGCGTGGTCCGTCGGGGGTCGGCACCAGCCGCCTGGCCCGATGGCTCGCGACCCGAGCCCACGAAGACGCCGGCCTCAAGACCCTGTGGGGATCCCACAACGCCCGACCCACCTCCCTCGACGGGGTCGACGGGATGCTGCGGCAGGCGCTGATGTGCGACGGGCTGGCACCGGCCGACCTCGAGGAGCGCATCCAGCGCTGGCTCACCGAGCGCGGCGCCGCGGCGGGAGGCTCGAGGTCTCTCGCGGTGGCGCTCACGGGTGGTGGCAGCCGCATCGGGCGGATGACCTCCTTCCGCGACGTGCTCATCCGCATCGGAGCCGGCCGGCCCACCGTGGTGGTCCTCGACGACGCGCAGTTCGGGGCCGAGGCCGTCGACCTGGCCATGACCATGACCAAGCACCCCGAGAATGCCCCGGTGCTGCTGGTGCTCACCTTCGGCGAGGAGTCGCTGCGGGAGCGCCCCGAGCTGATGGCGAAGGTGCGGGCGATGGCTGCTCGCCCCGAGGTCCGCGACCTCACCCTCGGCCCCCTCAACCCCGCCGAGCGTCAGCAGCTGCTCACCCAGCAGCTCGGCCTGGAAGACACGGTGGCCGGCCAGGTCGCGGAGGTCAGCGAGGGCAACCCCGCCGTGATCCTGGCGCTGCTCGCCGACTGGGTGAAGGAGTCGCTGCTCGTGCCGAGCCCCAGCGGTGGCTGGCAGCTCAAAGACGTCGACCACATTCGCCTGCCCGATCGCCTCGTCGAGCCCTGGGTCGAGCGGGTCGACCGCGCCCTGCAGGGCCGTCCCGACGACGACGGGCGCGCCCTCGAGATCGCCGCTGTGCTGGGGATGCGCGTGTCGATCGCCATGTGGGCCTCGGCCTGTAGCCGCGCCGCCCAGACCCCCAAGAGCGACCTCATCGAGGCGATGCAGCGTCGGGGCCTGATCACCGATGCCAACCAGACCGGAGATCCCGGCTGGTCGTTCGCCGACGGCCGGGTGCGCGCCGCTCTGCAGCGTCGCGCCCAGCGCATGGGCCGCAGCTCCACCTGGCACGGCATCATCGCCGACCTGCTCGCCGCCAACGATCCCCGGCGCGCCCGTCACCTGCTCGCCGCCGGCCGGCAGGAGGAGGCCCTCCTTCCGCTCTACCAGGGCCTGATGCGCCAGCTCCCCGAGGAGCCCCCCGCCGGCATCGCCGCCCGCCTCCGCCGCCTGTCCGACACCACCACCGCCCTGCGCCTGAGGCCCACCGACCCGCGCACCGCCTGGGTGCGCCACGCCGAAGGGGCCCTCGCCCTCGCCCGCGGCGACCTCGAGGGCGCCGAGGCGGCCGCCCTCCGCCTCGAAGAGCAGGCGCGGGCCTCGGGCTGGAGCAAGGCCGTCAGCCGCGCCCTCGCCCTGCGTGCCGAGCTCGCCCGGCGACACCTCGATCTGCCCGCCGCGGCCGGCTTCGCCAGCGACGCCTTGTCGCTGGCCACCACGCGCTCCGATCACCTCCGCGCCGTGCTGCAGCTGGCCGCCGTCGAGCGGCTGCGGGGCCGGATGAAGGCGGCATCCACCCTCCTCAAGGAGGGGCGCACCATGGCCGCCGATCGCGGCGATTCCCTGACCGAGGGATGGATGTGGACCGAGGTGGCCCGGCTCGGCATGGCCGTCGGGCGACTCAGCGACGCCAACCGCGCCCTCGGCAGCGCGCGCACCTGCTTCGCCCGGGCCAGCAGCCGCGCCGGCTACTGCGCGGTCGGCGAGCACTTCGGCCTGCTCGCATTGTTCGAGGGAGACCACCGCGGCGCCCGCCAGCGCCTGGCCTCCGCGCGCTCCGCCTGGCTGCAGGCCGGCCAGCAGCGGGCCGCCGTGCGCTGCGCCACCCGACTCGCCCTGGTGGCCATGGCCTCCGACGAGCTCGAGCCTGCCTCCCGCGCCATCCGCGACACCCTGTCGGTCAGCGACACCGTCGGCGACCGCCGCATCGAGCAGGTGGCTCGCCTCGCCCTCGCCTACCTGCTCGCCCGCCAGCACAAAGACGACGAGGCCCTCCGCCTGGTGCGGGAGGTGAGCGGGCAGGCAGAGGCCAGCGGCTGGGTCGATCCCGAGATCGCTTTTGTCGCTGCCATGGGTGCTCCCGACCTCGACCCACTGCGCCCCCTCGCCCACAGCCAGCTACTACGCCTGGGCCGGCGGAACGAAGCCACCCACTTCGCCCCGCGCTGACCGGAGTCCCCGTGCCCCTTCCCCTCCCTCGGGTGCTCGCCGCCCTCGAAGCCCTCGCCCCGATCCGCCTCGCAGGGGGGTGGGACAACGTCGGCCTGCTGCTGCAGGGCACCCGCGAGGTGGCCCGGCTCGGCCTGTGCATCGACCTCACCGAGCCCGTGGCCGACGAGCTGCTGGCCGCAGACGTCGACCTCGTCGTCAGCTACCACCCTCCGCTGTTCGGCGGCCGCAAGCGCCTCACGGAGGCCGTGCCCCGCGACCGCACCCTGCTGCGCCTCATCCGCGCCGGGGTGCACGTCTACAGTCCCCACAGCGCCCTCGACGCCGCCCCGCGAGGCATGGCCGACTGGCTGCTCGACCCCTTCGGCGCGTGCAGCGAGGTCCACCCCATCGCCCCCGACGCCCTCGACCCCACCGTGGGTGCTGGGCGTCAGGCCGCGCTCGTGCAGCCCCGCCCCCTCGACGACCTGCTGCCCGCGCTGGCCGCCCACCTGGGCCTCCGCCACCTGCGGATCGCCGGTGCCTCACGCGACATCGGCAGCGTCGCGGTGTGCCCCGGGGCCGGAGGCTCGCTGTTCGAGACCGTCGACGCCGCCGACCTGTTCCTCACCGGCGAGATGCGCCACCACGACGTGCTCGCCCGGGTGGAGGCAGGCCAGTGCGTGGTCCTCACCGACCACACCAACACCGAGCGGGGCTACCTGCCCGTCTTCGCGGGCCGCCTCGCGGAGGCGACCGGGCTGCCGGTGGTGCGGTCCACCGTCGACGCCGACCCGCTGCGGGTGTGGTCGGCCTAGGGCACCTCGGCCGTCGCGAGGGCGACGCGCTCCGGGCCGCGCTCGGCGGCCTCGTACATCAGCTGGAAGGCGAGGGCCTCCGGGGTGGCGCTGGCGAACAGCTCTGCCGCCCAGCGCGCTGCCAGCGGCTGGTAGACGAGCTCCGCCTCCACGGTGAGCGGGCGCTGCGCCCCGGCGACATCGATGGCGTAGTGCACCGTGTCCGACCCACCGACGAAGTCCGCGTCGCCGCTCACCCCGACCGCGTCGATGCCCAGGGCCGCCGCGGCGGTGCGATCGAAGCCTGCCGGCAGCAGGCGGGTGTCTTTGACCCAGCCCTCCCCTCGCATCAGCAGGAAGGTCGGGTCGCCGGCGGCATCGGCCAGCACGGCCTCGTACACCGCGACCTGGTCGTCGGAGGTCACCTGATCGACGTGGGGCAGGATGGGCCCACCCACCTCCACCGACGCCAGCACCTGGCCCGCTCCGTCGAGCAGGCGACCGGCGTCGTCCCACCCCCCCGAGGCGAACACCTCGGCGCCCGCTGCGTCGGTGACCGACACCCGCAGCCACGCACGGCGCACAGGGATGCCGCTGGGCAGCTTGTGACCCGTCAGCGCACCGACCCTCGCGTCGATGCTGAGCACGTCGCTGACGACCGCGAGCCCGTCGAGGGTGACCGTGCCCGTGCGCTCCGACAGCTGGGTGCGCGCCTCGGCGATGGTCGCGTCGAAGGCTTCATCGCTCGCCGGCGGGCTCAGCACGGCACGCTGGTCCTTGAGGATGGAGGGGATCAGCGTGTTGCCGCCGACCAGCGTGTGGCGCCCGTAGGGGCTGCGCTCACTCGTCGGCGGGAAGTTCATGCCGCCGGGGTTGTGGGCGATGTGGGTGTTGATGGGGCGGCCGTCGACGCTGGTCGTCGGCAGGTGGCAGTCCTGGCAGCTGGTGTCGTCGGCGAAGTCGGACACCTGCCACTCGAGGTAGGGCCCCTGCTCCACCACCGTGCCGCCGGTCTCCGTGCCGTCGGCTGCCAGCGCGTGGGTGGTGAGGGTGTGGCACGACGCGCACAGCGCCGAGTCCATCACGTGGCGGGAGCTGACCGGGGTGAAGCCCGAGTGCTGCTCCATGGGGTGGGAGAACGGGTTGTCGTGGGGCCCGTAGATCGTCTGGGACCCGTCGATGACGTAGCCACCGGAGAAGCTCGCGTCGGTGCCCAGCCCTTCGTTCTCGATCTGGTGGCAGGCGGTGCAGCTCACCCCGTCGAGAGCCAGCGCCGTGCGCTCGGTGCCGGCGACCAGCACGTCGGCGGTCGGAGCCGGGTCGCCCAGCAGCTCGGCATCGGCCGAGGCCATCGGTGCATGACAGCGCGTGCACTTCGCCCCGATGGCCACGTCGGCAGCGGGGGTCGCCGCCAGCTCGGCGCTGAACTGGGCCCGCCACAGCGGGTCGCGACCGGCGTTGGCCATCATCGACGACTGCCACAGGTCGTAGGGCGCGATGGGACGGTCGTCTTCGTCGCGCATCGCCGTCGCGTTGGGCGCGTTGTCGTGGCAGGTGGCGCACACATCGGCGGTGGAGAAGCGGCCGTTCTCCACGGTGGCGTGGGGCTGCAGCGCCAGATCTGCCACGTCCCCCACCGGCAGCGGAGCGGTGTCGGTCGTGCCACCCGTGTCGACCGTCGTGCTGGTGTCGGGCGCCGTGTCGGTCGCCATCGTCGCCGTGTCGGTCTCGGTGTCGGTGTTGGTGCCCGTCACGATGGGATCGGGGGGCGTCGACGTCGTCGCGGGCGACGTGGTCGGCGTCGAAGCACCCCCCTCGGAAGGCTTCGCATCACCGCAGGCCGCGAGCAACACCACAAAAGACAGCAACGATGAGCGCATGGAGCCTCCGCTACGATTCTTCGCACGTCCGTCCAGCCGTGCACTGCGGCAACTTGTCGCGCACGCCCGGTCAGCCGATCCGTTGGCAGTAGTCCAAACGATCGATTAATTACGTGGACCCAGCAGGAGCCCGCCATGGAACGCCGCCAGATCCCCACCGCCGGCCGCCCGGCAGCCGACATCCTCGCCGAGGCTCGCGACTACGGCCAGCACGACGCCGACTTCCGCGGGGGCCGCACCTGGTCGCTGGTCTACTGGGCCGGCGAAGAGCACCACCACCTCGTGGAGCAGGCCCACGATCTCTACCTCGCTCACAACGCGCTCAACCCCATCGCCTTCCAGGGGCTCAAGCGGATGGAGACCGAGGTGGTGCAGATGTGCGCCGAGCTGTTCCACGGCCCCGACACCACCGTCGGCACCATGACGAGCGGCGGCACCGAGTCGCTGCTCCTCGCCGTCAAGGCCTACCGGGATCGAGCCCGGGCGAAGTGGCCCTGGATCCGCCGCCCCAACCTGGTCGCCCCCAAGACGATCCACCCCGCCATCGCCAAGGGCTGCCACCTGTTCGGTGTGAAGCTGCGCACCGTGGCCGTCGACGAGCACGGCCGGGTCGATCCCAAGGCCATCAAGAAGGCCATCGACCGCAACACGGTGATGGTGGCTGCCAGTGCCCCCCAATACGTCACCGGCGTCGTCGATCCGATCCCCGAGATCGCCGCCATCGCCCACAAGAAGGGCGTGCCCATGCACGTCGATGCCTGCTTCGGCGGCTTCATCCTCCCGTGGCTCGAGCGTCTCGACGTGCCCCTGCCCTTGTGGGACTTTCGGGTTCCCGGCGTGTGCAGCGTCTCCGCCGACCTGCACAAGTACGGCTTCGCCGCCAAGGGCGCCTCGGTGCTGCTCTACCGCGAGATGGGCTACCTGCGGCACCAGTTCTTCGCCTCCACCGACTGGCCCGGCGGCATCTACATCAGCCCCGGCCTGCCCGGCACCCGCCCCGGCGGCCCCATCGCTGCGGCGTGGGCTGCGCTGCAGGGCATGGGCGAAGAAGGCTACCTGGGGCTGGCCCGCGACGCCTGGGCCGCCGCCAACCAGCTGCGCGCCGGCATCGCCAACATCGACGGCCTGCGAGTGCTCGGCGAGCCGATGACCACGGTGGTCACCTGGTCGAGCGACGACCCGAAGGTCAACGTCTACGCGGTGGCCGACCAGCTGCAGGCCAAGGGCTGGGCCGTCGACCGCCAGCAGCACCCCGCCAGCGTGCACTGCACCTGCAACGCGTCGAACCTCCCGGTCATCGACACCTACCTGGCCGACCTCGCCGAGGCCGTGGCCCACGTCAAGGCCCACCCCGAGCTGGCCAAGGAGGGGGATGCCGCCGTCTACGGGCTGATGTCGCGGGTGCCCCTGCGCGGCATGGTCAAGAGCGCCGTCCTCGACGTGATGGAGAAGATGTACGCCCCCGATGCCACCGGCGCGCCCGACCTCGACACCGAGGGCGACGCAGTCCAGGAGTGGGCCACCAAGGCCTTCGACGCGGTCGACCGGGTGAAGGCTCGCCTCGGAGCTGCCAAGTGATCCGCCGCATCGCGCGTCGCCTGCGCCGTCGCCCCGCGCCCACCGGCCGCCCGCTGCGCGTCGGCATGCTGCGCATCGCCCAGGAGTCCAACGCCCTGTCGCCACGACTCACCGAGCTCGAAGACTTCGCCATCGACATGGAGGGCGACGAGCTGCTCCACGCCACCAGCCGCGACGGCTGGGAGGCCCCCGGCTTCCTCAAGAACGCCGAGCTGTCGGGCTTCCGCCAGGCCGTCGACCGCTGCGGCGCCCCCGTCGAGGTGGTGCCGCTGTTCGGCATGTGGGCCATCCCCGCCGGTCCGCTGTCGTCGGCCGCACTGGCAGCCATCCGCGAGCGCCTCGCCGCCGCCTGCGCCGCGGCGGGCCCCCTCGACGGCATCTTCGTGAGCCTCCACGGGGCCATGGTCGGCGAGGGCGGCATCGCGTCGGAGGAGCCCATCCTGGCCGACCTACGCAGCCACCTCGGCCCCGACACGGTGATCGCGGTGTCGATCGACCTGCACGCCCACCTCACCCCGGCGTTCATGGAGCCCATCGATCTGCTCGCGGCCTACCGCACCAACCCCCACCGCGACCACGCGACCACGGGGCGGCGGGGCGGCGAGATGCTCCTCGACACCCTCACCGGCAAGCTCAAGCCCACCATGGCGTGGCGCAGCCTGCCCATGGCGCTGGGGGGCGGCACCACCCTCGACTTCATGAACCCCACCCGGCAGCTGTTCCGGTGGATGAAGGCGGCCGAGCGCGACCCTGCCGTGCGCTACATCAGCCTGTGCATGTGCCACATGTGGCTCGACAGCCCCGAGCTGGGCTGGGCGACGTGCGTGGTCACCCACGACGACCAGGCGAAGGCGGAGTCCCTCGCCGACGAGCTCGCCGATCGAGCGTGGGCCATCCGCCACCAGCTGCCCCCCGAGCTACCCCCCGCCGAGGAAGCCATCGCCCAGGCGCGGGCCGCCCGGGTGCGGCGTCGTCTCGGCACCATCTGCATGTCCGACGCGTCCGACATGGTCGGCGCGGGGGCTCCCGGCGACAACACCCGCCTGCTCGCCGCTCTCCTCGAGCACGCGCGCGGCATGGTGGTCTACGCTCCGATCCGGGATCAGCGCGTCGTAGATCAGCTGTGGGACCACCCTCGAGGCCAGCCGGTGCACGTCACCCTGGGCGGCACCCACGACGACTCCCCGCCCCTGCCCGTCACCGGCGTGGTGCGGCATCGGCAAGAGACGGGCAACTTCGGCCGGGTGGTCGTGCTCACCGTCGAGCACCTCGAGCTCGTCGTCACCAGCGGGCCGCCGCTGGCCATGAAGCCCAGCTTCTACCGGGATGTCGGGCTGCACCCCACCCGCGCCGACATCTGCGTGGTGAAGAGCCTGTTCCCCTTCCGGCTCTACTTCGCCCTGCACAACCGCAAGACGATCTACGCCAAGACGCGCGGCGCGACCGACTTCGATGCCGTGTGGCGGCACCGCTACGCCCAGCCCACGCACCCCAAAGACACGGTGCATCACTGGCGCCCCACCGACCGGCTCCGGCGAGGCGTGTAGGGCCCTGAGTCGGTCCGAGGCGCGGTATCCTCGGGCATGCTCACCCTCCTCGCGCTGCTGCCCATGGCCTCCGCGGCCGACCACTTCGTCGGCCCCGGGCACCCCTACGCCACCATCCAGGCGGCGATCGACGCCAGCGCGCCGGGCGACCGCGTGCTGGTCGAGCCCGGCACCTACGTCGAGGAGCTCGAGATCCGCGACGAGCTCACCGTGCGCGGCCTGGCCGACGGGGTGGTGATCCTCGCTCCTGGGGGTGGAGGCAACGAGGTGGTGCGCATCGAAGCCGACGCGGCGCTCATCCACCTCACCATCGACGGGGCCAACGCCGTGCGCGCCGTGCGGGTCGACAACGGTGCGGTGGCCATCGCGCGCAGCGCCTTGGTCAACGGCTTCGACGGCAGTCGCGGAGGCTTGCTGTTCGCCGAGCGCGACACCACGGTGACGCTGCTGCAAGCCACCTTGTCGGGAGGCTCCTCGAAAGACGGTGGGCTCGTCGCCACCAAGGGGGCGCTCGTCATCGACGGCAGCACCTTCACTGCAGGCAGTGCCGAGCTCGGCGGCGCCGTCTGGTCCGAGGGCGATGTCACCGTGCGGGGCTCCTGGTTCGAGGGCAACGAGGCCAGCGATCTGGGTGGTGCGATCTACGCGCAGAGAGACGGAAGTGTCGTCGACATCTGGGGGTCGGTGTTCGCCGGCAACCAGGCCACGGGGCTCGGTGGTCTCGGCGCCGATGGTGCGGGCGCGGCGCTGGCCGGGCAGGCCGACGACTGGCAGATCCGCTGGTCGGTCTTCCGCGACAACATCGCCGAGTCGGGTGGCGGGGCGCTGTACGTCGACAACGCCCAGGCCATCGTGTGGGTCGAGCACAGCCGCTTCGAGCGCAACGAAGCCTCCCTGGGCGGGGCCATCGCCTGCGACCGGTTCACCGACTGCGAGATCAGCTACTCCGTGCTGCGCGACAACGTGGCCGAAGAGGGCGGGGTCGCCACGTTCGGCGCGAACAACGGGGGGCCCTTCGCGCTGCATCACTCCTTGGTCTGCGACAACGTCGCCACGGTCGGCGGAGGGGTCTTCGACGCCCTCGACGGCAGCGGCGACGTCTACAACAACCTGATGCTCGGCAATGCCGCCTTCGCCGAGGGAGGCATCGCTCGGGTGGCCGCGCCCACCCTGTTCGGCTGGAACACCATGGGCGCCAACAGCGCGAACGGGCCTGGGTCCACGGTGCTCGACGTGTCGGCCTACTACCCCTACAACCCGCAGCCGACAGGCTTCCTCGGCAACCTCGTAGCGGGCAATGGCCCTGGGGTGGCCTACTACACCGCGTCGACCAGCACGGTCACCCAGGCCGACCTGTGGTGGAACAACCAGGGAGGCAACGCGAGTGTCCCCCTCGACGTCGAGGCTGTCCTCGCCGACCCTCTCCTCGCCGGAACCGGGGCGTGTGTTCCCGCGCTGTACGTGCCGCCGGCTGGGTCCCCCGCGCTGGGCAACGGCCCATCCATCGGGCCCGTCGCCACCGACATCGGCTTCACCGGCGGGCCGTCCGCCGACCCACTGGCCTTCGTCGACAGCGACGGCGACGGCGTGCTCGCCCTCGAGGACTGCGACGACAACGACGCCGAGATCTATCCCGGGGCCGGGGAGCGGTGCGCGACCCCGCTCGTCGACGACGACTGCGACGGCCTCCTCGGCGCCGCCGACCCCGACCTGATCGACGGCACCCTGCTGCACCCCGACGTCGACGGCGACGGCTTCGGCGACGCGTGGGTGACCGAGCTGCTGTGCGTCGGCACCCTCGACGGAACCGACTGCGACGACAGCGACCCCACCGTCACTGGCGGCACCTACTACGCCGACACCGACGGCGACGGTCTAGGCGACCCCGGCGCCGTCATCGTGGGCTGCGACCCACCCGATGCGGTCACCAACGCCGACGACTGCGACGACAGCGACCCCACCGTCCTCGACACCGAGGTGTGGTTCTTCGATGACGACGGCGATGGCTTCGCAGGCACCGCGGGGGCCGGCTGCGCGCCGGTCGGCGCCGCCCTGGTGGCCGACGACTGCGACGACAGCGACACAGCGGTGCACCCCGACGCCGACGAGCTGTGTGCCACCGGCGACGAAGACTGTGATGGCCTCGAGGGCCTCGACGACCCCTCCCTCAGCGATGCCCTGAGCCTGTTCCCCGACAGCGACGGCGACGGCGTGGGCGACGGGGCGGCCTTCGCCACCTGCGACCCGGCGGCCGGTGCGGCCATCGACGGTGACTGCGACGACAGCAACCCGCAGATCTACCCAGGCGCCGACGAGGTGTGCAGCGGCACCGACGACGACTGCGACGGCCTGGTCGACGACGACGACGACAGCCTGACCGATGGGCTGAGCCTGTACGTCGATGTCGACGGCGACGGCGTCGGAGCCGGAAGCCCCTCCGTCACCTGCGACCCTGGCGACGGCGTCGCCACCGGCGGCGACTGCGACGACCTCGACCCCAACGTGTTCCCCGGCGCGGCCGAGGTGTGCAACACCATCGACGACGACTGCGACGGCAGCATCGACGACGACGACGACGACGTGGTCGGCCAGGGCGAGTGGTACCCCGACACCGACGGCGACGGTGTCGGTGCCGGCGCGGCGCTCACCGCGTGTGTGCAGCCGCCGAGCACCGCGGCGGCCCCCGGCGACTGCGACGACACCGTCGCCACCACCTTCCCCGGCGCCGCCGAGCAGTGCAACAGCGTCGACGACGACTGCGACACCTACATCGACGAAGACGTGACCGACATCGCCTTCTACCCCGACGACGACGGCGATGGGTGGGGCGATGCCGCCCAGATCCCCGTCTACGACTGCATCGCCCCTCCGAACACCACCGACCGCACCGGCGACTGCGACGACACCAACCCCGACGTCAGCCCCGTGGGCCTCGAGTACTGCGACGGGCTCGACAACGACTGCAACGGCTCTGCCGACGACGGCGCGGTCGACGCGGTGCCGGTCTACGTCGACCTCGACGGCGACGGCTACGGCGACCCCGCCACCCAGCAGCTCGCCTGCGAGGGCAAGGGCTTGGTGCTGCTGGCCGGCGACTGCGACGACGACGAGCCGCTGGCCTGGCTCGGCGCCACCGAGGTGTGCGACGGGGTCGACAACGACTGCGACGGCCTGCTCGACCTCGACGATGATGGGCTCGACCCCACCAGCACCACCCAGGCCTACCCCGACCTCGATGGCGACGGCTACGGCGCCGGCGACGCCGTGGAGGTGTGCGGCCCCGAGCCCGGCACCGCCCTCACCGACGACGACTGCGACGACACCGACGATCAGGCCTACCCCGGTGCCGACGAGGTGCCGGGCGACGGCATCGATCAAGACTGTGATGGCGTCGACGCCGAGGGCACGGTCGACCCCGCGGGCGACGACGACGGCGACGGCCTGACGAACGCCGAGGAGGCGGCGCTGGGC
The DNA here is from genome assembly GCA_965367245.1 of uncultured bacterium. Taxonomy (GTDB): domain Bacteria; phylum Myxococcota_A; class UBA796; order UBA796; genus CBDUIC01. The sequence goes on along the minus strand of CBDUIC010000028.1, from coordinate 40,051 downwards.
ACCGACCCCGCCAACCCCGACAGCGACGGCGACGGCCTGTCCGACGGCGCCGAGGGCGGAGTCGACAGCGACGGCGACGGCCTCGTCGACGCCCTCGACGACGACGACGACGGCGACGGCATCCCCACCGCCACCGAGGGCAGCGACGACTTCGACGGCGACGGCATCCCCAACCACCTCGACCTCGACAGCGACGGCGACGGTGCCGCCGACGCCGCCGAGGGCCCCGACCGCTTCCTGCAGGCGGGGTCCGGCCCCAAAGACGTGCCGACGGCGGCTACGCCCTCCTCCTATGGATGCGGCTGCACCACGGAAGGCTCCGGTGGCTGGCTCGGCCTCGGTCTGCTGGCGATTGCCTCGCTGCGTCGCCGCCGGGGTCGGCGATGATCGATTGCCTGCTGCTCAACGCCGACTTCGCCCCCATGGGTGTGGTCGCGTGGCAGCGGGCGACGTCGCTGGTGCTTCAGGGCAAGGCGCAGGCCCTGGAGACCTACGAGGGGCTGTTCGTGCGCTCCGCCCACGAGTGCCTCGCCTGGCCCGCCGTCGTGACCCTGCGCGACTACGTGCGGATCCGGCGCACCCCCGGCCCCACCCGCCGGCGCGTGCTGGCGCGCGACGGCTACCGCTGCCAATACTGCGGGTGCACGCCCCAGCGCCCCGGCGGCGTCCCCGATCTGGAAGCCTTGACCATCGATCACGTAGTCCCCCGCTGCCAGGCGAGCGACGGTCGGGTGCTGCAGCACGGCGAGCGGGTGCACGTCTCGTCGTGGCAGAACGTGGTGACCGCCTGCATCCCCTGCAACCAGCGCAAGGCCGACCGCACCCCTCACGAGGCCCACATGCCTCTGCTGCGGGTGCCGCGCGTGCCCAGGCCGTCGGAGGCGGTGCGCATCGCCCTGGCCCGGTGCACCGTGCCCGACGAGTGGCTGCCTTTCCTGGGGAGGTGAGTCGAGCCCCCCGCCCGACGCCACCCTACGGCGATTCTGCGCACCGTGCCGCAGTGGTGGGTCATGGTTTGTGCCATACCGGCGTCGCGGTGCGCTGCGTTGATGCCATAGTGAGCATCGGAGCTCTCATGCCGCACCCACGCTACCTTCTACCCGCGCTGCCCCTCCTCTTCGCCTGCACCGGTGGAGGAGCCGCAGACGACGAGCCGCCGCTCAGCGCGCCCATCACCACCACCTCGACCGACGGCACCACCGCCTCGAGCGACAAGGGGGTGTTCGCCGGCCTCGAGCCCCGACGGGTGCTCCGTCACACCAACAAGGTCGACAACGTCGTCCCAATGACCGACGGCACGGTCGCTTTCGTGGGCCCGACGCCCACGCAGCTGCAGCTCGGTGATGGCTCGACACGGCCGTTCTCCTCAGTGCTGGGCGGAGAGCTCCTCGTCGTGATGTCGAGCGTCGATCAGCCTCAGCTCACCGTGCAGGGGCGGGAGGTCCGAGCCTGCCGTGGCGCCCGTCCCGACGAGCTGATCGTCGCGACCAATGCCCTCGTCGAGACCGACACGGCCGGCTTCCTCCTGGCCCCCGACGAGCTGCTCGTGTTCCGCTGGTCGGCGCAGGACGGCGCCCAGGTCGTGCTCCGGGAGAGCGGCGCATTCGTCCAGCAGCTGTCGTGCTCGCCCACCGGATGGGTCGCCTTGGGTACCAGTGAGGTCCACCGCACGACCGGAGACTTCATCGACCGGGTCCGCACCATCGCCCCCGATGACGAGGTCGTACTCGACTACGAGCTGGTGATGAACGACGCCCGCGCCCTCATCGGGCCCGATGGCGAGCTCGTGGTGACCGGGTGGTACACCGACGGCACCGTGGGGCCCCACCGCCCCCGCCACGTGCACCCTGATTCCCTCGACGCGCTGGCCATCGCGATCGACGCGGGGGGCCAGGAGATGTGGCAGGCTGCGATCAGTGGTGGCAGCTACGACATCAGCCGGAGCCACCAGCTCACCGAAGACGGCCGGCTGGTGTGGGTCGCGGGGGAGGCGTGGGACGGGGGCCTCATCGTCGACGGTACGGGCACACAGCACCAGCCGACCGACGTCTACGAGCGCACGTACGTGGTCGCCCTCGACCTGCAGACCGGCGCCCTGCTCGCGAACGGACACACCGAGGTGGCCCATACCGTCCTCGACGTCGGCGGCCTCACGGTCCTGACCGTCGACACCGTCAACTATCCCGGTCTGCTCCACGACCTCCCCAACGAGATGGGCTCGGTGCTCTTCGTGCTCGACGAGCAGCTCCAGCCCCTGGCCGCCGACACCCTCGTGCCCGAGGCACAGCTGCTGACGGCCAGCCGGTTCTATCGTGCCGTCGCCCATGTGCCGGAGGGCGTGTGGGTGGTCGGCCCGGTCTACCTGCCCGACGACGACATCGACAACGATCTGCCGGTGGTGGCCGCACTGGTGCCGTATGACTGGCTCTGATCGATGAGGGCAGCGTCTGCTCGATCCCGAGAGCCGCGGTCGACTACCCGTCAGGCAGCAGGCGGGCCAGGTCCTTGTTCGCCGCGGCCAGCCGCCACGCGACGATGCCCCTCAGGTTGAGGAACAGCACCTCTTCCCGGGAGTAGCCCACCCGTCCCTCCTCGAAGCTCGGCGGCGGCGGCAGCAGCCGCGCGGCCCGAGCTCGGGTGGCCTCGTCATCGCCGTGCATCAGGCAGGCCACCAGCATGCGGAGCACCTCGTCGCTCGGCCCCTCCTCCGCCGCCGCCAGTAGCTCTGCGCGGCACCAGGGGGCGTCCCACACCGCCAGCAACCCCGCCATCCGTTCCCAAGAGTCGGGGGTCGACGAGCGCAGAGCCTGGCGAACGAGGGGCATCGCGGCGTCGGGCGCGTAGCGGAGCGCGAGGAAGGCGTAGCGGTAGTCGTGGGGGTTGCCGCGAAACCCGACGATGACGCGCTGGGCGGAGCAGCGCTGCACCAGGGCCATGCCCTCGGCCACCTGACCACGCTCCATCCACCACTCCGCCAGCTCGCAGGCCGAGAACGGGTTGTGCTGCGACGGGTCGATCCGAGCCGCGAGGGCCTTCGCTCGCTGTCCTGGGACCGCCCCCAAGCGGCGCAGGGCCCCCAGGGCCCGCCCGGTGACGCTGTCGATGGGGCCGTCCGTCAGCCCCCAGCAGGCCTCCTCCGCTGCCTCCCTCGGCAGCATCGGGGCGAGCTCGTCGATCGCCCGCGCCCGTCGCCGGTCGCCCAGCAGCCCCAGGCCCCAGGCCAGGAAGGCCGCGCTGTCAGGCTCGCTGCGGCCCCCCAGGCCACGACGCCAGCGGGCGGCGACCGCAGGATTGTCGAGGTCTACCGCGGCCACCTCGGCGTAGTGGGCCTCCAGCCACGGGTGCAGGTGGAACACATGCTGGGAGCTGGGGTGCCCGATCACCCCGCGCTCGCGGAGCTCGTCGAGGGCGGCCAGCGCGAGCTGCTTCCCTTCGCCCAGCCAACCCCTCACCGCACCCTCCACGGGGGGCACCGGGTCGAGGGCCAGCAGGCGGGTCAGGAAGAAGTGCGGGTCGATGGTCCGGGGCTCGTCGTCGCCGGGAAAGAAGTCCACATCGAGCTGCTCGTGCCCGGGGCCCACGAGGAGCAGCCCGCTGCCGTGGAACCGGAACGACCACCCAGGCAGCCCCGGCACCTCGCCCTCGTCGTCGTCGTTGTCGTCGAGGTGCTCGGCCACGACGTAGGCGAGGAAGTCCTGGCGGGCCCGCTGACGGCACAGGGCGACCACCAGCCAGGCGAGCCAGGGCTCCCGGCTGGGCTCCGCCGGCCCCCCCACCAGCAGGCGCTGCACGAGGCGAACGAGTGCGTCCATCTGCGTCTCCATGTCGTACGGCGAGGCCTAGGTATGTCCTCGGGCACCTCGAAGCTCGAGGGCAGACGATGCGCGCTTCGCTCGGAGAACGCCGAAGCCGCGCAAGAGACTCGCCCATTCCACAGAGGAAGCCAGATTCTCAGCGGCCTCGGGCTGGTCCGGCTTGTGCAACCTCGTGAGGACGGAGGTGAAGAGATGATGATGCTCACGATGATCCTGTCCCTGTCCTCGGCTGCTTCGGCTCAGGACCTGGTCTCCTGCTACACCCCGGATGGGGAGTACGAGCTGAGCAGCAAGGACTGCCTGTCGAAGGGGGGAGCCTTCGCCACATGCAACGAGCGCACCTGCGAGGTCACCGACAGTGACGGCAAGGTCCACTCCATCGATACGCCCCTGGGTTCCGACATCGCGGCCTGGGGCCTCTGGTTCGACGACAACCACAAGACCGACCCGAACGCCGGCGTGATCGACCCGTTCGACCCGTGGCTGCTCGAGCCGTGCTCCGCATGGGCACGGCTGCACGACCTGGAACCCGACGTCTGTGGGGGGCCGGGGCTATCCGACCCCAGCCCCGTGCCGCCCGGCCCCGATGAGTGCCCACCCCACAGCGAGGTCGACTGCGCCGTGTGCACGGGCAAGTGGGTGGCCTGCTCCTTCACGGCCGCCACCCTGGGTCCCCTCTTCGGCGGCATCTACCAGGCCACGGTCTGCCAGCCCAACTGGAAAAAGTGCATCGACAAGGAGTGCGGGCTCGACTGCGTGTAGGCCCGGGCCATGTCCTCGGTTAGCCGGGGGCATGGCCAGCGGAGACGACGATGCCACGTGGTTCGAGGACGACGCATCTGCGTCGTCGTCGTCGTCATCATCGTCTTCGGCCCACCTGCTCGTGGGCCGCTACGAGCTCGGCCCCCTGATCGGCCGCGGCGGCAGCGGCCAGGTGCACCGCGCCCACGACCGCCTCACCGACACCGACGTGGCCGTGAAGTTCGTGCGCTCGATCTCCGAGGGCGAGGCGCGGCAGCTCCGGCGCGAGCTCACCGCGCTGAGGCTGCTGGATCTGCCCGGGGTCGTGCACCTGCTCGACGACGGGGTCGACCAAGGGCAGACCTTCCTGGTCATGGACCTGCTACCCGGCGGCACCTTCGACACCCTGGCCCAGCAGGGGCCGTGGGCCACCTGGCGCGAGCAGACCATCGCCTTGCTCGAGTCGCTGGCCCGGGTGCACTTCGCCGGGGTGGTGCACCGCGACCTGAAGCCCGGCAACATCTTGCTCGACGCCAAGGGCTACCCGGTCCTCACCGACTTCGGGCTGGCGATGGGCCGCGCGGTCGAAGACCCCGGTGCGGGCTGGCGCGAAGGAACGCCTCGGTACATGGCGCCCGAACAGCGCCGTGGCGAGCCGTGCGATGCGCGCACCGACCTGTTCGCGCTCGGGGTGATGCTCGAGGAGATGCTCAGCCACGCCGATGTCCCCCACGAGGTCGACGCCGTGGTTCAGGCGATGACGTCGCCCGATCCGCAGGCGCGGCCGGCCTCGGCAGTGAGGGTGATCGAGGCGCTGGGGGCCAGCACCCGGGCGCTGCTGGGCTCGGTCGCCGCACTGCCCGAGGTGGCCACCGCCAAGCAGCTGCGTGCGCTGTACGACGAGCCCGAGGTGTCGTTCCTGCATCTGGCGGAGGACGCAGCGATCGAGCTGCATGACCGCACCGAGGGCCGCCGTGCCGACGTGCAGGCCGAGCTGGACCGGTGGGTGCGAGCCGGGCGCTGCCACTGGGAAAGGGAGCGCGTGGTCATCACGAGGAACGCCATCGCCGCGCTGCAGTGGGAGCGCGAGCCGGCGCGCGCCGAGCTGGCCAGGGCGCTGGCCTCGGGCGCCCCCAGCGCCGAGGGTGACGCCCTCGAGCGCGCCCTGGCGGCGCATGCGGTAGGCGACACGGCGCGGGGGCTGGCGATCCTCGAGGCCGTGGCGGGGCCCGGGGAGGGGCCGGTGGCGGTCGCTGTGGTCGATCTGTCGCTGGCGCTGCAGCGGGTCGAGCAGCTGAAGCGAGCGAGCTACCTGGCGCAGCGGCACGGGTGGGCGGAGGGGCGGTCCTTGCTGGCCGCGGCGCGTGAGGCGCTGCATGGCGACCCGGCGCGGGGGCTCGAGGAGCTCGAGGCGCTGGGCCCGCTGCAAGACGGCACCTTGGAGGGGTGGCGCCTCGCGGTGGGCATCTACTCGGCCAGCCACGTCTCCCCAAGCCGGGTGCCGCCATGGAGGGCGCAAGCGGAGAGCTGGGCCGGACGGGATCGAAGGCGGCTGGCCCGGATGGAGATGTGGTGGGGCCGGGTCGCCTACGCGGAGGGCCGGTTCGAAGACGCTCGACGGCACGAGCAGGCGGCACTCGCAGGCGCGACGACGCCTGCAGAGCGTCTGTTGCGGTTGACCACCACAGCGGCGGCGGCGATGGAGGAGCCTGACCTCGACGTCGCGCAGGAGTTGGCGACAGAGGCTCGGGCCCTCGCCATGTCGTTGCGGCATCCCCTGGCGGAGTGCCGGGCCACGTGGCTGCTTCGCAGCTCGGCCTACCGGGCGGGCCGGGCGCTGCCCGCTCAGGCCGTCGTGGTGGAGGCGGCTCTGCGGGTGTCGCCCGGGCTGGCCGCGCAGCTGGCGGTCACCGAGGCCGCGGCGGCCTGGCGGGCTGGCGCGCTCGAGCTCGGGGGTGCCCTCGCCCATCGGGCCCGCACGCTGTTCGAGGGGCTACGGTTCCCGGATGGTCGGGTGCTGTCTCAAGCCCTCGCGGTCGTGTGCGGAACCGGAGCCGCCCTGACGGCTGGCGAGTTGTCGGAGTGCCATCCCCGCATTGCCGCACAGGCCGCCGCCCTGTGTGCGATCGCCGGGCAGCCCATCGACGACCTCGTCGTGACCTGGTCAGATGAGCAGCTTCGTAGCGCTCGGATGGACGTGCTGACCGGCCAGGAGTGCCTGAGCGCCCTGTCGTCAGAAGTCTGAGCCCACAAGCGACAGGTCGTAGTCCAGCATGGAGTAGGCTCTGAGCTTGTGATCGGGGTGGTTCTTGTAGTGATTGGCGAACTGCCCGGTGGTGTCGAATTGGTGGGTAGGGTCGCTCGACACGATGAGCTCCTCCCCAGGGGTGTCGAGCAGGGAGAACGAGGTGAAGAACAGCCAGTGCTCCACGTAGTTGTTGAAGGCGCCACCGGCTGTCCAGTGGGCCTCGCGGAGCATCGCGCCCACCTGCTCCCCGTCTTGGGTGAGCACGAAGGTGTGCTGGGTGATCTGCCCGACGGCGAAGTCGAGGTCTTCGGCGGGGGCCGGCATCTGGTCGTAGTAGGGATGGTCGAGCTCGAGGTAGGTGTCGCTCGGCCACGACCAGTGCAGGAAGTCGGGCACCTTGTCTTTGTCGGCCATCGTGGGGTCGATCATGTACAGCGTGTACCCGTCGCTGATGTCGGACAGGAAGCTCGGGTCTTCCAGGAACCAGTGCTCGGTGCGAGGTTGGTCGACGTTCTTCTGGGTCCACACCGTTCCGATGTCGGGGGCGTGGGGGGCAGCGCCTAGCGCCCTGATTCCAGCCACGCCGCGGTCGATCTGGGGCTTCGCGTTGTCGATGGCGATGACGCGCTCGATCTCGCCCAGGACATCGAGGTACTTCAGGTAGGCCTCGTCGTCTTTGGCGTAGCGGTCCTCAGCGAGGGCCGGTTGGCTGAGGGTCATGGTGAGAACGGTGAGGAACATGGGTCTCTCCTGCGGTGCGTCGACCATGAGCATTGCACGAGGTGTGCCGGCCCGAGTCGCGGAATTACGCTGGTTGAACGGTTCGCGCAACGGCGCGGTTCGCGCGGGCCGCGCGCGGACCGCGCGAACCGCGCGCTCAGCCGCGTCGGCGCACCTCGAGCCCATGCTTCTTGACGAACCGCGCGAGCACGTGGCGGCTCGCCAGACCGAGCTCCCGCCACACCGGCTCCTGCGCGCCGCCGTGGCGATCGAGCACCGCCTGCACCAGCTCGGGGTCGAGGGAGCCCGGATCGACGGGGCCCGACACGGCGCGCGGGGTGGTGGGCCGCACCTCGACCCCGGGGCGACCAACGGCGTCGAGCAGGTTGCCGCGGGCCGCCTGGATCGACTGCCACAGGATGGCCTCGAGCTCCCGAACGTGGGTGGTGTAGCGGTGAACCACCAGCTGCTTGACCAGGCGCAGCGACACGTGGGGCCATCCGGTCACGTCGCCCTCGGGGAAGAACCGGGTCGCCAGCTCTGCATCTTCTCGCGCGATGCGGCGGAGCAGGTGGGTAGCGATGAGCGGCAGGTCTTCGACGCGGGTGGACAGCGGCGGCACCTCGATGCGGATCTTGAGCCTCGCGAGCACGTCGTGCTTGAGCGCAGACGGGTCGCGGTTGGTGGCCGCGAGCAGGCGCACGTCGGCGCGGCGCTGACGGGCCTCGCCCAGACGGGTGTACTCCCCGGAGTCGAGCACGCGCAGCAGGCGGGCCTGCACCTCCTCGGGCAGCTCGCCGAACTCGTCGAGGAACAGCGTGGACCGGTCGGCCTCGCCGATGAGGCCAGGCCGCGCCGGCATGCCCGGGTTGGGGTAGCCGGCGAGGTTGCCGAACAGCTCGGCGTCGGCCAGCGACTCGGGAATGGTGGCGGCGTTGCGCGAGATGAACCGCGCGCCGCTGCGCGTGGGCGACAACCGATGCAGCCCGTTGGCTACCAGCTCCTTGCCGGTGCCCGACTCGCCGAGAACCAGCACGTGGGCGGTGCGGCGAGCGACGAACTCGACCTCCTCGCGCACCCGCCAGGCCTCGGGGCCCTCGCCCACCCACCCGATGGCGTCGGCCGCGCCGAAGGGGTGGTCGCTCGCGACCTCGCCGGGCAGATCCTCGGGGCGGCGAGTGACCAGCAACATCACCCGATCGCCGATCTCGAGCAGGTCGCCCGGGCGAAGGGGGCAGCGGTCGACGGGGCGACCGTTGAGCAACAGCGGCAGGCGCCCCACGTTGACGGCCTGGGGCACACCTCCCTCGCTGGTGAACTCGAGCTGGCTGCGCGACAGCATCGGATCGTCGAGCGGCCCTGTGGGCTTCCGCGTGCCGGGGCGATGCTGCAGCCAGCGCAGCGTGCCCTTGCGGCCGAGCACAGTGGTCGTGCGGTCCGAGGGAAGGAACGCCACCTCGCCGACCCGATGGGGCAGGTGCACGGAGGCGAGCAAGACCAGGACGTCGTGGTGGTCGTCGGTCGGTGCCCCGCGCTCGGCGGGCTTCCACTGGGCGGTGGTCGTGTCACTGGTCATCGGCGCACTCTTAACGGGCCTGGACCAGCGTGATGATGGGTGCAAGCGTGTGGTTCGACGACGGCGGCCGCCGGTTACCAGGCCGCCCCAGGAGGACGCGATGCTCGACCTGTCCGTGACCGATGCCCGTGCCCGCTGGTCCGCCGCCCAGGGCCTCGACCGCCCGGTCGCCGAGACCGTCGCCGCCACCCTGGAGCGCACAGGCTGGGTCCGCACCCTCGGGGGCATCGCTGCCTACATCGGCCTGTCGGCCCGCAACCCCGACGCGACGATCGACGCCATCCATGCTGCCGTACAGCAGGGCGAGATCGGCGTGTCACCGGCCGTTCGCGGCTGCATCTTCCTCGTTCCCCGGTCTCATGAGGCCCTCTGTCTGCGGGTGGCGCATCACCTGAGCGCCAAGCGCATCGCCCGCGAGCACGACAAGCTCGGGCTCGACGAGGCCGAGCTCGACCAGCTGGGTGAGGCCATCCTCGAGGTGGTCGGCCGGGCCCCGCACACGACGGCGCAGCTGCGCAAGGAGCTGCCTGACGGAGCCATTCGCTCCCTCGGGGAGCCCGGCAAGAAGCTGGGCGTCACCTCCACCCTGCCCCCTGCCCTGCGCCGCCTCGAGTTCCATGGTCGCCTCCGGCGCACCCCCATCGACGGCCGCCTCGACCACGAGCGCTACGCCTGGGCCCCCCACGCCCTCGACGTCGGTCCGGCCTCCGACGACGACCTCACCGAGCTCGCGTCGCTCTACCTGCGATGGGCCGGGCCGAGCACCCGCAAGGAGTTCGCCGCATGGTCGGGGCTGAACCAGACGCAGGCCAAGCGCGCCCTGGCCGCCTGCGGTGCCGAGCCGGCAGCCCTCGACGGCGACGAGGTCTTCGTGGGCCCCACCCGCGCCAGCGAAGCCAGCAGCAACGTGCACTGGCTGCCCGCAATGGACAACCTGTACGCCCTGCGTGCCAGCGCTCGCCACCTGGTCGACCCTGCCTACGCCGAGGTCGAGGTGTCGAACTTCGGCAGCGGCGGGCGCGCCAAGCTCGCCACCATGTCGCAGCCCATCGAGCGCACCCTGGTCCGCGATGGGGAGGTGATCGGCCTGTGGGGGTGGGACCCAACCACCAGCGAGGTCGTGACCACGCTGTCGCCCAAGGCCGCCGGCGCGGCGATGGCCGACGGCGAGGCAAGGGTGAGGTCCCTCATCGAGACCATCGGCCACGCCAAGGTGTTCAGCATCGACAGCGACGCCAAGCTCACGAAGCGGGCCCAGCGCCTCCGCGACCTGCGCTGGCCCTGACCCGCTCGGCATCCTGGGGCCGCCCCACCGCCTCCCACTGCATAGCGGCGAGGGCGAGCAGGGCGCGCTGCTCGTCGTGGCGGCCCTGCGCGCCCACCAGGTCGGCCACGAGCTCAGCGGTCGACGCCAGCTCCGCGTCGCACCACCCGGAGGGGGCCAGGGCCTCCTCCACGTCGGCCAGCACCCTCGTCGTGTGGCCCAGCCGGGTGGGCAACGCGAGGGACAGCACCTTGGGAAACACCGTGTAGGGGCCTGCGATCCGTCGCAGGCAACGCTCGAGCACCGGCAGTCGCTCAGCGTGGTCGGCCAGCCGGCCACGGCGCGCGTCGAGGAGCACGAGGTTGAGCTCGTCGAGGAAGCGGTGCTCGTCGACGTAGGCTCGCGACAGCGACCGCGCCTGTTGGTAGCTCCGCCCCGCCTCGTCGAGGTCGCCGCGGTCTCGCTGCACGTCGCCCAGCACCGCCCATGCGTGCACCTGGGAGCGACCGCTGGTGCCGTGCCCCTCCCCGTGGGCGAGGCTCGCCCGAAGCCAGTGTTCTGCCTCGTCGTAGCGACCCGCCTGCTGGTGGACCTTGCCCATGAGCTGCATCGCGGCGGCGCGGAGCGGGTGCTCGGCCACCAGGCCGTCGGTGGCGGCGTGAGCACGGCCCAGGGCCTCCTCGGCGCGGCCCTGGTGCAGCGCCAGGTAGGCCAGCTGCAGCGACGCCTGGCCTCGCACGACGGCCGCGACGGCCTCGTCGGCCGCGACCTCCTCCCACAGCGCGGCGAGCTGCGCGACCTCGTGGCTGGGCCCCATCGAGGCGACAGCGAGGCGCGCCACGGCACGCTGCGTCGCATCGCCCGACGCCACCACCGCCTGGGCCCGGGCCCGGAGGGTGGCATCTGCTTCCCGGTACCCCGCGGCGATGCGGCTGTGCAGCCACGCGGCCCATCCGTCGAGCCAACGCGGATCGTCGGCCGACACCCCCGCTGCGTGCAGCGCCGCTTCCCACTCGGGGTAGACCGTCGCCGCCATCAGCGGATCGAGGCCGCGACAGGCCTCCCGCAGCGCGGCCGCGCCCGCGTCTGCCTCCCCTGCCTGCACGTGGTGGCGCCCCCTCCGCAGCGCCTGCAGCCCGCCACCACCCACCAGCGCCCGCGCGGCGTCGCGATGCCAGGCCTGCAGCTCGTCGAGCTCCTCGAGGTGACGCAGGGCCGCTGCCGCCAGCCACGCAGCCACGCGCACGATCCCGTCGCGTGACGACACTTCCTCGCAGTCCACCCAGGCCGACCCACGAACGGCCAGCAGGTCGTGCACCTCGTCGCGTGGGACGTCGCCTCCGAGCACGGCCACCGCGAAGACCACCTCCGAGGCACCTGCGGGGAGCGGAGGCAGGCTCACGTCGAGCCCATCCTCGAGATCGAGGAGCGTCAGCTCGGGCACGCGGTATCGCCCCTCGCCGTCGTCGACCGCCAGCCCCTGGGCAGACACGCGCTTCAGCACCCGCACGAGCCGCCCGGGGTGGCCACCGCATGCCGCCAGCAGCTGCTCCCGCTGCTCCCGAACCACCGGCAGCAACGCGTCCGCCAGGGCGCGCCCCGATGCGTCGTCGAGCCTGCCCAGGACATGCTGCACGACCCCCGCGTCTGCCCACCGTGCACGGCGTGCGGCGCCCACACGCGCGTCGGCCGTCATCAGCACCAACACCGGCAACGTGGAGCGCAGCAACGTGCCGACGACCGCGTCGAGGCCCGGTAGATGCTGGACCGCCTCGAGGCACAGCACCACCGGACGCATGGCTGCGAAGCCCGAGACCAGCGGGAGCAGGCGCTCCGGCACCTGATCGGCTTCGTGGGCTGCCAGCGCCATGGGCACCGACACCGCGGGCGGTCGCCACGGGCTTCGATGCAGCCAGGCCGCCAGCTCTTCGCCCTGCAACCCCCGGGTGTGCAGTGCGTCTTGGGCCAAGCCGTGGAGGCCCAGGCCGCGGGCGGGTGCCGCCGCCATCCGAGCCCAGAGCACCTCACCCAGCCCCCCGCGGCGCACCTCATGGGTCAGCCAGTGCACCAGCCTCCCCGCGCCCATCCCTGGCTCTGCCACCAGGGCCACGGCCCTGGGCGTGCCGTCGGCTGCCTCCCGCAGCGCCTGCCAGAGCAGATCTTGCACAGGCCGCCGCCCCACCACCGGCACACTCCGCAGCCCCACCAGCGCCTCGGAGAACGGCGGAGGAGGCGGCGGAGGGGGCCACTGCGCCGGCACCGTCGCCCCGTCGTCGGTGACGGTGGCCTCCGCCCTGACCTCGACCTCGTCGGTGGCGTCGTCGAGCTCGAAGGCGAACGTATCGTCGACCCCTGCCGGCTCTGCCGGAGCCGACACCGCTGCGACCGGCACGGCAGGCCCCAGCCGCCGCAGCGCCCGCGCCGCCGCCGCCGCATCCACGAAGCGGCCCTCGGGCGAGCGGTGCAGCAGCCGCCACAGCCAGGCCTCCAGACCCACCGGCACGTCGACCGCTGCCTCCAGGCGCGGTCGTGGCGCCGACAGGTGCTGGCTGCGCAGCGCCGCGACGGGCCCTCGGAAGGGGGACCGCCCGGTGACCAGGGCCCAGCCCAGGCATCCGAAGGCGTACAGATCGGTGGCGGGGCCCCAGGCACGCACGTCGCCGCGGAACTGCTCCGGGGCCATGTACGCGGGTGTGCCGACCAGCGCGCCCACGCCCATCTCCCCGATGGCCCGGGCGAGCCCGAAGTCGGCCAGGCGCGCATGGAACGGCGGCCGGGGCGAGGCGAGCAGCACGTTCTCGGGCTTGAGGTCGAGGTGCAGCACGCTGTGGGCATGGGCCACCGCCAGCCCGTCGAGGAGCTGCAGCAGCACCTCGCGCACGTCGGGCCATCCCATGCGCCCGCACCAGGGCCTGAGGGTGCCGCCCTCGGCGAGGGGCATGCTCAGGCCCGGGCTGCCGGCGGGGATCTGCCCGTCGCTCAGCAGCTCCAGCGCGAGCCCGGTCTCCCCGTAGTCCCACACCGACTGGATGTTCGGATGCTCCAGGGCTGCCAGGGCGCGCAGCTCACGCCGAAACCGCTCGGCCAGTTCGTGACCGCTCACCCCGTCGGGGATGCGCAGGATCTTCACGGCGACGGCCTCGTCGGGTGATCGCCGGTCGATGGCCCGCCACACCGTGGCCATGCCGCCACGGCCGACCTCCCCCGTGAGACGGAACGGGCCGATGGGGAGATCTCCCCGCGACAGCTCCCGCAAGATGTCTGCCCTCTCGCCTCGCTGTGCAGGCGCCGATCCGTCGTAGGCGAGGGCGGCCAGCTGAAGGAGCTCCGGGCGCGGGAGGCCTGCGTCGACACACTCGTCGAAGACCTCCCAGAGGTCTTGCGACAACGCCCGCGCGTGGGTGATCGCCAGCATGCGCCGCGAGAACGCCTCGACGTCGCCGCGGCGGGCCGCCTCCGCCATGCCCGGCACCCGCATCATCGACCGCGCCGAGGCCGGAAGCTCGGGATCGGCCAGCAACTCGCGATACAGCTCGTCGGCCTGCTCGAACTGCCGACGAAGGGCATACACCCTCGCCTGCCCGTAGCGAGCCAGCACCTGCTGGGCGGGGTAGCCGACGCGCTCGGCTGCCACGCTGCAAGCCAGCGCCTCGTCGAGCCGCTCCAGGAGCCTCAGCTGCCGGGCGCGCCCCACCAGACAGATGGCCTGGGTAGAGCGGTCACCGAAGCCCTCGAAGGTGGTGATCAGGCGCGCGAACCGCCCCTGCGCTACCTCCGGCGACTCCCCGAGCACCATGGGAAGGGGGACCTCGCACCGCGCCTCCCAGTACGGACGGCCCGCGAACGACTCGGCCGCCTTCGCGAGCCAGGTGCGAGGCTCCTCCCCACGACCGATGCTCACGATGCCGAGGGCCAGCTGGGACTGCCCCACCAGCCAGGCATCCCCGAGCGCCCTGGCCACCTCGAGGGCACGCTCCGCGTGACGGCGCCAGGAATGAGCGTCCAGGCTCTGCCCCAGCGAGCGCCCCAGCAGCAGCCGCGCGACCACCTCCCGCGACGTGCCCCGACCGCTCACCCGCAGAAGCTCCCGCGAACAGGCCGACGAGGCCGACGAGCGCCCCTGCAGCCAGCGCACATGAGCCAGCACCTCCAGCCACCTGCACACGCCCTGCGCGTCACCCTCGGCTCGGGCTCGGGCGAGCTGTCGCTCGGCCACCCCGGTCACCTCGGCACTGCGACCGAGGACGAGCCTCGCCATGGCCCCGCTCGGGTCGGTGGCGGGCGCGTCGGTCGCCACGCCACGGTAGTCGGCCGCCCGAAGCCTGTCGGACAGGGAGAGCCCTGTCACGGCGCGAGCAGCTGCAGCCGAACGGTCGTGCCCACGCCCCTCGCGCTGTGCACCGACACGCTTCCCTCCATGCGCTGGACGAACTCCCGCACCAGCGCCAGCCCCAGCCCCGTGCCGCCGTGGGTGCGCTCCACATCGCCGCGCGCCTGGATGAACGGCTCGAAGATGTGCTCCGCCTCCTCCGGCGACATCCCCTCGCCCGTGTCGATGACCTCGACCACCGCGCCCTCCGAGGTCGACAACACCCGAAGCCGGATCTCGCCCGACGCGGTGAACTTCGCTGCGTTCGACACCAAGTTGAGCAGCACCTGCTTGAGCCGCATCCGGTCGCCCAGCGCCCAGACCGGCCCCTGCCCCTCGACGCGCGACCCGTTGCCCCCCGCGTCGATCAGCGGTCGCGCGGCGACCAGCACCTCCTCCGCCAGGTCGACCAGCTCGACGGGCTCGTGCTCGAAGGCCATGCGCCCCGCCTCCACCTTCGACAGGTCGAGCACGTCATTGACCAGGTGCAGCAGGTGCTGCCCCGCATCGCGGATGCGGCTCAGATCCTCTGCGTCGCTCGCCTCGGCCTCCTCCATGAGCAGCTCGGCATAGCCGATGACCGCGTTCATCGGCGTGCGCAGCTCGTGGCTCATGCTGGCGAGGAAGGCGGACTTCGCCTGCGACGCGTCATCGGCACGCTGCAGCGCCGCCGACAGCTCCTGGGCGTGGCGCTCCGCGCTCGACGACACCGCCCAGCTCAGGGCCACCGCCAGCACGAACAGGCCCTGGTGGGCGGTCATCGCCAGAAACAGGTGCGCCGTGGGTGTCACCACGGGCTCCGGCACGTAGCCGCTCACCTGCAGACCGAAGCCCAGCGCCATCAGCGCCACACTGATCACCGCCCACACCACGCCGGCCCGCCGGCCTGAGATGAACGTCGCGAACACGATGCACACCGCCAGCCACGGAATGCAGGCCGCGAACAGGCCCCCCAGCAGCCATGCCGGGTACAGCAGGCTCTGGGAGAAGAAGACGTTGATCCAGTGCGCAACCCAGCGCACGGAACCCGTCGTGCGCAGCAGCCAGGGCGACGCGCCGACACCGACCGCTGCGGCCATCAGGCTGATGGCCAGCCCCACCTGACCCAGCGCGGCGAACAGCACGGCGAAGGCGACGCCCCACGGTGCTACCCCTGCGGCCAGCCGGACGGCGGCACGGCCCTGCCTCCGCTCCTGCTCTGGCAGGGCCGCCACGAACCTGCTCTCCCAGTCCAGCAACCGCTCGATCAACACCTCTCCTCGATCCATCCGAAGAAGTGCAACAGCCTACCGCGCTCAGAACGATGGAAGAGCATGCACACCACGCCTCCTATCGGCACACTCATCGGACCCTACATCCTGTGCGAGGAGCTGGGAGAAGGCGGCGTCGCCACCATCCATCGAGTACGGCACCGCTATGCCGGAACCGACCACGCTCTGAAGCTGCTGCACACCGCGGCGCCTTCCCTGCAGCGGCGCCTTCGACTGGAGGGCCGTATCCAAGCGACCCTGCGCCACCCCAACGTGCTCGCGGTCCAGGAGATCGTCGAGTGGAACGGGCTGCCCGGCCTGGTGATGGCCTACGTCGACGGGCCCACGCTGGAGCAGGCGAGCGGCGACCGAGGCATGCCGCTGCGCACCCTCGACCGACTAGCGCGGGGGCTGCTGGCCGGCGTCGAGGCCATCCATGACGCGGGCTACGCGCACCGCGACCTCAAGCCCGCCAACGTGCTCCTCGAGCGCCGCGCTGGCCGCATCGTGCCGCTGATCGCCGACTTCGGCCTGGCGCGGCCCCTACAGCGCGACGACCCCGGCCGCACCCGCCAGGGCGTGTCGATGGGCACGCCTGCCTACATGGCCCCCGAGCAGGTGCAAGACGCCGCCGACGCCGACCACCGCGCCGACCTGTGGTCGCTAGGCGCGATGCTGTACGAGCTGGCCACCGGCCATGCGCCCTTCACTCGCTCCACCAGCTTCGACACCATGCACGCCGTCGTGCACGTCGACCCCGTCGCGCCGCGGCGGCACCGCCCCGACCTGCCTCGTCGCGTCGCGAGCGCGCTGACCGCCTGCCTGCGCAAGGACCGCGACCAGCGACCGGCGAGCGTCGCGCAGCTGCGGGAGCAGTGGTTCGGCCTGACCCGCCCCACCTGGACCCAGCCGCCTCCGCAGCGCACCCTGGCACCGCCACGGTCCACCCCGCGGCGAAGCCACCTGTCGGCGTTGGTGCGGGAGCATCGCCCCGGTCGGCCCAGCCACCTGCATGCTCTGGTGCGCGCCTAGGGGTATACGAGGTCCCCCAAAGGAGACCTCATGCGAACGCTTTCCCTGACCCTCCCCTTCCTGCTCCTCCTCGGTGCCTGCGGCGGCGACAAGGAGGGCGACGGCGTCGCTTGCGGCGACGCGACCTGTGCTGAGGGCGAGTTCTGCCTCAGTGAGTATGTCGACGGCGTGGAGACGAAGGTGTGCGCTGAGCTGCCCGATGGCTGCGAATCGGCCGACCAGATGTGCTTCGGCGACCCCGAGGAGTGCGTGGAAGATTGGGGCGACGTGGTCTGCCCAGATGCCTTCGGCACCGGCTGCATCGGCCTCGGCAGCTCGGTAGAGGCTGCCTGCGACTACGGCAGCTCCACCACCTCGTACTGAGCTAGCGGCCGTGGGCGGCGGTGATGCTGCCCCCGGCGCACGACACGAACCCAAACGCCATGCCGTCGGCCCGTAGGTTGTTGCCCAGCAGGTCGACATCGAGCTCGTGGTCTGCGGCGTAGGTGTTGGGCACCAGCCAGGGGCCGTAGGCCTCGTCGAGATCCGGGTAGACCGCCCAGAACCACACCTCGTCGGCGCCGGGGGCCTCGACCACGCCGATGGCGCGCTCGCCGCCGCCGGTGAGGTCGTAGCCGGCGCTCCACACGGTGAGGTTACCCGTGAGGTCTTCGGTGCCGGTGGGCGCCGAGGGCACGCCGCCGAGGTAGCCCACGCCGGTGAACATCAGCTGCAGCTGGTCGGCGCAGGTGGCCGGCGGGTTGTTGCCGCTGGTCTGCAGCACCCACAGGTCGCTGGTCGATGCCGTGGCCGGCCACTCCCCCAGCCAGCGGCCGTTGGCGAGGTCCCACAGATCCACCTCGACCTGATCGGGGTCGGCGGAGAAGTTCGAGGCCTCGAACGACACGTCGAAGACGTTGTTGCCGCACTCGGCGTAGGCGTCGAAGCCCAGCTCGCCGTCGTCGCCGATGACGTAGGGAGCGAGGGGGCTGGCGGGGATACGCGGCACGATGCCGGCCATGCAGCCACTGGCGATCGGGGTGCCACCGGTGGTGGAGGTGCCGGTGTCGGTGGTGATCGCCGTGCCGGTGTCGGTGGTGGCCGGAGTGCCGGTGTCGGTGACGACGAAGCCCGAGTCGGTGGTCGGGTCGGTGTCGGTGTCGGCATCCGTGTCGGTGTCGGTGTCGGCATCCGTGTCGGTGTCGGTGTCGGCATCCGTGTCGGCATCGGTGTCGGACGACGTCGTCGTGTCGGTCTTGTCGCTGTCACCGCCACAGGCAGCCAGGGCGAGGGTGAGCCACAGGAATCGCATGCAAGCCTCCGTTTCGGCCGTAGTAATGGCACACCGCGGCAACGCCCGCAGATGTTGCATGCGACAAGGGGCCGCTACGGAGCCTCTGGGACCCCGCGGCTCGCGAGCCACCGATCGAGCACCCGCCCGACCTCACGGCCTACCAGCGCGCTCACCTCTTCCACCGCCTCGGCTTCCTGCTGATGGTAGTAGACCAGGTGCGCCGAGGCGCCGAGGGAGCCTTCCTCGAGGCCGCCCTCCGCGTCGGCCGACGACAGTGCGACCGAGCAGTCGACCTGCCACCGGAAGCGGCCGTTGACCTGCGTGTCGAAGCGCGGGTCGCAGCTGACCATCAGCACCGGCTGGGCGATGCCCGCCTCCTCGAGCACCTCGAGCCGTGCCGGCACCGTGCGCCGCACGCCGAAGGCCTCGGCGAACAGCCCGACGGCCTCCGGCTGAAGCTGACGGGCCTGCAGCTCTTCGCTGACCCTCGCCACGACCGACGGCGGCAGCTCCTCCACCGCCTCTGACTCGTAGCTGCCCAGCACCGTGACCAGGCGCACCGGCTCGGCCGTCTCGACCATCCGCTTCGGCCCCGGCTTGAGGCAGCCGACCAACAGCAAGGGGAGCATCCAGCGCATCAGAACCACACCTCTGCCTCGGCCGCCAGGACGTGGTGCCAGTGCTGCTCCACGTTCTCGAAGTCGTTGTATTGATCGACGGACTCGACGAACGCGTTGCCGAACGCGTTGTTCTGGTTGCTGTATTGCGTGCCGTACAGCAGCCGCAGGCTCGGCCGGTTGAAGATGCCGCGCCCGGTCGGCTGCAGCACCGGCCCCACCTTGAGCTGCCAGGTGTTGCGGGTGTCGCTGTCGCCGTACTGCAGCCCGCGGGTGTCGGGCCGGCCCATGTCGTTGGTGAAGATCGAGTCGGCGTGCTCGCGGTAGGTGTTGCCGTTGCGCGACCACTCTCGCGCCAAGCTCGTCTCGGCGAGGAAGTGCACCGTCTCGGTCGGGTAGGCCTGCAGCCGCAGCACCGTCGAGGCGTAAGTGCGGTCGTGGTCGGACGGGACGATGTCGTTGTCGCCGTCGCGGTGGTCGCCGTAGACCCCGCCCCACACCATGTCGAGGCGCTCGGGCCACAGCCGCACCTGCAGCTCGTTGCCCATCATCAGCACCGTGCGCTCGTCGGTGAAGTCGTGCACGTAGAGCGTGAGCGGCTCGCCGAGCATCGACTCCGTCGTCGACTTCTGCGGCAGCTCCTGGCTGTAGGACAGGAAGAAGTTGTTCCACACCAGCGGGCCGACGCCGCCGAAGCCCAGGTAGCCGATCACCTTGTTGGCGCTGGCGTTGCGTGCCTCGGGGCCCGGGAAGTAGTCGGCGAGCTCGGGGCCAAACTCCGCCAGGTAGCGCTCGGCGACCTCGCCACGGACCCAGTCTTCGTACTCGATGCCGGGGGTATGGTAGGGCGCGTTGACGTTGCCCCCGACCGCCGACTCGATCATCAGCTCGCCGCCCCCGCCGAGCTCGAGGTGCCCGTCGAGCAGCCGCAGGCGCGCCGTGCCCCCGACGGTGGGCAGGGCGTTGTAGTCGAGGCCGTAGCGCTTGAAGCCGCTGTCGCCCGCGCCGACCAGCAGCTCGAGGTAGCGCGACTCGTAGCGAGCCGACAGCCCGACCGTGTCGAAGAACACCGTGGCGGGGCGCATGTCGTACAGCCCCAGGTCGCCGAGGAAGCTCTCCAGCGTGCCCACCTGCCAGGTGACCCCGTCGAGGAGCACGTTGCCCGACTTCACGTAGACCTGGCTCAGCCGGAAGGCCGCCAGCGAGCCCTGCAGCGGGTCGGCGTTGCTGATCGAGCCACCCTCGATGCGGGCGTGGACCGTCGACCAGGGCTGCTTGTCGGCCGGCTGGCGCTCGAGCACGTCATAGCGCAGCTCCAGCATCCCGTAGGATCCCTCATTGAGCAGGCGGCCGTAGAGGTTCCAGTAGCCGAGGCGGCCCGAGCCACCCTGCAGGTCGGGGCGGGCAGCGACGCGGAAGTAGCCCCCGACGTCGGCGTTGCCGGCGTCTGCGGTTCCCAAGCATGCGAGGAGCAGGGCGAGCAACGACAGTCCCTTCGGTGAGCGGGCGTCACTCTAACGAGAGTCACGCTTTGGGTCCAGTGGTTCGTGGCACTCTCCGCGCTCCCGATCGTCGGCGCACGTCGCGGGTGCAGGGGTCTGGCAATCGGGTCTCGCAAACGGGGTCTCGCAAACGGGGTCGGGTCTCGCAAACGGGGTCAGGACGCTAGGTGTTAGATGTCGTCGGGTCTCGAATCGGGGGTCAGGACGCTAGGTGTTAGCTCTGAGAGAAGCGCTGCTTCGAGCGCCTCGGCTTCCCACGAGCGTCCGTGAGCTGGCGATGATCCGGTCGTTCGTTGAGGGGCGTTGGGGCTGCCACATGGCGGGCCCCAGCAGTCCTTAGCCGCGAATCGCGCAGCGAGACCTGCCCCACCTCATTCACGCAGGATCCACATCCCCCCCACGTCCCCCCCAACCCAGCGGGCGACCTTGCCTCTGTTCTTCTTGGAGGACCTCGTGACCGTCCGACGACATGCCCTCGCCATTGCAGCCTGTGAGCTCATCCCCGTGCCCTTCGCCGACACCTGGGCCCAGAACCGCGTGCGCCGCCACCTCGTCGCCGATCTCGCCGCAGCCCAGGGCCTCTCCGTCGACGCGGCCCAGCTGCCCGTGCTCGCCGACGAGGCCTACGCCCCCGTGCAGCGGGCCGCCACCTGGCCGATCCGGGCCATCGCCAAGAAGGTGTTCTTCTTCGTGACCCCGCTGCTCATGGTCCACGAGTACCGCAAGGCCGTCGCCTTCGGTCGGCGCCACCAGAGCGACCGACCACGACGTTTCGAGAGCGCGAAACCAGGGGAGCGGATCGGTACGTGAGGTCGAATCGCTGTTCAGCGGCCGAAACGGCTGCGGGCCCACGCCACAACGCCGATGATCAGCAAGCACAGGTCGCCCTCAGACCGCCCACCCGCGATTCAACCTCACAAACCCTCGGCGGCCCCCCGTTTCGACCGAACGAAACGTCGAGCCCGGACATCTAACACCTAGCGTCCTGACCCCCATTTCGAGACTCTGAAACCGCTGCGACGACATCTAACACCTAGCGTCCTGACCCTCATTTCGAGCCCTGCCCGACATCTAACACCTAGCGTCCTGACCCCCCGATTCGAGCCCTGAGACCGCTGCGACGACATCTAACACCTAGCGTCCTGACCCCCGATTCGTTGACCTGACCCCCGATTCGTTGACCCCCCGCCCGACATCTAACACCTAGCGTCCTGACCCCCGATTCCCTAGCGTCCTGACCCCCGATTCGAGACCCCGGACCCCCGATTCGAGACCCCCGACTCGAGACCCTAGAACGCATACGCCACCCCCACATCGAACCTCGGCCCCCCGCCCGCCGCCACCAGCGGCAGCACCGTCTGCGCCCCCACCCACGGCGACACATCCCGCTCATCCGGCAGCACCGACCACCAGCTCCCGCTCGCCTCCACGGTGAACGCCCCCTTCCGCACGTCGATGTCCTGGCTCAGCTCCACGCTCAGCATCCACCTCGGAAGCTCCGGCACCGCGGCCGTCCCCACCGCTGGCACCAGCGTCCCCAGCGGCTCGTCCCGCCATGACCCCACCACTCCCACGTGCTGGGTCCATGGGTCGGTCGGCAGCGACCACCATGCCGCTGCCTCCCCCGACCAAGCAAAGCCCAGCAGGCTTCCGTCGTCGAGCAGAGCCAGCCCCGGCGCCTCCGCCCAGCTCCGCCGCACCGACACCGTGGCGTACCACCGCCTCGAGAAGATCTTCTCCAGCCCGCCCTCGACGAAGCCCGCCAGGAGGTCCACCCGCTCTCCCCCGAAGGCCGGCACCCCCACGTGCTGCCGACGCACCCCGGAGACCTCGAACGCCAGGTCACGCACCAGCTCCCGCCGCACCCGCGCCATCAGCTCGTCGACCCGGGTCAGTCCTTCCTCCGGCCCCACCACCACCGGCGCCAGCCCCAGCAGCCCAAACCGCCGACCCGCACCCACCAGCAGCTGCGTGCGCTGGTCGCCCCACGGGTCCCACATCAGGTAGCCCCTGGGACCCTGGTGGACGCGGCCCAGCGCCACCTCTGTGCGCAGCCCCCCCGCCAGCGTCACCCGCCCGTAGCGGACCGAGTCCTGCGCGAACAGCGACAGCTGCTGCGCCTGCTCGGTGCCTGCCAGCGGGACCCCAAGCCACTCCTCGGCCCAGGCCTCCCCCAAGGTCCACCGTACACGACTCGACGATACCCCAGCTTTCAGGTCGTGATGGCCACGCAGCGGATCATCGACGGAGTACAGCGTCAGCGTCGCCCCCGCCTCGCTGCGGCTCCGCTCATCGCCCCCGAAACGCAGGTCGCTGCGGCTCACGCGCCCGTCGACGACCACCTCCGGCGACGGGAACCACTGCAGCCGAGCCGCGGGCAGCACCGACCGCTGCGACAGCGGGTCGGGGCCGGTCACCTCCGCCTGGTCCACCGCCACCTGGGTCGTCGCCCGCCACTCGACCGTCGGCTGGACCGTCGCCTTGACGAAGCCGGTGCGGCCCTCGAAGCGGCGCTGGTCGAGGGTCGACAGGTCCCCCGACACCGACCCCAGCACCCACGCCTTGTCGCGCACCACCGGCCCCGACACCAGCCCCGACAGGTGCTGCGCCCCCAGCGGCGCCTGCTCCGGCGCGACCCGAGCGACATGGTCGGCCCGCAGCGACAGGTCGACGTGGTTGGAGCCCGAGCGAGTCTCGATCTGAACCAGGCGTAGCGCCGCGCCCGGGGTCTCGGGCATCACCCCGCCGTCGACCACCTCGAGCTGCTGGATGACGTCGTAGTTGAAGTTGGCGGAGAAGGTGCCCGTGACCGGGTCGGTGATGTTCGCGCCGTCCATCAGGTAGGTGTTCTCGTTCGCCGCCCCGCCCAGGTTGGGGTTGCCCGACACGCCAGGGGCCATCTGCACGGCCTGCTGGTAGCTTCGGCCAGCGGGGATGCGGTTCAGGTACTCCTTGGTGAGCACCGTGCCGCGGGTGGTGCTCTCGGTGTCGACCGCTGCGGCCGCCGCAACCACCACGATCTCCTCCACGCCTTCGTCGTAGTAGAAGTCGTCGTCTTCGGTCCACGACGTGCCCGACGGCGCCGCGACCGTGGCCTCCTCGGTCTTCGGTGGACTTCCCTCCGGCACGTCCACCACCCGCCCCTCGTCCACCGCGACGAAGGCGGTGTACGACGACAGCACCCGGTGCTGCAGCGACAGCCTCAGCACCGCAGCCCCCAGCGCCGGCGTGTCGCCCCACACCGCCTGGGTGCGCTCCAGCGCTCCGATGTGGGACCGCGCCCACGTCACCTCCAGGCGCCGGCCCTCGGGCAGCGTCGTCGGCTCCGCCACCGCGCTCCACCCGCGGTCGCCGAGTACCCCCTCCACCCGCACGGGGCCTTGACCACGCCGCCGCAGCCGACCCACCGCCCACGCCGCCCGCCCCGCGTGGAGCACCGGCATCCGCTGGGGCAGCACCTCGTCGACCGCCCAGTCCCCCCAGTCCACCTTCACCCGGCTCAGCAGCGGCGCATCGAGCCCCGCCACGAAGCGGTCCACAGCGGCCTCGGGGGACTCCCCTCGTCGCACCCACTCGGTGTGCCCCCCTCCGAGGGCCGCCATCTCCTCCAGCAACCAGCGGTGCGGCGCCGGCCCCACCCCGATGGCGTACAGCCTCGCCGAGCCCAGCTCCTCAGCGATGGCCCGCAGCACCGGCGACTCGTCGCCCACCAGCCCGTCGGTGACGAACACCACCACCCGCTCCTCGTGCCACGCCCGTGGGGAGCGCAGCGCTGCCAGCACCCCGTCGAGCAGGTAGGTGCCGCCTTGGGCCTGCAGGTTCCAGATCCGCCCTCGTTCGTGGGTGCGCTGCGACCACGTGAGCTTCTGGCTCGCCCGTGGCCCCTCCACCTCGTCGGAGAAGCTCAGCAGCTGCCACCGGTCCCGCGGGTCGGCCCGGTCGAGCATCGCCAGCATCGCGTCACGGGCCAGGTCCATCGGCTCGCCGCGCATCGAGCACGACGTATCGACCACCCAGATCCACTCCCGCGGCACCCGCATGGCCGGCGGCGGCTCGGCGGGCGCATCGAGGGTGAGCAGCACATGCTCGCCCTGCACGAACAGCCGCACGTCGGGCTCCGCGGCAGGGGAGGTCCACCGCACCACCAAGTCGCGATCCATGGCCGCAGGGCCCCGCACCACGTAGACCCCGTCAAGGTCGTAGCTGTCCAGCTCGTGGGTGGTGGACCCCACCTTCGACCCCTCCGGCAGCCCCCGCACCACCACCTCCGTCGACGCCTCCAGGGGGGCGCCTTCGGCCGTGACCCAGCGCGGCCCCCTCGCTCCCTCCTGCCCCGGCGCCACGAACCGCGGCGCCGCCAGCAGCGGCAGCACCAGCTCGCCACCGCCGCGCCCCGTCGTCACCGGCTGGACCAGCCGCAGCTCGACCCGCACCGTCTCCCCGGGGCCGATGTTCCCGACGCGCTGGGTGAACAGGTTCGCCCGCTGCTGGGTCGTCAGCGCGGCGGTGTGGCCCGCAGCCTTCGCTTCCGTGTAGGTGATCTCCGCCTGGCGCCGCTCCTCGATGCGCCCCACGATGCGCCGACCACCGACCTCCATCGCCATGTGGTCCACCGCAGCGCCCTCGTGCAGAGGAAACACGTAGACCGCCTCGATGACCTCCCTCGAGGTGTTCCGGAAGGTCTGGTGCAGACTCACCTCGGCGACCGGACCGCTCACCTCGGCCCTCACCGTCACCTCGGCCAGGGGCAGCGTCGCCCACGCGCACGTCACCACCCACGCCCACCACAGGAGCGCCATCGTCTTCCTCCGCGGAGCACCCCGTCGTGCCCCCACCTTCGACGGTGCCGACCGTTCCGGTCCCGTTCACGTAGGGGCCCCGTAGCGCCCGCGTGGTGGGCACCGCGGCCCCCCTCTCGTACGCTGCGGGGATGGAGGACCCCCCATGCGCTGTTCCCTGCTGTGGCTGCTGCCACCCCTGATGCTCGTCGCCTGCAAGAAGGACGACGACGATGACGGTGACGACGATGGAACCTGCGAGGTGGGCGACCAGGCCACCTGCCCCGCCGGCCAGACCTGCGAGCCCGTCCAGGGTGGAGAGCCCGCGTGCTTCGCGCCGCTGACCGTCCGTGGGCGGGTGTTCGACACCCTCGATGAGGAGGGCATCGGCGGGGCACGGGTCGTCGCCCGCGACGCCAACGGCGCCGCCCGATCCTCGGTCGTAGTGACCGAGGCCGACGGCACCTACGAGCTGCCGGTGCCCAGCCCCCGCGACGCCGATGGCCGACCCATCGGCGAGCCCTTCACACTGCGCGCCGACGCGTCGGGCTACCTGACCTTCCCCAAGGCCCCACGCCCCGCCCTGCCCCTCGACCCCACCGAGGCCTCCGAGGAGGACAGCGCCACGGTGTTGTCGGGGGCTGCCGCCGACCTCGGGCTCATCGCACTCGACGACCCCGACGCCTACGGCACCATCGCTGGCACCGTCTCCAGCGACGAGCCCGGGGGCACGCTGGTGGTGGCCGGTGGCAGCACCGGCGTCGCCGACCAGGACGGCAGCTTCGTCGTCTTCAACGTCGACCCCGGCACCGTGCAGGTCGCCGGCTACCAGAAGGGCACACAGCTCGACACCGAGTCCGCCGACGTATCGGCCGGCGAGCAGACCGACGGCATCGTGCTCGAGGCGCTGGGTGAGGCCACCGCCACCGTGAGCGGCAACGTGCAGATCGTCAACGCCCCTGGCGGCTCGGTCACCAGCGTGATCCTGGTCCTCGACGACACCTTCGATCCGGCGACGATTCGGGGCGAGGCGCCCCCGGGCCTGCGCGCCGGCCAGGTCGACGGCGACTGGTCGATCGAGGGCGTGCCCGATGGCCGCTACGTGGTGCTGGCCGCCTTCGAGAACGACCTGCTCGTGCGCGACCCCGACACCTCCATCGGCGGCACCGACATCGTCACCATCGACGTGTCGGGCGGTGACCAGCAAGTCGACGGCTTCAAGGTCACCGAGGCGCTGGCCGTGGTCTCCCCAGGCGCGGAGGCCCCCGAGCGGGTGACGGCGCCCCTGACCCTCACCTGGGTCGATGACAGCTCGGAAGACGAGTACCTGGTCGAGGTCTACGACGCCCTCGGCGAGCTCGTGTGGGGCGCCCAGGGCGACTTCGATCCGGGGGGCAACGCGCCGGCGAGCGTAGCGTACGACGGGCCCCTCGAGCCCGGCATGGTCTACCAGTTCCGCGCCACCAGCCTCAAGGATGGCGTGCCGCTGTCGACCACGGAAGACCTCCTGGGCGTGTTCCAAGCGGAATAGGCGCCGAACGGCCCCTACTCGATTCCGTGACTCGAAGCGCCCTGACGTTGCCGACGCGCTGCTGCGGCCCGCGTCGGCGTCGTATAGGGTGCGTACCCCCCACTCGCCGAACGAGGTCTCATGAAGTCGCCCCTCCTCCTTGCCCTGTTCCTGGCCGCCTGCGCGGGCGGTAGCGACGACAAAGACACCACGACCCCTGCGGTCGACGGCGCTGCCGACACCGACACCGACACCGACACAGACGCCGACACCGACGCCGACACCGACGCAGACTCGGATGCCGACGCCGACGCCGACACCGATGCAGACTCCGACACCGACACCGACACCGACGGTGATGCCGACACGGACACGGACACCGACACCGACACCGACACAGACACAGACACAGATACCGACACCGACACCGACGCCGACACCGGCAGCCCGGGCGACACAGGCAGCGCGACGAGCAGCACCGACACGGGGGGCGGCGCCACCGGCGACACCGGCAGCGTGGCCCCCACCGGCTCGACCGGCGACACGGGCAGCACCGCGCACACCGGCGACACGGGCCTCTTCTGCGACACCACCACCGTGGTCCCCCTGTTCCTGTCGGCCGACGACTCCAACAGCATGGCCTCGGCCGCGTTCAACCGAGAGCGGGTCGAAGCGAACCTCGCGCCCAGCAACGTCCGTAGCTACGAGCTGTTCAACTACTACACCTTCGACTACCCGGTCGCGAGCCCCGACGAGCTCGAGATCACCGTGGAGCTGCTAGAGGATCCGGCGCTTCCCGCCGGCCGCTACCACCTGCAGCTGGGCGTGAGCAGCGAGGCGCGCACCAACGCCGAGCGCAACCCCGTCAACCTCGCGCTGGCCCTCGACACCTCGTGCTCGATGAGCGGCCTGCCCATCACGTACGAAGCGGCGGTGTGCAACACCATCGCGGGCCAGCTGCTGGCGGGCGACATCATCAACATGGTCACGTGGTCGACGGTGCAGAACGCGCCGCTGATCAACCACACCGTCACCGGCCCCAACGACCCCGTCGTCACCGCCGAGTGCAACGCCATCAGCTCGGGGGGCGGCACCAACCTCAACCAGGGGCTCGTCGCCGCCTACGACGTGCTCGGCGCCAACTACGACCCCGCCAAGATCAACCGCGTGGTGCTGATCTCCGACGGCGGCGCCAACGTCGGCGTCACCGACGCCGCGCTCATCGGCGCGAACGCGGGTGGGGCCGACGAAGACGGGATGTACATGGTGGGCATCGGCATCGACGAGCCCAGGTACTACAACGACGACCTGATGGACGAGGTGACCGACCTCGGCAAGGGCGCGGCCATCTACGTGTGGTCCCAAGAAGAGATCGACAAGATGGTCGGCGAGCGCTTCGTCAACCTGATGGACGTCGCGGCTCGCAACGTCGAGGTCCAGCTCACCCTGCCCCCGGGCTTCGAGCTGATCCGCGAGACGTTCAGCGGTGAAGGCGTGTCGACGAACCGAGAGGAGATCGACCCGCAGCACCTCGCCCCCAACGACGCGATGGTCTTCCTGCAGCAGATCGAGACCTGCGCCCCGAGCAGCGTGCTGCCCTCCGACACCATCACCGTAAGCGTCAGCTGGCAAGACGACCAGACCTTCCTGCCCCACGTCGAGGAGCGCAGCTTCACCTTCGGCGACCTGCTGTCCGCCGAGACACCCAGGCTGCATCGCGGGCGCGCCATCCAGGCCTACGCCGACGCACTGGAAGACCCGAGCACGACCGCCATCACCGCCGCCCTCGACCTGCTCACGGTCGCTGACGCGCACTACCCGGGCGATGAAGAGCTGGCCGAGATCCGGGCCGTGCTCCTCGATCTCTGAGCGCCCGGCGACGCGGCCACGTGTTCGCGTGTGGCGCCGGCGGGAGCTATCATGGCGACCGCTGGAGGCCCCCATGCGCCCTTGGATCCTACTTTCTGTGCTAGCCGCGTGCGGCGGCGGCGAGCCCGGTCAGCCGAAGACCACCGAGTCCGGCCCGACCGATACGGCCTCGTCGCCGACGACGGTGACGACCACGACCACCACGACCACCACGACCACCACGACCACCGAGCCCGTGGGCTTCCTCGACGGGTCGTTGTGCTACGCGCGCACGGTGTTCGAGGTCAACTGCGTCACGGGGTGCCACAGCGCCACGGTGGCCGGCGGCGGGCTCGACCTGCAGACCGACCCCTACGCAGCCACCGTCGGCAAGCTGTCATCGGTGCCTGGCGTGCAGCTCGTCGTGCCGGGCCAGCCCGAGAACTCGCTGCTCTGGCGAAAGATGACCGGCGAGCTCGCGCCCGAAGAGGGCGGCATCATGCCCCCCACTGCCCTGCTGCCCGAGGTGGTCATCGCCCCGGTGGAGCTGTGGATCTCCCAGGGTGCCCCCAACGACTGCGACCTCGACGTCGTCGAGCCTCCCGTCACCACCGCCACCACCGGCAACCCCTACCACCCGCCCGGCTGGGCCGCGTCCGACCAGCATGGCCTGGCCGCCAACCTGCAGACCGACGGCGACTGCCGCACCTGCCATGGCGTCGACCTGACCGGCGGCGTCAGCGCGGTCACCTGCGACGACTGCCACGCCCCCGGCTGGCGCACCGACTGCACCTTCTGCCACGGCGGCGTAGAAGACCTCACCGGCGCCCCCCCCGAAGACATCGACAACAACGTGCTGGTAGCGGTCACCCCGTTCCCCGAGCACTACGCCCACGTCGATGGCGACGATCACGCCGCCTACGACTGCGTGCAGTGCCACAGCAAGCCCATCGACGTGCTCACCCCCGGTCACGTGTTCGAAGACTTCACGCCCGGCTACGGCGAGATGAACTACACCGCCGGCATCGCGCCGATCTCCACCTACCTGGGTGGCACCTGCAGCAACGTCTACTGCCACGGCACCGGGCTGGTCGACGGCTACGCCAGCAGCGGCGACGGCCCCAAGGCCTGCTACAGCTGCCACCCCGACATCACCAGCGACCCCAACGAGTGGAACAACATGTCGGGCCGCCACAAGCAGCACCTCGACAGCGCCATCACGTGCTCCGAGTGCCACTACAACGTCGTCGACGCCAACCAGAACATCATCGGGCCGACCTACCACGTCGACGGCACCAAGAACGTGGAGACCGTCGAGCTCGTCTACAACGGCACCACCTGCGACGGCGCCTGCCACGGCCACAACCACAACGACGACGAGTGGCCCTGATCTGCCCATGTGGCTGACGTTCCTCCTCGCCTGCAGCTCCGACCCCTCGTCGCCCGCTCCAGGCAGCAGCCCTCCCACCCCCGAGCCTCCCTCCGGCACGGGATGGGCGGGCACAGGGCACACGGCCACCGCCCTCACCACCGGCGAAACCAGCGACACCGGTGCGCTGCCGACCCTCACGGGAGGCTGCACCCTGGCCGCCGACCACGGCCTGCGGGTGGTGTGCGACCTGCAGCGCCTACCTGAGGGGCCGATCCGCTTGGTCTTGTCCCGCGATGGCATCGAAGAGCAGCAGCTCGACGACGCAGCCGGCACGCACACCCTCTGGGGGCTCGCCGCGGGCGGGGCGTACACCTGGACGGCGACCGCCCCGAATGACCCGAGCCAGACGCTGTCGGGCAGCCTGGCACCCCACGCCGGGCCCGTGGTCGCCGTTCCCACCGTCACGGGCACCCTCGACGGCGCCGACGCCATCCTCACCCAGGTCGGCTGCGGAGACACCGAGCGGCTGATCGTCATCGACGGCGACGGTGCCCTACGCTGGTACGCCGACCCAGAAGCGCAGCGCCCGGGCACCGAGAAGATCCGCGGCTACGGGCTCACCGACACCGGCACCGTGCTGGCCATCTACGACAACGAGCAGTGGGTCGAGCTGGGCTTCGAGGGCGAGGTCCACCAACAGGTCGAGCGAGGCACCACCCACGGCCGCCCCTTCCACCACGACCTGGTGCGCGCCCACGGCCTCACCTACGTCCTCGACGCCCGGGAGGTCGCTCACGGGGCCGGCACGGTCGTCTACGACGGCTTCACCGTCTACGACGCTGGGGGCATCGAGGTCGCTTCGTGGAGCGCCGAGGGGCACCTGCAGCCCGAAGACGGCAGCCCCTGCTGCGGCAACTACTGGAAGAACGACTTCCCCGACGCCCTCGACTTCGCCCACAGCAACGCCATGGCGGTCGACGACGACGGCTTCGTCTACCTGTCGTACCGCTACATCGACACCATCCACAAGATCGTCGGCGATCCCGCCGATCCCGCCTTCGGGACGGTCGTGTGGTCGCTGGTGGGGCGCACCGACAGCTCGGTCCCCACCGACTGGGTGCTCGACGACCCCCTCACGGGCGACCCCACCTTCGGCTCTCCGCACCACGTGCAGCCCATCGCGGGGGGCATCCGCCTGTACGACAACGGGTGGAGCCCGGCACGGTCCACCCGCATCCTCGAGCTCGACCTCGACGAGGGAGCCGGCACTGCGACCGTCAGCACGTCCGTAGCCCTGGGCCTGTACTGCCCCATCCAGGGCTCCGCCGTCCCACTGGCCGACGGCAGCTGGCTCACCGTCTGCAGCGGCGACGACAAGGTGTTCACCGTCGACCCAGCGACCGGCGAGCGCGGCTGGGAGCTCGCGCTCACCTGCCCCGACGGCAGCGAGCCCAGGCCTCCCTACCGAGGGCTTCCGGTCACCCTTCCCTGACAGCACGGAGCCTCGCCGTTGATCGACATCTCGCGGCGTGATGCGGCACGTCAGCACCCGTCTCCTTCTTTCGATGTCTAGGGCTCGACCACCAGCTCCGACATCATGCCGGACTCGCCGTGCTGGAAGATGTGACAGTGCTTCATCCAGCGACCGGCCGCCCCGCCGTCACCGTTGGGGTCGGCGATGTCGACCCGGAACACCACGGACGCCCCCGCTGGGATGTGGGTGGTGTCTTCGTACTCGACCTGGTCGACCGCCCAGCGCACGTAGTGGTCGTGCGCGTCGCGATGCTCGTCTTCCTCGGGGTACAGCCGGAACTCGACCGGCTGGTACGAGAAGCCGTGCAAGTGGAACGGGTGAGACATCGCCGTGGTGTTGTGGACCTCCCACTCGATGGTGTCACCGATCGTGGCCGTCCTCGCCGTTGGTGCCAGGGGCTGCGACACCCCGCCGAGCGCGTCGGGCGTCCAGGACTGCCCGTCGATGTAGAAGTCGGCGAGGTGCACCCACTTGCCGTCGGCGTCTTGGATCATCTCCATCTGCTCGCCCAGCTCGGTGCCGTTGTCGCCGGTGAAGTCGCGGACCTCACCCGACACGTCTACGGGCTCCACCGCTCGACCCACCGCCTGCAGCACCGGGTCGCCTTCCGCGATGGTGTAGCTGCCGCTGCCGTCGACGATGCGCAGCGTGGCGATGTCGACACCGCCGCGGGTGCCGTCATCTAGGGCGTCGCCCATCATCATCATCTCGCCTTCCATGTACATGCCATGGCGCCCGCGAGCGAAGTCTTCCCAGCGAACCACGATCTCGTCTCCGACGGCACCGTTCGGCACGACGACCACGTCGGCACGCTCTGCAGGGCCGAGCAGCACCTCGCCTCGCTCGTAGCCGAGGTCGACGGTCTCGGTACCGAGAACCTCCCCCGTCGCGACGTCGACCTTCTCGCCCTCGATGGTGCCGCCCTCGACACGCACGCTGTCGAGCAGACCGTTCTCCCCGCCCACGCGGTAGATGGTGTGGCCCGGCACCGACAAGCGCCAGTAGCGGGTGATCGACGTGTTCAGCAGCTGGAGGCGAACGCCTTCTCCCGCCGGCACGTCGTAGGTGGGGGCGACCGTGCCGTTGACCAGCAAGTGCTCGCCCTCGGTGCCGTTCATCAGCGCAAAGTCGTCGTCGACCTCGGTGTTCACCGGCGCCTGGCGGTAGATCGACAGGTCGGAGAGAACCCACAGGTAGCGGGTCGTCGGAAGGATCCCGGCCTGCTCGAGCTCCGGCTCCGCCGGGTCGTCGACGAGCAGCGTTCCGTACAGGCCGGAGTGAGTAGCCTGGGCTCCACGGATGTGCGGGTGGAACCAGTAGATGCCCGGCCGCGGCACCCGGAAGTCGTAGGTGAAGCGCTCACCGGGCATCACGCCGTCCTGCGTCGTGGGGGTGCCGTCGGCGGCGTTCGTGCCCTCGATGCCGTGCCAGTGGATGGTCGTGGGAAAGTCGTCGGGCAAGTCGTTCTGCAAGTGAACCACCACGCGGTCGCCCTGCTTCACCCGCAGCTCGGGGCCCGGGAGTGCGGCACCGTAGGTGAGCATCTTGACCACCTCGGGGCCGATGTCGATGTTGGCCTGCCGCGCCGACAGCTCCACTTCCAGTACGTCAGCGGCAGGGTCGAGGTCGGTCACCGCATCGGGCGTGTCGGGGGTGAGATCTTCGGGGACCCAGTCACCCTCGTCGACAGGCTCGGCGTCGCCGCCGCAGCTAGCGAGCAGAATCGTGGCCAGCAAGGTCGTCTTCGTCATGGGGACTCCAAGGGTGCCGAAACGTGCTGAGGTGTGAGCATCATCGCCGTCCACGCCTCCCGCCATAGACACAAGCAGATCGTGTGCCAGGCCACGGGCACGGTTCGCCCTCCGTTGTCGACTGGCCCTTTCGCACGGGTGCGAGGCCGGGTTCGCACTCCTGCGAACACAGGGGCCGATAGAGCCCCACGCTGCGTGGTCCACCATCGGCACGCCAGCTGCACAGGTCGTCGTCATGCCCCGTTCCCTGTTCACCCTCGGGCCCCTCGCTCGTCGCCTGCTGCTAGCGTGCCTCGGTGTGGCTCTGCTGCCGCTGGTGACCGCCCTAGGCCTGTCCTACCGAAGCGGCCGCGACGTGATCACCGGCCTGTTGTCGGACCACGTCGGCACCACGGCGCGGCTGTACGCCTCGGAGGTCGACCACTTCCTGGGGGAACGAACGGTCTTGCTCGAAGCCGTGGCGAGCAGCGTCCCTTCCGATGACGCCTCGCTGTCGGCGGTCGTCGACAGCTCCCCCACCCTCGAGGAGCTCCTGATCGTCGACGCGTCCGGAACGGTCGTCGCACGCTCACGCCACCAAGCAGCATGGGCGGTCGACGCATGCGGGTCGTCCATGGGGGCGGCGGTCCGAGCCGAGCACGCCGCCCACGGCGCCGGTCACGAGGTGGTCGTCGGGGTGCCCAAGCCCCAAGGGGGCCGGCTGTGCGGGCGCGTGAGCTTCACGCTTCACCAAGACATGATCAGCGAGCGGGCTCGCAGCTCCTTCGGCGGCCTGGCGTACATCGTCGACCAGCAGGGTGACGTGGTCTGCCACGCCTTCCACGAAGACGAACCCCATCTGCATCCAGGCCAGGCGATCACCGGGCAGGCGGCCACGAGGGCCCGAGCCGGGCGCCCCTGGCAGGGGCTCGTCGAGCACGACGGCGCATGGCACCTCGCCGCGTTCGCTCCGGCGAAGTCGCTCCCGTGGGGAGTGTGGACCGAGGTCCCGCTGGCCGAGGCGAGCGCACCATTGCGCGCACTCACCACCCGCGCGCTGGCCCTCGGCACCGTCCTCATCGCGCTGCTCGCCATGAGCGTGTGGTGGCTCGCGCGACGCTTCGCGCAGCCTATCGAAGCCCTCGCCGCTGCGTCGCATCGCATCGCGGCCGGCGAGATCGGCGAGACCGTCCCCGTGCGTGGCAACGACGAGCTGGCGGCGCTCGCCCGCGAGTTCAACGCGATGAGCACCGCGCTGGCGCAGGCCGTCGCCGACCTCGACCGGAAGGTGCTCCAGCGCACGACGGCCCTCGACGACGCCCGCCGTTTCTCAGACTTGCTCCTCGACACCGTGGAGCAACGCATCCTGGTCATCGACTCCGATCGCAGGGTGCTGCGCGCGAACCGTTCTGCGCGGGCAGCCTATGGCGACGCCATCGTCGGCGAACGCTGCGCCATGGTGCACCAGCACCATGCAGAGCAAGAGGGGCCGTGCCCTACCGAGCGGGTGCTCTCCACGGGGGCAGCGACCACCGTGGAGGTCACCCGGCGGGTCGGAGACGCGACCGAGATCTTGTCCATCGAGAGCTACCCCATCGCAGACCAGCTCGGGCAGCCGGCCGTACTGGAGATCGAGCGAGACATCACCGAGCTGACTCAGCTGCAGGCCAGGGTCATCCACCAGGAGAAGATGGCAGCCCTGGGCACCCTGGCTGCCGGCCTCGCCCACGAGATCGGCAACCCGCTGGCCAGCCTGTCGTCGGAGCTCGAGCTGCTGGGCCGACAGCCCGAGCGAACCACCGAGGCGCTGCCCGTGTTGGAGGCACAGGTGCGACGGATGGGGCGATTGCTCCGCGAGCTCGTCGACCTCGGCCGCGCCCCCAGCGAGGCCCGTGGCCCCCTCGACATCGAGCTGGTGGTCGACGATGTGTTCCGGCTGCTCCGCGCCGCCGCGGCCGACCGGCGCGTGACCCTGCGCCGCAGCGCATCGAGCCCCCTTCCTGCCGTGGAGTCCAGCCGCGACCGGCTGATGCAGGTGCTGCTCAACCTGTGCATCAACGCCATCGACGCCTCGCCGGAGGGCGCCGAGGTGTCGGTGGAGCTGAAGGCCACGTCGACGACCGTGACCATCCACGTCAGCGATCAAGGCTCAGGCCTGCCCGAAGGCGTAGCCGAGCAGCTCTTCCATCCGTTCTTCACTACCAAAGCCCCAGGGGAGGGAAGCGGCCTCGGGCTCTTCGTAGTGGATCGCATCATAGCCTCCTTGGGAGGTACGGTCTCAGCGACCAACCGCCCAGCCGGCGGCGCCGTCTTCACCCTCATCCTTCCACTGTCTGCAGGAGGCTCCCTTGGCTGAACCCATCCTGGTCGTCGATGACGAGGAGGTCCTGCGCAACAACGTGGCGCGCTTCCTCCGTCTGGACGGCCACGAGGTCGACGTGGCCGGGTCCGCCGAAGAGGCCCTCGAGCTCGTCGCGAGCGCGCCCTACGGCGTGGTGATCACCGACCAGCGATTGCCAGGCATGACGGGGCTGGAGCTCATCGCGCGCCTGCGATCCGAGCAGCCCGAGGCCCAGGCCCTGCTCCTCACGGCCTACGCGTCGGTCGACTCGGCCATCGAAGCACTGCGGGTAGGCGCGGCCGACTACCTGCTCAAGCCCGTCGCCCTCGAGGAGCTGGCCCGCAAGGTCGCCGCCCTTCAGCAGACCCAGGCCCTGCGGGAGCAGGTGCGGCGCATGCGCCAGGAGCTGCGTGAGCGCGTAGGGGAGGTCGACCTGGTCGGGCGGAGCCCCGCCATGGCCGAGGTCGAGCGCCTCATCGAGCGCATCGCACCCACCGCAGCCAACGTGCTGATCGAGGGAGAGAGCGGCACCGGCAAGGAGCTCGTCGCCCGCGCGCTCCACGAGCGCTCGAACCGCAGCGACCGCGATGTCGTGGCTGTCAACCTCGCCGCCCAGCCCACCGACCTGGTCGACGCGACGCTCTTCGGCCACACGCGCGGGGCGTTCACGGGGTCCACCGGCGCGAGAGAGGGCGTGTTTCGCGCAGCCCGAGGCGGCACCGTGTTCCTCGACGAGGTCGGCGAGCTGCCCATGGCCGTGCAGGCCAAGCTGCTCCGCGTCATCGAGAACCGCGAGGTCCTCCCCTTGGGAGCCGACCGCCCCGTGCCCGTCGACTTTCGGCTGGTGGCCGCCACCAACCGGCCCCTGCGCGACCTCGTCGCCGCCGGCAGCTTCCGCGAAGACCTCTACTTTCGCCTCGACGTCGTCCGCATCGAGCTGCCACCCCTACGAGATCGACATGCCGACCTCCCCGAGCTCGCCGTTCGGCTGCTCGCACGCCACGCACGTAGCCTCGGGCGCCCTGCCCCCCGACTCACCGCCGAGGCCCTGGCCCTCCTCCGCAGCTACCGCTGGCCCGGGAACGTCCGCGAGCTGTCCAACGTGCTCGAGCGCACGTTGCTGCTGTCGAGCGGGCCGTGGCTCGACGTGAGCGACCTGCCGTCCCTCGGCCCGACGGCCACAGACACCCTCGACCTCCGCACGGCCATGGAGCACTTCGAACGCCAACACATTCGCCACGTCATCGCCCACCACGACGGCGACAAGCGTGCCGCCGCGGCGAGCCTCGGCGTTCACCTCGCCACCCTCTACCGCCACCTCGAGCGGCTCGGAATCGACCCATGACGACCCACACCGACCTCGTCTGCGGCATGCACCCGAAGAGCGACACACCCCATCGACACACCCACCAGGGCACGGAGTTCCTGTTCTGCAGCGACCGCTGCCGCACGCGGTTCGCCGACGACCCCGCCGCCTTTCTGACCGACGACGCACCCCAGCCGCCCTCCGACCCGAGGGCCATCTACACCTGTCCCATGCACCCAGAGGTCGAACAGGTGGGACCAGGCGACTGCCCCATCTGCGGCATGTCGCTGGAGCCAAAGGTCTTCGACCCCACCGCCCCTGCCGACGACACCGAGCTGCGCGACATGACCCGCCGACTGATCGTCGCCACGGTGTTCGCGGTGCCCGTGTTCGCCATCGCCATGGGTGACATGCTGCCCGGCCGGCCCTTCAGCACCGCCCTGGGCAGCGCGCGGCCCTGGGTCGAGGGCGCTCTCGCGACACCCGTCGTGATGTGGGCGGCGTGGCCCTTCTTCGTGCGGGCCATCGACTCGGTTCGCCACCGTAGCCCGAACATGTGGACCCTCATCGGGATCGGCGTCTCGGTGGCCTACGGCTACAGCGTGCTCGCGACCGTAGCGCCCGGCCTGTTCCCCGCCGGCTTCCGTCACCACGGTGAGGTCGGGGTGTACTTCGAGGCCGCCTCGGTCATCGTCGCCCTGATCTTGCTGGGCCAGGTGCTCGAGCTGCGGGCCCGCGCACAGACGAGCCAGGCCGTGGCAAAGCTCCTCGAGCTGTCGGCCAAGCAGGCCCGCCGCCTCCACGACGACGGCAGCGAGCAGGACGTGCCCCTCGACGAGGTGGTGGTGGGCGACCGGCTCCGGGTTCGCCCCGGGGAGAAGATCCCTGTCGACGGCGTGGTGCTGGAGGGGAGCAGCACCGTCGACGAGTCGATGGTCACAGGCGAGCCTGTAGCGGTCACCAAGGCCGACGGTGACGAGGTCATCGGCTCGACCATCAACCGCACCGGAGCGCTCGTCATCCGAGCCGAGAGCGTCGGCGGCGACACCCTCCTCGCCCGCATCGTGACCATGGTGGCCGAGGCCCAACGCACCCGAGCGCCCATCCAGCGCCTGGCCGACCAGGTGGCTGCCGTGTTCGTGCCCGCCGTGCTGCTCACAGCGGTCGTCACCTTCGTAGGCTGGGCGGTGTGGGGGCCAGAGCCGGCCCTCGCCTACGGCCTCATCAATGCTGTGGCGGTGCTGATCATCGCGTGCCCCTGCGCCCTCGGCCTCGCCACCCCCATGTCGATCATGGTGGCTGCCGGGCGGTCGGCGAGCGCCGGCGTGCTGTTCAAGGACGCGGAAGCCATCGAGGTGATGGCACAGGTCGACACGCTGGTGGTCGACAAGACGGGCACCCTGACCGAGGGCCGCCCGGCCCTGGCCAGCGCCGAGGCCGTCGACGGTGACACCGACGCCATGCTCACCCTGGTTGCTGCGCTGGAGCGGAGCAGCGAGCACCCCCTCGCCGAAGCCATCGTGGAAGGAGCAGAGGCACGAGACCTGCCCCGCGCCGAAGCCTCTGACTTCCAGTCCATCACCGGCAAGGGCGTGCGCGGAACGGTCGACGGCCAGCCGGTCGCCTTGGGCAACCGAGCCCTCCTCGAGGAGCTCGGTGTCGACCTCCCGAGCGACGACAAGGCCGAGGGCCTCCGCGCCGAGGGGCAGACGGTGATGTACGTGGTGGTCGACGGCGCCCTCGCAGGCTGGGTGGGCGTGGCCGACCCCATCAAGGGCACCACCCACGAGGCCTTGAGGGCCCTGCGAGCCGAAGGGCTCCACATCGTGATGATCACCGGGGATGCCGCTACGACCGCCCAGGCTGTCGCCCGCACCCTCGGCATCGACGACGTGCACGCGGGCGTGCTCCCCGAGGGCAAGGCGGAGCGGGTGGCGGCACTCACGGAGTCCGGGCGGGTCGTGGCCATGGCAGGTGACGGCATCAACGACGCCCCAGCACTCGCCAAGGCAGCCGTCGGCATCGCCATGGGCACCGGCACCGACATCGCCATGGAGAGCGCCAGCGTCACCCTGGTGAAGGGCGACCTGATGGGGATCGTCCGCGCACGAAAGCTCAGCCGAGCCACGGTCGCGAACATCCGCCAGAACCTCTTCTTCGCCTTCGCCTACAACACCGCCGGCATCCCCGTGGCCGCCGGCATCCTCTACCCCTTCTTCGGCCTGCTGCTGTCGCCCATGCTCGCCGCTGGCGCCATGAGCTTGTCGTCGGTGAGTGTGATCGGCAACGCGCTGCGCTTGCGTCTCGTCCGCGTCTGACCCTATGACGAAGGGGCAGACGACCCGGGGGGCACGTGGGAGCGGTGGCGTTCATCCTCATCGCGGCGGCGGCTGCCTTCGACACCGCCGCCCTCGACGATGTCGTGCAGCAAACCCCCGGCATCGTGGCCGTGGTGGTGGACTCCGGGGGAGAGCCGGTCTATGCGCGGCAGGTGCGACCCGGCTCGACCCGAGGTCCCCGAAAGGAAGGCATCGACGGGCTGCACGACATCCGCTCCGCCGGTAAGTCGATCACCGCCCTCGCCGTGGGCGCTGCCATCGCCGACGGCCACCTCGCCTCAGTCGACGTCGCCGTGTGGCCGCTGCTCGGCGTGACCGACGGGCCCCACCAGGGCATCCGCGTCCGCGACCTGCTGACGATGTCGTCTTCGCTGGCCTGCGACGACTGGCAGGGGCGCCGCTCCCCGGGCTTCGAGGAGCGCATGTACCGCCGCAAGAACTGGGTGGACTTCGTCACCCGCCTGCCCGCCGACCCCGCCTACGAGCGCGACCCCGACGGCTTCGGCCGCTTCGCCTACTGCACCGCCGGGGTCTTCCTGCTGGGGCAGGTCGTGCAGGCCGCCACCGGCGAGCCCTTCGACGCCTACGTGCGCCGGCGCCTGTTCGAGCCGCTGGGGGTCGGCGAGGTGGTGTGGCGACGGTCACGGAGCGGGGAGGTGCAGGCAGGGGGGCAGCTGCGGATCGCCGCGACCGATCTGGCCAAGCTCGGCCGGCTGGTCCTCGACGGCGGGCGGTGGCAGGGCGAGCAGGTGCTGCCAGAGGCATGGATCGAGCAGATGCTGCAGCCCTGGCGGGCCATCGGGCCCGACGGCTACGGCTACCTGTGGTGGAGCCGCATGGCGCAGGGTCCCCAGGGAGCCGACCGGCTGTGGTTCATGCGCGGCAA
>CBDUIC010000027.1:0-69117 GCA_965367245.1 uncultured bacterium | reverse complement strand
GACACCGACACCGACACCGACACCGACACCGACACCGACACCGACACCGACTCGGCCTTCACCGGCCTCACCGCCGACACCGGCCTCGGCGGCCCTCTCGAGGGCTTCGGCGCACTCGCCGGGGACTGCGGTGTCCTCGACGATGGCGAGTGGCTGTCGGCCGACCCCTTCCTGTACCGCTCCACCGTCGACTTCGGCACCGAGGTCTTCGACAAGACCCTGCTGTCCGACGGCGGCGAGGAGATCATCGACGACGGGGGGCTGAACGCCAACTCCGTCGAGTCCGAGGCCATCGCCTTCGATGCCCTGTACCGCTGCGAGCTCGCGGCCCTGCTCAAGACCGAAGACGAGGTGGTCTACGCCGACCCCTCCGGCAAGAAGACCGACGTGCTCACCGCCATCGACGGCTACGTGGTCGGGGTGTCGGTCACCCGGGCGCTCACCTTCGTCGACCCGACCAACCGCTGTGGCACGCCCTCCGCATCGGCCATGGAGTCGTTGCTCACCGACAAGCTGGCCGACCTGCCGCTGGCGGCCGACAACGCATCGACCACCAAAGATGCGTGGGAGCGGTCCATCCTCTCCATCGTCGCGTGCGACGACGCCCACGCCGACGAGATGGAGGCGGCGTGGGCGGGGCTGTCGGCCTCCGTGAAGGCCGACCACATCGTCATGGTCCTCGTCACCGAGGGCGACGACGTGTTCCTCTACGACTGACCTACTTCTTGGGCTTGACCCGACGGAAGGGGTGCAGGAACTCGGCGAGGTTGGGGGCGGACCGTGTCTGGAACCACACCCGGCCCGTGCCCAAGAACTCGCACACCCGCCCCTCGCCGGAGAACAGCAGGCTCTTCATGCCGCCGATGCTGCGCACCTTGTAGGTGAGGGACTCGTCGAAGGCGACGATGTGCGAGGTGTCGACGACGTAGGTGCCCTCGATGTGCTGGCAGTGGATGGCGCCATACGAGGCGAGCCACAGCTCCCCCTCGCCGGAGCAGTGGAGCATGACCAGGCCCTCGCCGGCGGTCATCGACTTCCAGCCGCCCCACGACGAGTCGACGGTGATGCCGGGCGTGCTGGCGCAGTAGCTGCCGCGCTGCACCACTACCGCACCGCCCTCGAGGTGGATGTGCTCCATGTCGCCGGGGGAGGAGGGGGCCACGTCGAGGCGCTGCCCGCCCTCGGTGGCGGTGTAGGTGTTCATGAACACCGACTCGCCGCCCATGGCGCGCTTGGCGGCGGCCATCAGCCCGCCCTTCATGTTGGTCTCCATCTTGAGACCAGGGCTCATCCCCATCATCGCGCCCGCCTCGGTGACGATGGCGTCGCCCTCGTCGAAGACGATGTGCAGGGAGGCGAAGTCTGGCTTGTTTCGAATGTCGTGCTGCATGACCTGCCTCTCAGTTGGTGCGCATGGGCAGCTTGGAGGCGAGCGCCTCGCCGAAGCCCTGGGGGTTGCGAGTCTGGATCCACAGCTTGCCGGTGCCGCTGAACTTGCACACCAGGCCCTCGCCGCCGAGGATCGACTGCATGAAGCCCGACCCGAAGCGGGTGTTGGTGAAGCTCAGCGTGTCTTCGAAGGCGACGATGTGGCCGTTGTCGACGATGAAGTCGCCGGTCACGTCGATCTCCTTGATCGCACCGAAGCTGTTGAAGACGATGGGGCCCTGGCCCGACGCCTTGAGCATGAACAGCCCCTCGCCGCCGAAGAACGACTTGCTGCCGCCCCACTTGGCGTCGATGTCGACCGACTCGGCGCTGCACAGGTAGGCCGTCGACTGCAGCACGAGGCCACAGGCACCGGTCATGGTGTAGCTGACGATGTCGCCCACGTGCTTGGGGGCGAAGGTGACGCTGCCCGCAGCGCCCCCGGCCTTGAACTTGTTCTGGAAGAACGACTCGCCGGCGACCATGCGCTTGAGGCCGGACATCAGCCCGCCCATCAGCCCCTGGCCTTCCTTCTTGGCGGCCGCCGTCTCGACGGTGACGTGGGTGTCCATCGACACCATGGCTCCGCCCTCGGCCACGACGATCTCGTCGGCGTCGAGGGACACGGTGGCCAGCGCGTAGGCCGGCCGATGATTCACTTCGATCTGCATGCGCTACCTCAGCCGGGGAAGAAGGGGGAAATCCAGGAGACGAACGAGCCCACGTTGCGGGTCTGCAGCCACACCGTGCCGGTGCCCTTGAACTCGAGGACCATGCCCTCGCCCGAGAACATCGCCGACTTCCATCCTCCTGCTTTCTTCAGGTTGTACTTGAGGTCGCCTTCCCAGGCGACGACGTGCCCGGTGTCGACCACGTAGGCCCCGTCGATCTCGACCTTCTCGATGGCGCCGTAGCTGTTGATCAGCAGGTCGCCCTGGCCCTTGCACTCCAAGAAGAACGCACCCTCACCGCTGAACAGCATGCTGATGCCGCCCCAGATGAGGCCGACCTTCACCTTGGGGGAGCTGGCCAGGTACGACTCGGCCTGCACGATGATCTTGGAGTTGTCGAGGGGGACATGCGCGATGTCGCCCACCATCGACGGAGCGAGCATTACCTTGCCTCCGTCGGCGGACTTCGCCTTGAAGGTGTTGACGAACATGCTCTCGCCCGCGAGGAACTTGCGCGCGAGCCCAGCCAGCGCCGCCTTGATCCACTCGACCAGGCCACCGCCGCCGACGCCCATGAACCCGGTCTCGACGCCGAGTCCGGGGTCCATCGCTACCATCGCGCCCGCCTCAGCCACCAGGGCATCGCCCTTGTCGAGCTGAACGACCGCCAGCCCGTAGGATGGCCGCGCTTCTACCTCGATCTGCATGCATTCCTCCCGTTGCGTTGGGCGGAACCTCGCTTGTGGAGTGCCTCAGGTCAAGAAACGAACGGTATCGCTCGTGCGACTGCCATCGAAGGATCCGGTCGGAGGCCGTCGGAGGCGTCACCCTTCAGGGATACGTCGCACTGCACCTCGGTGGTGGACCACCCGTGCTGCGCGAGCCAGCCTGGTGCATCCTCGGGGTGAAGGCCGAACCGCAGCGGCTCGCCGATGATCTCGAGGCCTGCCGGAAGGGCCCGCCGTAGACCATCACGTCGCCGCATCCCGTCGACGCGGTGCCACAGATCGAGGACCAGCTGGGAGCCGGGGGCCGAGCGCGCCCGGAGGGCCTCCAGCGTCGCCACCACCTCGTCGCGACCCAGGTACATGCTCACGCCCTCCCACACCCAGGTCGTCGACAGGTCGGGCCGATGCCCTGCCTGGTCGAGGCACTGCGCGAGGTCGTCGTGGCGGAAGTCGACCGGCACCGAGGTGGGGCTCGGCAGCTGCAGGCGCTGGGCGACGCGATGCCGCCGCCGAAGCGTCGCAG
Source organism: uncultured bacterium (assembly GCA_965367245.1). Lineage (GTDB taxonomy): Bacteria > Myxococcota_A > UBA796 > UBA796 > CBDUIC01. The sequence goes on along the minus strand of CBDUIC010000027.1, from coordinate 65,767 downwards.
GGTGGTCGACCTCGAACCAGGTCGTGTCGACGGCCAGACGCCACGGGCGACTGTCGTAGCCGGCGCCGAGCAGCACGACCTGCTCCGTCGGATGCGCGACGATGGCGTCGTCGATGAATCGATGTCGGAGGACCACGAACGAGGCGAGGCCACCGCGAGGGGCGAGGGCGCCGAGCCGAACGGTGCGCGCCCAGCTGCGGGGCAAGAAGGCCTCGGCATAGGGGTCGTCGAGCACCCGGTCGCCACGGAGCCGCTCGGTAGCTCGCATCCAACACACGGCGAGAGCCGTCAGGCTGGGACGATCGTTCATGGGCATCGGTGTAACGGTTCGCTACCCACACAGTCACCAAGCTCGACGGAGGAAGCATGCGTGGTTGGATGATCTGGATGCCCCTGGTTCTGGTGGCCTGTGGCGGGGGAGAGAAGGGAGGCGACACCGGCTCCCTTGGCACCGACTCGGCCGAGGTCGAAGAGCTCCGAGGGCTCATCGAGGGCTACGACAGCTGGCCGCAGCCGGTGGCAGGCATCGCCGCCTCCTCGGCGGGGCACGGCGCCTTTGTAGAGAACTGGCTCAACGACACCGCCAACGCCACCGTCGCTGCCCAGGCCGGGGGCGACATGCCCGACGGCGCGATCCTGATCAAGCAGGGCTACAGCGACGAGGCGGGCACCGACAAGGCCAACCTCACGGTGATGTGGAAGACCGGAGGGGACTGGTTCTGGGTCGCCTTCAAGCCCGATGGCAGCGTGGCCACCGAGGGCTTCACGGCCGACATGGGCGCGCCCTGCGTGTCGTGCCACGAGGCCGACGAGGGGCAGCAAGATCTGGTCGTCACCTACGACTGGTGAGGCTCATTCCTCGGCAGCGTCTTCGCTACGCCAGGACCGGTAGATCGACAGCAGCTCCCCGTGCACGAGCTCGGGGGGAGGCTCGTCGAGGCTGCCGAGGGCTTCGATGGTGAGCCCGAGCTGCTCCACGTACTCCTTGCACGGGGGGCACATGGCGAAGTGCAGGCGCAGCATGGCCCAGTCAGACCACGACACCCGACCCTCCAGGTAGTCGGACGCCACCTCGGTGATGTCACGGCAGGTGGGCATGTTCACGGCGTCTCCATGTGCTCGGCCAGCCAGGCCCGCACCTTGGTGCGGGCGCGGTGCAGCAGCACCCGCTGGTTGGTCTCGGAGATCTCCAAGACATTACACACCTCGGTGCTCGACAGCCCTCGCACGTCGCGGAGGGTCAGCACCAGGCGCTGCCGCTCGGGCAGCGTGTCGATGGCCTCCGATAGCTGGCCTCGCAGGTCGCGGTCTTGCTGGAGACGCTCCGGGTTCGTCCACGAAGAGGGTGGGCTGTTCCAGCCTCCACCGCTGTCGAAGTGGTCGGCGGACAGCGCGGGGCCCTCGTCGTCGCTGCCCAGCGCGGACAAGGGCGTGACACGTTTCTCACGCTTGCCTCGGGTCTTCGCGCGGTTGGTGACGATCCGGTACATCCAGGTCTTGAGCGACGACCGCCCTTCGAAGCGCGCCAGCCCTCGCAGGATGCCCAGCCACGCGTCCTGCACGACCTCCTGGGCCACGCTGTCTGAGCTCACGTAGCCCCGCGCGATCCGCACCATCGTGGTGTGGTGCGCCGTGACCAGCTCGGCGAACGCGACCTCGTCACCCGCTCGCAACCGAGCCACACGCTCCGCGTCAGGCCCGTTGGGGACTGCGGAAGCGCCGGATCGGGGTACCTCGCCTGGGGAAGGGGGGGGCTCGTCCACCAGCCCTCCTCGGACTACGTTCCGCACGCAGGTAACGATTGGGGGGCGAGTGAACCAGAGGGGCTGGGTCGTGGTGTTCGGCAAGCCGCCTCTCCCGGGGCAGGTCAAGACGCGCCTGGCGGCGACCATCGGCGAGCAGTCCGCGGCCTGCGTGGCGCAGGCGATGCTCGCTGACACGTGGGACAAGGTGGGGAGCTTGCCAGCGCGTCGGGCGCTGTCCACCCCCGACCCCGCCCACGACCACGGGCTGCCTGAGGCCACGGTCTGGGACCAGGGAAGTGGAGACCTGGGCGCGCGCATCGAGCGCATGGTGCGCCGCTCTCTCGACGACGGGCCATGGGGGCTCGCCATCGGTGCCGACGCACCGCATGTGCCCGTGGCGCTCCTCCAAGCCGCCATCGACGCCCTGCGCGACCACGACGCAGTGCTGGGGCCCAGTCGCGATGGTGGCTTCTGGTGCCTGGGTCTCAAGCAGTGCCCGATGGGGTTGCTCGCTGAGCTGCCGTGGTCGGCCGACACGACGTTCACCGCGACGGCGGCGCGACTGCGGCAGCGGGGCCTGTCGCTGGCCATCGTGCCTTCCTGGTGGGACGTCGACTTCGCCCCCGACCTCGAAGAGCTGGTCCGCCATGGGGATGCCCCCCGCACGGTCGAGGCGGCACGAGCATGCTGGGGCTGACGATCCTGGCGGTGATCGGGGGCGTGCTGGCAGCCTGGATTGGGCTGGCCTGGTGGCTCGATCGTGCCGGGCGCCAGCCCGCCCCGAGCGGGCGCTACGACGCGATCGTCGTCGCGGGCTGTGCGGTGTGGCCCGGTGGCGTGCCCAGCCCGGCGCTGCGGCGTCGCGTGCGCCGGGCCGTAGACCTGTACGACGACGGATGGGCCCCTCGCATCGTGCTGACCGGAGGTGTGGGGACACATCCACCGGCGGAAGCCGAGGTCGCCGCCAGGCTGTGTCGGCAGTGGGGGGTGCCGGAGGCGGCGCTGATCCGAGAGCCGTGGTCCACCGACACCCAACAGAACGCACGCTACGCGGCCAGGCTGGTGCAGGGCAGGGTGCTGGTGGTGACCGACCCCTTCCACGTCGCTCGGTGCCGGGTGCTGTTCCGCCGGCACTTTGCCGACGCCGACGCGGTGGGCGCTGCGGGCGGATCGCGACGACTCCGGGCTCGGGGCTCGCTGCGGGAGGCCGCCTCGGTGCTCCGCCATCGGATGCTGTGTTCGGCTATGTGGGCCTCGTGAGCGCGCCGCTGCCTACCTCCGTGCGCCAGGGCTACGGCGCCGCCGCGCTGTCGCTGTCGCTGTGCAACGCTGCGATCCTGTTCTTCTTGACGAAGTTCCTCCTCGACGAGGCGGGGCTGCCGGCGACGGTGGCCGCTGCGGTCGTGCTGGTGGGCAAGCTGTGGGATGCCGTCAGCGACCCGCTGGTGGGCCGCCTGTCCGACCGCACTCGCACCTCCATGGGCGCCCGGCGGCCGTGGATCCTGGTGGGCTCGCTGCCGTGCATGCTGCTGTTCGTGTTGCTGTGGCAGCCCATGCCCGGCGACGCCATGGTCAAGGGAGCCCTCACCGCCTTGATGCTCGTGGCCTACAACACCGCCTACACCGCGGTCGTGGTCCCCTATGGGGCGCTCACCCCGGTGCTCACCGACGACTACGACGAGCGCACCCGCCTGAACGCCGCGCGGATGGGCTGGTCGATGATGGGGGGCATCGTGGTCGGCGTGGTAATGCCGATGATGCACGAGCGGACCGGCACCTACGCGTCGGGAGCGATGGTGCTGGGGATCGCCGGGCTGATCCCGCTGTGGGTGTGTGTGTGGGCGACCCGAGGGCGCGACCAGCCCCCCGACGAGGTGCCGAGCCAGGCTCCGATGTGGTCGGTGCTCCACAGTCGACCGTTCCGCCGCACGGCGCTGCTGTTCCTGGCCGCGTGGACCTGCATCGCGGTGCTGTCGGCCATGGTGCCGTTCTATGCGGAGCATCACCTGAAGCTGCCGGGGCTCGTCGACGCGATGTTCGCGGCGATACAGATCTCGGCGATGGTGTCCATTCCCCCGGTGGCCTGGCTCGCGGCACGCACCGAGAAGCATCACGCCTACGCGGTGTGTCTGCTGGCCTGGGGCGTCGTGCTGGTGGGGCTGTCGGCGGTCCCGTCGGGGTCACAGACCCTCGCCCTCGTCGCGGCCGTGCTCGCCGGTCCGGGGGTCGCTGCCGCCCACGTGCTGCCGTGGTCGATGCTGCCAGACGTGGTGGAGGCCGACGAGGCGGTGACGGGAGAGCGAAGGGCAGGGGCCTTCTACGGGGTGATGACCTTCCTCGAAAAACTCGGCACGGCGGCAGCCCTCAACGGGATGATCCTGGCGCTTGGCTGGGCTGGCTACGTGTCGGGGGGCGAGGTGCAGCCCGACTCAGCAGTGTCGGCGATTCGCTGGCTCATCGGGCCGATCCCCGGCGTGGTGCTGTTGCTCGCCGCCACCTATGCATGGTTCTGGCCGCCGATGACGCGCGCGCAGCATCGGGCGCTGGTCTCGTGAGCGGGGCGATGCAGGGGGCGGTGGCCGTGGCCGGTCGGCAGGGGCTGGCAGCCAGCGTAGGCCTGGTGGTGGTCGCGGCGTCTCCCCTGGGGCTGGGGTGGGCGGTCCCGGTGGTCGCCGGTGCCTGCTCTTTCGGTGCGTTCACCTGGGCGCTTCGGCAAGGCGAGGGGCTGGAGCGGTCCCACGTGCGGGCGGTGGCGGTGCGGGCCGGCGCCCTGTGGAGCGGGCTGGTGGCCGTGGCCTACCTGGTGGTGGCGCTGCAGCCGGGGCAGCTGGCGCTGCCCATCGCGGGGGTGCTGGTGGCGGCGGCGGTGCTGGCCGCGCTGGGGGGCTTGGCGGCCGCGGCGCTGTCGCTGTGCGGCATCGACGCGACCTCCAAGGTGCGCTGAGCGAGGTCCACCCAGCAGGTACAGTAGCGCCCACCGGGAGGGCGGGATGGAACAGCGCTGGGTGCGACCTGCAGATCTGGGCGTGAGCTTCGAGGCCGACGGGGCCTTGTTGGTACGGGCTCCCGTTCGTGGGGTGGGGGCCCGGGTGCCGCCGGTCGCGGTGGGCGTGCTGGCGTTCTGCACCGAGCCCCGCAGCGAGGGCGAGGTGGCGGCAGCGATGGGGCCGCAGGCGGTCGGGCTGTTCCGGGCGCTGGCCCAGGCCGAGCTGCTGGTGCCTCCCGATCAGCAAGACGCGACCCCGGCCTTCTTCGAGAACTTCGCGAGCCTCGACGTGCACCGGCGCATGCTCGCCGATGCGCCGCGGGTCGATGGCTATGCCGCCGCCATCGAGGCGCTGGTCGAGCCGGGCATGGTGGTGCTCGATGCGGGCACGGGCAGCGGCGTGCTGGCGGCCCTCGCGGCGCGAAAGGGGGCTCGGGTCTACGCGGTCGACAACAGCGACGCGGTGAGGTGGGCGGAGGGCACCATGGAAGCGAGCGGGCTGGCCGACCGAGTGACGGTGCTGCGGGGCGACGTGGCGACCATCGAGCTGCCCGAGCCGGTCGATCTCATCGTCACCGAGACCTTCGGCGCGCTGGCGCTGGCCGAGGGGGCGATCAACGACCTGGCGCGCTGTGCCGAGCGCTTGCTGTCGCCGGGCGGAAGGGTGGTCCCTGACCGAATCGACTTCTTCGTCGCGGCCGTCACCGACCCCGCGGTGCGTGAGGAGGTCTTCGGGCCGTTCACTCGCCTCGAGGGCATCGACTTCGGGCCCCTCGTGCAGGCCGCACGGCACCGTGCCGTGACCCTCGAGGTGCCGGCGGCCGCGCTGGGAGGGGAGGGGGCCTTGGTGGCTCGGCATGCCTTTCCCGCAGGAGGCGACGCCGTGCAGGGCGAGGTGGTGCTGCGCAGCGACGCGCCCATCGTCGGGCTGTGTGCCTGGTACGACCTTCAGCTCGCGCCAGGGGTCACGCTGTCGACGGCGCCCGATGCCCCGCCCACCCACTGGGGCCAGTGCTTCCTTCCCCTCGCCGAGCCGGTGGCGCCGGGGGAGCATGCCTTGTCGGTCCGCATCGAGCCCGCCCGCGACGACCGGCGGAGCTGCGAGGTGGCGGTGGAGAGCGACACGCTGCGCGGGGTGTGGCGGGTGCGCTGACGGTTCGGCGTTCACGGCGACGCGCCTCGCAGCACACTACAATGCATACAGGAGGTCTCATGCTGACGATCGTCGCGCTGTTGTCGACCGCTACCGCGGCTCAGGCGTCGCCGCCGCCACCTCCCGCGTGGGACTGGTCGGTGCCACACCGCTTCTACCTAGAGAGCGAAGTCCGCCTTCCCTACCTGATGTGGTTCGCCAAGCAGTTCAACGAGCAGGCCCGCGTGACCGCCTTCGAGGTGCGCATGGTCGCCGACTGCGTGCCCGGGGTCGAAGGCAAGCGGCGCTCCGAGGTGCTGTGCACGGTGCACGATGTCGCCCTCGACGCCTCGGGCATGTCGCAAGAAGCCGGATTGCTGCAGCCCATCCTCGAGGAGCTCGACGAACGGCTCACCGGCACCGTCGTGCAGCTGCTGATGCGCGACGACGGCCGCATCGCCAACATCGATCTGGAGGCCATCGACCGCCGCAACCGTCGGGTGGGGCGGATGAACGAGAACCTCCGGCTGGTGGTGAGCCGCGCCTTCGCGGGGCTCGATCTGCCGCTGCCTGCCCACGACGACCCTCAGTGGGTGCAGCACGATGCCTGGCTGATGAAGGCCCCGGCGTCGCAGGGCAGCATCGGCACGGCGCAGATCGTGCACAACCGCGGCCAGACCGATGGGCGCCAGCTGCAGATCATCACCGGGGGCCGGGGCATCATCGTGCCGGCCAACTCTGGCAACCAGTACGACGCCCGCATGGTGAGCGAGACCTGGTTCGACCGCGATGCCGGGCGCATCACCGACCGCGTCTGGACGGTGGTGGCCACGCCGACGCCCTCATCGGCCATCGCGGAGGGCACCGCCGGCTACCCCTACCTGCAGCAGGGGCGGATCCTGGCCCTGGGAGCCGATCAAGACTACCCGGTCGGCGAGACGCGCGAGCATCCCCCTCTCGACGAAGACCCCACGGCGATCCAGCAATGGCAGACCCTCGGCCTGATTCCCTAGCGCGCGGCACCGGCCTGTCAGGCTGCGATGACCGCGTGCGCTCGCTCCTGGTCTGCCCGCAGTGCCGGGGGGAGCTCCGCGACGTGGCGGCTGGCCTGGGCTGCCCGGCCTGCGGCTGCCTGTACCCGGTACACGACGGCATCCCCTGGATGCTCCCCGAGCGAGCGACGAGGTGGCGCCCGACGTGAGGGTGCTGCACGTCGACACGTCCACGGAGTGGCGCGGCGGGCAGCGGCAGCTCCAGCTCCTCGTGGCTCACCTGCCGGCCGAGCAGTGGGTGCTGTGCCCGCCTCGTGCCCCCCTGGCAGCCCGGGTCGGCGCGCGGGGGCTGCCCCTGCCCTCTGTGGGGTGGGACCGCGCGGTCCGCCGTGCCGTGCAGCAGCATGGCATCGACGTGGTCGCCCTCCACACCCGAGGGGCGCTGCGGCTGGGCCAGGGCCTGCGGGCCACGCGAGTGGTGCACCGGCGGGTCGACTTCGTCCCCAGCCGCTGGGCGTTGCCGGCCTATCGGGCGGCCGACGGCGTAGTGGCCGTGAGTCGAGCGGTCGCCAGGGTGCTTCACGCGGGGCGCGTGTCTCGAGTGGAGGTGGTGCACGACGGGGTGGCGGCGCCGCCGCCCGTGCCCCTGGTGCCGCCGCCAGGGCCGCCGCGGCTGCTCGCCGTCGGTGCCTTGGTCCCGCACAAGGGTCACCGCCACCTCATCGAGGCGATGCGCAGCCTGCCCGGCGTGCACCTCGCGGTGGCGGGGCAAGGGCCCGAGGCGTCGCGCCTGCACCGAGCCGTGGCGGCCGCTGGGCTGCAAGGCAGGGTCCACCTGCTGGGGCATGTGGGCGACGTGGCGCCGCTGCGGGCCCAGGCACACCTGCTGGTGCACCCGTCGGAGCTGGAGGGCCTCGGCCAGGCGGTGCTGGAGGCCCAGCTCGCGGGGCTGCCGGTGGTGGCGTCCCACACCGGAGGCCTCCCAGAGGTCGTGGCGGGGCTCGGGCTGCTCGCGCGCCCCGGCGATGCCCGCGACCTCGCCGCACGGCTTCGGCAGGGGCTGGCGAGCGTCCACGTGCTCCGGGCAGGCCTCGCCGAGCGCAGGGCAGAGCTCGTGGAGCGCTTCGGGGCGCAGCGGATGGCCGACGAGACCCTCGCCGCCTACCAGCGCTTCGCCGGTCGGGGTACCCTGCGGTGATGCTCCCTTCGGTCCTGATGCTGGTCCTGGCCTGCGAGCCTGATCCGGTCGCCGTCGACGACGACGGCGACGGCGATGGCGTGCCGGCCAGCGCAGACTGTCGCGACGACGACGCCTTCGTCTACCCGGGGGCCCTGGAGCGCTGCAACGGGGTCGACGACGACTGCGACGGCGTCATCGATGGTCCGGCCGCGGCAGGCGGGCCACGCTGGCTGGTCGACGGCGACGGCGACGGCTTCGGGGCCGGGAGCGGTGTCACCAGCTGCGTGCCCGTCGAGGGGCACGTGCAGGCAGGGGGCGACTGCGACGACGCCGATCCGACGGTGCACCCCGGAGCCCTGGATGGCTGCGACGGGGTCGACACCGACTGCAACGGCCTGGTCGACGATGCCCCCGACCAGATCGGCTACCCCGACGACGACGGCGATGGCTTCGGCAAGGGCACGGCGACGAAGGGCTGCCTCGGTGTCGACATCGCTGCGGTCGACGGCGACTGCAACGACCGCGACGCTACCGAGAGCCCCGCAGGGGTCGAAGACTGCACCCCGGGCGATGAAGACTGCGACGGCTACGAAGACGACGACGACTTCGGAGGGGCCGAAGGGGGCACCCTGTACTACGCGGATGTCGACGGGGATGGCTTCGGCGACGACACCCGCTCGGCGATGTCCTGCGCCCCGCCCACCGACCGCGTGTCGCTGGAGCCCGGAGACTGCGACGACAGTGACGACTCGGTGTTCCCTGGGGCGGTGGAGCTGTGCGCCGGGGTGGATCAGGACTGCGATGGAGCGCTGCCCAGCGACGACGCCTGGTTCGACCCGGCCCTCGCCGCGCGGGTGCCGGTGACGGTCGACCTTGCCGTGGCCGATCCGGCTGTGCCGGTGGCCATCGTGCTGTCCCGCGCTGAGCTCGATGCCGTCGGGGTGGTCAGCCCCGAGGAGGTCACCGCGGTGGTGCAAGACTGCGCGACGGCGCCGCGGGTGCTGGCGGCACAGCTCAGCGACACGGTGGGCGACCCGTTCGGTCCCACCCCCCTCGCCCTGGGCCCCGACGACGTAGCGGTGCACCTGCTCCTCGACGAGGGCGTGGCCGGCCCCCAGCAGCTCGCGCTGTACTTCGGCGGAGGAGAGGCTCCGTCGGCTCCCGCATCGGCCGCAGCCGACACGCTGGCATGGTCGGGGCAGTCGGCACGCTTCGACCCGCAGCGGGGCGGTCTGCTCGACGACCTCGACGGCCCTGTGGGTCTGGTGGCCTCGGCGGCCGACGTCGAGGGGGAGCAGGGCGTGCGCACCACGGGCTGGCTCACGGGCACCGGCGAGGTCGAGGTGGTCGAGGACGGGCCGGTGCTGGCTGCGATCGAGCGGCGGGCCACCCGCGCAGAAGGCGGGCTGCAGGTCGACCAGAGCGAGCTGTGGTTCGCCTACGGTGGCCGCGACGAGCTGTTCGTCTCGATGGCGTGGGGGGTCGCTCAGGGCGGGGTGGTGCAGGCTGTGCTGCCGCTGCGCGTCACGGTGCCAGGGGCCGAGGGGGGCGCGGTGGTCAGCGGGGTCGGCTGGGCGGGGCGGGAGGGCGCTGCGAGCCTGGCCCTCGGGTGGCTTCAGCCCCCTGTGGCGGGCGCGGTGGGCTGCGATGCGTCGGCCTGCGAGGCCCAGGGCTCCGACGCCACCGGAGCTGTCACTGCCGGCGACACCCTGCTCGATGACCGGGTGCTCTTCCTGCAGGCCTTCGAAGGGCCCGTCGACGTGCCGGCCATCGAGGCGTCGCTTCGCCTCGCGCAGCGTCCCACGCTGACGATCGGGGCGGCGGAGGAGGGGCCATGAGCCTGGGCTGGCTGGCGGGCTGGTGTGTGCTGGCCTGGGCCGGGGGCGACGCGGAGCATCAGGCGCTGGCCGAGCTCGAGTGGTCCCGCGCCGAGCCTGTGCAGCTGCTCGCGCAGCTGCCGGGCGCCGACGAGGCGGCGAGGCTGCGGCTGGTCCGGGGGCTCGGCAGGCTGCGCGACCCCGACACAGCGAGCGATCTGCTGGTGTTTCGCGACGACCCGTCCCCGGCGGTGCAGCGGATGGCGGCCACGGCGCTGGGCTGGGTCCCCGGTGCGGCGCCGCAGCTTCGGGTGTGGCTCGACGAGGTGCCCCCCGCCACGAGCAGCCTGGGCCGCGCGGATCCGCAGGCCGCCCTGCGAGCGCTGCTGGTTCGGGGCCTGGGCCATCAGGGAACGGCGCGCGACCTCGACACCCTGCGCCGCGCCCTGGGCGAGCCGTGGCCGACGGGCGCCGCCGCCGCCCACGCCCTGGGGCGACTCGCTCTGCGGGGCACGCCAGGGGCCGAAGAGGCGGTGTCCGACCTCGTGCATCGCCTCCGCGCTGCCGACCCGAGGGTGTCCGAAGCAGCGGCCTTCGCCCTAGGTCGCGTCGGCCTCGAGGGCGCCTCCGAGCTGCAGGTGCAGCGCGTGGCCGAGGAGGTCACGGGGGGCGCGACCCCCGAGGCGCGCGCGTGGGCGCTCAAGGCCTGCTGGCCCCAGCTGCAGCCCGACGAGCGCATCGAGGTGTTCCTCGCCGCCGCGACCAGCACCAGCCGGCTGGTCAAGGCGACCGCCTTCGAGCGTGTCGGTCCGGGCGACATCGACGGGGTGGTGCTCGCAGCCTGGCTCGCCGATCCCGACCCGTGGGTGAGGGCGGCAGCGGTGGCCGCACTGGGGCGCGTGGGTTCGCGCGACGACAGCCTGATCGAGCTGGCGAACGGCGACGATGTCTGGCTCGCGTCGTCGGCCATCGAGGCGCTGGGATGGGGCGACCTCGAGGTCGTGGTCGATGCCGAGGCCCCCGTGCCGGTGCGTGCCGCTCATGCCCTGGGCCTCGACGAGGTGGAGGTGCTGCTGGAGCTGGTGGCGAGTGCTCCTCCGCCCGTGCAGTCGGCGGCCGCAGTGCGCCTCCTCGAGCTCGAGCCCGCCGGCGACGACGCCGTCGACGCCCTGCACGCATCCGACGATCCGGTGGTGAGGGAGCTCGCTGTGGAGCTGCGCGCGGCTGGGTCTGGCGCGGTGGTGCGCGACCTGCTGCGATGGGCGACCAGCGAGGAAGACGCCGACGTGCAGTCCGCCATCGCGGAGGCGCTGGTGGGGCTGCACGAGGCCAACCGCCGAGCCCTCCGGGGGAGCGACCCCAGCCGGCTGATCGCGCGCCTTGCGCAGCATCCCCTGCCTCGCCCCCGGGCGGCGGCCCAGGCCCTCGCCGCTGCGGCCGGCAAGCCGGCTCCCGAGCGGGTCGCGCTGCACTTCCCCACGCAGTTCGGCGACGGGCTGGAGCGCGACGAGGGGTGGCCCGAGCTGGCCACGGTCTCCGCCATTCGCGGTGCCGTGGTGCACACCGACCACGGCGATCTGAGCCTGCAGCTCGACCCCGACACCGCGCCGCTGGCGGTCTACGCCTTCGCGACCCTCGCCGAGGCCTCCTTCTACGATGGGCTGCGCCTGCATCGGGTCGTGCCCGGCTTCGTGGTCCAGGGCGGCGATCCCCGGGGCGACGGCTGGGGAGATCCGGGGTGGTCGCTGCCCGACGAGGTGTCGGCGCTGCCCTTCGACGAGGGGGCGCTGGGCATGGCCCGCAGCGGCCCCGACACCGGCGGTAGCCAGTGGTTCATCACCACCTCCGACCAGCCCCATCTGGTGGGCGCCTACACCAGGTTCGGCTCGGTGTCCGGGGGGCTGCACGCCGTCCGCCGCATGCCCCGCGGCACGATCATCGAGGGCATCACCATCGACCGCGTAGCGCCCCGGTGAGTCTGGCGGACCGTGCTCGTGCGCTCCTCGATGCGGCTCGCCGTCGCAGCGATGCCAAGCGCCTGGCGCCCCAGCTCGACGCCGACCCCGCCCTGCGGGATGCCGTGGTAGCGGAGGCTCGGCGCCGAGGGGTGCTCCTCGACGACGACGCCGTGCACTGGCCCGCGAAGAAGCTGCTCCGCCGCGCCCGTGGGGCCGAGGAGGAAGCGAGGCGACGGACCAACCCCGTGGCGCGCGACGAGGCCTTCGCGTGCGCCCACTGTGGGGCCGAGGTGGCGCCCGCCCGACGCACGGCGCGCGACCACTGCCCCCGCTGCCTGCACAGCCTGCACGTCGACGTGGTCCCCGGAGACCGGGCCGCGGGCTGCGGGGGGCTGCTGGTGCCTGTAGATGCCGTGCAGAAGGGCGACCGCTTCCACCTGACCTACCGCTGCCGACGGTGCGGTGAGGTGCGCCACAACCGAGCGCTCCTCGACGTCGACGACCCCGACGACTGGGCGGCGTTGATCGCCCTCACGGCGAGGGCAGGGTGAGCGGCCCCCTGCGGCTGCGACACCGGGTGCTGGAGGCGGTGCGCGCCCATGAGCTGTGGCGGGCGGAGGAGGTGGTGACCATCGCCTGTTCCGGAGGGCGCGACAGCGTTGTTCTCCTCGATGTGCTCCACCTCACCCAGCGCGCCCACGGTGCCACGCTTCGCGTCCTGGTGGTGGACCACGCGACCCGGCCCGGCAGCGCCGAGGATGCCACGTTCGTGGCGGAGCTCGCGGCCGCGCGGCAGCTGCCCTGCCGGGTGGTGACGCTGGCGCCTGGCCCGGCCGACGAGGCGACGCTGCGGGCCCGACGCCGACAGGCCTTCGCCGCGGAGCCGGGGCTGGTCGCCACCGGGCACCACCAGCAGGACCAAGCGGAGACGGTGCTGCTGCAGCTGATGCGAGGCGGGGGCGCGGAGGCCCGGGGCGGGATGCGATGGCGACGCGAAGGGGTGGTCCGCCCCCTGCTCGCTACCCCACCGGAGGAGCTGGCCGCCTATGCGGCGGCCCGCCAGCTCGCCTGGCGCGACGACCCCACCAACGCCAGCCCGGCCTACCTGCGCAACCGGGTTCGGCACGAGGTGCTGCCGCTGCTGGCGTCGCTGCGCCCGGGGGTGGTGGCGACCCTGGCGGCGGGGGCAGGGCACGCGGCAGAGGAGGCCGACCTGCTGGCCGACCTCGCCGCCGATGCCCTCGCCCGCCATCGTCGAGGCGACGGCCTAAGCCGGCAGTGGGTGGGGGAGGGGCCAGCGGCGTTGGTCCGCCGGGCCGTGCGGCTGCGGTGGCCCGGGCTGTCGCGCGGGCAGGTCGACGCGGTGCTGCAGATGGCGCGGCGGGGCCGCGGTCGCGTGCAGACGGCGGACGGTGGCGTGCTGGTGGTCGTCGACGACGCCGTGCAGGCCGACGAGGAGCAGGCGAAGTCCCCACAATCCAGGGGGGGGGTTGGCGAGGGGTAGGCTGGTGTTACCTTTTCGAGGTTCGAGGGCGTCAGCCACGACCTCGTGAGGTGCTCATGACCCGCTACGCACGCCCCGGCATCGTCTGGTTCGTCATCCTCGTCGCCATCTTGCTGATGGTGGTCGCGCTGCCGAACGCCGGCCGCACCAAGGGGGAGACGGTCGACTTCGGCACCTTCATGGAGAAGGTCGACCAGGGGCAGGTCAAGAGCGTCTCCATCCGCGGGCAGCAGATCGAGGGCAGCTACGTCAACGAGATGAAGTTCCGCACGACCGGCCCCGAGTTCCTCGAGCCGGTCTACAACACCCTCGTCGAGAAGGGCGTCACGCCGGCCTTCGAAGAGGAGCCCGACGACTCGTTCTGGATGACGGCAGGCTTCACCATCATCCCCGTGCTCATCATGCTGGGCGCCCTCGTGTGGTTCGTGCGCAACCTGCAGGGGAGCAACGGGCGAGCCATGCAGTTCGGCAAGAGCCGAGCCAAGCTGCAGGAGGAGGGGGCCACCCGGGTCACCTTCGCGGATGTGGCCGGCATCGAGGAGTCCAAGGAAGAGCTGCAGGAGATCGTCGACTTCCTGCGCGACCCCCACAAGGTCACCCGGCTCGGCGGCCGCATTCCCAAGGGCGTGCTGCTCATGGGGCGCCCCGGCACGGGCAAGACCTTGCTCGCCCGCGCAGTGGCTGGCGAGGCGGGTGTGCCCTTCTTCAGCATCAGCGGCTCCGACTTTGTGGAGATGTTCGTCGGCGTGGGAGCCAGCCGCGTTCGCGACTTGTTCGAGCAGGGCAAGAAGCACGCGCCGTGCATCATCTTCATCGACGAGATCGACGCAGTGGGCCGCCATCGTGGGGCAGGGCTCGGAGGCGGTCACGACGAGCGCGAGCAGACGCTCAACCAGCTCCTGGTCGAGATGGACGGCTTCGAGGGCACCGAGGGCATCATCCTGGTGGCCGCCACCAACCGGCCCGACGTGCTCGACCCTGCCTTGCTCCGCCCCGGTCGCTTCGACCGACGGGTCACGGTGCCCTCGCCCGACGTGCGCGGTCGTGAGGCCATCCTGGCCATCCACACCCGGCGCATCCCCATGGCCGACTCCGTCGACCTGTCGCGCATCGCCAAGATGACGCCGGGCTTCTCCGGGGCCGACCTGGAGAACCTGTGCAACGAGGCGGCGCTGCTCGCCGCCCGTGAAGACAAGAAGCACGTCGACCACACCGACTTCGAGAACGCGCGCAGCAAGCTGTACATGGGTCCCGAGCGGCGCTCGATGCTGATGCCGGAGCCCATCAAGAAGAAGACGGCCTACCACGAGGCTGGGCACGCGATCATCGCGCACCTGCTGCCCGGCCACGATCCGGTGCACAAGGTCACCATCGTGCCGCGCGGTCGCGCCCTCGGGGTCACGTGGGTGATGCCCGAGGAAGACCAGCTCGAGCAGACGCGGGAGCAGCTGCTGATGAAGATCGCGATGGCCATGGGCGGCCGGGCAGCGGAAGAGCTTGTGTTCGATGCCATCACCGGCGGCGCAAGGTCGGATCTGCAGCAGGCCACGCGCATCGCGCGGCACATGGTCTGCGACCTGGGCATGAGCGAAGAGCTCGGGCCCGTGGCGTGGAACGGCTCGGAAGACGAGGTGTTCCTCGGGCGCCAGATGAGCAAGGTCAAAGACTACTCGGAGCAGACGGCGGTGCGTATCGACAACGAGGTGCGCGGGATCCTCACGCGCGCCTACGACCACGCGAAGTCGATCCTGTCGGCCAACATCCATGTGCTGCACGAGGTGGCGACCAAGCTGATCGAGGTGGAGACCCTCGACGCCGATGAGTTCGCGTCGCTCGTCGACGACCTCGAGCCCATTTCCCCCGCGGAGCGGTGGTGGCTGGTCGGCGACCCGCCCGCCACGCCGGCCTAGGCGTGCCCCTCGCCCCCCCGCTGCTGTAGGCTGCGGACGTGAACGCGCGCATCATGGGCATCGTCAACGTGACGCCCGACTCCTTCTCGGACGGGGGCGAGCACGCCACCACCTCGGCAGCCATCGAGCACGGCCTCCGCCTGCTGGATGAGGGCGCCGAGGTGGTCGACGTCGGGGGAGAGTCCACGCGCCCCGGTGCCGCCCAGGTCGAGGTGGAGGAGGAGCTGCGGCGGGTGGTCGGCGTCGTGAAGGGGCTGGTCGATCGCCGCCCCGACGCGGTGGTGTCCATCGACACGCGGCGAGCCGAGGTGGCGTCGGCGTGCTTGCAGGCGGGCGCACGGTGGGTCAACGACGTGTCCGCTGGTGCCGATCCCGAGATGGCCGGGGTCGTCGCAGCGCATGGGGCCACCTGGGTGCTGATGCACATGCGCGGCACCCCCGCGACGATGCAGCACGACACGAGCTACCGCGATGTGGTGGGCGAGGTGTGCGCGTGGCTCGCCGAGCGGGTGGCGCAGGTGCAGCGCCAGGGCGTGGATGCCGAGCAGCTGTGGGTCGACCCGGGGATTGGCTTCGGCAAGGCCCTCGGCGACAACCCAGCGCTGGTGCGAGCCGTGCCGAGGCTGGGGGAGGCGACCGGGCGTCCTGTGCTCGTCGGAGCCTCCCGCAAGGCCTTCCTGGGTCACCTGCTGGGCATCGAACGCCCGGCGGACCGGGCGTGTGCCTCGGTAGGCGTCGCGCTGGCAGCGGCCAGCCACGGGGCCGGCATGGTCCGGGTTCACGACGTGGCCGCCACCCACGACGCGCTGCGGGCCTTCGAGGCATGCCGATGATCGAGCTGGCGTGGATCGTCGATAGCCTGCTCGCTGCCTCGTGGAGCGATCTCGCCGACGTCGCCATCCTGAGCTTCGTGATCTACCGGGTGCTGGTGGCCATGCGCGGCACCCGGGCGCTGCAGAGCCTGCTGGGGCTCCTGCTCGTGGGCGCCCTCTACCTGCTGGCATGGGCCACCGGGCTCACCGCGGTCCACTGGGTGCTCGACAATCTGTTCGTCTACGTCGTCATCGCCCTGCTCATCCTCTTTCAAGACGACATCCGGCGGGCGCTGGCTCGGGCGGGGGGCACCTTCGTGGCGGGGGGCTCCCGGTCGGGCACCCGCAGTGAAGCGAGCGTGCTGGAGGAGGTCATCAAGGCTTGCTTCTCGCTGGCGCACCGCCGGATCGGCGCGCTGATCCTGCTCGAGCGCAGCGGCTCCCTCGACGCCTACGTGGAAGGCGGCCACAGCCTCGACGCTGCGGTGTCCACCGAGCTGCTCCAGGCGCTGTTTCACCCCTCCAGCCCCCTACACGACGGCGCGGTGGTCATCGCCGATGGCCGGGTGGTGGCAGCAGGGGTGTTCCTGCCCATCTCGCTGTCGAAGCAGCTGGGGCGGTCGCTGGGAACGCGGCACCGCGCCGCCGTCGGCGTCACCGAGGAGACCGACGGCATCTGCCTGGTGGTGTCGGAGGAGCGAGGCACCGTCGCTCTGGTCAGTCGCGGTGAGATCGTGCCTGTCGCCGACCTCAACGACCTACGGGCACAGCTGGTGGAGCGCCTCGGCGAGTCTCCCCCGCCCGCCGACGCGGCCGAAGCCGTCACCGGAGGGGCCCCTGCTACGTGACCTGCTGGCGATGGTGGTGGCCAACGGTCGCTACAAGCTGCTGAGCGTCGTGCTCGCGCTGGCGGCGTGGCTGTACGTGCAGGGCGATCAGGTCCACGAGACCAAGGTGAAGGCGCGCATCGCGTGGACGCTCCCCGACGAGCTCACCGCCACCGAGCAGCTTCCCCCCACCGTCACGGTGCTGGTGCGGGGCACGAGGCAGGGAGTGAGGTCCACCGAGGCCTCCACCCTCATCCTGCCAGCAGACCTGACAGGCTACGCGGCAGGGGAGCACGTGCTGGAGCTCGAGTCGCTCGGCGTTCGCGGCCTGCCCAACGGGGTCGACGTGCTGTCCGTGCTCCCCGGGGCCATGCGCTTCGAGCTCGACGAGGTGGCGACGCGCAAGGTCGAGCTGGCGCCACAGCTGGTCGGCGACCCGGCTCCGGGCTTCGAGGTCGAGTCGGTCACCCTCGACCCTCCGGTGGTCGAGGCATCGGGTCCGCGGGTCGCACTGTCCGAGCTCGCCTTCGTGCGCACCAAGCCCATCGATGTGTCCGGCCTGGCCGCCGACGCCATTCGGGAGGTCTCGGTCGATCCGCCGCGGGGCATCGAGGCCCGCTCCGAGGCCCCCACCCGAGCCGCCATCCGCATCGCGCCCATCGTCGAGCAGCGGGAGCTGCAGGGTGTTCCGGTGTTCGTCTGGCGTCATCCGGGGTGGGTGCCCGAGGTGGCGATGGTCGATGTGACCGTCCAGGGGCCGTCGGCGAGCCTGCGAGGGCTGACGAGCGAGCAGGTGGCGGCGTTCGTGCACCTGCCCGATCGCCCCACGGCGGCGAGCTACGAAGCGGCTCACGGGCCCACAGAGGGCCTACGGCTCCGCCTGCTCCATCCTGGGGGCGAGGAGGTGGAGGTGCTCCAGGTCAGCCCCCCGCGGGTGAAGGTGGTGCGACGGTGATGCGATTCGGTACCGACGGCGTGCGAGGAGCGGCGGGCGAAGAGCCCATCACGGTCGAGGGTGGGCTGCTGGTCGGGCGTGCTGCCGCACTGTTGGCCGATCGGGGGCGGGTCGCGGTGGGGCGCGACCCGCGCGCCTCGTCGCCAGCCCTCGCCGCGAGCGTGCTGGCCGGTGTAGCGGCTCAGGGGGGGCAGGCGGTCGACCTCGGGGTCGTGCCGACCTCGGCGGTCGGGGTCTACCTGGCCGAGGGCCTCGCCACGGCGGGGGTGATGATCACGGCCAGCCACAACGCGGCGCACGACAACGGCTTCAAGGTCCTCGATGCGGGGGGGCACAAGCTGTCAGGCGAGCGGGCGAGCCAGGTCGAGGGCTGGCTGGCGAGGCCACCCGCTGCGACGGCCTTTGGCACCGTAGAGCCGGGCGACGCACTGCACCTGTGGCGTTGTCGCGCCGAAGCGGTGCTGCCGCAGCTCCCTGAGCAGCCACTGGTGGTCGACCTGGCCAACGGGGCGTCGACGGTGCTCGCAGGCTGGCTTCGGCAGATCTGGCCTGGCCCACTGCACGTCGTGGGTGCGGGCGGCGTCCCCAATCAAGGGGTCGGTAGTGAGCACCTGGCGCACCTCGGTGAGGCGGTGCGCGCCCATGGGGCGTGGGCGGGGCTGGCGGTCGATGGCGATGGCGACCGTTGCCGCCTGGTAGGTCCGGATGGCGAGGCCGTCCCTGGCGACGCGGTCACCTGGTGGCTGGCGCGGTCGATGGGCGTGCGGGCCGTGGCGGTCACGGTGATGAGCAACGGTGCCCTCGAAGCGCAGCTGCCCGGGGTCGACGTGGTGCGCACCCCCGTGGGCGACAAACACATCGCGGCCGCCATGCGCCGGGATGGTCTGGCCTTGGGGGCCGAGGAGTCCGGCCACGTGCTGTTCGCCGACTTCCCAGCCGGCGACGGGATCGTGGCGGGGCTGCGAGCCCTCGCAGCCATCGGCACCGCCAGCCTGCCCCAGACCGTGGGGCAGTTCCGGCCACTGCCTCGGCGGCTCGGCAAGCTCCGCGTCGGCTCGAGACCGCCCCTCGACGAGGTAGCACCGCTGCGCGAGCCCCAGGCCGACTGGTCGCAGCGCCTGGGCACGGGCGGCAGGGTGTTTCTTCGCTACTCTGGGACCGAGCCCGTGCTCCGCATCCTGGTGGAGGGGGGCGACGCTGGCGTCGTGCAGCAGGTGTACGGCGAGGTGGAGGCGATCGCGCGGGAGGCGCTGCCGTGATCCCGGTGAGCTCGGCCGCCGAGGTGCGCGCGATGGACGCCGCCGTCATTCAAGGCCTCGGGCTGCCCGGCGTCGCCCTCATGGAGCTGGCCAGTCGGGCGGTGGCCGAGCAGGTGAGGCACCACCCGGCCAGCGGGCGGGGCGAGGTGCTCGTGGTGTGTGGCCCCGGCAACAATGGCGGGGATGGCTGGGCAGCGGCTCGATGGCTGCATGGCTGGGGCCTGCAGGTGCGGGTGTGGCCGGTGGCCGCCCCAGCCACCGACGACGCGAAGGTCATGGCGTCGGTGGCCCAGGCCGCTGGCGTGCCGGTGGGGGAGGGGCTCGGCGGCGCGACGCTGGTGGTCGACGCGGTGCTGGGCACTGGCCTGTCGTCGCCGGTGCGAGAGGGCGTCGATGCGGTGCTCCGACAGATCGGCGAGCATGGGGTTCCGGTGGTCGCCGTCGATCTCCCCTCGGGGCTTCACGCCGACACAGGGGAGGCCCTGGGCGCGGTCCCCCCGGCCCACATCACGGTGACCTTCGCCCGGGCGAAGCGTGGCTTGTATGCGGGGCAGGGGCCATCCCTGGCGGGCAAGGTGGTGGTGGCCGACATCGGGCTGGGCGCAGCGACGCCACGCAGCGCGCGACGGGGCGCGGGGCTTGTCGAGAGCGGCGACCTATCATGGCCCAGGCTGCCCGCAGATGGGCACAAAGGCGTCGCAGGTCACGTGGCCGTCGTGGCCGGCAGCCAGGCGATGGCGGGGGCCGCGGTGCTGGCGTGCCGCGGCGCGCTGGGGGGAGGGGCTGGTCGGGTGACCCTGTTCACGGCGAAGGGCGCGCTGCCGCGCCTCGCAGCGCTGCCTCCCGAGGTGATGGTGCGGCTCAGCGCAGGCGAAGTCCTCGAGCGTCTCCCGGATCTCGATGGCTTTGACGCGGTGGTGGTCGGGCCAGGTCTCGGTGGGGGGGAGGCCCTCCCCGAAGAGCTGCACGCCCAGCTGGTCGCTTGGTGGCGTGACGCGCCGGTCGCTACCGTGTTCGATGCCGATGCGCTGGTGTGCACCGGGCCTGCGGCGGCCACGCAAGCCCGCGTGCTGACGCCCCACCCGGGCGAGGCGGGGCGGCTGCTGGGGTGCTCGAGCCGCGACGTGCAGCGCGACCGCTACGCGGCCGCACGGTCCCTCGCAGCGCGCGGGGTGGCGCTGCTCAAGGGGCAGCACAGCCTCATCGATGACGGGAGCTTCGTGGCGATCAACCCCACGGGTTCCCCCGCCCTGGCGACGGGAGGCACAGGCGACGTGCTGGCAGGTCTCGTCGGTGCGCTGCTCGGTCGTGGGGTCGTCGCGCCGGTCGCCGCAGCCACGGCAGCCTATGTGCACGGCCTCGCCGGAGAGGCGGCGGGGCGTGGTGCGACGGCGTCTCAGGTAGCCGACGGCCTGGTGGCCGCGGCGGCGGCGCTGCCCGATCGGGGAGCTACTTGGGCTGGCACTTGAACAGGAAGCTCGAGCAGTCGATGGTCACCGAGGCACCGTCGCTCAGTCGCACCTTGCCGGCTCCCACGGGATCCGCACCGCCGAAGTCAGCCAGGATCTGGTAGGTGCCTGCGGGCACCAGGCCCGCGGTGGGGTCGGTGCGCCGGCCATTGGCCACGAGCCACACCCCCTGGGCGTCTCCAGTGACCGAGACGGACGCGCCGGAGGCCGCGGGCACGGGCACGGGCGTGGGCGCAGGGGCTGGCGCGGGCGCCGGGGTAGGAGCTGGCGTGGGGGCGGGCACGGGAGCCGGCGCGGGCGCTGGAGCTGGGGCCGGCGCGGGCGCCGGAGCCGGAGCTGGCGCTGGAGCCGGAGCCGGAGCGGGCGCTGGAGCGGGGGCAGGCGTCGGAGCGGGCTCGGGCTCGGGCTCGGGCTCGGGGGCTGCAGGCACCGGGTTGGGAGGAGAAGCGGGCATCGCTGCGCGCCCCTGCGGAGGCGGGTCGCCGTCGAGCACACCGGTGACGAGCACGCCCGTGCCGACTCCGACGAACATCGCCAGGAGCAATCCGATCGCCACCAGCCGCCAGGAGAAGCCGTTCTGGGGACCGGACGTGGAAGGGATCTCGGTGGGGGTGCTGCGCCCCAGAGCCGTGGGAGCACTGGAGCGCTTGGCCGCCGGGACGCCCGTGGGAGCGGTGGCGAGGCTGGGGTTGGAGGCCCCAGGGGGCGGGTAGGTGCGCTCGGCGGGCATGGGGCTGGCGCCGAAGTGCACCTTGAGCTCGCTGGCTGGGTCGATCTCCAGCATGCTCGCTGGCGCACTCGGAGGCCCCAGTCGACCGACCGTCTGATCTTCGTAGAGGAAGTCGTACAGCTCCACACAGGTGCGCAGACGACGGTCACGGTCGACCTCGAGCAGGGCGCGGATCGCGTCGACCACGTTCTGAGGCATGTCGGGGGTGTGCTCGCGGGGCGACTCGTAGTCGCCAGCGACGATGGCATTGAAGGTCGACATCTTGTCGGGGCGAGCGAAGGCGCGCTTGCCGCACATCAGCTCGTAGAGGATGCAGCCGAGGGCGAACATGTCGGCGCGCTGGTCGACGTCGGAGGCGTCGCGGATCTGCTCGGGCGACATGTACTCGGGTGTGCCCAGCGCCATGCCCGTCTGCGTGTGACCGCCCTGATGCTCCCGCACGGACTTCACCAGCCCGAAGTCGGTGACCTTGGGCACGATGCCCTCGTTGGTGCGCGACAGCAGGATGTTCGCCGGCTTGAGATCTCGGTGGACCACGCCTCTCTCGTGGGCAGCCGACACCCCCAGCAGCACACCGCGGAACAAGAAGAGTGCCTCATCGTAGGTGGGGCGATTCTTGAGCAGCCACTCGTCGAGCGCGGGGCCATCGACGTACTCCATGACCAGGGCGGGGGCCCCCTGAACCTCGAGCACGTCGGTCACCGACACGATGTTGGTGTGGCGGAGGTTCGCCTGCACCTTTCCTTCGCGCAGCAGCCGCTCACGGATCTGAGGCGCCGTGATGAACAGCACCTTGATGGCGTGCTGCGAGTCGAGCTGGGCGTGGCGCGCGCGGTAGACCGCAGCCATGCCGCCCTGCCCGATCAGGGCCTCGACCCGGTAGCGGTCGATGACTTGTCCGATCCTCAACACGCCCCGACACCCCCGTGGCCGTCCAGCCGGGCGGATTGTATCCCGCGAGGCCGTCCCATACGCTGTAGTGTGTGCCGGGTAGCGTGAATGGCACTCACTCACGGATGGAGAGGGATGAAGAGGGCCCGCCCACCGCGGCCGCCCCCCAAGGAACTGGGGCGTGGTCGCTATCTGGTCAAGGAGCCACTGGGAACCGGTGGAATGGCCGCGGTCTATCGCGTCCTCGACCGGTGGTGCGACACCGATCGCGCCCTCAAGCTGCTGCTGCCGCGCAACGCCGAGGCAGAAAAGACGCGCACGCGATTCGTGCACGAGGCGCGCACGATGAGCGTGCTCGATCACCCCAACATCGTCAGCATCCAAGACATCGGCGACGAAGATGGTCACTACTACTTCGTCATGGAGCTCGCGCGGGGTGGGTCGCTGGCTCACTACCTCAAGCGCTACGGAAAGCGCCCTGCCCAGGAATCGCTCGCCTACGTGATCCAGGTGCTGCGGGGGCTCGACTACGCTCACACGGCGGGGGTCGTGCATCGCGACATCAAGCCGCACAACATGCTCATGGTGACGCCGCCCGACCCCGAGCTGCACGCCTGGTCGCCCCTCGATGCCCACCCGCAGACGGTCAAGCTCACCGACTTCGGGATCGCTCGCATCGTGACGATGGCGCGGGGTTCACGCTTGACGGGCACCGGCGACACCCTCGGCACCCTCGCCTACATGAGCCCCGAGCAACGCGCCGACCCCCGCCACGCCGGGCCGACCGCCGACCTGTACGGGGTGGGGGCTACGCTGTACATCCTGCTCACCGGGCGGCGCCCGTTCGACCTGGCCATGGCGAGACTCGACGACAGCGTGCTCGATCGGCTGCCCCCCGAGGTGCGCCCGGTCATGCGGCGCGCCGCGGCCCATCGCCCCGAAGACCGCTACCAGACGGCTGGCGAGATGGCCGACGCGCTGTCCGAGGTGTGGCACCAGCTCGCGCGCGAGGGCGGGCACATCGGCGCCGACACCGTGCAGGTCGCGCCCGGGGCCCTCGACGGCGAGACGATCGTCAGTGTGTCGGCAGCCTACGACCCACCGGAGAACTGATCGGCGGGGGCGCCGGAGGTTACCGTCTTGGAGTTCGGGGGGCGTATGGCACGGGTCGCGGGGGTGATCATCGGCGACGAGATCCTCACGGGGAAGTTCGCCGACGAAAACGGGCCGCACCTGATCGCACGCTGTCGTGAGCTGGGGGCCGATCTCGTTCGCCTGGCGGTGATCGGCGACGGCATCGAGCACATCGCCAGCGAGGTGGCGAGGGTGTCGCGCGAGGTCGACCTGGTGATCACGACCGGTGGCGTAGGGCCCACCCACGACGACCGGACGTTCGAGGGCATCGCCCAGGGGCTGGGGCGGCCGCTGGTGCGCCACCCGCAGCTGGTGGCCCTGCTCGAGGCCTACGGGCTGCCGGCCACGGAAGCTTCCCTGCGCATGGCCACCGTGCCGGAAGGCACCGAGCTGGTCGCCTCCGAGGGCAATGCGTTTCCCGTAGTCCGATGCGCCAACGTGCTGGTGTTCCCAGGGGTGCCGGCGCTGTTTCGGAGCAAGCTCGAGCAGGTGGCCCACCTCCTGGCGGGTCCCCAGGTGCACACCGCCCGGCACACCTCGGCGCTCCGAGAGACCGAGATCGCCGCCGCCCTCGGCGACATCGCGGCTAGCGAACCCGACGTCGCCATCGGCAGCTACCCTCGCTTCGGCGAGCGCCCCCGCCGGGTCATCGTCACCCTGGAGTCCCGCGACCCCATCGCCCTGGCGCGCGCGAGCGACGCCGTAGGCCGTGCCCTCGCTGAACTCGCCGAACGGGTGAAAGCTCGGTCACCGATTGTCGATGGGGTGGGGGAGGGGGAGCCCAGCGAATAAGCTGAGCCCACACCGCAGACGGAGTCCCTTGGCAGCTCATCGCTACGCTCTCATCGTGTCCGCCAGCTTCCACGGCCAGGTCGTGGAGGAGCGGTTTGCTGCGTCGTCGCGGCGTGTGGAGATCGGCAACACCGAGGCGATGTCTCTCCCCATGCCATCGGGGATGTCGTGGATGGCCCGCGCTGTCTGGACGACCCCTGCCCGCGTGGTCGTGGAAGACGGCCTGGGGCACCAGCACATCCTGGAGCCCGACGACGAAGTGCTGATCGAGGCGGGCCCCGTGCAGCTCAAGCTGTACCTGGCCGAGCAGTTCCCCATCCGGCGTGCCGAGGGCTGGTCGCTGCAGGCCAGCCTCGCGTGGTTCACGGTGGTGTTGATGGCGACGGTCGCCTCGATGCAAGGGGGCTGGTGGCAGAACCCGGAGAATCACTGCCCGTGGGCCGTGTCGGTGCTGCCCACGGTGCCCGACGTGATGGAGCCGCTGCTGTGGGTGGTCGGGCCGGTGGTCGCCCTGGCCCTGGTAGGGGCGGTCGTGCTGCGCCAGGCCTGGCAGGAGGCCCCCTCGTGGGTGGGAGCGACCCTCGCCCTGCTGGTGCCCCTCGTCTACACGCTGTCCGGGGCGGAGTACCGCACCGGGGAGGATGTGCTTCAGGCGAGCTTCTACTACTGCCTGCCCCAGGAGCAGCAGCAAGACGGCATCGGCGGGGCGCTGTCGGCCGAGTACCTCGCTCGACTGCTGCGCGAAGACTACGACGGCGTCGAAGACGGGCAGCTGGAGCACGAGCGCGACAAGGTCGTCGACAAGGTCGACAGCTTCTACCTCCCGGCGGGCAACAAGGGGCCGGTCACCGAGATGGGCGGAGCCGCCGATACTGCGCGCGACCCCATCCGCACGCCCGACACCGAGGAGATCCCGGTGCCCAAGGCGCAGCGCGACGAGCAGGTCCCGCTGTATGCCAAGGATGTCGGCGAGCCGGTGCAGGAAGAGGAACTCCCCGAGGAGGTCGACGAGCAGGATGGCTCGGCCGAGCTCGACGTGCCCCTCGACGATGACAGCAGCGACGAGGCCCTCGACGCCCCGGCGGAAGAAGACGAAGGGTGGGGCGTACAAGACTGGTACGACGAGCAAGATGCCGCCATCGAGCAGCTCGAGATCGACTACATGATCAAGGCAGCCCGCGGTCGGCTGCGGATCGATCCCGACGACCCCGCCGCCCTGTCGATCCTGTCGTACTACCAATACCTGGCGGCCGACTACGACGACGCGGTCGACACCTACGACAAGTTCATCGAGCTCTACCCCGACGACCCCGCCGGCTACAACAACAAGGCCCTCGTCTACAAGCGGCGGGGCGACTACGCCAAGGAAGAGGCGTTGTACCGGGTCGCCCTCGCCTTGGAGCCCCTCGACTTCACGGCGATGAACAACCTGGCCGTCAACCTCGCCCACCAGGGCCGCTTCGATGAGGCCCTGGCCGTGATGGAACAGCTCGAAGCCCTCGATCCCGGCGATCCCTACGCCGACCTGCATCGCGCCAAGGTCCACGCAGAGATGGGCAACGACGAGCAGGCGCTCGCCTACCTGGCCAAGGCCTTGGAGGGCATGCGCGAGCTCGACACCCTGCACCACATCGAGTTCCGGCAAGACATCCGTGTCGACCCCAGCTTCGAAAAGCTTCGGCAGACACACCGATTTCGTGACATCCTTGTAAAGTACTACGGAGATGACTCCCCTCTGCAGGAGTGACCTTGACCCACCTCTACGTCAGCGTACGGCTTCATGGCGTGGTCGCCGACCAGCGCCTGTGCCAGGTGCGCGACCAGGTGTGGCTGGGATCGGCGCCCCATGCGCTGGTGAGCTTCCCGGGTCCGGCGCTTCGTGTGGTGCGTCACGGCGATGCCTTGCAGGTGCAGGGTCGATGGCTGCACCCAGGCAAGCCCGTGCGCATGGTTCGCGACGGGCTCGAGGTGCAGCTGGAGGCAGTGCGCGCCGCCCCCTCCCGTAGATCGGTGGAGTGGGTGGTGCCCGATCTGCGTGTCCTGGTAGCCAGCGCGGCTATCGTGCTGCTGGGCGCGTGGTGGGAGGCGGTCGGTGCCTTCCTCGAGCGCCATCCCGGGGCGGTCGCGAGCCTGGCTGGCGAAGTGGAAGAGCAGCTGGCCCCCGCGGCGTTGCTCCCAGGTCAGGAGGTGGCGGCCGACGACACCGGGCTGGCGTGCTACGCCTGTGAGGTGGCGCCGCAGTGGCAGCGTCCACCGGTGGAGTACCAAGCAGGGGAGTAGCGGTGTCGCGCGCGTTGTTCGCGGGTTCTTTCGATCCGGTCACCATGGGCCACGTCGACCTGGTGCAGCGTGCGTCACCCCTGTTCGACGAGGTGGTGGTCGGCGTCGCCGACAACCCGGCGAAGCGAACCTGGTTCGGGGTCGCCGAGCGCATCGCTTTGTTCGAGGCAGCCATCGAGGCGCCGAACGTGCGGGTGGTGCGCATCGAGGGCCTGCTGGTGCATGCGGCGCGCGACCTGGGAGCGACGGTGCTGCTCCGCGGGCTGCGGGGCCCGGCCGACCTCGACCTGGAGCTTCGCAATGGCCTGGCCAACCGCGACCTGACTGGTATCGAGACCCTCCTGTTGCCCACGTCGCCGCAGTGGTCGTTCGTGAGCAGCTCGCTGGTGAAGGAGATCGCCCGGTACGGCGGCTCGGTGGGGGGCTACCTCCCCGCAGCCGCCCACGCAGCGGTCCTGGCACACCTGGAGCGCGCATCTTCTGCTTCCTGATCGGCCTCGCCATGGCTGGCGTCGAGGGCGACCTGCTGGTGGAGCAGAGCCGCGTCGCACTCACCGAAGAGCGCTTCGCCGACGCGCGGGCCTTGGCTCGGGAGGCCCTCCAGCGCGACCCGGAGGCCTGGGCCGCGTGGCGGCTCTACCTGCGCGCCTGCGCCAACGCAGGGCTGCGTGATGTGGCAGAAGCGGAGCTGCGGAGCATCGACGACGCCGGGGCTCGCGTCGCCCTCGCCTGGTGGCAGGTGAGCCACCGCGACGCGGAGCCGGCCAGCCTCGACCGCCTGCCAGACCCACGTGCCCGCATCGCGAAGGGCTGGTCGCTGCTCGCTCGGGGGCGTCCCGCAGAGGCCCTGGCCGTCGACCTGCCCGCCGACGAACCGCTGGCCATGCGTCTGCGTCTACGGGCCTCGGCGGCGACGGGCGACCTCGAGGGGCGTGAGGCCCTGGCCCGAGGCTGGATGGCCTCCCACCCATCCCATCCCGACGTGCTGGCCGAGCTGTGGTCGCGCCCGGAGGCCTCGCCCCGGATCCGACGGCAGGTCCTGCGATGGATCCGGCACACCGTGACCGATGCCGATGCACGCTGGCTACTGCTGTCGCTGCGCACCGTCGTGGCTGCCGGCGACGACGAGCTGGCGGAGGCAATCGCGCAGCGTCTGGAGTCGCTGGGCGTAGAGCGGCCGCTTCCCCGGTCCCCCTGGGGAGGTCCCATGCGGCGGGCCATGGGGCGGGCGCTGGCCGGCTACCGAGAGCTGCAGCTCCCCGAGGCCTCCGAGGCAGAGCTCATCGATGTGGCTGCCTCGATCAGTGACCGCCTGGTCGTTCACGACCGCGCCGAGGAGGCCGCGTCGCTGTGGGCCGACCTGCGGGGGCGTCACGATGGCTGGGAGGCGGCGCTGGGCCACGCTCGGGCCCTGAAGGCAGCGGGTGACGAACCAGCGGCACAGCAGGCCCTAGACGGGGCCCTGCAGGCAACCCTGGCTCCTTGGGACCACGATCCCTGCGGGCGGCGGCTCGACGCCCGGCGGGCGGCGGCCCGGCGCGTGGTGGAGGCTTCGGGGGGGCGGCTGGCAGAGCCCGACGCCCTGCAGCGAGCAGCGGCGGGCGATCTGGCGCCGTGGCGTGCGCTCGCAGCCGACCCGGGGCTGTCGTGGTGCCTTGCCGCGAGGGCCGGTGATGCGGAAGAAGGTGGCGGCACCCTGTTCCTCCGCCCCGCAGTGGCCGCTGCCACGCTGGCGTCGGCCCAGCCGATAGCCCCGCAGAGCGCACCGGAGGCCAGCGCGCCCCGACAGCCGGTGCGCGGAGATCGCTTTCCCGACGTCCCCCTACCGATCGAGGGGGGCCGGATCTCGGCCCTGTCCGGGGTTCCCACGGTGATCACCCTGTGGGCGTCGTGGTGTCAGCCCTGCCGCCAGGAGCTGCCGGCCCTGGAGAAGG
This sequence comes from uncultured bacterium, assembly GCA_965367245.1. Classification (GTDB taxonomy): domain Bacteria; phylum Myxococcota_A; class UBA796; order UBA796; genus CBDUIC01. The sequence goes on along the minus strand of CBDUIC010000027.1, from coordinate 37,460 downwards.
GCATCGCCGAGCTACGGAAGCGCGGGGAGGCCGTGCAGTGGCTGGTGCTCTCTGTCGACGAACACGAGGCGCCCTACCGTCGCGCGACGCAGCGGCTGGGTCTGGAGCAAGCCGTGCAAGGGCGTGACCCCGGGCTGCTCCGCTCGCTGGCTGTGGGCGAGGTCCCGACCACCTGGGTCGTCGACGCGCAGGGGCAGGTCGTGCTGGTACGCTCCGGCTACGACGAAGACCTCGTGCGGCGCGTGCTGGGCGAGGTGACAGGGAGGTCGCCGTGATCTTGTGGTGGTGGGCTGCGCTGGCCCTTGGGACTGAGCTACAAGACGAGGTCGCGCGGGCGCACCTCGACGCTGGTGAGACCGTCCTCGCGCGCCAGCTCGCCACCGAGGCGGTGCAAGATGAGCCCTCCGCTACAGCGGTGGAGGTGTTCCTGGCGGCGTCGGCACGGATGGGGATGGGGCAGCGTGCGGTCGCCGAGCTCGCGACGGTCAGCCCCACCGCCGACCCACTGCAGGCCAAGGCTGTCACGCTGCAGCAGGCGGTCGCAGCAGGAGAAGACGGTGAAGCGATGGCGCTGGCGAAGCAGCTGGCCGCCGAGCATCCCGACCACCCGGAGCTGCTGGTGGGCTTGTGGGCGAAGGGTGGCGGGAGCAAGGTCATCAAGGGGCGACGCCGCTACCTCGAGCGCGAGGCAGGAGACGACCCGCTGCTTGCCCTTCGCCTGCACCGCCTGCACCTGGCGGCGCAGCACGACAGCCCGTCTACCCGTGCCCTGGTGGCTGACGCTGCGCCGGTGCCCGAGCGCCCACGCACCGACGTGCAGCGACACGAGGCCGCCCGGGAGGCCTTCGAGAGCGGCTCCGTGCCCCCAGGCCCCCCCCTCGAGCAGCTCGACATTGCGTGGCGGGCCCACGAGATGCTGCTGTCTGCGGGGCGTCCGGGCGATGCCCTCGCCCTGTGGAGGGGGCTCGACGAAGCCCGGCACGGGCCACAGGTGGCGGCCGGCCGAGGCCTCGCGGCGGCAGCGGCCGATCAACCCGTGGAGGTCGACCTCGCCGTGCTGGGAAGGCCAGCTCCCGACGACCGGTCCCTCACTGACGAGGAGCGCATTCAGGAAGACGCCGCCGTGCTGTTCACCGCGTCGGCAACCGCGCTGGCCTCGTCGGCTCCCGGTCACGCCTGGGGCCATCTGGTGGCTGCCGCGGCGCTCACGGGGCGTCCCCCCCAGCCAGAGCTGGAGGAGCGGCTGTCGACGCTGCGAAAGGGCGTCCTGGTCGCCGAAGAAGACGCCATCACAGGGGCTGCCGACGAGGCCACGCTCCGCACGGCCGTCGGGGATGCGCTGTGGCGGATCGGCTCCCCGGCCTCCCTCGCCGCCGAGGTCGCCCGGCAGCCCGGCGTGTACCGCTCCGCCCTCGCCGATGTCCTCACCACGGCATCGGCCCGCGCCGTAGCCCTGGAGCTCGATGACCTGGCCGTGGCCTACGGGATCGTCGCCATCGCAGCCGGAGCCGACGACCGCCCCCTCGCGCTGCCCCTCGCGGAGCGCTTCGAGCGCCGTGGCGACCGTGACGCCGCCTTCGCCTGGCTGGCGCGGGCGCGAGCGACCGGTGCCTCGGTCGACGAGCGGCTGGTGGCGGTCTACGACGGTCCTGGGCGCGCTCTCGATGTGGCATCGACGATGGCGGGGCCACCGGGCTCTCGAGCCGTCGAGGAGGCCTTGGCGCAGCGAACGGCGCGAGGCCAAGCCCCCCCGCCGAAAGGCATCGCCGTGGGCACCGTGCCCACCTGGCGCGTGCAGACGCCGGCTGGCGAGCTGTCGAGCCAGACCCTGAAGGGAAGGGTGGTGCTGCTGACCTTCTGGGCCGCGGGCTGCGCTTCCTGTCTCGATCAGCTGCCCGAGCTGGGTAGCCTGGCGCGGCGGCTGCGGAGCGCGGGGCGCGACGTGGTGCTGATCGCCCTGTCGAACGACGCGGAAGAAGGCCCGTTCCAAGACGTGTACCGCCTGGGGCAGCGCTGGGGTGAGCTGGTGCGTGCGCCCGAGGTATTCGAGCAGCTGGGGGTGACGCGGCTGCCCACCACGGTCGTCATCGATCGCGCGGGGGTCGTCACCTACCTGGTGAACCGGCGCATTGGCGCCGATGTCCTCGACAAGGAGATCCTGCGCGCGGCGCAGTAGCGTGGGGTTGGCACGAGACCTGCTGTGTCACGGGTGGCGGGGGCCTGCCCCCCGTCGTCAGCGTTAGACGGGCTTGTCGCTCCCTCGCTTGGCGGGTCGTAGCGACGAAGGATGGCAAACATGTGTGGAATCGTTGCGTACATCGGCTCGGATCAGGCCCTGCCCAAGCTGCTCGATGGCCTCAAGCGCCTCGAATACCGCGGCTACGACTCGGCGGGCGTGGCCACGTGGTCCAACGGCTCCCTGTGGTCAGCGAAGAACACCGGTCGCGTCGCGGCGCTGGTCGACGAGATCCATGACCCACCCGCCTCCCACGTCGGCATCGCCCATACCCGATGGGCCACCCACGGCGGCGTGACCAGGGAGAACGCGCACCCGCACTTCGATGCGCCGCTGGGCATCGCCGTCGTCCACAACGGGATCATCGAGAACTCGGCCAAGGTGCGCGCCATCCTGCAGCGCGACGGCGTGGTGTTCCGCAGCAAGACCGACACCGAGGTCCTCCCACACCTCATCCGCAAGTACTACAGCGGCGACCCGGTCGCGGCGGTCTGCAAGGCCCTGGAGCAGGTGCAGGGCACCTACGGCATGGCGGTGATCTTCGCCGACCACCCCGAGCAGATCATCGCCGTGCGCAACGGGTCGCCCCTGGTCATCGGGCTGGGCAACGGGGAGGTGATCCTCGCGTCGGATCCCCAGGCGGTCGTCGCGCACACCCGGCAGGTGGTCTACCTGCAAGATGGGGAGCTGGCGGTGCTGTCCCGCGATGGCATCGACGTGCGCACGGTGTCGGGCAGCAAGGTCGACTCCACGGTCGAGACCCTCGACGGCGACTACACCGTGGCCGACAAGGAGGGCTTCCCGCACTTCATGCTCAAGGAGATCCACGAGCAGCCCCGCTCGATCCGCCGTGCGCTGCGCGGTCGCCTGCAGGTCAACGAGGGCAACGCGGTGCTCGGCGGGCTCAACCTGCCGCCGCGAGAGCTGGTGGCCATCGAGAAGGTCATCCACCTGGGATGCGGCACGAGCTACCACGCCGGCATGACGGCAGCGATGGCCATCGAGGGTCTGGCCCGGGTGCCGTCGCGCGCCGAGATCGCCAGCGAGTATCGCCACCGTCACCCGTTGATCCCGCGCGACGCGCTGTACTTCGCCATCTCCCAGTCGGGGGAGACGGCCGACACCCTGGGGGCCATCCAGGAGGTTCAGCTCAAGGGTGGGCAGGTGATGGGGGTGGTCAACGTGGTCGGCTCGACCATCGCGCGCACCTGTGGGCGCGGCGTCTACGTGCACAGCGGCCCCGAGATCGCCGTAGCGAGCACCAAGGCGTTCACCTCTCAGGTGACAGCGCTGCTGGTGTTCACCCTGATGCTTGCCCGCAGCCGCAACCTGTCGCTGGAGCAGGGGAGGGCCGCCGCCGCCGCCCTCGACGAGATCCCCGCCAAGGTCACCCAGTACCTGCAGCAGCCTGGCCCCATCGACGAAGCGGTGAAGCACATCGTCGACGCGCGCTACGTGCTGTTCCTCGGTCGCGGCTACAGCTACCCGGTGGCCCTCGAGGGCGCGCTGAAGCTCAAGGAGATCGCCTACATCCCGTGCGAGGGCTACCCCGCCGGCGAGATGAAGCACGGCCCCATCGCGATGATCGACGAGGGAACGCCGGTGGTGGTGGTCGCGCCCCGTGACAACCACGCCGGCAAGGCGCTGGCCAACATGGCCGAGGTCAAGGCGCGGGGGGCGATCCTGATCGTGATCCACACCGCGGGCGATGAGGCCATGCGAGAGGTCGCCGACATCTCGATCCCCGTCCCGGAGACGGCCGACTTTGCCAGTCCGCTCGTCACCGTGCTGCCGCTGCAGCTGATCGCCTACCAGGCGGGGCTGGCCATGGGGCGCGACATCGACAAGCCGCGCAACCTCGCGAAGTCGGTCACGGTGGAGTAAGCGGAGCCTCCGTCGTCGGAGGGTGCGTGGTCGAAGTCGAAGCCGTCGAGATGCCGGGGGCCGCGAAGCGCTTCTGCAAGGCCTGGTGGCCGATCTATGAGACCGACCCCCACTGGGTCCCACCGCTGATCTTCGAGCGGAAGCAGTTCTTCGATCCCAAGAAGAACCCCTACTTCCAGGTGGCCGAGGTCAAGTACTTCATCGCCACCCGCAACGGGCGCGATGTCGGCACCATCGCCGCCACCGTCGACCGCAACCTGCACGAGCACGAGCCTGGCGTCGGCATGTTCGGCTTCTTCGAGTTCATCGACGATGTCGAGGTCGCTCAGGCCCTGTTCGACACGGCCTGCGCGTGGCTGCGCGAGATGGGCATGGAGCGGGCCCGGGGGCCCTTCAACCTGTCGCCCAACCACGAGTTCGGGCTGCTCGTCGATGGCTTCGACACCGACCCGTGCGTCGCCAACCCGCACAACAGCGCCTACTACCCAGGGATCTACGAGCAGATCGGCCTGATCAGCGTCAAAGACTGGTTCGCCTATTGGATGGACAACGGCCCCATCCCCAAGACCATCGAGCGCATCGCGAAGCGCTTCATGGACCGCAACCAGGAGCTGTCGATCCGCACGGTCGACGTGTCTCGGTGGGACGAAGAGATCGAGCTGGTCTACGAGATCTACATGGACGCGTGGGAGCACAACTGGGGCCACGTGGGCCTGTCGCGCGAGGAGTTCCTGTTCTCGGCCGAGGGGCTCAAGCAGATCATCGATCCGAAGCTGTGCTTCTTCGCCTACATGGGCGACGAGGTGGCCGGCATGTCGGTGACGCTGCCCGACTACAACCAGGTCGCGAAGAAGATGAACGGCAGCATCTTCCCGTTCGGCTGGTGGCACTACCTCACCGGTCGCAGCAAGATCGATGCCCTGCGCATCTTCGTGCTGGGCATCAAGCAGAAGTACCAGCGGCTGCCCCTGGGCGCGCCGCTGTACCTCAAGACGTGGGAGGCGGGGATGGGCATGGCCATCCGGGGCGCTGAGGCGTCGCTGATCCTCGAAGACAACGTGAGGATGCGTGGGGCTCTCGAGAAGCTCGGCGCGCGGGTCTACAAGACCTACCGGTCCTACGAGTTCCCGCTGGTGGAGGGGCTGTCGATCCAGCCCAACAACCAGCCCGAGGCCGACCAGGCGTAGCGCCTCGTGCCGGCGACCGCCGACGACGCCTCCGCGAGGGGGCCGGCGGGGGTCTGCACGCACGCTTGTCGCTGTCGACGTGGGGGAGGGGACCACGCCTGCCGCGTGACCTCGCCGGAGCCGTCGACCGAGAAGGTGTGCCCCTCCGCAGACCAGCACCGCACGCCGCTGCTGTCGGCGGCCACGGCCACCACGAGATCGTCGTCATCCAAGGGGAGCCGGAAGGCCAGGGGCTCGGCGAGCACCGACCATCCGCGGTGGCTCTCCCAGTCGACCGTGACGAAGCCGTCGTGCCACGGGCAGGTAGCCCCCAGGGCGATGGTGCCGGGCGCGGTCAGGGGCTCGCCGGAAGACAGGTCCCACACCCGCGTGCCCGGGCCAGCGAGGCGAGAGCCCGACAGCGCACAGCTGGCTTCTGCCAGGCCCATGGCTCGGCGCGTCGTGGCCGTGCACAGCGCTCCGGATGCGTCGAGCCACACGTCGGGGTGCAGGGGCACGCCCGGGAGGACGGTGGCGGACCGCGTGAGGAGGTGCAGCACCCTGGTGGTGCCATCCTCAGCGATGCCGGCCACGCGCTCTCCGCCCTCGTCGAAGCGGAGGGTGTCGAGGCGGAGGGCCCAGGGCAGCGACTGCAGCGAGCGCCCCGCGGCGGCGACTGCACGAGCCACCTCCGTGCCCACGGCCAGGGCCCCCGAGGGGGGGTGCTGCAGCAAGCGCTCGCCAGCGCGCAGCACGCCGCGGCCCCTGCGCCCGAGCGAGGTGGCCCCCACCAGCAGGCCGTCGTGGACCTCGACGCCCGAGGCGCCCAGGGGAGGGGGGGCCGGCCGCCAACGCCCATCGCTCGGATGCCACCGCCAGCTACCCAGTCCTCTCGCCGTGAGCCCACCCTCCGACCAAGCCAGGGCCTCCGTGCCGGCCTGCAGCAGGTGGACCCCGCTCACGTGGCGTCGTCGCCCACGAAGCGGTAGCCGACACCGCGCACGGTGAGGAAGTGCTCGGGGTTCCCCGCGGTGTCGAGCTTCTGCCGGAGGCGGTTGATGAAGTTGTCGACCGTGCGGTCGGTGCCCAGGTAGCCGCGACCCCAGACCGCCGTGAGGATGGCGTCGCGGGTGACCGCCTTGCCCTCTGCTTCGATGAAGTAGGCCAGAAGCTCGTACTCGCGCTCTGTCAGCTCGACGCGCTGGCCCGCCCGCCGCACGAGCTGCTTGGTCAGATCGACCTCGACCTGCCCGAACACGTAGGCGTTGGCAGGCGCGTGGCGGCGCAGGTGCGCCTTCACCCGCGCCAACAGCTCGGCCACCCGGAACGGCTTGGTGACGTAGTCGTCGGCGCCGAGATCCAGCCCACGCACGATGTCGAGCTCGGCGGACTTGGCCGACAGCAAGATGATCGGCACGTCGGAGCCCCCCTCGCGCAGCGCCTGGCACACCTGGTAGCCGTTGAGGTGCGGCAGCATGATGTCGAGGACCACGAGGTCGACACCGTCGGCGTGTGCGAGGGCATCGCGGCCGTTGGTGGCCGAGACGGTGTCGAAGCCCTCCAGCTGCAGGTTCATCTCCAGCCCGCGGAGGATGGAGGGGTCGTCTTCCACAACCAGGATGCGCGCTGCCATGCCGCCCCCTAACCTGTGCGGGTGAGTCTCTCGCTCCTGCTGCTGTCCTGTGCTGCGCGCTTCCCGGCCCTGCCGCCTGCGCCGCCCGAGGTGACGTCGGCACCGGCGGTGATCGCCTTGGTGGGTGCCTCTCGGCCACCTGCCCAAGGGCTCGTCGACGACATCCGCGGGGCCGACCCCGCGTGGGTGGTGCTGGTCGGTGACGCGGTGGCGGAGGCGACGCCTCGCGCGGCGGATGCCGCGCTGCGTTCGTGGGAGGGGCTCGGGGTCGTGTGGGTCCCCGGCGAGGGCGAGCGCACGGGGCCCCAGGCAGCCCGAGCGAAGGCGGCCTTGTGGCCTCGCGGTGCGTGGGGCTCCTTCGATGTGCAGACCGCCGCGGGACCGGTGCGATGGGTCGTGGTCGACGCGTCAGCTCCCCGTGACCAGGGATTCTGGCTGCCCGGGGTGGTGGGCGCCGAGCAGCATGCCACCGTGCTGATCGTAGGTTCGGAAGCCGCCGACGTCGTGGCCTCGGCACGCGATGCCGCCCCTCCCGACCGCCTCGCGGCGGTGGTCACCGGGGGGGGTGGGGTCAATGCGCTACGCCTCCCCGAGGGGCCGTGGGGGCTGGGGCGGGTGGAGGCAGGGGATGGCGGCGGGGCGTCGGCCACCCTCCCGCAGCAAGGCCTGGCGGAGGGCTTTCGTGCGGCCCTCATCGATGCCTTCGCGGTCGATGCGCCTGCCTCCCGTGCCCTTCACGAACAGGGGGCTGCGTTCGCGCCGCCCCCCTTCGCCACCACGGGCTGGTGGCGGGTCGAGGTGCAGGCCGACGGCGTCATCACCTGGTCGCTGCGCCGGCGGGGGGCCGACGGCGCGTGGGCGACGGTGCACACGGCACGCTGGTCGCGCGCCGCGGGGTGGGCCTACTGAGGCAGCGCCGTGCACCGGCGAACGGTCGACTGGCAGTCGATGCTGACCGTCTGCCCCTCGGCGAGCTCGAGGGGGCCGTACTCGGTGAGGGTCGTCTCCGCGCCGAACGCCGCCATGACGGTGTAGCTGCCTGGGGCGAGCTGGTTGGGGACGGCGAACTTGCGCTTATCGTTGGCGACCATCACCTTCACGGCATCGCCGGTGACCTTGACGGTGCCCTTGGGCGTCGCTGGCTTCTTGGCCTTCTCGTTCTTGCCGCCCTTGGACTTGTCGGTCTTGCCCTTGCCGCCCTTGGACTTGTCGGTCTTGCCCTTGCCGCCCTTGGACTTGTCGGTCTTGCCCTTGCCGACCTTGCCGTTCTTGCCGCCCTTCGCGGGCTTGCCGCCCTCGAGGCGCTTGACCTTCTGCTCCAGCGTCGCGACGCGCCGAGTGAGCGCCTCGACCTCATCGGTGAGCGCGGCCGTTTCGTTGGCTCCGCAGCCGGTGAGAAACGACGCCACCACGATCCAGACCATCGGTCGCACGAGTCCTCCAAGACGAGACCGTCGCAGGTAACTCACTCCCTGGCCGCAGGTAGCCACAGGGTGAAGGTGGACCCCTGGCCCAGCTCGCTCTGCAGCTCGATGCGACCTCCATGGGCCCGGGCGACCGCACGCACGATGGACAGCCCCAGCCCGCTTCCCCGGTCTCCGCCGTGCTGGGTGGGGCTCGAGAGTCGCGCATCGGACTGGTAGAACTTCTCGAACACGCGGCGGCGGTCGCGAGGCGCGATGCCTGGCCCGTTGTCGCTGACCTGCACCCCCACCCATCGCCCCCGCTGCACCGCGGACAGGCGGATCTGACGGGGGCGGGGCGTGTACTTCATGGCGTTCTGCAGCAGGTTGAGGAGTGCCTCGACGATGGCGTCGCGGTCGACCGCTACCGGAGGGAGCGAGGGCAGCTCCACCTCTACCTGTTCGTCATCGAGCAGGTGCTGGCTGCGCAGCGCCGTCAGGGCCCCGTCGGCGAGCTCCACGACGGGCACCGACTCCCGATCGTAGATTCGGCGCCCCGCCTCCATGCGCGCCCAGTCCAAGACGCGCTCGATGAGGCGGGAGAGACGATCGGTCTCGAGAGCGAGCAGGTCGAGGCACTCCTCGACCTTGCGCGGGTCATCGTCGAGTCGCCCTGACTGCAGGGTCTCCACGAACATCCGGATCGAGGTCAGCGGCGTGCGCAGCTCGTGACTCACCGAGGAGACGAAGTCGGTCTGAAGGCGCGACAGCCGGATCTCGCGGCTGGCGGAGCCGAGCGTGACGAAGGTCCCTACGACCACGAGGCCGACGAGCACCACCAGCGACACAGGGTAGAGCCAGGCGTTGCGGCGAAGCACGGCGCGGGTGGGCACCTGACGGTCGTCGACCACCAACGACCACCGGTCGAGAGGGCCCACCAGCACCAGATCGGTGGTGGTCGACGCCTGCAGCTGCCGCATCATGTCTTCGACCGGCGACAGGTCGGTGTTGCTGGGCGGACGCAGCGACACGACCACCCCGTCGGTCAGCTTGCTCTCCACCCGTCGTGACAGGGCCCCCTCCAGCCAGGCGGGATCGAGCTGCCAGGCGAAGCCTTGCTCGCCCAGTGCGAAGGCCGCCACGGGCCCCTCGTCACGCCCGAGTCGGCCCCAGCTCGGCTCGCCCGTCGGGGGCTGGGGCACGCCGAGGGAGGCGAGCTCTGCGGGCATGTCGTCGGCGAGGGGCCACTGCCACGCTCGACGAACGCCCGGCCCGTCGATGGTGCAGGCCGCCGACGTGCACGACTGCGCCTGCTCCTCGACCCGCGCCTGCAGCTCCTCCACCAGAGCGAACAGGTCGCGAGCCCCCACCTCGAGGCGCTCGGCCTGCTGGCGGTCGAGCTCCTGCTCGATGGCGGCGCGCTGGTTGCGAATGGCTGCGACACCGAACAGTGTCAGCACGAAGGTAGGCGCGAGGACCGTGCCTACGAGCAGCCACAGGAGGCGCTGGAAGGCATAGCCGTCGCCGATGCCGCGGATGCCGCTCACGAGCCCACTCGTCGAACGAGGCGCTGCCCGGCCACGGGGAGGTCTTCTGCCTGCCCGTCGGGACCCGTGCGGATGAGGGTGCCGCTGTAGCCACTCTCGATGGTCACGATGCCCTCCCGGTCGCTGCGGACCTCGGTCCAGCAGGTGGCACCGTACAGTGTGCCGCGGGGGTCGTTGTCTGCTGTGCAGGAGCCCTCGCACCGAACCGCCGGCAGCCCCTCCACCCGGCCGATGGGCTCGCAGACCTCCGTGCGCCGGGCTCGCAGCCCCGCCAGACGCTCATCGCGAACCCAGTCCCCACGGGGCGGGTGCCCGGGAAAGGTGCGAGCCAGGTTGGCGATGTAGCCGTCGGGGTCGACGAGGCGGTCGTTGCCCAGGGCCGCTGGGGGCACCGGGGCCTGGGCGATGGCCGCGAGGGCATCGTCGGCCCACGCCTCGGGGTCGTCGAGAGCGACCGGTCGACCCCTGGCATCCACCCGCACGGCGGCAGGGTGCGCCGCGATGGCGTGCTGCAGCACCAACGGCCACGCGTCGGCCCCCTTTGGGGTGTCGGAGTCGTAGTGCATGACGGCGGCGCCTTCGTCGTACACCACCCCCTCGGTGCGCAACGTGGCCACCAGCCACACATCACTGCGCCCGGGCTCGATGCGGTAGCGCACGGTGCTCTCCAGCGAAGACCCGGCGCTGGCGGTGAGCACGACCTCATCGTAGTCCACCGTGCGCGCAGGGAACGCGACGGGGGCAGGGCGGCAGGCGACCAGCCACCAGATCATCGGCTCACCGGCGGGGACAGGCCGATCCGTGGCAACAGCTGCTCGTCACCTGCCCCGTTCTGCGTCCAGTAGGGGAGCCGCTCGGTGCCGAGCAGCTCCGCGAGCTCTCCATCGCTGCGCTCCCATCGCACGATGCGGTGCGGGGGGGCGACCTCCACCAGCCAGGTGGTGGTGTGGTCGGGGGCCTCGACGGTGAAGCGGCGAACCTCGTAGGTGCCCGCCGGCACCGTGACCGCCTCCGTCGCCTCGGCGCGGCGCAGCGTGGCCCGACCCCACGCCGGTGCACGGTGCGTCATCCGCCCCTGCACCAGTGTGGGCAGCCAGTCGATCTCCACCGACTCGCCCGGCGCTACCCAGGGGCCGGCGAGGCCGCGAGCGACGAACGGGGCCGCGTCGCCCACCAGGCCGGTCTGGGAGCGGCGGAGGGGGACCTCGCGGTCGGCCTCGCCGTCGAAGTAGCTGTGGGCCTCCCACGACAGCGTGCCGTCGTCGCGCGGCACGAGCTGCTCGTAGACGTGGCCGCACCACTCCTGCATCGACATCGACACCTTCACCGGCTCGCCCAGCGGGGCGCGGCCATCGAGGCGGTGGAAGGTGCTGGTCATCACGTCGTAGTCGTAGATGCCGGTCTGGAACTCTCGCGTGTCGTTGAGCTTGAGCACCGGGTACTCGTCGGGGTGCCCGCCGTCGCTCTTGACGCGCTGGCCATGGGTGAAGGTCTCGGTGACCCACACCTGCACCGCCTCGCCGTGGCGCAGCTCGCCGTAGCGAGGCGTGGCGAGCCGGTAGCCGCTCAGCTCGGCCTTGCCGTCGCCCCAGTGCTGCCAAAAGGCGTCGTCGACCTGCGCGGTCGGCGTGACCGTGACGTTCGGCGGCCCTGCACAGGCCAGCATCGCCCACCACCACACCATCACGTCCTCCCGGGAGCCTTGTCCCCCGCCTATCGTGGTCGACGTCTGAGGTGGCATCGCGATACGTCCGTCGGTCGACCCACGGAGCCCTCATGAACCTCGCTCACATCCTCGAAGACGAGATCCTCGCGACGGTGGAGAAGCCCAGCCGCTACGTCGGCACGGAGGTCAACGCAGTCCACAAATCCCTGGAGGGCATCGAGGTGCGGATGGCCCTGGCCTTCCCCGACCTGTACGACCTCGGGCTGGGCAACCTCGGGGTCCACATCCTCTACGCGTGCGTCAACGAGCTGCCGTGGGCCTACTGCGAGCGCGTGTATGCGCCGGGGCTCGACATGGAGGCGGCGCTGCGGGAACGGGATCTGCCGCTGTTCGCTCTAGAGACGAAGGACTCCCTCGACCAGTTCGACCTGCTCGGGGTCACGCTGCAGTCCGAGCTCACCTACAGCAACATCCTGAACATCCTCGACCTGGCGGGCATCCCGCTGCGCACGGAAGATCGCACCGACGAGCACCCGCTCACCTGTGCCGGGGGCCCGGCGGTGTTCAACCCCGAGCCACTGGCTCCCTTCATGGACTTCTTCGTCATCGGTGACGGCGAAGACGCCATCCTCGAGATCGCCGAGCTGCTCCGCGCCTACAAGGGGCGTAGCCGGGCCGAAAAGCTCGAGGCTCTCGCCAAGCTCGAGGGTGTGTACGTGCCCTCGCTGTACCCCTTCGAGGCCCTGGAAGACGGCACGCTGGTGCCTGTGGAGGGCCATCCCAAGATCCGCAAGCGGATCACCCGCGACCTCAACGGCGCGACCTTCCCCGTCGACTACATCGTTCCCTACACCCAGCAGGTGCACGACCGCATCTCCCTCGAGGTGCTCCGCGGCTGCACCCAGGGGTGCCGCTTCTGCCAGGCAGGCATGACGACGCGCCCCGTCCGGGAGCGCGAGCTGGAGAATGTCGACGACCTGCTGCAGCGCACCCTCGACACCACCGGCTACGAGGAGGTCTCCCTCGTCAGCCTGTCGACCTGCGACTACAGCCGGGTGCGGCAGCTGGTCGAGAACACCGTCGAGCGGGCCAAGCCGCAGCGGGTGAGCGTGTCGCTGCCGTCGCTGCGCCTCGACAGCTTCAGCGTCGAGCTCGCCGACATGGTGGCCGACATCCGCCGCACGGGGCTCACGGTGGCCCCCGAGGCCGCCTCGCCGCGGCTGCGGGCGGTCATCAACAAGTGGATCCCCGACGAGGAGCTGCTGCAGATGACCGTGGGCGCCTACGAGCGCGGCTGGGACCACGTGAAGCTCTACTTCATGATCGGTCTTCCGACCGAGCGCGACGACGACATCGTGGCCATCGCCGACCTCGCGAAGCGCACGGTGCAGGAGGGCAAGGCCTACAACCCCCGCGCCAAGGTCAACCTCGGCGTGTCGACCTTCGTGCCCAAGCCGTTCACGCCCTTCCAGTGGGCTGCCCAGCTGTCGCTGGAAGAGACGGAGCGCCGTCAAGACGTGCTGATGAAGGCGCTCAACCACGACAAGCGCATCAAGTTCGGTCGCCACCAGCCCCACGAGACGCTCCTCGAGGGCCTGGTCTCCCGGGCCGACCGGCGCGCCGGCGACCTGCTGGAGCTCGCCTTCCGCAAGGGCTGCCGCTTCGACGCGTGGGGCGAGCACCTGCGGTTCGACCTGTGGATGGAGGCCGTCGACGAGCTCGGCTACGACATGGCCGCGCAGCTGCGGGAGCGGGATCCGTCCGAGAGGCTCCCGTGGGACCACATCGACGTACTGATCGACAAAGACTGGTTCGAAGACGACTGGAACCGTGCCCAGCAGCTCAAGCACGCGCAAGACTGCCGGCACCGCAAGTGCCACAAGTGCGGCGTGATCGACCACGAGCGCGAGCTGTGCGCCACCATGCTGCGACGCTCGGTGCAGGGCCGCAAGCCCGAGGGCACATGGGAGCGCAAGCCCTCGCCGCCGCTGGTCGAGCCGCCGCCGGTGCAGCGGCTGTGGCTGCGCATCAGCCGCACCGACCAGGCCCGCTACCTGTCGCACCTCGAGGCGATGAACGCATGGATGCGGGCGATGCGTCGGGCCAAGACCCCGCTGGCCTACAGCCAGGGCTTCCACCCCCACCCCAAGTTCGCCTTCTCCTCGGCGATGCCCATGCACTCGCAGTCGGTGGGGGAGTACCTCGACATCACGCTGGTCGCGCGCGTGGAGCCCGCCGACTACCTCGCGCGGCTCGCGGCGGTGCTTCCCGAGGGCTTCGGTGCCCACGCGATCACCGAGGTCCCCCTGAAGGCTCCTGCGCTCATGGCCCTCAACGAGGGCGGCGACTGGACCCTGTTCTTCCCCGATGAGAGCGAGGCCCACGTGCGCCAGCGGCTCGACGCGCTGCTGGCGGCCGACGAGCTGCCCATCGAGCGGCGGCAGAAGAGCAAGCGCAAGCGGGGTCGTCGCCACGGCAAGCCGCCGACGGCGCTGGTCGACGTGCGCCCGTCCATCGTCAGCGCGACGATGCGAGAAGGGTCGGTGGTGCCCGCCGTCGACCTGCGGGTCGTCAAGGTCGGCACGGTCACCGCCAAGCCGCGGGAGCTGGTGACGTGGTTCACCGACAACCCCGACCGTGCGAAGCTGCTGCGCCGTGACACCCTCGTGGCGACGGAAGACGGGCACGAGTCCATGTCGGCTGGCTGGGGGGAGGGGAGTGCCCTTCCCGCGGCCGTGACCGGCGTGCGTCTCGCCACCACCTGACACCCCCCACCCCTCGTGCTGCCCAGGAGGCCCCCTTGTTCGAGCCCAGCGAAGACCAACAGGAGCTGGCCGATGCCGCGTACGCATTCTGCGCGGACTTGCTCGGTCCCACCCTCAAGGAAGACGACGAGAGCGAGACCTTCCGAAAGGACTTCATGCACGCCATGGGCGAGCAGGGGCTGTGCGGCATCCCGACGCCCGAGGCGTACGGTGGGCTGGGGCTGGGCTACTACGAGTACTGTCTCGTGCTGGAGCAGATCGCGAAGGTGAGCGCGTCGTACGCGGTCAGCGTGGCGGTCACCGGGCTTCCGCAGGTCATCCTCAACCTGTTCGGCACCGAGGCGCACAAGGAGCGTTGGCTGCCGGGGCTGGCGAGTGGCGAGCTGCTGGGCGCCTTCGCCCTCAGTGAGCCCGGCTCGGGCTCCGATGCGGCCTCGTTGCGCACGACCGCGCGCCTCGAGGGCGACCGGTACGTGCTCAATGGCACAAAGTTCTGGATCACCCATGGTGGCTACGCCGACATCTACCTGGTGATGGCCCGCACCGGAGGCGAGGGGCCCAAGGGCGTGAGCTCCTTCATCGTGCCCGGCGATGCCAAGGGGCTGTCGTTCGGCAAGAAAGAGCAGAAGATGGGCATGCGCGCGTCGCCCACGGTCGAGGTCGTGCTCGAGGATGTCGAGGTGCCCGTGTCTGACCGCGTGGGCCCCGAGGGATTCGGGTTCAGCGTGGCCATGCAGGCTCTCGACTCCGGGCGCATCACCATCGGTGCCACCTCGGTGGGCCTGTGCCAGTCGGCCCTGGAGACGGCCTCCCGCTACAGCACGGAGCGTCGGCAGTTCAAGAAGGCCATCATCGACTTCCAGGGTGTCGGCTTCATGCTCGCCGACATGGCGACGAAGACCGAGACCGCACGCCTGCTGGTCCACAAGGCTGCGGTCATGAAGGATCAGGGGCGCCCCTACAGCCACATCGCGGCGATGGCGAAGGTAGTGTCCACCGATGCGGCGATGGCCGTCACGACCGACGCGGTGCAGTGCCTCGGGGGCTACGGCTACACGCGAGAGCACCCGGTGGAGCGGTACATGCGCGATGCCAAGGTCATGCAGATCGTGGAAGGCACCAACCAGATCCAGCGCCTCGTGATCGCAAGGCATCTCAAGCGCCTGTACTCGGAGGCCTAGCCATGTCTATACTCGGCACGCTCCGAAGGACCGGGTCTCGATGAAGAGCTGCGCGACGTGTGAACAGACCTACCTCGACCACGTAGACTTCTGCTTCTACGACGGTTCGGTCCTCGTGTTGGCGGGGGCCGATGCCGATGTCGGGGGCCTCGATGCGCCGATGCCGCCGCGTCGTCGGGTCGAGCACGCGACGCGCGCTGCCACGCCAGCGCCTGCCTCGCGGCGCTCGCTCATCAACAAGGTGGGCGCAGCGTCCGGCGACCCAGCCGACGACCCGCTGGCCGAGTCGGAGCTGTCTGAGCCGAGCACGACCGACGAGATCCTCGATCGCTCGACGGCACCCGTGCCCGTGCCTGCGTCGGAAGAGGGAGCGCCGCCCGTTCCCCAGCCGACGGCGAACAGCCAAGACCCCACCCTGCCACCGGCCCCCGACCGCGAGGCCGCTTCGCCCGCTCCGGTGCAGCGTCAGGTGGGGGCGCCAGCTTCGACCGCCACGCCCGCTCCTACTGGCACAGCACAGACCTACCACGCCGTGTCGGAGCCGCAGGCAGCCCCCGACTTCGCGCCCGCGTGGGAAGGGTCCGACGACGATCCACAGGCCGCACTGCTGCTGTATGGAGCGCTGGCTCTCGGTGGAGCCTGCCTGTTCATGGCGCTCGCCGTCGGCGTGGTCGTCGCTGTGAGCGGCAACCCCTTTGCGGGGGAAGACGACGTGGAGATCGGTCGCCCCGAGCTGCCCGTGCCCCCACCCGTCGTCAAGCCAACACCGGTCCAGGCTCCAGCCCCTGCGACCCTGCAGCCTGCTGCCGTGCCCGAGCCGGCCGCGCCGCTGCCCGCACCGGCCGTTCCGACGCCAGCCCCCGCCGCACCGGTGCCCGTCCCCGCCGCGGCGCCCGCTCCGGCCCCAGCACCCGCGCCGGCCCCAGCACCCGCTCCGGCCCCAGCGCCGGCCCCAGCACCCGCTCCGGCTCCGGCCCCAGCACCGGCCCCAGCACCCGCTCCGGCTCCGGCTCCGGCCCCAGCACCCGCGCCTGCGCCTGCCCCGGCAGAGCCCGTTCCGGCCGTCCCGAGCCCCGCTCCGGCCCCGGTCGAGCCTGCACCCGTGGAGCCAGCCCCGGCTCCGGCTCCGGCAACGCCGGTCGCCAAGGGCAACGTGATCATCACGTCACAGCAGATCGCTGTGGGGTCGGTGTTGAAGTACAACGGCGGTAGCTACCCGTTGCCGGCGCGCATCAGCGACATGGCGAACGGCACCCACGAGGTCCTCGTCGAAGATGGGGATGGCTGGCGCAAGGTCACCATCGAGGTCGTCATCAACCCGACCGCGACCATCAACCAGGTCAAGCTCGACCCGTTCCTCGACTGAGCCGCCTGGGCAGCTCGGGCACCACAGCTCGGTGCCGGCTCGGGTGCCGGCTCGGGTGCCGGTGTCGACTCGGATGTCTCGCTACCGTCGGGCGGGCTACCCTCGGTGAGGCCCTGCGGCCGCGCGGAGCGGGGTAGCTAGCGCAGGCTGCCGGCGAGCACGACGCCGCCGCCTTGCTCCATCGGAACCGGGGCCAAGACCACGCCCTGAGCCTTGAGGGAGCGCATGCCGGTGATCTGGTTGGCGAACACGGTCGCCACGTAGAAGCCGCCCGCCATCATGCCGACCATCTCACCAGGGGAGTCGCTGGCTGCGGCGTAGGAGGCCCCAGCGAAGGCGCCGGCGGCCGGCACCGCAATCCCCCACGCCAGGGCGGCGTTGCCGCCGTCTTTCATGGCGAGCGACGGAGCGCCGGGAAGGGGGATGAAGCTGAAGGCAGCGACCTTCTCCTTGGTGAAGGGAGCCCCGCTGCTGCTGGTCGACTTGGTGGGCTTGGGGGCCCCGGTGTTGGGGGCCTGCAGGCCCAGGGACTCGTGCAGGCTCGTCCACAGGGCGTCGCGCGACTCGGACTCTAGCGGCGTGGAAGACCGAGAGCCGCCACTGCTGAGACCCGACCGCAGCGCACCATCATGGGCGTCGTCGCGGGCGGTGACGATCCACATCCACGGGGCGCCCTTCACGGCATCGGCGATGCAGCCGATGGTGCCATCGCAGGCTCGTGCCTCCGCCGCCTGCTCGGGGCGGAGCCCGGCGAAGGTCTGGCCGACCGTGGCGGCGTCGATGCCCTCGATCGCGCCGAGCAGCTCGACAGCGGTGGGCTCCAGGCGATCGGGCAGGTCGATGTAGACCAGCCAGTCGGTCTGGCTCTTGTAGGTGAGCTCGTCGGTCGGCGACATGTCGCGCAGGACCTCGAACGAGATCAAGCTGTCGCCCTGGGGCGTGCGCAGCATCAGGCCCGTCGGCTCCGTGCTGAGGATCTCTGCCGTGAGGGTGCGACCATCGGTGAGCTCCAGCTTCCGGAACTGCCGTCGGTCTTGGGCGGAGGCCGGGGAGGCGACGCCGACGGCTAGGGCCAGCAGAGCGACAGAGGGACCGATGCGACGCGCAGCAGGACTCATGGAGTGGTGGGCCTCGGGAGAGTGAGGCCACATCATAGGCAGTTCGACCTCGAAGGGGCAGGGTTGGTTGTCGAGCTGCTACATCATGAAGCGCTGACGGGGCACATGGAGGGGTGGGGGACCATGCCCCGTCGGGGCCGGTGTCGGGCGTCGCCATGCTCAGGAGCCAGGGTCGCGTTAATCGCAGCCCTTCCACACCGCCGCGCGCGAGCGCGCCAGGGGGCATGGTGGCCGAAGAGCGCGACGACGAAGACCTCGAGCTGGCACCTGCAGACGCAGGGCTGCTGTTCCGGGCAGAAATGGCGACCACGAACTTCCTCATGGGCTACTGGAAGTTCCTCGTCGGTGCGCTGGTCGTCGTGCTGGCTGCCTTCCTGTTCTACGGGCAGTACGACGCGTGGGTGATGCGCGACCAGCGAGGCACGGCCGCCCGCATCGCGGAGGTCGAGACCGAGCTTCCCGGGCCCATTGTCGACCTGGCGGCCTCCCTGGCCCAGGCCGAGGCCGCCGGCGAGGAAGACCCTCGGGCTTCGCTGCGCCCCGCAGCGGAGAAGCTCACCGCCATCGCCGGTGAGTCGCGTGGCGCGGCCCGCGTGGAGGCACAGCTCAAGGCGGCGGAGATCTACCGCATCCTCGGCGAGACCGGCCCCCGGCGCACCGCGCTGGAGGATGCGGCCCAGCATGCCGAGGGCATCCTGAAGTACTCGGCGGTCGGAGCTCTCGCCAACCTCGCCCTGGAAGAGGGGCGCGGCGACGAGGCGGTCAGCCAGTGGAAGCAGCTGGTGGCGTCGGAAGACGGCTACCTCGCCGAGCAGGCGCTGCTCGAGCTCGGCCTCACCCTCGAGGCCCTCGATCGCGCCAGCGAGGCTCGCGAGGCCTACGGTGACTTCCTGGCCCGGTTCCCCGAGAGTCCTCGGGCCGAGGTCGCCAGGCAGCGCCAGTCCCGCGTCGAGAACGCCGGGTGAGCGTGTTCCTCACCGCCTGCGCCCTGGCCTCACCGGCCTCTTTGTTCGCCCCCCGGCCCACCCCGGCCGAGGCCACCTACCCAGGGGTCTTCGACGAGCCCCCGGCGTATCACTACCGGGCCCGCCTTCCGGGGGGGCTGCTGAACGCAGCGTCCCACGCGGAGTGGGGCGACCCCGTCGTGATGGGTGGCTACGTGCTGGTTGGCAGCGCCGCCGGCCGCGCGCTGTACATGCTGGCCCGGCACGACGGCGCCCTCGTGCGCACCTTCCCGGCGGGCAACTCCGTCGAGGCGCCGGCCACCGTGCGCGACGGCATCGTCTACTTTTCCGACACGGGCGGCAACACCTTCGCCTACACGGTGGAGGGGCAGCTGCTGTGGCGCCACGACGGCTCCGCGCCGATCCTCGCGCCCCCCGCGGTCAACGACGAGCTCGTCGTGATCACCAACGTCGACGACCTCGCGGTGGCCCTCGACGCCTCCAGCGGCGAGCTGCAGTGGCAGTATCGCGCCCTCAAAGACCTCACCCGTGAGGCCGAGCTGGCGCTCTACGCCGCTCCCGAGGCCTTGCTCACCGACACCGAGGCTCTCCTCGGCTTCTCCACGGGCGCCCTGGTCTCTGTCGATCTGGAGACAGGGGAGGAGTCGTGGCGACGCGACGTAGGGGAGGGGAGATACCCCGACCTGGTGGCCGCCCCCGCCGTCGGGGCCACCGACTACTACATCGCCGGCTACTTCGAGCCCCTGGTCGCCATCGACACCGCGAGCCGGAGCGTGCGCTGGCGGCTCGATGTCGGCGGCGCCTACCGGCCGGTGCTCGACCCGGCCGACAAGGGTGCCACGCTCTACCATCCTGGCACCGACGGCAAGCTCCGGGCCGTGTCGACGCTCACCGGCGCCGAGCTGTGGGTGTGGGACTCTGGCACCAGCGGCGCCATCACCAGCCCGCAGATCACCGAGGCCGGCCTGCTGGTCGCTTCGTCCGAGGGCTCCGTCTACCTCGTCGATCCTGCCAACGGCACCGAGGTGTGGCGCTGGCAGGAGCCGTTCCAGCTGCGGGGGATCAGCAGCGTGCCCGTGGTCGACGGGCGGCAGCTGATCTTCATCAGCAACGCAGGCTTCCTCTACAGCATGCTGTCGGTCGACGATGTGACGCCGCGGAGGCTGTGGCCGTAGCGCGCTAGCAGGGCGGCTGCAGCGCTCCAGGGGTTCCGCGGTCGCCGCTGTCGTCACCGAACAGCGACACGCCCACGCACCACGCCGCCTCGTCGTCGTTGAGGGTCGCGTCGAGCGCCCCCAGCCCCAGCTCGAAGCTGCGCCCATCCACCCATGACCAGCCCTGGGTGTCGACCTCGTCGACCAGCTCCCCAGGGCCCTCCAGGACCACGTGGCGGGCGCCCGACGGGAGGGGCAGCACCCCGTCGCAGTCGAGGCCACCGTTGGTCTGCGGGTCGTCGTCGTCGCACAGCAGCACCACCTCGGCCGGGCCGAGCCACAGCGACGGCAGAGGCAGCTCGGTGCCATCGGCCCACAGCGTCGCCAGGTCGAGATCGGCGTGCGTGACCCCCGGGTTGTGCAGCTCCAGCCAAGTGGCATCGGACCGGTCGGGGTCGGTGAACAGCTCGACGAACACGAGCTCTCCGCCGACCAGGGTGTCTTCGTCGCGCATCGTGTCGCAGTCGTTGTCAGCGCCATCCGGAAGCTCGATCGCACCCGGGGCGACATCTGCCCGCGTGTCGTCGCAGTCGTCGCCCTCGGGCTGCCGTGGGACGCCATCTCCGTCTTGATCGAAGTCGTCGCCTCCGTCGCAGGCCTGATCGAGGCCGTCGTACCAGACCTCCACAGCCCCGGGAAACGCCTCGGCGTCTCCATCGTCGCAGTCGTCGCCGTTGCCGACCTGGCCAGGCTCGAGGGCACACACGTCGGCCACGGGAGCGGCCGGGTCACCGAAGCCGTCGCCATCGGCGTCAGCCCAGGCGGCCACCGCGGGCAGGCCTTCGTCGATCTCCTCGTCGCAGTCGTCGTCGACGCCGTTGCACCGCTCCGGTGCCCCTACATAGACCTTGGGGTCGGTGTCGTCGCAGTCGTCGCCACCCGCATCGACCGAGGTGGCACCGTCGCCATCGAGGTCGGCCAGCACCGTGGCCGCCAGCGCCACCTCCCATGTGCGGGCGCCGATGCGCAGCTCCAGCAAGCCCTCGATGACCTCGGCACGCTCGCCGGTGACGAACGCCGAGACCTGGACCTGCTCGCCAGCGGCGACGGCGTAGCGGGCATCGGACAGCGTGAACGGGGACCCGAC
Source organism: uncultured bacterium (assembly GCA_965367245.1). Taxonomy (GTDB): domain Bacteria; phylum Myxococcota_A; class UBA796; order UBA796; genus CBDUIC01. The sequence continues at coordinate 16,229 of CBDUIC010000027.1, read as the reverse complement.
GACCGCGTCGACAGAGCCTCCCGCCGTGCCGACATTCGTCACGTCGACGACCACGGCGCTGGGCACGCCCAGGGGAATGTCGACCGCCACGGAGGCGGGCACATCGAGCCACGGAGCCGGCTCGGCGAGCCCGCCGCCACACGACACCATCCACACGAACGACACTGGCCAGCTGCGGAGCATGGCCGCATCGTAGCACCGCACAAGCCCCCTCACCTCGGCCCGAATCAATGTCCGATAATGTATATTATGTAAAGTAAAGTCCCCAAGAGAAACGGGGGCCAGCTGCCCCCGCTCCCCCCAGCGCTCCTAGCGGCGCTGCAGGCGCATCAGCAGCGTGATGACGTTCCACAGCAGCGTGAGGATGCCCAGGGTGATGAAGTAGGCCGCCGGCACCACGTGCTTGGTGCTCATCTCGTGCATCACCTGGTTGAGCGAGTACAACAGGCCCGCGGCAGAGATGCCCACGAAGACCATGTTGAGCAGCAGGCCCATGAACCCGCCGAACAGGCTCGGGAACACGAAGGTGACGACCATCAGCACCATCATCGGCAAGCTGACCGCCGACAGGAAGCCGCCGACCATCGACAGGTTCTTCGGGCCGGTCAGCAGGTAGACCGTCATCCCGAACATCGTCAGCCCGACCAAGCCGATGGCCTCGACGAGGAGCAGCAGCGGGTTGCCCAGGACGGACGCCGAGAACATCAGTGCGGTGAGGATGATGTAGCCCATGGCCACGCCCTGCAGCATCGTGCCGATGGCGAAGCCGGCGTATTGGGTGGCGGGCGCCTCGGAGCGAACCATCGAGCCGCCGATCATCCGCGCACCGAAGATGCCACCGAGCATGAGCACCAGCGAAACCGGGCGCGACATCATGATCTCGGAGAGCATGGCGATGAGGCCTGCGGTCGCCAGCGAGGTGGCCCCCGAGATCATCAGGCCCACGAACGTGAGGCCAGCGACCTTGCGGAGGAAGGCGACGCGCTCTTCGACCTTCGCTTCGGCGGCAGGCACGGCGTAGGGGTTGTTGGCGGAAAGCGGTCGGGCCACGGGAGCCTCCAAGGGATGAAGGCGAAACCTAACCTGACGCGCGGTCGTGTTCCCCTCTCCTGGCCCCGCGCTTGCCTGCTACCAGCGCTTGAGCTCGGTCGGGTCGATGGGCTCGTAGTCGCTGGTGGGACCCTGCGAGCCGCTGGGCAGCGCACTCGCCAGCTCGGTCTCCAGGGCTGGGTGCCGCACCAGCCGCCACACGCCGTAGCCGGTGACGGTGGCCGCAGCGGCCAGGCCCAGCAGGTCGTCGAGCCACCCCAGCACGGGGATCACATCGGGCACCAGATCGATCGGAGACACCAGGTAGATCAGCTGCAGCGCGCTCAGCACCGTTCCGACCAGAAGCCAGCGAAAATCGGCGCGTTCGTGGGTCGTGTCGTCGCTCATCGGGGCCTCCAGTCAAGACCTAACCACGTCCTCCATCCTACGACGGATCCACCGCCTCGGACGCGATAGACCCGGGAGCCTGGAGTCGACCATGACCGAAGCCGATCGCCTCAACGCCATCCTCGCCAAGCAGGCCCCCGCGCTGGCCCGCTGCCTGTCACCCCTGGGCCGCAAGGCTGCGTTCCCCAAGGGCATTCCCTACCAGGCCGCCACGGCCAAGGGCACCGAGATCAACGCCACCATCGGGCAGCTCACCGACGGCTCGGGCCAGCCCATGCCCCTGCCCCAGCTGGAGCGCCAGCTGTCGGGTCTGTCCCCCAAGGAAGCCTTCCTCTACGCGCCCGTGTCGGGCCCCGATGCCCTGCGCACCCTGTGGGGCGCCCGCGAGCGCCGGCTGGGCGGCGTCACGGCCGATGTGCGCAGCACCAAGCCGCTGGTCACCCACGGGCTCACCCATGGCTTGTCGCTCATCGCCGACCTGTTCAGCGACGAAGACACCGAGATCATCGTCCCGTCGCCGTCGTGGGAGAACTACGAGCTGCTGTTCAGCCTGCACCGTGACGCACGCATCGTGTCGTTCCCGTTCTTCCGCGACGGGCGGTTCAACGTCGAAGGCCTCGCCGACACCCTCGCCAAGGTGAAGAACAAGGCGGTGGTCATCCTCAACCTGCCGGGGAACCCCTCGGGCTATGCGCCCACCGAGAGCGAGGTCCCCCAGATCATCGAGGCCCTGGCGCAGGCCCCCAAGCCCACCATCGTTGCGGTCGACGATGCCTACCAGGGCTGGGTCTACGAGCGCGGTCACCTCGCGACCTCGCTGTTCTGGAAGCTGGCGGAGCGCCTCGATCCCGAGAAGGTCGCGGCGGTCAAGATCGACGGGGCCACCAAGGAGCTCGCCTTCTTCGCGTCGCGGGTGGGCTTTCTCACCTTCCCCCACACCACCGACGAAGCCGAGGCCGCCCTCGAGTCGAAGCTCAAGTGCATCACCCGCGGCACCGTGGGCTCCGCCAGCGGCCCAGCGATGGCCGTGGTCACCGAGGCCCTGCGCGACCCCAGCCTCGATGCCTCCTTCGAGGAGCGTCGCCAGGAGCTCGCCCGCCGCTACCAGGCCCTCCGCGGGGCCCTCGCCACCCTCGACGACGAGCGCATCACTCCCCTGCCCTTCAACGCCGCCTACTTCGCGCTGCTGCAGCTCGACGGCGGGCTCGAGGCCGAGGCCCTTCGCCAGAAGCTCATCGCTACCGAGTCGGTGGGCACCATCGCGTTTCCCGAGGCCAACTCCCTGCGCATCGCCTACTGCAGCCTCGACGCCGAGCAGCTCCCCGAGCTGGTCACGCGCCTCGCCCGGGCCGCGAAGAGCTAGTCGGGCTCGGGGTAGCTCCACAGCCCTCGGGGGTGGTACCTCGCATGCAGCTCCACCAGGCGCTTGCGGCTGACGTGGGTGTAGATCTGCGTGGTGCTGATGTCGGCGTGGCCCAGCATCGCCTGCAGCGAGCGCAGGTCGGCGCCGTTCTCCAGCAGGTGGGTCGCGAAGCTGTGGCGCAGCACGTGGGGCGACACCTTGCCGGGGATGCCGGCGCGCTGTGCGTGGCCACGGAGCCGCTGCCAGAAGTTCTGACGGGTCATCGCCGTGCCGCGGCGGGAGACGAACACCTCGGGCTGCGAGCCGTCGGGGTCGTGATGCGGTCGGCCGTCACGCAGGTAGCGAACCATCAGGGCCAGCGCGCGGTCGGCCATGGGCACCAGTCGCTCTTTGTCGCCCTTCCCCCTCACCCTGAGGATCTGGACCTCGGGATCGACGTGCCGACGGGGCAGGCCCACCAGCTCGCTGACGCGGAGCCCGGAGCTGTACAGCAGCTCGATCATCGCGGCGTCGCGAAGCCCCAGCGGGCGGGCCTGATCCGGGGCCGACAGCAGCGCCTCCACCTGCCCAGCCGACAGCACGGTGGGGAGCGGTGAGACGAACTTGGGCGCATCGACAAGCGAGGTAGGATCTGCCTCGACGATGCGTTCCCTCATGCAATACATGAACAGCTGCCGAATCGACGTGCGCGCCCTCGCGATGCTGCGCAGTCCGAGCCCCTCCCCCTCCAGAAACACCAGATGATCGGCCACGTCGGAGCGCTGAACGCCCTCTGGGGTGACGATGTCGCGCTCACTCTGCAGCCATGCCGCGAATCGGCGCAGGTCTCTACCGTACGCATCCACGGTATGGACCGAGCGATTCCGCTCGACCTTCAGGTGATACATGAAGCCTTCGATGGCGTCGTTCATCGCTCGAGGAGCGCTCGCAGCGCGTAGAGCGCGTCGTGCGCCTGCCGGGGGCTCATGTCGTCGGGGTCGAGGTCGACGAGGGCGTCACGGAGGGCGTCGTCGGCGGGTGGCGGAGGGTCGGGCTCGTCGTCGGCGGGGGCCCCCGCGGTGCCGAACAGCGACAGCTGGGAGCGGTCGTTGCGGGGCGCGTGCTTCTCGAAGCGTGTGAGGAGCCGATCGGCACGCTCCACGACGTGGCGCGGCAGCCCCGCCAGCCGGGCGCACTGGATGCCATAGGAGCGGCTCGCGCCCCCCTCCTTGAGCTTGCGAAGAAACACGATCTCTCCGCGGAACTCACTGACGGCCACCGACTGGTTGACCACCCCCGGGCGGTCTTGCTCGAGCTCGCACAGCTCGTGGTAGTGCGTGGCGAACATCGCGCGGCAGCCGATGCGGTCGACGAGGTCTTCCGCGACCGCCCACGCGATGGACAGCCCGTCGTAGGTCGAGGTGCCGCGGCCGATCTCGTCGAGCACCACCAGGCTGCGGGCGGTGGCGTGGTGCAGGATGGCCGAGGTCTCAGCCATCTCGACCATGAAGGTGGACTGCCCTCGTCGCAGGTCGTCGGCGGCGCCCACCCGGGTGAAGATGCGGTCGCACAGCCCTACGGTGGCGGCATCGGCGGGCACGAAGCTGCCGATCTGCGCGAGCAGGGCAATGAGGGCCGTCTGCCGCATGACCGTGCTCTTGCCGCTCATGTTGGGCCCGGTGAGCACGATGAGCCGCCGATCGGGGTGCAGATCGACGTCGTTGGGCACGAAGCGCTCCTCGCGAAGCGCTTCCTCGACCATGGGGTGACGCCCGCCCTCGATCCGCAGCACGGCCTCGTCGGTGAGCTCTGGGCGGCACCAGCGCCTCGACACAGCCACCTCGGCCAGCGCCGAAAGGCCGTCGAGGGCCGCCAGGCAGCGGGCCAGCTCAGCCAGCCGCGCGGAGTGAGCCGCCACCCTCGCCCTTAGCGCCACGAACAGCTCGTACTCGAGCTGCTTGCGGCGCTCGTCGGCGCCGAGGACCTGCTCTTCCAGCACCTTGAGGTCTTCGGTGATGTAGCGCTCGGCATTCGACAGCGTCTGCTTGCGGAGGAACCGGCTGGGCACCTTGTGCAGGTTGGCCCGCGTGACCTCGATGAAGTAGCCGAACACCTTGTTCTTGCGGATCCGCAGCGAGCTGATGCCGGTGGCCTCGCGCTCCCGTGCCTCCATCTCCGCGATGATCCCGACCCCCTCCAGAGACAGGCGGGTGAGCTGGTCGAGCTCGGCGTGGGCCCCCTGGCGGATGAGGCCGGCCTCGGTCAGCGACTGGGGCGGGTCGTCGACGAGCCAGGTGGCGAGCTCCTCGGCGACGTCGAGGCACAGGTCGCTCGGCAGGTGAGCACCCAGCGAGCGCAGTGGTTGGGCCGCAGCGACGGCATCGGGGGCCGCGTCGAGGGCTCGCGACAGCGCCGCGAGATCGCGGGCGTGGGCGGTGCCTTGGCCGATGCGGGCGCCGATCCGCTCGATGTCGGCCACTCGCTTGAGGGCGTCGCGGAGGTCGGAGCGGGCATCGGGCTGGTCGACCAACTCGGCGACGCCGCCCTGGCGGGCACGGATGGTCCCCAGCTCGAGCAGCGGGAACGCCAGCCACTCCTCGAGCAGCCGCGAGCCCATGCTGGTGGCCGCCTTGTCGAGCAGCGCCAGCAGGCTCCCGCTCCGCTTGTTCTCCAGCAGCGTGCGCGACAGCTCCAGGTTGCGGCGGGTGGTGTGGTCCAACACCATGAAGCCATCGACCCGATAGGGCTGCGGCCGGTGCACATTCGCCAGCACGCCGCCCAGCCGGTCGCGGGCGTAGCGGAGGGCTGCACCCGCCGCCTGCAGCTGGGGCCCCTCGTCGATGCCGAAGGAGGCGGGCCCGGCTCCGCACACGTGCTCGACCTCTCGATGGGCCTCGCCCACCGACCAGGCTTCGTCTTCCACGCTCGACCACACCGCGGAGCGCAGCGAAGCGGCCACCCTCCCCTCTTCCAGCCCCGGGCCTACCAGGACCTCCTTGGGCTCGAGGCGGACGAGCTCCGCCAGGGCCACCTCCAGCTGGCCCATCTGGGTGAGCCGCAGATCACCGGTCGATGCATCGAGGAAGGCCAGGCCGACGCCCTGTTCGCTGCGCGTGATCGCCGCCAGCCAGTTGTGGGACTCCGCCTTGAGGGTCGTCGGGTCGTAGACCACCCCGGGCGTGACCACCCGCACGACCTCGCGCCGCACGAGGCCCTTGGCGAGGGCTGGGTCTTCCACCTGCTCGGCGATGGCCACCTTGAAGCCCTGCTCGGTGAGCCGGGTGACGTAGCCAGCCGCCGCGTGGTGCGGCACGCCGGCCATGGGAATGGGCTGGTCGTCGTGCTTGTTGCGGGCCGTGAGGGTGAGGTCGAGGGCCTTCGCGCACAGCTCGGCATCCTCGAAGAACACCTCGTAGAAGTCGCCCATGCGGAAGAAGAGCACCGCGTCGGGGTGCTGCGACTTGAGCTGACCGTACTGCTGAAACATCGGGGTCGACACGGGCGCTCCGGGGGACAGGTGTCTACTCCGCGCGCTCCAAGACGAAGGCCGCATGGGCGTCTTCGCCATGCTGAGGCGGCGCGGTGTGCAGGCGGGGGCCAGCGGTGAAGTCGGGGTGGGCGTCGAGGAAGGCCTGCACGACGGCCTCGCCCTCCTCGGGCTCGGGGCTGCACACCGCGTAGACCAGGCGGCCCCCCGGCGCGACATGGGTGGCAGCCGCCTGCAGGATGCGGCCCTGGCGCTGGGCTGCCTCGGGCAGGTCGGAGGGCTGCCGGCGCCAGCGGATCTCGGGGTGGCGTCGCACGGTGCCCAGCCCGGTGCAGGGGGCGTCGACGAGGACCGCGGCGAAGGGCCCCACCTCGGGCAGCGGCCCGTCGAGCCAGTCGTGGGGGACCGTGCGCACCGCGAGCCCCAGGCGCTTCGCTGCGTCGTCGACGAGCTGCAGCCGCTCGGGGGAGCGATCGACGGCGACCACCTCGGCGCCCTGGCTGGCGAGGCGGAAGCTCTTGCCCCCTGGCGCGGCGCAGGCATCGAGCACGGCCATCCCCTCCCCGGCTCCCACCAGGTCGGCGACGGCGACAGCAGCGGCATCCTGCACCCAGAAACGGCCCGCCTCGAAGCCCGGAAGGTCGGGGATGGGGCCATCGCCCTCGATGCGGTACACCCCCGGCAGCGGGGCCTCTCCCAGCGTGGCGGGGGTGCCCTCGAGGCCCTCGGGGAGCCCCTGCGGCGCTACGACGAAGCGGGGAGGCGCCTCGCCGTTGGCCTGCATCCACGCATCGGCGGCCTCGGCGCCGTAGCGTCGGCGCCAGCGGGACACCAGCCACGCAGGGTGATCGAGGGCCTCGACCTCGGACAGCCCCACGGGCTCGACCCGCCGGAGCACGGCGTTGATCAACCCACTCGCCCGACCGGCGCCCACCGCCCGAGCCACCTCGACCCACTGGTGCACGACCGCATGCGCTTTCGCCCGGCCGAACAGCCGCTCGTAAGCTCCCAGCCGGAGCACGGCAGCCACCTCGGCATCGAGACCGCCGAGGGGCTGGCGGAGCCGCGGGCGCAGAGCGCCATCGACGTGCCCCCTACGACGCAGGGTGCCGAATGCGAGGAACCAGGCCAGCGACCGATCTCTCGGCTCCTCGGGCAGGACCTCGGCGAGCGCATCCTCGAGGTGGGCCCCCTCCCCGGTGGCAAGCAGCGCACGCGCGGCCGCCACCCGGCCCGGATTGGCGCGGGACACACGGGCCCCACCGCTGCGCGATGCGGAGCGGCGCGGAGAAGAGCTCATGACCTCACCAGGGCTTGTCGCTACGGCCGTCTTGCAAGGCGAGCTGACGCTCGAGCTGCTTGATGCGTCGCCCACGGGCGAAGCCTCGCACCCACAGCGGCAGGAAGCCGAACAGGAAGCCCCCGCCCGCGGCTGCGAGGAGGAGCAAAGGCACGGCCACCGGCTGCTTGAGCTGCCAGGCGGCGAAGCCGAGGTCGAGGGACAGCTGCGTGGTGCGAGCACTGTTCTGTACGTAGAACAGGCCCACGAAGGCGCAGAGCACGGCCAGGAGCAGGAGCACCACAATCCAGCCGTTCCGTCCCATCACAGCCTCCGTTCAGGCGAGCCCGAGGGCCCGCCCGAGGGGGTAACTCACTCCTCGCCGGCTGCGTCGGCAGCGGCGGGGGCAGCATCGTCGGCAGCAGCGGCGGTCGCCGCGCCGTCACCGTCGACGGCCTCGTCTTGCAGACGGCGCGACAGGTCGCCCATGACATCCCCGAGACGCGCACCGGCGTCGTTCTGGTTCTGCATGTAGCCCTCGATGTCGCCGGCCGAGCGCTCGGTCGCACCCTTCTCGGAGAGGCTGATCTTCCGATCGTGGCTGTCGATGTGGATGATCTCGGCCTTGATGACCTTGCCTTCGGGGTACTGGTTCTGCCAGTCGTCGCCGTCGTAGGCCATCTCGGACAGGTGCACCAGACCCTCGACGCCATCCTCGATCTCGACGAAGATGCCGAAGTCGGCGCGGTGGACCACCGGGCCCTCCGTCACCTGGCCGAGGAAGTAGCGGCTGTGGACCGTGTACCACGGGTCTTCCGACAGCTGCTTGATGCCCAGGCTGAAGCGCTCCTGGTCTTTGTCGATGGACAGCACGCGTGCCTCGACATCGTCGCCCTTCTTGTAGCGCTCGGAGGGGTGACGGATGCGCTGACCCCAGGCCAGGTCGCTGATGTGCACCAGGCCGTCGATGCCCTCGTCGATGCCGACGAAGATGCCGAAGTCGGTGATGTTGCGAACCTTGCCCTGGATGAGCGAGCCGACAGGGTACTGCTGCTCGACGACATCCCAGGGGTTGGCCTCGAGCTGCTTCATGCCGAGGCTGATGCGCTTGTTCTCGACATCGATGCCGAGCACCTTCGCCTCGATCACATCGCCCACCGCCACCAGCTTGGAGGGGTGCTTGATGCGCTTGTTCCACGTCATCTCGGAGATGTGGACGAGGCCCTCGATGCCGTCTTCCAGCTCGACGAACGCGCCGTAGTCGGGGATCGACACGACCTTGCCGCGCACGATGGCGCCGACCGGGTACTTGTACTCGGCCTCCTCCCACGGGTCGGGACGGATCTGCTTGTAGCCGAGGCTGACACGCTGGCTGTCGGGGTCGAACTTGAGGATCTTGACCTCGATGCTCTGGCCCACCTCGAACATCTCGCTGGGGTGGTTGAGCCGCCCGTAGGACATGTCGGTGATGTGCAGCAGGCCGTCGATGCCGCCGAGGTCGATGAACGCACCGTAGTCGGTGATGTTCTTGACCACGCCGGTCATGATGGCGCCGATCTGGAGACGCTCGATGGTCTCCTCGCGCTTCTCCTCACGCTCCTGCTCGAGCAGGACACGGCGGGAGAGCACGATGTTGCCGCGCTTCTTGTTGAACTTGATGATCTTGAAGTCGAACTCTTCGCCGATCAGCTTGTCGAGGTTCTTGACGGGGCGGAGGTCGACCTGCGAGCCGGGCAGGAACGCCTTGACGCCGATGTCGACCTGCAGGCCACCCTTGACCCGGGCGATGACCGCGCCGTGCACGACCTCGTCGGCCTCGACGGCCTTGGAGATCTCTTCCCAGGCCCGCATCAGGTCGGCCTTCTCCTTGGACAGGATCAGGATGCCGTCTTCGTTGTCCATCGTGTCGAGGTAGACCTCGACGATGTCGCCTTCCTTGATCGTCAGCTCACCCTCGGGGGAGCGGAACTCGTGGACCGCGATGAGGCCCTCGGCCTTGTAGCTGATGTCGACCGTGACCCAGTCGTCGCCGATGCCGATCACCCGACCCTTGACCACCGACTTCTCGCGCACGCCCTTCTCGGTCATGAAATCGTCGAAGAAGGACTTGAACTGGTCGTCGCTGATGTCGGTGAGGGGGAGGTCCTCGATGTTGAGTTCGCTCATGGAGTTGTAAACCTGACAGTCTCCGTGCGGCCGAGGCCCCAGCGGAGGGAAGAGTGAGTGACAGTGAGAGGCACAAGGCGCTCTCGGTGATGAAGCTCGCGGGCACAGCGCTCGCGAGGGCGCCGACTAATCGTCTGAGCGCCCTGTGTCAATGGCCCCCTGGCGCTGCCCGGCGAGCATCAGCACCGCGTCGACGACCTGCCGAACGGTGAGATCGGTGCTGTCGAGGCGCACCGCATCGTCGGCGGGGCGGAGCGGAGCTACGTCGCGCTCGGAGTCGCGGCGGTCGCGCGCCGCGAGGGCGTCGCGGACCACCTGGAACTTCACTGCCTCCCCTCGCCGCACCATCTCGTCATGGCGGCGCCGGGCTCGCTCGTCGAGGCTGGCGTCGAGGTAGACCTTCAGCTCGGCATCGGGCAGCACCACGGTGCCGATGTCGCGGCCATCCATCACCACCCCGCCCTTGCCAGCCAGCGCACGCTGGCGCTCGAGCAGGGCCTCGCGCACAGCCGCGTGGCGGCTCACCCGGCTCGCCCCGGTGCCCACCGCATCGCGGCGGACCTCGCGGGTGATGTCGTCGCCGCCCACCAGGATCCGCAGCACGTCACCGTCCCAACGGAAGTCGAAGTCGAGATCGGCGGCCAGGCTCGCGACCGCGTCGGCGTCGTCCCAGTCGACCCCCTGACGCAGGGCCATGAGAGCGACGGCGCGGTACATCGCGCCGGTGTCGACGTAGGCGTAGCCGAGGGCTCGGGCGACCGCCCGCGCCACCGTGCCCTTCCCGCTGGAGCCGGGGCCATCGACGGCAATGCGCAAGCTCACGATGTGGCCTGGAGCGACCGCATGTCGTCGTAGAAGGTCGGCCAGCTGCTCGCCACGGCGTCGGCAGCGCCGATGGTCACCTCGGCGTCGCTCGCCATGGCGGCCACCGCGAAGCTCATCGCGATGCGGTGGTCGCCCGAGGCGTCGATGCGCGCCGGGCCCGAGGGCCGCCCCCCCTGGATGACCATGCCGTCGGGCTTCTCCTCGACCTCGACGCCCATGGCGCGCAGGCCGGTCGCGACCCTGGCGATGCGGTCGGACTCCTTGACCCGCAGCTCTTCCGCGTCGGCAATGACCGTCTCGCCCTCGGCGAAGGCGGCAGCCACCGACAGCACCGGGAGCTCGTCGAGGGAGCGGAGGGCCAGGTCGCCGTCGATCCGGCAGCCCTTCAGCTGGGTGGACCGCACCACCAGCGTGCCCCGGGGCTCGACCCCGGTGTCGTCGCGGTCGATCACCTCGATGTCGGCCCCCATGGCGCGTAGGGCGTCGATCACGCCGGTGCGGGTGGGGTTGAGCCCGACGCCCGGCAGCACGACCTCGGAGCCCTCGATGAGGGACGCCGCTACCAGCGGGAAGGCCGACGACGACACATCGGCGGGGACCTCCACGTCGATGGCGTGTAGCACCTGCCCCCCCTCGAGGTGCAGCCAGCCGGCTTCGTCGAGGTGCAGGGAGGCACCCATGGCCCGCAGGAAGCGCTCGCTGTGGTCACGGCTGGTGCGGGGCTCCCGCACATGCACCCCGGCGCCGAGGCCCGCGAGGAGCAGGGCCGACTTCACCTGCGCCGACGCGATCGACAGGTCGTGGCGAGCGGCCTCGAGCACGCCACCCCGGATGGCGAGGGGCGCCAGCCTGCCGCCCTCTCGGCCGTCGATGCGTGCGCCCATGCGGCGGAGGGGATGCACGACACGGCCCATGGGGCGCCGTCGCAGGGAGTGGTCGCCCGTGAGGACCACATGACCCTCCCGTGCCGCGAACACACCGCACAGCAGGCGCATCGACGTGCCGCTGTTGCCGCAGTCGACCACATCGGCGGGCTCTCCCATCACCTCGGGGCCGTGGACCAGCAGCTCGTCGCCGTCTTCCACCACCGCACCGCAGGCCACGACCGCGCCCATCGTCGCGTGCACGTCGCCCGAGCGCAGCAGCCCCCGCACCCGGGACGTGCCACCCGACAGGGCGGCGAACAGCAGCGAACGGTGCGAGATCGACTTGTCGCCCGGCAGCACCAACGTGCCACGCAGCGGCCCCCCACCCTGCAGCGTGAGCTCGGCGGGCAGGCTCACTGCGGCGGCTCCATCTCGGTCATCCGGCCCATGGCTCGGAAGCGCTCGTAGCGGCCCTCGACGAGCTGGTCGACGCTGTGGCCCATCAGCTCGCCGACGTGGCGCCGCAGCGCATCGCCGACCTTGTCGATGGCCTCGTCGCGGAAGCGATGGGCCCCCCCCAGGTGCTCCGGCAAGACCTCGTCGACCACGCCGAGCTCCAGGCAGTCGCCGGCGGTGATGCGCAGGGCCTCGGCTGCCCGGGGGCCCTCGGCGCGGTCGCGCCACAGGATGGCCGCACAGCCCTCGGGGCTGATCACCGAGTAGACGCTGTTCTCCAGCATCAGCACCCGGTTGGCTACGCCGATGGCCAGGGCGCCTCCGGAGCCCCCTTCCCCCGTGACCAGCGCGACCACGGGCACCTTGAGGCGCGACATCTCCATGATGTTTCGCGCGATGGCCTCGGCCTGCCCGCGGGCCTCGGCGTCGATCCCCGGGTAGGCCCCCGGCGTGTCGATGAAGCACAGGATGGGCAGCCCGAACCGCTCGGCGAGGCGCATGATGCGCAGCGCCTTGCGGTAGCCGTCGGGGCGGGCCATCCCGAAGTTCCGGTAGATGTTCTCTTTGGTGTTTCGGCCCTTCTGGTGGCCGATGACCGCCACCGACTGGCCGGCGGTGGGGTCGTCGTCGGCGCCCGTCGGCTTGAACCGAGCGAGGCCGCACACCATGGCGTGGTCGTCGAAGCCGGCGCGGTCGCCGTGCAGCTCGGTGTACTCGTCGAACAGCGCGTGCACGTAGTCGAGCATGTAGGGGCGCTCGGGATGCCGGGCGAGCTGGGTGCGCTGCCACGGCGTGAGCTTGGTGAAGATGCGATCTTGCAGCTTCGCCGCCTGCACCTCCAGCTGCTCGATGGACGCCGACAGGTCGACCCCCTGGGTGGTCTGCAGGTCGCGCAGCTGGGCGATGCGCTTGCGGAGCTCCACGACCGGGCGCTCGAAGTCGAGGACGATGTCCACAGGGCCTCCTTCACGGTCGGCGGCCATATCACGCTCTTCCCCGCCCTCGCCCGTCTCGCCCCTACACCGCCGTCGGAGGGCCCCACAGCTGCGAGGCGATCTGGAGGACCTCGCCCACCCCCGGCGCCGCGATGCGCTCGAAGCCCAGGGTGTTGTGCCACGTGCGCTGCTTGCGGGCGAACCGCCGAGTGTCGCGCTGAGTGCGCCGCACGGCCTCGTCGAGGGCCAGCCCATCGAGCAGGTGGTCGCACAGGTGGCGATAGCCCAGGCTCTGCAGGGGCTTGAGCTCCCGCCCGAAGCCCATCGCCAGCACCTGCCTCACCTCGTCGACGTAGCCGGCCTCCATCATGGCGAGCACCCGCTGGTCGATGCGGTCGTCGAGGTCGTCGCGGTCGAGCCATACCCCTCGGTGAGCCAACCGGTCGGGCGCCGCTGCGTGGGCCGCCTGCAGGTCGGACAGGCGCTCCCCTGCCTGACGCCAAACCTCGAGACCGCGCACCAGTCGCACCCGGTCGTTGGGGTGCAGGCGCTCGGCGAGGACCGGATCGACCCTCTGAAGCTCGGCGTGGAGATCCGGTGTCGCCTCGAGCTCGGCCCGCAGCGTGGGGTCGACGGGGGGCGTCGTCACGAAGCCCCGGATCAGCCCCCGCAGGTAGAGGCTGGTGCCCCCGGCTACCACCACGCGGTCGTGCTCGGTGCGCGCCGCGTCGGCGAGGGCGACGAAGTCGGTGGCGTCGAACGGCTCGTCGGGGTCGACCACATCGATGCCCAGGTGGGGCACGCGCGCGCGCTCGGCAGCCGTCGCCTTGCCGGTGCCGATGTCGAGGGTTCGGTAGACCTGCATCGCGTCGGCCGACACCACCACCGCGCCGTAGGCCTCGGCGACGGCGAGGGCTGCCGCCGTCTTGCCGGCTGAGGTGGGGCCGCCCAGGATCAGCACGGGTGCGGTCACCGGGCCCCCATCGAATGCCGCGGGCGTTCCGTCGTATCGTGACCCATGATCACCACCCTGCTGGCCCTCCTCACCGCGCCGTCCCTCGCCAAGAAGATCGAGGTGCCCATCGACATCGGCGTCGGCCCCGCTGTCAACCTCGTCACCGGCCCCGTATACCGCGACCAGGCCATCCACACCGGCCTGGTCTTCTCCGCCGAGGCCGTCCTCGAGAAGAAGACGCTGCGCAAGGTCAAGGGCCAGATCCCCAAGAAGTACCGCGACATGGTGATGTCGATGAACGAGGTGCGGATCAGCCACTTCCTGGTGCCCGACCAGTTCTTCCTGAGCCCCAAGGGCATGCTCGGTGGGACCACGGGGATGTGGGGCATCGGCTTTCGCCCCATCGGCATCGACATCCCCTTCGTCTACGAGCCCGCCTTCCGCTTCGACGTCGGCGCTGGCCTGCGGCTCAGCTACGCCTACCTGCCCTCCGACGATCTACCCTCCCCTACCCACTTCCTCCGGCCTGGCCTCGATCTCAAGGCCGAGGCGGAGGTGCCCATCACCGACCGCTTCCTGGTGTCGTTCGGGTGGAACAGCCAGTTCTACATCCCCCAGGAGGTCGGCGGCCCGGTGCTCGAGGTGGGCACCCTCGACGAGTCCATCTGGCACATCGGCCAGGGCTTCTTCAAGTTCCACTTCCGGTTCCCCTACGAGTACCGTTTCTAGCCGCCGTGTGAACACGCTCACGAGGTGATGCACCCAAGGGGGTACAGCCTGGAGTGCGTGATGATGTGGACGGTCGTTCTTCTTGCCTGCGGCACCCCCGACCCCGCCCCGAACATCCAGCGAGGCTCGGAGCCGACGACACTGCTGGATTCCGCACCCTCGCCGATGACCACCGGCGCCACCGGTGACACGGCCGACAGCGCCGCCCTCTGCGAGACGCTGGTGGCCGGTGAGACACAGCACGGGGATCTGGACACGAGCGTGCGGCCCGCGCCCACCTGGGTCTACATCCCCGAGGGCGCCGACTGCACGACCCCCGTGTGGGTCGATCTGCATGTGAGCATCCTGCCGCAGGGGCCCGGAGAGGCCACGCCCGAGCAGTCGGGCGCCGAGTCGCTTCAGGCCTTCGCTGACCAGTTCGGTGTCGTGTTGGTTCGCCCTCGCGGAACCGAGACGACCGACCGGGTGAGCTGGTCCGCCGAACCTGCCCTCGACGCCGTGGTGATCGAGGAAGTACTGACACAGCTCGGGTGGTCGGAGCGCCGCCGGTGGATGAGCGCGGCCTCCCAGGCGACCGTGACGGCGACCTACGTGCTGGCGACCGACGACCGCTGGGAGGGCTTCGCGCTCCTGCATCCCACGCTCGTCGGCAGCACTCCCTGGCAGGTGGTGCTCGAGGGGCCCAAGGTCTACGCGTTCGCGTCTACCCGCTACGCCGTGGACGATGCGCTGCAGCTCGATCAGCTCCTCGACGACACCGGCCACCAGCCGGGCGATCGCTGGGTCGACGTGGGGGCGACGGGCACCTTCGACAGCGTGCCGTGGGCGCTGGAGCGAGGGCTCGCCTTCCTTGACGGTGGCCAGCGACCCGGGCCACCGGCCGACCCGTCCCCCGAGTGGTCCGAGAGCCAGCTGGGCACCGAGGCGCTGTTCGCCATCGACCCGGTGGCTCCCTCCCTGCGGGCGGCGGCTGGCGACGGCTGGGTGCGGGGGGACGAGCTGACGGCGCCGGTGGCCTCCTCGGCCCTGCTCGACTTGTGTGGCGACCACGCTCTCACCGCGTCCGACGTGGTCGACGTGGGGTCGGGCGCTTCGATCGAGCCCCTGCCCTTCGGCTACTCACTGGACTGCGACGGGTCCACCACCGTGGCTGCGACCAGCAGTGGCGCGCTGCGCTTCGAGGCCGCTGGCACCGAGCTGATCTCGGACGGGCGCTGGAATGCCGCGGCGGTCCGTGGCGACAAGGTGCTGCTGGCCGGAATGGGTGGTGAGCTGGAGCTGCACGTCGGAGCCACCGTGTCGACGACCACGGTGTTGACGCTGCAGCCGCTCGATCTACTGGCCGCGGAGATCGACGACAGCGTGGCCCTGGTCACCGACAGCGAAGGCGCGATCTTTCGGGCCGAGGCCCCGTTCGACGCGTTCCGAAAGGCCCACGATGGCTCGGGGTTGCCCCTGTACGCGGTTGCCTTGGACGATAGCCGTGCCGCGGCCGTCGGCCACGGGGGGCAGGTGTGGGTCTCCGACGACGCCGGGGACACCTGGGCGCCGCTGGCCATCGACCGAGACCTGGCGCTGTACGACGTGCGCATCCACGGGGACATGATCGAGGCAGTGGGCGCCGAGGGCGCTGTGTTTCGCCACCCCTGGCCGCTGTAGCCCCGCCTAGCTACGGCAGCTCATCCCACGCCCACTGAGCCTTCGAGGGCTCGATGCCTGCCTCATCGAGGGTAGCCAACAGGGTGCGGACCT
>CBDUIC010000026.1:0-69204 GCA_965367245.1 uncultured bacterium | reverse complement strand
GAGGAGCGGGAGGAGGGAGGCCGTGTCGGTGACCGGGCGGCCGTGTCGCTGGCGCAGCATCTCGACGGGCTGGGGCTGCGGCTGCAGCGCCTGAAGACGGGCACGGTGCCGCGCCTCGATGGTCGCACCATCGCGTGGGAGCGGCTGGAGGCTCAGCAAGATCTGCCCCTCGGTCGCTTCGGCCACGAAGCCGTCGCCCCCCCTCGCCTGCCGCCGCTGGTCTGTCGGCTGACCTACACCAACGACGAGGTCCACCAACTGCTGCGCGACAACCTGGAGCGGTCGTCGATGTACTCGGGGGCGATTCGGGGCACGGGCCCGCGCTACTGCCCTTCGATCGAAGACAAGGTGGTGCGCTTCGCACAGCGCGACCGCCACCTGCTGTTCCTGGAGCCGGAGGGGCACAGCACGCCTCGGGTCTACGTCAACGGGCTGTCGACCTCGATGCCCCGGGAGGTGCAGGAGGCGATGCTGAAGGCCATCGACGGGCTGGAGCACGCGGTGATGATGCAGCCCGGCTACGCGGTCGCCTACGACGCCATCGACCCGACGGTGCTGGGGCACGACCTGCAGCACCGGGAGGTGCAGGGGCTGTACCTGGCGGGGCAGGTCAACGGCACCAGCGGCTACGAAGAGGCGGCGGTGCAGGGCTTCGTGGCAGGGGTGAGTGCGGCCCGCGAGGAGCCGCTCAGGCTGGCCCGCGACGAGGCCTACGTAGGCGTGCTGGTCGACGACCTGGTCAGCCGAGGCGTCGGCGGAGAGCCGTACCGGATGTTCACGAGCCGTGCGGAGCATCGGCTGCTGCTGCGGGAAGACAACGCGGATGTGCGGCTCATGGCCAAGGGGCGTGGGCTGGGCCTGATCGACGACCCGACCTGGGCCGCCTTCGAGGCACGCCAGGAGGCGATGGCCCGAGGGCGCGAGGCGGTGGAGGCGCTGCAGCTGACGCCGACGGATGCGACCCAGGCGCGCCTGGCGGCCCTGGGCACGGCGCCGGTGCGACGACCGACCGGGGGCGCGGAGATGATGCGGCGCCCCGAGATGCGCTACCCCGCGCTGGCCGAGGCCTTCTCGCTGCCTCCGCTGCCCCACGAGGTGGTCGAGCCCCTGGAGGTGGAGCTCAAGTACGCCGGCTACATCGCGCGGGCGCGGGAGCGGGCCGACAAGCTCGCTCGAATGGAGGGGGTAGCACTGCCCGACGCGGTGGACTGGGGCGCGCTGTCGATGCTGTCGGCGGAGGTGCGGCACCGGCTGGCAGCGAGGTCCCCTCGGACTCTGGGGGAGGCGCGGCGGGTGCCTGGGGTGACGCCGGTGGCCATCGACGTGCTGGCGGGGCTGGTCGCGCGGGAGCGGCTGCCCCACGACGAGGCTCCTTGAGGCGCTAGTCGCAGTCGCAGGGATGCTCGACGTCGAGATCGATGGCGGTCACCACCCGGGTGGTGTCGGCGCAGGCGGCGTAGACGATGCGCAGGTGCTGGCCGTCGGCGCTGCGGCCCTCGATGGCGTGGCTGGGGCACTCCCCGTCGAGACGGGTGCGCTCGGGGACCCAGCTACCCTCGAGCAGCACTTCCTTGACCTCGGCCTCGGTGACGTCGCGGCAGCCCATTCGGCAGCGTGCGTGGTGGGTGTACGACAGGGGGCGCGCACGCAGGCCACTGAGCGGGTCGTCGGCCGGGGCGGAGACCGGCACCGACGTGCCGCAGGCGAACCACAGCCACCACCACATCATGTCGAGCTCCTCTGCGTCAGCGCTGGATGCCCCCGAGGGCCTTCGTCGGCTCGCCGAGGTCGAACAACCAGGCGCGGGTGCCCGCCACTACCGCGTAGCGGCCGCGCACGCCGGGGGCTCGCACCCACCGCCCGCCGGTCACCTGCTCTTCCACGGTGGGGGGACCGGCCACGGGGGCAGGTGTGCCGTCGACCAGCTCGGCACCGAGGACCACCCACGACAGCAGGGTGCGGCCGTCTTCGAGGGTCAGGTCGCCGTGGGGCACCAGGGGCACGATGGGCTGTGCTGCGGCGGGCCCGGTCAGCCACAGGCCGCGCGTCTCGTCGATCACGCCGACCTCGTGGGGGAGGACGGCGGGAAAGACGAAGGTGCCCTCGCCTCCCTCGACCTTCCCGACCACCACGTCGACGGCCTCCAGCAGCTCGGTGCCGCCGTCGGTGATGCGGTGGACGCCGCCCAGGGTCGGCGCGCTGAGCTCGGTGATCGGCGCAGGCGGGGTGGGGTCGTCGACCCCCGCCACGGGGACGGCCGGGGAGGTGCAGGCTGGCAGCCACCAGATCACGGGGCCTCCGGGTACAGGTAGTCGGTCAGTGCGTTCGCCATGGCCGCGGCGAAGACCTGCAGGGTGCGTTCCTCGCGGAAGCGGAGCGACTCCTGGTAGTCGACCGCGTTGTGGGTCTCCACGATGATGGAGGGCATGGGGGGCTTGCGGAGCATGCGCAGGCCACGTCGGTCGATGTAGACGCCGGGGGTGTCGCCGGCGATGTACAGGCCCTCGTAGTGGCAGCCCGGGTAGGCCGGGAAGCCTGCCCTCGCCAGGGCGGTGGCGGTGGCGCTCGCCAGGCGCGCACGGTCGTCGGGCCGGGCAGCCCCCTCGTTGAACAGCACGCTGAAGCCGGGCTCCCCCTCGACGCGGTAGGCCACCTCGCCGTCGGGGCGCCGAGCCCACGGGAACAGGTCGCCCCGCACGTCGGTGTGCAGCTCGACGAGTACATCGGCCCCGGCCTGCACGGCGCGCTCGATGCGGGCGTTGTAGGAGATGCGCTCGCCGGGGCGACGACCGAGCACGATCTCGAAGCGGTCGAGGGCCTCGAGGCGCTCCGCGAGGTCGAGCACGGCCTGCAAGTTCGTCTCTTCCTCGAGCTGCCCGTGCACGCCGGTGTTGCCACGGTTGGTAGGCGTGCTGGCGTGGCCCGCGGAAAGCATCACGACCTTGCGCGGACCAAAGGCGGCACGGACGGGAGGCATGGTGAGCCCGGCGGACGACCGCGGCCACGGCTCGGGCTCGTCGGTGACCGGATCGGCGACGGCGGTCGAGGGCGACGCGACGCATCCGATGACCCACACGAGCAGCAGCATGACGCGACGACCTCCCAGGTATCGATAGCCCGATGCAGGTTGCTCCTCAGGCTCTGGGCTGTCGACCCGATAGGGCATCATGAGGTGTGTTCATGTGGTGGATCTCCCTGGCCCTCGCCGCCGACCCCTTCGCGACCCTGGCGCAGCCGGGGCCCAAGGTGGTCTGCGACCTGGAGGTGTCGTCCGACGGAGCCGTTCACCAGCGCACCGAGGAGGCTCGGTGCCCCGACGTAGGCAAGGAGGCCGCCGCGGAGCTGCTGCGGGTGGCGCCGACGGTGTCGGTGGGCACCTGGCCTCATGTGGCCCGTGTCGAGGTGGAGGGCGAAGCCGTGGTCGGGGTGCGCCTGGTGACGGGTCGCCAACGGGTCCGTCTGCGGGCCCTGCCGGTGGCGCGGGTGACGGACTGGGTGCCGGCACAGGTGTTCGCGATCCCCGGCAGCCGGAGCTGTGAGGTCGAGGTGAGCGTGTCGCGCGAAGGCATCGTGCAGACAGCGACCTCGTCGTGTGGCGTGGCCGCCCGGGCGGCGGAGCTCGCCGCGTCGGCGTGGCGGTTCGAGCCGGTCTCGGTCGCGGGAGGCGAGGCGTTGGCCTGGCGGGGCTCCATCGTAGTCCCCATCGAGTGGATGTCGCCCGGCACCGTGGAACCCCTCGGTCTGCCGGCGCCCACCGATGCCGATATCTGGTGATTCACAAGGAAGTACCTGTGTTTCCGGGCTAGTGAAGGGCAGTGTTCCACGTGAAACACTGCGTTGAACGGCGTGAATCACGGCATGTTTCACGTGAAACATGAGGTGGGTAGCTAGGGCTGCCAACGGAGCGTGACCGCCTTGCGGGCCTTGCTTCCGACCACATAGGGCACGGTGTCGATGACCTGCCAGCCCTCGGGGGCCGGCACGGTGGCTCCTGCCTGCAGGAACAGCACACACAGGCCGCCGGGGCGCAGCAGGCGCTGGGCATGGGCCAGCGCATCGGGGGGCGGAGCGAAGGCACGGCTCACCACCCCGTCGTAGGGGCCGGCGAGGTCTTCCACCCGCTGGCAGTAGACCTGGCAGCGGTCGGGGGACACCTCGGCCTCCTCGAGCACCATCTGCAGGAAGGTGCAGCGCTTCTGGCGAGAGTCCACCAGATCGACCCGCAGGTCGGGGTGCTTGGCCGCCAGCGGGATGCCCGGGAAGCCTGCCCCGCTGCCGAGGTCGACCCAGTGACCGGTGGGCTGCAGCCGCTGCAGGGCCCGGTCGCTGTCGTCGAAGTGCTCCTGCAGGTCGCCGGGACCCACGAGGTTCATCGACTTGCGGAAGCGGGCGAGCAGCTGTCGGTGGGTGGCGACGAGGTCGGGCAAGAGGACGCTCCCAGCGGATAGGCAGCGCGGTCGGTACCCCGTACAAGGATCCTTGTCGATGGGGTGCGGCCCCGGCGAGGTGAGTGGCGCTTGGTTCGCGACGAGCGAGCGACGTCCGCTGTTGTGGGGGGATCGAGGCAGGATGTTCCACGTGGAACATCGTGACGGCAGGCGAAGGGTCCGCTACACTATGGGCGTCTCCTCCCTGGAGGCCTCCCCCCGCTCCCTCCTCCCCTCGCTTTCCTCCGGATCCCCATGGCTCGCATCGTCACGATCTCGAACCAGAAGGGTGGGGTCGGCAAGACCACCACCGCGATCAACCTCGCCGCGGCCCTCGCTACCCGCGGCCAGCGTGTGCTCCTCGTCGATCTCGACCCGCAGGGCAACGCCTCGTCGGGGCTGGGGTGCCCACGCACCCACGCGACGATGGGTGTCTACGACGTGCTGATGGAGTTCCGCGATCTCGACTCGGTGCGCGTGCCCACCTCGGTCGAGGGGCTGGAGCTCATTCCGGCCACGCGCGACCTGGCGGGGGCGGCCATCGAGCTGTCGGAGGAGCGGCACCGCGAGCGGAGGCTGCGGCGGGCGCTCAACCGAGTGCGCGACCGCTACGACTGGGTGCTGGTCGACACCCCACCGACGCTGAATCTGCTGACGATCAACGCCCTGGTGGCCGCCGACGGCGTGCTGATCCCGCTGCAGGCCGAGTACTACGCGATGGAAGGCTTGGGCGAGCTGCTCCGCACCATCGCAGCGGTGCGCAAGAGCCTGCACCCGGATCTGGAGCGCGAGGGCATCGTCATCACGATGACCGACACCCGCACCAACCTGTGCCGAGAGGTCGAGGCGCAGGCCCGAAACCTGTTCGGCGACGAGGTGCTGACGACCGTGATTCCCCGCAACGTGCGCCTGGGTGAGGCTCCCTCTCACGGCCAGGCCATCGTTCACTATGACCCCACCTCTGCCGGAGCGCGTGCCCACGTTGCCCTGGCAGACGAACTGATCGCTCGGCGCTCGCCGAGTGCCCTCGAGGAGGCAGTATGAGCCGAACCAGCCGTGGACTCGGGCGCGGGCTCGCGTCGTTGATCCCCGACAGTGCTCTCGACGTAGACGCTCTGCCTCCGGAACGAAACGCTCTGCGCGTCGTCCCCATCGACGAGATCCGGCCCAACCCCGAGCAGCCGCGCCAGGTGTTCGAGCGGGAGCATATCGAGAGCTTGGCCGCGTCGATCGCCGTGCACGGGGTGCTCTCGCCGCTGGTCGTGCGGCGTCACGAGGGGCGCTACATCCTCATCGCAGGGGAGCGTCGGCTGCGGGCGGCGGGTCTGGCAGGCCTCGAAGAGGTGCCGGTCATGGTGCGTGACGCGGCCGATCCGAGCCAGCAGCTCGAGGTGGCGCTGGTGGAGAACCTGCAGCGGCAGGATCTCGACCCGATCGAGTCGGCCCGGGGCTTTCAGCGGCTAATCGAGGAGTACGGCTACACCCAGGAGCAGGTGGCTACGTCGGTGTCGAAAGACCGCTCGACCGTGGCGAACCTGATCCGGCTGCTGCGGCTTCCCGACTTCGTGCTCGACACCCTCCGAGAGGGGCGGATCACGGCCGGGCATGCCCGCGCGCTGCTGCCGCTCACCGACGAAGACGAGCTTCGCCGGGTGCTCTCGAAGGTGCTGGCCCAGGGGCTCACCGTGCGGGCGACCGAGCGGATGGTGGCGGACCTGGTGAAGGTGCCGTCGGTGGTGAAGAGCCACGAGCGGCGTCGCCGCGAGCGCACCATGGAGTATGCCGAGAAGCTGCTGACCGACGCGCTGCGCACCTCGGTGAGCATCAAGACGAAGGCGAAGGGCGGTGGGAAGATCCTCATCGACTATGCCGACGGCGAAGACCTGGAGCGGCTGATCTCGCTGCTGCGAGAGAGCGACTGAGCGACCATCCCGCCGTCACCGGGTGGTTGGGGGTCGGCGTCCACTACGAGGGGGCGCTGACCTACGAAGGTCGCGTTCGCATTGATGGCTGGTTCGAAGGGGAGATTCGCTCGCCCGACCTGCTGGAGATCGGTGCGGCTGGGCAGGTGAAGGGCCGGGTGGAAGTGGCCCAGGCGCTGGTGGCGGGTCGGCTGGTGGGCGACCTGGTAGCCAGCGAGCGGGTGACGCTGCTGGAGACGGCGGTGGTGGTCGGCTCGATCACCACGCCGTGGCTGGATGTTCGATCGGGGGCGCAGTGGCGCGGGACGGTCGACGTGGAGCGCGACACCGACTGACAGCACGGAGCCTTGCTGTTGATCGACATCTCGCGGCGTGACGCGGCACGTCAGCACCCGTCTCATTCCTCGATGTGTCTCGACACACCTTCGTCGTGGCGTGGTCACTGCACCACCTGGCTTGTGATCTGTCGATCAACGCCTGCGGTCCGCGCTGGGACCGCTGCGGGGGGTAGGGCGGGGCCTCCGCGGGGGGCTCTGCGCTGATGCTTCGTGCGGGGTGGCGTAGGGCCGTGCACTCGCCTACGGTCCGGCTGCTGTGGATCGGGGACCGCGTGTGGGGTCTGCGCCGGGGCGGGGGGCGCGGCGGATGCCGACCGCTTGGGTGTGTTGGCCAGCCGGAGGGGCGGGGGCTCCCGACGGCTGTGGGCCGGAACGCTGCGCCCGACCGAGGGGGAGACAGGTCGGGAGGGGGTGGGGTGGGAGAGGCGATGTGGTGAAGGGGGCGGTCGCGATGATGAGGAGGAGCGGACTGTTTCACGTGGAACACGGGTGAGGGGAAACGGCGGCTTGGGCTTTGGGGTGTTGCTTCAGGTGAACAAATCAATTATCCACTAGGTGATTAAATCATTTGGTAATCAAGTGATTGTCCCTCCGTGGAGCCCCGCCATGCTCGAAGACCCCGCCCACTACGAGCCCCCGCGTCCGCCGCCCGCCACCGCCCCGACCCTCCCCGAGGTCTGCGCCGCCCGCCTTCGTCGCGAGATCGTGTCTGGCGAACGCCGACCGGGCTCCAAGCTCCCGTCCGAGCGGGAGCTCGCGTCCCAGCTCGGGGTCACCAAGCCCACCCTGCGCTCCGCTCTTCACCAGCTCCTCGCGACCAAGTTGCTCCGAGTACGGCAAGGGAGCGGCTACTTCGTCCGCGACTTCGTCCACGACGCCGGCCCGGGGCTGCTCCCGGAGCTCACGTCGCTCGCCTCCGACCAGGGCCACCTGCCCCAGGTGGCGGCAGAGCTTCTCCGGGTACGGCGCTACCTGGCGATGGCCCTGATCGATCGGCTCGTAGAGGTGTCGCCCGACCTCACCCCGGTCGACCTCGCTGTCGACGCCTTCGACGATCTGGCCCGGTCCGGTGCCAGCCCCCAGGCGCTGGCCTCCGCCGACGCGGCCATCGTGCACACCCTGCTGTCGTCGTCGGACTCCCTGGTGCTGCAGCTGTGCTTCAACCCGGTGCGGCAGGTCCTGGAAGCGTCGCCTCGCCTGTGCGCGGCGCTCTACGCCACGCCCGAGGCCAACACGATGGGCTGGCGTGCCCTCGTGGCCTGGCTGCGGGAGCCGACCGGTGATCGACAGGCCCTGCTGCAGCTGCTCGCCGCCCTCGATGCCGACACGCTGACCCTGCTGGAGGCATCGTGAGCTGGCATGAGCGGGTGTTGCTTCTGCGGCCCGAGGTGGTGGCGGAACGCCTCGACGCGGTGCGCCGCGCAGGCTTGGTCCCCCAGACCCCGAACCTGTGGCAGATCGAGCTGGGGGTGCTGCGCATGTGGCACCGCACGGTCTTTCGTCCCGACACCATCGGCACGTGCACGGAGTTCCCGGTTCGGTCG
This sequence comes from uncultured bacterium, assembly GCA_965367245.1. Lineage (GTDB taxonomy): Bacteria > Myxococcota_A > UBA796 > UBA796 > CBDUIC01. Next base: position 60,973 of record CBDUIC010000026.1, on the reverse strand, counting down.
ACCTGGCGGGCCCGCGTGCTGAGGGCCCGGCCCCTGCGGTTCCCGTTCCTGCTCGCCGAGCGGGCCATCGCTCCGTGGGACATGTCGGGTCTGCTGTCAGGTCCCGACCGCTTGATCTGCCACCTGCTCGGTGCGCACCACGACCACACGCAGTTCGTCTACGACCTTCAGCTGTTGTCGGTCCACCCGGGCGCACTCGACGAGCTGCGCGACCGCGTGGAGGCGGTGGTCTCGGGGCGCGACCCGCGTGCGGAGTGGCTGCGTGACCTGTGTGTGTACGAGCACTACCACGAGGGCCTGCAGGAGGGTCTGGAGCAGTTCCTGGCGGGTGCCGACGAGCTGAAGCCGGCCGATGCGTCCGACCCCGACACGAGCTTCCTGGCCTACCTTCGGTGGTGTGCATCCCTTCCCGAGACGCCGGAAGCGACGGTACGCCGGGTGATGCAGCGCGCCACCCCCCGCCGGCAGGTGGCGGCATGATCGACCGCTTTGTCGGCATGAGCCGCGCCGAGCTGTCGGAGGCCCTCGAGCAGGGGCACCCCATCGAGCCCGCTGCCCTCGCAGGGGCGCGCTACCGCGGCGTGTCGCTGGGGCTACCGGCCTGGGTGGATCGGCTGGCCTGGAAGACCTTCGAGAAGGACTTCGTGCCCCACACAGAGGGCTCGGCGGCGCTGCGGGGGTGGAACGTTCGCCTGGAGCAGACCGGCCTCGATGGTCCGGTGGTCCCCCGCCAACACCGAGGGGAACCGGTTCGTTTCGGCCACTTCGATGTGCGTGGCCGGGCAGATGGAACCCTCGACTTGGACTACAGCACCCGGCGGAACGGGCGACTCGATCCGATCCGGCGCCTGCGTGACCCCCTGGTGGCCCTGGAGGCGGGGGCGGTCACGTGGCTGCTCGGTGCGTCGGATGTCGCGGTGCGAGGGCGTCGGCTGCGCACGCCCAGCTACTTCGTCTTGCAGCGTCTGGGGCCCGTCGAGCGGGTGCCTGGCTGGTAGCTCGGCCCGTCGGCTCCGCGCTGTCAGGGAACGGTGGCCTGACCGAAGCTGTCGGAGCCCCAGCAGTGGCTGGCGCCCTGGTCGTCGATGGCGCAGCTGGTGTGCAGCCACGCATCGACCGCGACGAAGCGACCCTCAGGGGGGCGGGACTTGCCGTTGGCGGGGTCTCCCCAGCACGCCAGCTCACCGGATGCGTCGATGGCGCAGTTGTGGAAGGCGCCGGAGGTGAGCGCGTGGAAGTCGCCTGCGGGCGTGTCGCTCACCTGGCCATCGGTGTCGCGCCCCCAGCAGGTGATGGTGCCGAGGTCGTCGAGGGCACAGCTGTGGAATGCACCCGCGCGTACCTGCAGGTAGGTGCCTGTGGTGGGGGTTCCCGACACCTGGCCGTCGCTGTCGCCGCCCCAGCAGGTGATGGCGCCGAGCTCGTCGAGGGCACAGACGTGGTTGTCTCCGGTGGACACCTGCTGGAAGCTCCCTGCGGGCACCCCAGCGACCTGGCCGTCGGTGTCGCGGCCCCAGCACTGGATGGCCGACTGGTCGTCGAGGGCGCAGGTGGTGAACGTTCCGGCTTCGATCTGGGTGAAGCTGCCCACGGGGGGACTGGCCTGCCCCTCGGTGTCGAGGCCCCAGCATGCCACGACGCCCTGGTCGTCGAGGGCGCAGGTGTGCAGGCCTCCCGCGCGCACGTCGGACCACGAGCCCTGTGGGACGCCGCTGACCTGCCCGTCGTCGTCGCGGCCCCAGCACACGAGGCTGCGGTCGGCGAGCACCTGGCAGCTGTGGAAGGAGCCGCTGCCGACCCGCTCGACGGCGTGGGCGGTCGTCGACACGAGGGGGCTACTGGTGTCGCCCGCCGCCCCCGGCACGACGACGAGGGCCTGAAGGGTCAGCGAACGGTCGGGGCCGACCGTGCCCGGGACCTGCACGGTGAAGGTGGCCTGCCCATCGGCATCGGCGACCTCGGTGCCCAGGATGGTCACAGGTGCCAGCACCTCGAGGCAGGTGCCGCCCATGGCGGCGGGGCACGGGCCGGGCCCCTGGCCGCGCCCTCGCACGAGGCGAACGGTATCGCCGGGTGCGGCACCGCTCACGGTGTAGCGAGTGGGCCGGTCGAGGTGTGCCCGCTCGGGCCCGGCGAGGTCGAGGACCCCTGGAGGTGGGCGGGGGGCATCGAAGGGGTCGGTCACGGCGGTGGTAGGGGCTTCATCGAGGGCGGCCTGCAGGGCTGGCTGGGGCAGCGGCCCGTCGACGGCGCAGGCGGCCAGAAGCCAGAGGGGGGCGGTGCGAAACACGAGGTCCTCCTGAGTGCGAGGGTCGTATCGAGCCGATGAGGCGATGGAGCGAGGAGGTCTGGCTAGGATCTCCTGCGGAGCAACGGCCACAACAGCCAGCCCAAGACAAGGGATCCGGGGGGTGTGGGGGCGACGGTGCAGCCGGTCGTGTGGGTCGTGGCGACGCCAGCGCCGGGCGCCTCGAGGTCTTCGTCGGCGGGGCGGGTCGTCGATGTCGTCTGTGGGGTGGTGGGGTCGCTGGGGTCGGTGGGCGTGGTCGTTGCGGAGGGGTCGGAGGCGGTGGCCTCGGTCGTGGTGCCGCCGCAGGTCGTCGGGGGCGTGGTCCCCCCGCAGGTCGGGGTGGTTCCGGTGGTGGTGGTCGGAGGGGTGGGGACGAAGGCTTCGCAGCCGCCCAGGTCGGCGATGACGTCGACGTAGGCGTGGTAGGCCTCCTTGGGCTGGCCGTCGCCATCGAGCAGGCCCCAGGTGTACTGGCCCCAGGAGTGCACGATGGGGTCGTCTTGCACGTCGTACCAGAACAGCTTCGAGAGCTCCGGCCAGGCGGGGGCGCCGGAGTAGACACCCTGCTGCACTTCGGGGAGCGCCCGGAAGCTCTCGGTGAGTTGCTCGGCGGCGTACGCGGGGCTGTGGTCGCCGCCAGGGGTGGTCTCCCAGCCGTACTCGGTGATCCACACCGGCTTGCCGGGGGCGTGGGCGTCGGTGATCGAGCGCACGCTGTGCATGTACTGGACCCCCGCCAGGAACTGGCCCTCGAGGAGGCCCTCGTACAGCTCCTCGGTGCTGCCCTCGTAGCGGTGGTGGGTGATCACATCGAGGTGGTCGCCAGCCTCGGCGAGGATCTCGGTGAGCGACACCTCCCAGCCGTTGAAGATGCACTCGCCGAACAGGCAGGTGCCTTCGTCGGCGTCCCAGCTGGCCTCCCGCAGGTTGGCCAGGTCGGGGCCCGCGGTCTGGCAGTCGGCGCAGGCCGTGTGCACCGCGTCGGCGCCGGGGATGAGCACGTCGCGGACGTAGGTGTCGCGGGTGTCGCGGTAGAAGTGCTCGAGGTTGGGCTCGTTCCACAGCCCCCACACCTTGACCCGGTCGCCGTAGCGGTCGACGGCGGCCGTGACGAAGGCCGCCCACGCCGTGGGGTCGGGCGACTGGTTGTGGCACCAGTCGGAGGGCTCGGGCGACAGGTCGTTGCAGCCGGGCGCCACCGCCCAGGCGGGGGCGTAGGCGATGGTCGGGTAGACGTGGAGCCCCTGTGCGACGGCGCTGTCGATGAATCGGTCGGCGGCGGACCAGTCGAAGACCCCTGGGCTGGGCTCGAACTGGTACCAGTTGAAGTCCATGCGCACCCAGCCCACGCCTGCATCGGCGGCGAGGGCGAGGGCGGCATCGGTGGCCTGGTGACCGTTCACGCCGAAGGGGCACTCGGCGGGTTGCTGGGCCATGGCGAGAGCCATCCACATCCACATAGGTGATTCCTCGGTTATATCGGTGCCGCCTACTCACTCGGCCGGGTGGTGTGGGTGCCGTGCTGCGACAGCCTGCGACGTGTCGCAGCATGTCGCAGGTGTCTGCCAGGAGGCACGACGCAGGGCATGAGCGGCGGGGAGGGTAGGTTCATGCGATCGATGGCTTGGCTTGTGGGGCTCGCGATGGTGGGCTGCTCGTCGGACTACAAGGTCGAGACCGACCTCGACCCGGCCCGGGGTCCGTCGACCTCGACGATGACCACCCCCGGAGACGACGACGACGACACGCCCGGCACGTGGAATCCGTCCACCGACCCGGGGATCGACACGGGGGTAGGTGACGATGACGACGACGACGCCCCAGGCGACGACGATGACGACGCCGTGCCAGGCGACGACGACGACGATGCGCCGGGCGACGGCGAGCTGCCACCAGGGCGCGACCGTGACGACCCCCCCGATGACGACGGCGACGAAGACTGCCCCGACGGGGTGCTCGCCACCTGGCTTTCCGGGGAGCTGATGGTGTTCTCCGACGACCCGCCCGTGTCGGGCACCCTGGAGGTCGCGGTGGCGGCGCTGTACGACGTCTACGACCTGTCGGTGGCCGAGTCCGGCCCCACCCAGACCAATGAGAGCGCCTTCCTCAGAGTCCCCAACAGTTGGGATCCGACCGGCCTGCCCTCCCACCTCGGCCTGATCAACTGCCTCGACGACTACGTAGCGGTCGACCCCGACAACCTGGGCCCCGTGGCGGCGGGCACGACCAAGTACATGGGCACGTTCTGGTTCGATGCGGGCCCGAACACCGTCGAGCTGCACCACTACTGCGAGCACTACCTGGCGGGGAGCTGCGGCGGCCTGCACGACGCCGGCACCCCCTGCGATAGCAACATCAACTCGGTCCACTTTCTCGGGGAGGCGGTGTGCCTGGTGCCGGTGAACTAGGGGCTGCGGGCTAGGGCTCGACGGGGAGGAAGCGAGGGATCATCCCCGACACCCCCGTCGTGCAGGTGGCCTCGGTGCGCCAGACCAGCTCGGCGCTCACGCTGTCGTACTCGAAGCCGAGACCTCGGTCGGCGCAGTTCAACACCGCGTTGCCACCCGGCGTGAACGTGAGGCCGCCCTGGTAGTTGCAGTGCGCTGGCAGCTCGTAGACGTGCTCGATGTCGGCGGTGTCGCCATCCAGGGAGAGCACGAGGCCGCGGCTGTTCTGCTCGAGGCCGATCCGGTTGTCGAACAGGGTCAGGCGGCCGTCGGGCTGCATCACCGCGTGGTGCTGCTCCTTGAAGGTGGGGCTGCCGCCGGCGCTGGCGGTGAGGGTGTAGTCGGACCCCCACTGCGCGGCGTCGTCGGGGTCGCCGCCGAGGCGCCACAGGATGGTGCCGAAGTCGGGCAGGGTGGGGTCGGCCGCCACGGCGAGGATCGTCGAGGTGTGGCGCACGGAGATCAGCGCCACACCGTCTTGCACGTGGATGCTGTTGGAGTGGTGGATGTCGATGCCGTGGGCGGGGTCGGGCCGGGTGGGCGGGATGTGGTCGGCCAGGCGCCACACCCCGATTTCTGCACCCTTGGTGTCGAGCACGACGAACCCGTCGACGGTGTAGGGCTCGGTTCCCGCCCAGACCTCCTTGAACAGCGCGTAGGTGAGGCCATCTTCGGTGCGGAAGAAGTCGTGGTGCAGGTTGTGGGCGGCGGTGAGGGTGCGCACCGGCTGCCCCATCCAGTCGACCTCGACGATGTCGGACCCCACCATGGTAGCGATGGTGTCGTCGACGGTGTGGTGCATGGCGATCACCTTCTCCGGCGGAAAAGCGTGGTACCAGACCACACCTTCTTCGGTGTCGGTGACCACCACCATGCCGCGGTTCTGGCAGGGGGAGGCGTGCAGCATCAGCCGGTGGGTGGCCGTTCCTTCGTCGACGTAGGCCAGCTGGGCTTCCAGGGGGAGGGACCCGGTGGTGAACGTGCCGGACGCCTCCCACGTGGTGCCGGGCACGCTCGCCGTCCAGGTGTAGTCGGTCTCGGGCTGCATGATGAACAGCCCGACGCGGTGGTCGGTCGCCGGTGCGTCGCTGCGATGGACACGCTGCGTGCCCCCGCCGACCGGAGCGAAGGCGACCTCCACGGCTGCGGGCGTGTCGACGGTGAGGTCGCACCAGGCGCGAAGGGCGTTGTCGGCCGCGAGCTCACAGCTGCCCTGCAGGCCGACCGGGGGCGGGCCGGTGTCGGCGGTCGGGAGCAGGGTTGGCGAGGCCGTGTCGCCTGTGGAAGCGGCCGTGGGGGCGGTGTCGGTCGTAGGGGCCGTCGAGTCTACGACCGAGATCGACGAGCCATCGTCGGCCCCGGGCCCGCCACACGCCAGCAACAGCCACCACATCGCGCCTCCCGGTGGAAGGTACGTGACCCGCTCGACAGTGGCAACGACTGCCTGTGGATGGTCGTCGGGTGGCGGTGATACCGTGCGGGCAAGGGAGGGCCTCGTGCCTCGCAAGTTCATCAGTCGTCGTCGGTTCCTTCAGGCGGCCTCAGCGGCCGGTGCCGTGGCCTGTGCCGGGGATCCGAGCGGGGATCCGGGCAAGAGCAAGACGACGGGCCCCGGCACGACGGGCGACACGTCGCCTCCCCTCGACACCGGCACGCCACGCGACCCGACGGGCTCGACCGGGTCGACGGGCGACACCGGGTCGACGGGCGACACCGGCTCGACGGGCGACACCGCCGCGCCGCCGGCCCCCCACATCATCTACATCTTCACCGACCAGTGGCGCGGGCTCGATCTGGGTTGTCTGGGCCATGCCGTGGTGCAGACCCCCCACGTCGACCAGCTCGCCGCCGAGGGCGTGGTGTTCCGCAACTCCTTCACCAATGCGCCGTCGTGCCGGGCGGCTCGTGCGTCGATGATGACCGGGCTGCACGTCTACGACCACCACGTGACCTCCAACCAGTTCACCCCCGATCCGGGCTTGCAGAGCCACGTCCGCGAGCTGCGTGACCAGGCGAACTACTACACGATGGTCATCGGCAAGACGCACCTCGTGAGGGGCAACTACACCCACATGGATCAGCACACCGTCGACCTGGTGGGCTGGGGATTCGTCGACGCGGTTCCGCTGCCCGACCCCAACGGCATCGCGAAGAGCTCCGCGTTCTCCGATCACCTCCAGGCGACCACGCCCAAGGGCGAGCGCGACAAGTACAAGCGCGCGCTGAACTACCAGGAAAACTACGACTTCCTGTCGCCGCCCCCCGACGCGGCCCCCTGGGAGCTGCAGGTCGAAGACCACCTCGACACCTTCACGGGCAACACCGCTGCCGACTTCATCCGCCAGTACAGCGACCCCCGCCCCCTCTACCTGCAGGTGAACTTCCCCGGCCCCCACAAGCCCTTCGACTCCAACAGCGAGTTTCGCGACCTGTACGACGTGAACGACCCCAACCTGCCGCCGGCGATCCTGCGGCCGCCGTCAGATCCGAAGCCCCCGTTGCTGGAGACCTACTGGCCCATCAAGGGGCACGACTGGACGGAGGAGGAGGCGGCCTACCTGCGGGTGTCGTACTGGGGAAAGCTGTCTCAGGTCGATCACATGATCGGAGAGGTGGTGCAGGCCCTCAAAGACGCTGGGATGTACGACAACGCCTGGATCGTGCTGCACTCCGACCACGGCGAGATGCTCGCCGACCACATGATGACCGGCAAGGTGCTCGCCTACGAGCAGTCGATCCGGGTGCCGCTGGTGATGAAGCCGCCGGGGGGGCTCGCCACCCCCTGGGAAGACACCGGCCAGGTCGACCAGATGGATGTCACCGCCACCCTGATGGCCCTCGGTGGGCTCGACCCCACCGGCTTCGGTGATCGGGATCTGTCGCAGCGCGTCCTCGACGGGCCCACGGGCCCACTGGCCCACGAGACCAAGCCGGTGATGTTCGAGAACCTCGGCAACGTGGGGATCCGCACCGAGGAGTACAAGATGACGTGGGACCTCGCGACCGGCGTGCCCGTCGAGCTCTACGAGTTCGCGCGCGACCCCGACGAGGTCAACAACATCGTGGGCAACAAGCTGAGCACGGCCATCCTCGACGACATGGTGGCCATCCTCCGCTCGATGTACGCCCTGCCGGTCGACAACTGGCCCTGAGCGCGCCCTGCAGGCGACGCTAGTTGGTGGGCAGCCCCTCGGGGTAGACCGGCGCGCCGATGATGCCCAGGGGCTCGGTGAGAGCGATGTAGGGCAACAGCTCGGCCCACAGTGCCTGGGTGGTCGGGTCGTCGGGGTCGTACAGGTCGTTGGTCTCGGCCAGATCGCTGCGCTCGTAGACGAAGATGCCGTGGCCATAGGGCGCCGCGGCGGGCGGGTCGTTGGGGTCGAGCCAGCTGTAGTGCAGCTTGTGGGTCTGGGTGGTGATGGTCTGGAACACACCGCCCTTGTTGGCGGTCGCCGCGAAGCGCGGCCGGTCGTCGGCCGCCTCACCCACAGGCACGCCGAGCACCGAAGGCGGGGTGGGCACGCCCATGGCCTGCAGGACGGTGGGGACCATGTCGATGGCGGAGGTGGGGCCCTCGTGGCTGCCAGCGGCGAGGTTCTTCGCCCAGAAGAACAGCACGCCGTCGTTCTCCTCCCGGTAGATCGTCCACCCGTGGGCCTGGTAGTCGCGCTCGTAGAACTGCTCGCCGTGGTCGGTCCACACGACGACGAGGGTGTCGTCGAGCAGGCCGCTGGTGTCGAGGTCGGCCCAGATGTCGGCCAGTTGGTCGTCGAGCCAGGTGGACTCGGCGTCGTAGCGCACCCTCATGTGCTCGATGAACAGGGCCTTGGTCGCGGCGTCGGCCGCCCCTGACTCGATGTCGGCCACCATCCGGTCGTGGCCCTCCATCTCCGCCACGTCGTAGGGAAGCGGGTCGAGCTTCGCCAGCTCACCGAGGTAGCTGGTGGGCGGGTCGTAGGGGAGGTGGGGCTCCATGAGGTGCAGGTGGGCGTAGCGCCGCTGGCCCACCGGCATGGCATCGATCAGCTGCCGCCATCCGGCCGCGACATCGGCCGCGGGCGCGTCGCGGGTCAGCGGGTGCACGAACTCCTCGTCGAAGCCCACCGCGTTGTTGAACTGCGAGGAGAGGACGGCGTTGGAGGTGGCCAGCACGGAGTGGAAGCCGGCATCGCCGAGGAAGCTCGCCAGCATGGGCGTGCCGGGAGGAGGCAGGTTGATGCCCGACTCCCAGCGCGCGGGCAGGTAGCCCCAGGTGACGGGGTAGGCGCCGGTCATCGCGCAGGTCGTGGAGTGGAGCGTCCAGTTGGAGCACGCGATGTGGTCGTCGAGGGCGAAGCTGTCGTCGAGCAGGCCGTCGAGGAAGGGCATCGTGCCCGTGCCGCCATAGCGGGTGAACTGGTCGCGCCGCAGGGTGTCGATGCTGATCATCAGCAGGTGGGTCGGCGGCGGACCCGTGAAGGGAAGCAGGCCTTCGTAGGGCGCCGTGCCGGTGTCGCCGGAGCCGGCCGCGGTGTGGCCGGTGAGCGTGTCGGTGTCGGTGTCGGCGTCGGTGTCGGCGTCGGCGTCGGTGTCGGTGTCGGTGTCGGCGTCGGCGTCGGTGACGGACGGTTCGTCTTTGGCGTCGTCTCCGCCACAAGCCATGAGCGCCACGAGCACGGTCCACATCATCATCGTCTCTCCGGCGGCAGGCCTGACCCCAGGCGCTCCGCGAGTGCAACCTAGCCGGAATTCGGGCCAGCCGCGGCCAGCCTGTACCAGCGAGTCGTCGCCACACTGGATATCGGTAGACACGGAGGTGGTGCGTGCGAACGGCATTCCTGTGGAGCCTTTGCCTGATGGCCTGCGGCGGCAGCGGCGGCAGCGACGACGTGGCCGGCGACGACGATGACGACGACGTGGTCGCCACCCACGCCACCACGCCCTGGTCGGAGATCGAGACGTCCCAGTCGCTGTGCTGCAATCGGGTCACCGCCGACTTCACGTGGGTGAGCGATCGCATCGAGGAGGGGGTCAAGTACGAATACGTGATGCCCGAAGACCCCATCGGCGCCATCGTGGTGCTGCACGGGGCCAGCGGCAGCGTGGGGGCTGTGCAGCAGTCGGAGTGGCTGGAGCTGTACAACCTGCTCGAGCCGCGCGGCATCGGCATCATGATGACCGTGTCGACGGATCGCGACGCGGGCCAGTGGGACAACTTCACCAGCGGCTCCGACAACGTCGATGTCGACCGCATCGAGGAGATGCTGGGTCTGGTGGCCGGTGCCACCGACTTCGAGATCGACGATCCCATCGTGACGGTGGGATTCAGCAACGGCGCTTCGTTCTCCGAGCTGCTCTCGGGCGCCTTGCTCGATCGCGGGCGCAACGTGAGGGGGGCCGTGATGCACAACGGGGGCTCGGGCCGGGTCGACCCGTCGCTGCCTGCGCTGTGGCTGTCGGCGGAGAACGACACGGCCGGTGGAGGCCCATCGGCCATGGAGTCTCAAGCGGCCTCGCAAGGCAACGGGAGCCTGCACCTGCGAGGGACGGAGGTCGCTGTCGACCCCTACGAGTGGGCCAAGTCGTCGGCCTATACGCGCGACGAGTCGGCGCAGCTGTTCGACCTCATCGTCGACATGGAGTGGATCGATGCCGATGGCGTGCGCGTCCTGGAGTTCATCGGCGATCCCGACGACCACGCCGACAACCTCGAGAAGCAGCTTCCGGTCGCCTACCCGTCGGATGTCGTGTACCACCTGCGCGTGGCGTGGTCGCTGCATCGGATGAGTGCCCAGAACAAGCTCGAAGAGGCTGCCTGGATCGAAGACCAGCTGCTGCGCTGACCGCGCTGGGGGAGACACCGTGCTGATGTGGTCGCTCGTGGGGCTCTCAGCCTCCGGATGGGCCTGTGACGACTGGCCCGCCACCACCCTGGTCACCGGGGCGGATGGGGCGCGCTCGGTCACGGCGGCCGACCTCGACGGCGACGGCGACGCGGATGTGGTCTACACCACGTTCACCTCCAACGAGGTGGGGTGGATCGAGAACCTCGGTGGGGTGTTCGCGGCCCCCGTGGTCCTCACGAACGAGGCGGAGGGCGGCAAGGGCGTGACGACCGGCGATCTCGACGGCGACGGCGACCTGGAGATCCTCGCTGCCTCGGCCTACGACGGGCGGGTGTCGTGGTTCGACAACCTCGGCGGCGGCAGCTTCGGCCCGAGGCAGGATGTGAACGGAGCACCAGCCCAGGGTGCCTACAGCGTGCAGCTGGCTGATCTCGACGGCGATGCGGATCTCGACGTGGTCGTTCCCCTGGGCATCCTCGACGAGGTGGTGTGGTTCGCCAACCTCGGTGGCGGAAGCTTCGCGCCCGCGTCGGTCATCACCTCGTCGGTCGACGGCCCGCGGTTTGCCGGCGTCGCCGACCTCGATGGCGACGGCGACATCGATGTGCTGTCGGCATCGGAGTACGACGATCTGATCGCTTGGTACGCCAACGACGGCGCCGGAGGCTTCGGGCCTCAGCTGCCGATCACCACCCAGGTCGACGGCGCTCGCACCTCGTGGCCCGCCGACCTCGACGGTGACGGCGATATCGACGTGATCACCACCTCGGCCAACCGTGGGGTCGTCGCGTGGCATGCCAACGACGGGTCGGGCACCTTCGGGCCGCCGCAGGTGCTCACTTCCTCCGCGGCGGGTGCCTATGGGCTCGACACGGCCGATCTCGACGGCGACGGCGACATCGAGGTGCTGGCCACCGCGCACCACGATGACACGGTGCTGTGGTTCGACAACCTCGGCGGCGGCGTGTTCGCTGCGCCTCAGCCGGTGGCCCGCACCGCCCGGGGAGCGAAGTCGGTGTGGGCGGCCGACCTCGACGGCGACGGAGCGCCCGACGTGCTGTCAGCGTCCGAAGACGACGGAGAGGTCGACTGGTACCCCAACGTGAGGGCGAGCGACGCCGACGGCGATGGGCTGGCCTGGTTCGACGAGGTGTGTGAGCACGGCACCGACCCCGACGACAGCGACAGCGACGATGGTGGGCGTAGCGATGGCGACGAGGTGCTGGTCGACGGCACCGATCCCCTCGATGGCACCGACGATCTGGCCGCAGGGCCGACCGCCTCGACGGGGGCGACGGCCACCACCGGCGACACCGGCACGGAGGGCCTCACCGCCGTGACCGGCGACACATCGGCAGCGACGACCCCCCTCGACACCGCCGACACGGGCACGAGCGCTACGTCGGAGCCCGAGCCGAAGGGGTGTGGGTGTGCAGCCGCCTCGACTTCGTCGCTGGGATGGGGCTGGGTGGTCGCGATGACGGCCACCCTGGCCGCCCGCCGCCGCCGGTAGCTAGCGCGCCTTGGCCTTGCCGAGGAAGTCCCACCCCTCCTCGTTGGCGTCGACGCCGCAGTTCTTGGGGGTGGGGTACTGGTGCTCGAGGCCACGCACGACGCACATCTTGGTGGGGGTCTCGCACGACCACGAGCGGCAGACGCGCTTGCCGACCTTCTCCTCGGTGGCCTTGTCGCTGCACTTGTTGATCTTGCGCCACAGCTCCATCGTGCCGTTGACCGATGGCACGCTCCCGTCTTCGCTGGGGCTGTCTTCGAGGCGGAAGTCTTTGTCGCCCACGAAGGTCATGATGGGGACCTGGCGCTTGCACTTGCTGGGATCGACCGCGAGGGTGCCGGCGGCCGTCACGACAGCGTCGACCTGGGTGCCCTCGCAGGCCCAGCGGTTCGTCATCTGCGCACCGTTGGAGAACCCGATCGCCACCACCTTGTCGATCTTGCCGCTCTCTCTCGCCTTCTTCGCCAGCGTCTCCAGCAGCGCCAGGTCGTCGCGGCGGATGTCGTCGAGCTGACCGCTGTTCCAGCGCGTCTTGCCGGTGCGCTCGTGCAGCTCGGCCGACGGCGCCATCACCGCTACGCCCTTGGCCTCGTGGAAGCGGCCGTACTCGAACTTGCGGAAGGTCTCGGGGCCGTTGCCGCCGCTGCCGTGCAGGAGCACCACCAGGGTGTTGGAAGAGCGCTTGGAGGGCACGTACATGTCGACGGGAACCTGCTCCTTACCCAGCGAGACCTTCACCTTGTGGGTGCCCTGGGTGTCGTAGAGCCTGGGGTTGCTGGGGTCTTCCCCCTTGCTGGGGGCGGGTGGGTCGACCTGGCCGGGATCGGTGCGCACCTGACGTGGCGGGTTGGTGCAGCCCAGGGTGAGGGCGATGCCCGCGAAGATGGCGGTGGAGGCAGCGAAGAGACGAAGGGATCGACGGTGCATGGCAGGCTCCATGGGGGGGGAGGATGCCGCCGAGCATACTCCCAAGGCCTCGCCGAGCAAGCATCGAGCGTTGTGATGGCGTTGCGCCGCGCTCGCCCAGCGCGCGCAGCGCCGGGCCCTACAGCGGCCGAGCCCGCACGTGCACCGCATCTTTGGGGCGCAGGGTCACCGACAGCTGGGGCTCGGGGTCGGGCCCCGGGGTGGGCGACAGGTGCACGGTGCGACCGACAGCGGCGAGCACGATGGCTGCCTCCATGGCGGCGAAGCGCTCGCCGAGGCACTTTCGGTGGCCCTCACCGAAGGGCAGATAGGTACCCCTGGGCTTGGCCCGCCACCGGTCGGGGTCGAAGGCCTCGGGGTCGGCCCACTGGTCGGGGTCGCGGTGCAGGACGTGGATGCAGGCGAAGGCGGTGGTGCCGGCCTTCAGGGTGACGCCCGCCAGCTCGGTGTCGGTCTCGACGCCGCGGGCCAGCATCCACACGGGCGGGTGCAGGCGCAGGGTCTCCTTCCACACGCCATCGACCAGCGGCAGCTGGCGCAGGGCTCCGACGCCCAGCTCGCCGACATCGGCCACCTCCGCCTGCACGCGACGCTGCAGGTCGGGGCGGCGCGCGAGCTCCCACAGGCCCCAGGTCAGCGCGTTGGCGGTGGTCTCGTGGCCGGCGAGCAGCATGGTGACGACCTCGCTGGTGATGGCGTCGTCGGGCAGCCCGCTGACCAGCAGGCGACCGAGCAGGTCGTCGCCGTCGACCCCGGCGGCGCGACGGCGCGCGAGCAGGTCGTCGACGACGCGCTGCAGGTTGCGCTTGGCCGCCCGCCACCGAGCGGGGGGCCCGAAGGGCAGGCGAGAGTCGGGCTGCAGGAAGGGCAGGGCGAGCAGCACGTTGTACACGTCGAGAGCCTCCCCGAGCGCATCGTCGACCGCCTCGGTCTCGCCCTCGAGCCCGTCGCTGAACAGGGTCTCGCAGGCCACGCGCAGGGTCAGCGCCATCATCTCCTTGCGCAGGTCGATCTCGGGGCCCCAGGAGGCGACGCAGGCCGTCGCGAGCCGCTCCATGGTGGCGGCGTAGCGGCCGTAGTGCTCCTTGGTGAACACGGGCTGGATGATGCGTCGGCGGTGCTTCCAGGTGTCGCCCTGGGTGGTGAGCACGCTCGCGCCCAGCAGCGCGCGAAGGAGCCGCTGGCCTCGGGTTTCCTTGGGGAACTCGTCGGGACGCAGCACCAGCATCTCGTGGGCCGCAGCGCCGTGCACGGCCACATAGGGCCCCAGCCCACCCAGGGGCACCTCCACGACCTGCTGACCGAGGGAGGCGATCTCGCGGAACAGGCCGAGAGGATCGACCTGGGCCTGCCAGAAGCGGGTGAGGGGCGAGCCCCTGAGGGGCGTGGGGGAAGGCGCAATCTGGGCGACCATGTGGGCTCTCCTTGGGACGATGCTATGAGCGTATGCGAGCCATGGCTCGCATTCACATCGCGTTTCCGAGAGGGCCTCATGTTGAACGAGCCTGCCGCACAACCCAGGAAGAAACCACGTCAGCGGCGATCGCAGGAGACGGTCGCGGCGATTCTGGAGGCGACGGCTCGCGTTTTGAGGGCCGAGGGGCTCGAGGGGGCGTCGACCAACAAGATCGCCAAGATCGCCGGCGTCAGCGTCGGCTCGCTGTACCAATACTTCCCCAACAAGCAGGCGCTGGTGGTGGCCCTGGCCCACCAGCACAGCCACGAGCAGCTGGCCCAGCTCACCGCGCTGCTGGGCGACGACCTGATCGCGGGCGCGCCGGCCGACGTGGTCCGGCGCTATGTGCGCGCGACCATCGAGGTCCACAAGGAAGACCCCGAGCTTCACCTGGCGCTGACCTCGGCGATGATCACCCACGGCCTGGGCACCGCGCTGCAAGACCACAAGACGGCTCGGGAGCTGGTGTATGGCTACCTGATGCTGCATCGCGACGTGCTCGACGTGCCCCATCCGGAGCATGCCGCATGGATCCTGGTCACCACGGTCGACATGCTGATCCACACCGCGCTGTTCGAAGACCTGGCGCGCCTCGACGATCCGAGCTTCGAGGCGGAGATCGTGCGGCTGGTGCTGCGGTATGTGGGGCTCTAGCCGGAGAAGCCACCCAGCGGCTGCACGCCCGGCACGTGCTCGGCGGGGTCGAGGCCCAGCTGGGCGACGAGGCCGGCATACACGTGGTCGTAGCGGGGGAGGCTGCCCCCGTCGTCGCGGGCGCCGGTGATCAGGTCGACCGGCAGGGGGCTGACGCGCTCGTCGGTGGCGCCGATGCTGCGCCCGCCCTGCACGCCGCCGCCCATCAACAGGTAGGCGACGAGGGGCCAGTGGTCTTTGCCGCCGCCCCGTGACTGCTTGGGGCTGCGGGTCATCTCGGAGCTGACGACGACGAGGGTGTCGTCGAGCTGGCCGGTGTCGGTGAGCCGCTGCATCATCCGC
The DNA here is from genome assembly GCA_965367245.1 of uncultured bacterium. Classification (GTDB taxonomy): domain Bacteria; phylum Myxococcota_A; class UBA796; order UBA796; genus CBDUIC01. Next base: position 45,519 of record CBDUIC010000026.1, on the reverse strand, counting down.
GACAGGCTGCCGAACAGCCCGTCGTTGAGCGACGACTGGCTGGCGTTGCCGGCATGGGTGTCGAAGTAGTAGCGGGTGTCGACGAGCACCGACCGCGCCCACCCGCCGGAGAGCAGGTCGACGGCGAGGTCGAGGTTGTCGTCGGGGTTGCGGCTCTCCCGATCGAACAGGGCGGCGAGGTCTTCCCGGCCATCACGGATGAGCTCGAGGCGGTCGACGCTGCGCTCCAGGGCCTGGGCCCACGCCACGTCGGGTGCCTCGGCCTGCCATGCCTGGGCCCGGCGCCGCAGGTAGTCTTCGACCAGGTCGTCTTCCTGGGGGACCATGGGGATCTGCCGGCCGATGCCCAGCTCCTCGGGAAGGAGCAGGTCGCGCAGCTGCCAGCGGAAGCCCGCACGGCTCATCTCGGCACCGTGAGGGCCGTGGAAGCTCCAGCCCGACAGGTCGATGGCGCCCAGGGGCTCGGTGACGGCGCTCTGGCTGCCGACGAGGGCGACGAGGTCGGGGCGGTTGCGGGCGGTGCCGCCGGTGAGCAGCCGCAGGCGGTTGGGGTAGTGGGCGATGCCGCCGATGGTGATGCCGAGCAGCGACAGCGTCTGCGGGCCCCAGGTCTCGAAGTAGGACAGCACCTCGGGCCGACGGTACGGGTTGACCGCGATGCGATGCCCGCCGACCACGGCCTCGCTCTCGACGTCGTCGGGTGCGTCGGTGCCCTCGTCGACCTCGGGGCCGTCGACGTGGTCGGAGCCCAGCTTCGGATCGAAGGTGTAGTGGGTGTCCCATGCGCCGTGGGCGTAGACGAACAGGAGCTTCTTGGCCCCGCCGGGGAGGGGCTCGGCGAAGGCGCGGGAGCCGACCGCGGCGAGCCCGGCCCCCGACCACAGCAGTTGGCGTCGAGACCACATCAGTAGGTCACCAGGTGGGGGTCGAGAAACAGGCCGCGCAGGGTGATGCGCCAGGCCTCGGCGGGCTCGCCCTGCAGCTCGAGGGCGGCGCCGAACAGGGCCCACAGCTCGTCGATCAGGGGATCGTCGTCGGCCACGAGGCGACCGACGGACAGGGTGGCGAGCTCGGCGAGCTGGGCGCGCACGGAGGCCTCGTCGGTGAGCTGGGGATCGAGCACCGCCTCGCCCTGCACGGCGGCCTCCGCTGCAAGGCGGGCCACCGCGTCGAGGGCCAGCAGCACGGTGGGGCTCGGGGAGTAGTTGGCGTGCAGCACGTGGTCGTGGTCGCCGCCGCCGGCGATGTCGCGCACGCCGAGCAGGCTGGTGCTCAGAATGGGGACCTCGCCCTGGTTGGGCACCTCTTCGACCCAGCGATGCCCGCCGGTGAGCTGCTCCAGGAGGCGCTCGAGGGCCTCCGGACGCACCTGCATGGGCTCGACATCGGCGTCGGCCAGCTCGTCGGACAGCGCGAGCTCGCGGATCATGGCGGTGTAGTCGTAGTCGGTGGCCACGAACACGTCGGTGAGCTCCTCGCGCAGCGTGTCGGGCAGAAGGTCGACATCGCGCTGGGTGAGGAAGCCCCATGCGGTCTTCACGGCGCAGGAGGCGAAGCGAGGGTCTTCGCTGATGGCTACGCCCAGATCGCCGAAGTCGGTGCCGGGCTCGCCGTAGTAGCCGGGAGGCGGCAGGTCGTAGATCTCGTAGTCGGTCAGCCGAGTGGGGGTCCAGTAGCGCAGCGGGTAGCAATGGTCGGGGTTGGTGGTGCACCCGCTGGCTTCTGCCGCGTCGATGTCGCTCGACAGGATGTTGATGTAGTAGGGCCAGAAATAGGCAGCGAGAGGGTCGAGGTTGACGTGGCATGCCACACACCCCGGGTCGTTGCGCAGGGCGTCGGCGGTGGCCTGGTTGTCGGTGGTGTCGGTGGTGGGAAACACCGGCATGTCGAGGGCGCCGATCTCGTCGCACAGGAACGCCCGCGACACCATGTTCGCTCGGTTGCGGTGCTTGCCCGATGAGTTGGTGTACCAGCGCTGCCACAGGCCCGTCGACGACAGCAGGCCCGACTGGGGGCGCCCGTCGACGTGGTGGGTGACCTGCCAGGGTGCCCCGTCGGGGTCGTAGGCCAAGCCCTCCATCGTCGCGACGACCTCGTCGGCGAGGGTGAAGTCGGCCGTGAGCACGTCGGTGTAGGGGCGGCCCTCGAGCACGATGTGCTCCACGAGCATCAGCGGCGCTTCCTGAAAGCTCGTGGTGACCTGCTGCTGGGTGTAGATCTCGAGGTCGTGCCGGGCAGGCCACTGGGGGCGGGTGTCGGCCCGCATCCACAGCAGATCGGCGTGCAGGTCGCGCACCGTGACACCGTAGCGAGGATCCTGCAGCCAGTCGTCGACCAGCTGGGGGAGGACCTCGGGATCGGCCTCGACCCGCGCGAGCTCGTCAGCCGAAGGCCGCACGCCGCGCAGGGCCATGGACACGCGGCTGGCCCTCGCCTGGGGCTCCAGCACCCGCACGGTCGACGGAACGGGCTCGTCGACCGGCGACGGCTCGGGGGCGCTCTTGCAGGCAATCAGGGCGAGGAACCACACGGCGGCAGCCTAACCGGTGCACCGCCGACCCGCGGCGCTACTGACTCGACATGGCGATGGTGAGCCCCACACCGAGGATGGCGACGCTCGTCATCAGGCCGACGAAGAGGAACAGCAGCGCCCCGAACAGCAGCCAGTCGAAGCCGCGCGACGTGTCGGGGATCAGCGCAGACTCGGTCGGTGAGAGGCTGTCGGTGCGGGTGAGGCGCACCGTCGGGGCATCCGCGACGGGAGGGGGCGTCTCGTCGAGCTCGATGGTCGACGACAGCGCCTCGGCTGCCTCCACGGGCTCGGTGGGCTCTGCGGAGCCACGGGCCTTCTTGCGCGGTGCCCTCTGTCGCCGATCGTGGGTGGGCGTGTCTGGGCGGCTGGCCAGCTCCGCGAGGCGCTCGGACTGACGCAGCGACATCATGGGCGTGTGGCCGCCGGCTCCCGAGGCCACCTCCAGCAGGTCGGCGACGTCGTCCATCCGGTTCAGGCGCTTGTCAGGGTTCTTGTCGGTCGTGAGCCGAATGGCGTGCCGCACCTCGTCGGGGAAGGCGGGGCCCGGATCGAGGGCGTCGAGCTTCATCTTGAGGCTCAGCACCTGATGGAATCGGAGGACCTCGCCTTTGGGCCCGCGGAAGGCGTGGCTGCCCGTCAGCGCCTCGTAGCAGAGCATCCCCAGCGCGTAGATGTCGGCCATGACGTTGTCGCGCTCGTCGCCACAGACCACCTCGGGGGCCAGGTAGCGGGTGGTTCCCAGCAGCAGGCCCGCGTGGGTGACCTGGCTGGAGTCGTCTTCGATGGCGGCTCCGAAGTCGACCAGCACCATGGTGCCGTTGTGCTGCATGATGACGTTGTTGGACTTCACGTCACGGTGGTGGATGCCGTAGGCATGGGCCTGGGCGAGGCCATCTGCCAGGGCGGCGAAGGCGCGCAGGCACGCGGGGGGGTGCATCGGACCACGCTCGATCACCGCCTCGAGGGAGTCACCAGCGATGTGCTCCATCACCAACCAGGGCATGCTGGCGTTCGACAGGTCGGAGTCGAGGAGCTTGACGATGGCGTGGTGGCGCAGCTTGCCGAGGGCTTGCATCTCCCGTCGGAACCGGGCGAGCGCAGCCTGGTCTTTCACGGCCTTGAGGACCTTGAGGGCGCCCTTGGTGCCGGTCTCGCTGTGGGAACACAGCCACACCTCACCCATTCCCCCTTCGCCGAGGGGGCGGCTCACCTCCCAGGGGCCTATGCGATCGCCTGCATCCACGGCGACAGCCTACCTGCTGCGGGCTGCCAATGGCGCAACTACTCGGCCCACACCTTGATGGTGCGACCCACGTCTTCGAGCATCTGCTTGCACAGGTCGTAGTCGGGGTGCTTGCCCCAGACCCAGGCGTTGCCCATGTACCCGGTGTCGATGGGCTGGGTACGCGATCCCACGGGAGGCAGGTGCATCCGGATGAGGAAGTCGCCGTAGCGCTGCTTGATGGTGTCGACCCCGCTGTAGCCGACGATGCGGCCGTCGCGGTTGGGGCGCAGGGCGACCATGCCGGCGCTGAAGCGGCGGCTGGGGCGGGGGTGGCTGCGGCCGAACACGATGGCGTCGGCCCAGGCGCGGTACAGGTCGAACTCGTTGGCCTCGCAGTACAGGTCCCACACGCGAACCCCGGGGGGCCGAGCGCCGATCTCGCTGAAGAACAGGCCCTTGGGCCCGATGAACCACTCCATGTGGGTGGGGCTCGTCTCGATCCCCAGCGCCGTCAGCACCTGCCGACCGAAGATCTTGAGCTGGTCGTAGCTGTCGACGTTCATCCGGTTGGTGACCATGACGATGGGGCTGCAGTCGCGGGTGCGCATCGCCTCGAGCACGTTCGGGTAGTAGTGGCAGATCTGCTCGTAGACGACCTTGCCGCCCACGGTGAGGGTGTCCCAGAAGCCTTCGTGGCCGCTGACGAACTCCTCCATCATGACGGGGCGGTGCGGGTTGGCACCCGACTCGGCCAGCGCGCGCTGCAGGCCACCGAGGTCGTCGGCGCGCCAGGTGCCGGCGGCCCCCGCGGCTGCCAGGGGCTTGAGGATGACCGGGAAGCCGACCTTCTCCACGAACGCGATGGCCTGGGCCTCGGAGCCGACCTCGGCCGACAGCGCGCAGCGGATGCCCTTGGCCTGCAGGAACTGCTTCATCTGGTACTTGTCGCGCACCAGGGTCGTCTGCTCGACGCTCATGCCGGGAATGCCCGTGAGCTGACGCGTCTCGGCGGCCGGGATCATCAGCGCCTCGATGGTGCTGACCAGGTCGTGCACCCACGGGCCTCGCTTCTGGATGCGGCGCACGGCATCGACGAGGGCGGGCACGCTGGCCGTGCTGGGGACCTGCTCGTAGCCGTGCATCCACGTGCGCAGATCGTGGTCGTAGGCCTCGCGGGGAGCGGTGCCGATCCCGGTGACCATGGCCCCGGTCTGGTAGAGGGCGCGAACGAACTCACGCTGGTTCCCCGGGAATCCGGGCTCGAGAAAGATGATGTGACGCGCCATGAGAGCACCCCCGATGCGGCGCCGAGCTATCGCACCCATCGCGAGCGTCAACGGCGATTCCCTCGACCCGCGACGTTTCGTGGCTGGAGGGCTGGCCCTGTCGGCGATAGGCGCCGGGCTCGGAGGTCTGCCTGGGGCCCTACGGACAGCTCGCACGCTTCGTGCTCGACCATCGCCTCCCCGTGGCGCTGGTCTTGCTGGTGGTGTGCCTGGTGTCGGCCGTCGTCGGCCTGCCCCCTGCGATCGAGCCCAACCTGGTCCGCCTGCTTCCGGCAGGGGAGCCGTCGGCGGAGGCGCTGCGGTCCCTCGCCGAAGAGGGGGGCATCAACCTCACCACCGTGGCCCTCGCCAGCGACGATCCCGACGAGCTCGATGCCGCCCTCGCGTCGCTCCAGGCTGCCCTCGAGCCGCTGCCCGAGGTGGCCTGGGTGGCTCACGATGTCGATGAGCAGCTGGCCACCCGCATCGGGCTGCTCCGTCTCGAGCCCGACAGCGTGGAGGAGCTGGCGGCTCGGGTGAAGGGCGCCGTGTTGCTCGGTCCCGCGATGAACGGGCTGATGGCGGCGCGCCTGATGGAGCTGGGTCCCCTGGCCGAAGGGATTCGGCAGGCATCCGACCTCGCGCTGCTTCCGGGCATGGAGGAGGGCGAAGGGAGGCTGATGATCAAGCCGACCGGTGACGCGATGGATCCGCCCTTCGCCAAGCGCTTCGTCGAGCGGCTCGATGAGCGCCTCGACGAGACCCTGCGGGCCCATCCAGGGGTCTCGCTCACGTGGGTGGGGGGGGCCTATCGCCACAACGTGGAAGACATGGAGGGCATCCAGTCCGATCTGGTGTGGACGAGCGCGGCGTCGGTGGCGGCGGTGCTCACCCTGATCGTGGTGGCCTTCCGCGGATGGCGCGCCCCGCTGCTGGTGTTCGTGCCGCTGGTCGGGGCCAACCTCGTGAACCTGGCACTGGTGGCGGTGTTCATCGGCAGCCTGAACACCTACACGTCGTTCGGAACGGCCATCCTGTTCGGCCTGGGGATCGACTTCGCCGTGCACCTGGTGGGGCGGGTGCGCGAGCTGCGGGCGCAGGGCATGGCGTCGCGCGAGGCGATCATAGAAGCGTGGGACCGCACGGGCCCCCCCTGCATGACGGCTGCGCTGACCTCCGCCGCGGGCTTTCTCGCTCTCGCCATCGCAGACTTCCGCGGCTTCCAACAGCTGGGCCTCATCCTGGCCATGGGCCTGATGCTGTGCCTGTTCGCGATGCTGGTGGGGCTGCCGTTGTTGCTGTCGCTGCTCGACCACACCGGCCGCCCTCTGTTCGGCACCGTAGCGCGCCCTCACAGCACCGACAGCCGCTACGCCCTGGCCCCCGTGGGGCTGATGGTGGCAGCGCTGGTCACGGGGGTTGTCGCGGTGTCGTTGCTGCCCAAGCTGGAGTGGGAGTACGACTTCTCGGCGCTGCGTCGCGATGGGCTGGCCTATGCGGAGCTGTCGGAGGTGGAGCGGGCGCTGGCCAAGGAGTCCTACACGCCGGTGGTGGTTCGCTACGCGGATGCCGCCACCCGAGATGCCGCTGCGGTGCGGCTCGGTGAGGCGGTGAAGCAGGCGCCACATGTGGCCAGGGTGGTGTCGGTGCGCGACGTGCTGCCTGATGACCAGCCACGGCGCCTCGCCGCCCTGCGCGACCTGCAGGCCCAGGTGGAGCACGACAACAGCCGCTACCTGCCGCCTCCGCTCCTCGAGCAGCTCGCCCCGCTCCGTGGGCTGGCGCTCGGGGAGGTCTCCGAGGCCGACCTGCCCGCCCCCGTGCGCGATGTGCTCGGTGTGCGAGAGGGCGAGGCGCGTCTGCTGCTCGTGCCCGAGGGCAACATGTGGGACCTGCGGGAGGCGGCTGCGCTGGAAGCCGAGGTGACCGAGCTGGTCGGCGACCCCTCCCTCGCGGCGAGCCAGTACGTCGCCCTCGGCGCGCTGTATCGGCACATCTCGGCCGATATGCCGAAGGTGGCCGGCCTCGCGGTGCTGTTGGTCTCGCTGCTGTGTGCCATCGACCTGCGGAGGCCTCACTGGATCGCCACGGCGCTCGGGGTGCTGACGGCGGGCATGGTGTGGGCAGGCTCGGCGCTGCAGCTCCTCGGCGTGCAGCTGACGGTGATGAACGTCGTCGGGATTCCGATCCTCCTGGGCATCGGCGTCGACGTGGTGATCCACCTGCTGCACCGGCTGGCCGACGAGGGGCCTGGAGGGGTGCGGCGAGCCCTGCTCACGACCGGTGTGGCGGCGAGCATCTCGACGGTGACGACGATCGCCAGCTTCGCCTCCCTGACGCTAGCCGGATCGCGGGGGGTGCGTGGGATGGGCCTGCTCGTCGTCGTCGGCCTCGTCGCCGTGTTCGCGGCGGCCGCCGTGCTGCTTCCCACCGCGTGGGCATCGGGGTGGAAGGTGAGCGGTCGAGCCCCCGGAGATCAGGCCGAGGGGTGAGCCGCCGGCGCCGAGGTGGGGAGGAAGAGCCTCGCCGTCGTGCCGCCTCCCGGAGTGGCACACAGCTCGAAGGAGCCCCCGCACGACGAGGCCACGTCTTGCACGATGGTGAGCCCCAGCCCGGTGCCGTCGGCTCCCTTCGTCGTGAACAGGGGCTCGGTGGCCCGAGCCAGGGCGGTGGGGGTCAGCCCGGTGCCCTGGTCGACCACGTCGATGGTCACCCCTGCTTCGGTGGAGTGGGTGCGCACCACGATCTCGCTGCCCTCGGGTGCGGCGTCGCGGGCGTTGCCTACCAGGTTGAGCACCGCGAGCTCGAGCCCCGCTGGGCTGACCCACGCTGGGTGCTGCGCACCCGTCTGATGGTGGACGACATGCGCTGCGGCCAGGTGGGAGAGCACGGGATGCAGCTGGCCCACCACGTCGTCGACCTGTACGAGAGCGGGGGTCGCCGTGGCGCCCTGTCGGACCAGCTCCAGCAGGCGCCGACTGAGTCGAGCGGCTCGATCGACGGCGTAGTCGATGCTGTCGAGATCGCCGGTGTCGTGGGCTTGCTCTCGCACGAGCTCGTTGACCTGGGCGATCACCGTGAGCAGGCCGTTGAGGTCGTGGGCGATCTGGCCTGCGAGGGTACCGGCCAGCGCGGCCTTGTGATGCTGGAGGAGTGCCTCGTGGGCATGCTCGAGCATGGTCTTTCGCTCGGCCGCCAGCTCGGCGACGTGGGCATGCAGGTTGGCGGTCCGCGCTTGCTCGCTGGCCAGCGCATCACTCTGCTCGGCGAGGGCATGCTGGGTGCGGCGGAGCCACAGCGGCAGCACGGAGAACAGCACGCCGACCAGCACGGGCAAGGCAAACTGTGGTAGCTGCAGATCGGCGGGGCGCACGCCGATGACGACGGTCATCTGCACGTACGCGATCACGCACACCACCGCACTACATGCCGCCATGAAGGCGGCCTCGGAGGCGGTGGGGGTGGGTAGCGAGGCTGGCACGTTCCGATGGTACGTCGGATGAGCGAGCCAGGTGGCTCGGTTTGCCACGAACAAACCGCCATGAGACTCTAGCGATGCCTCCTGCGGGCCGACAGGAGACCGTGACCTCCTCCCTCCCCATCGATGTGAACCGGCCCGCCAGGGTGCTGTTGTGGGTGATGATCGTGGCCGTGCCGACGTTCGGGTTGGTGGTGGCTGCGGTGGAGCCAGGGCATGTCACCGGGCTGTGGTGGCGAGGCGCGTTGTCGGCGATCGCGCTGCTGCTGGTGTGGGGTGAGCGGCGCTCGGAGGCGGTTCGTCGCCATCTACGCCGGTCGAGCGTCGTGGTGGCCCTGGTGCTCTACGCCATCTTTCAGCTTCGTGCGGTACAGATGGGCCTCCCCGCGGGGGCCGTGGTGTCGCTGATGCTGATCCAGGCGCTCACGGCCAGTGTGCTGACATCGGTTCGCGAGGTGGTGGCCTTCCTGGGCGTGGCATTGCTGGGGGCGTGGCTGGCCGATGGGCAGGTGGCGGAACCCGCCATGGCGCTGCCGCTGGTCTGGCTGCTGTCGACCACCCTGGTGCTGGGGATGGGGCTGGTGACGGTAGGCAGGGCCCGGGCCGAGCAAGCACTCCGCGAGGCCCGCCAGGAGCTGGAGGAGCGTGTCCACGAGCGCACGGAGGCCCTCCAGCGGGAGGTCGCCGAGCGCAAGGCCGCCGAGCTGCAGGCGAAGATGGCTGACCGGGCGAAGTCTCGGTTCCTGGCCAACATGAGCCACGAGCTACGCACACCGCTGAACGCGGTCACCGGCTACTCGGAGATGGTGCGGGAGGAGCTCGAAGGCAGCGACAACGACGAGCTCGTGGGCGACCTCGATCGTGTGCTGGGGGCTGCTGGCCGCCTGACCGACATGATCGACGATCTCCTCGACCTGGCTCGCATCGAGGCAGGGGCGATCGCGCTGCGGAAAGAGACGGTGCGGCTGGACCACGTCGTCGCAGAGGTCGCCCGCCTGCTGGAGCCCCTGCGTGCGCGCTCGGGCGCCCGCCTCGAGCTGCACGTGCCGCCACTGCAGGCACACACCGACCAGCGTCAGCTGGAGCAGATCGTGCTGCAGCTGGTCTCCAATGCCCTGACCCACGCTCCCGGGGGCTCGGTGGTGGTGCGGGCGGAGGGGAGCGTCGACCGGCTGCTCCTGGAGGTGCACGACGATGGCGTCGGGATCGAGGCGGAGCACCTCGAGCGCATCTTCGAGCGCTTCGCCCAGGTCGACGACAGCTCCACCCGGCGGGTGGGGGGAGCGGGCCTGGGTCTCGCCTTGTGTCGCGACCGCGCCCATCGGCTGGGGGGAGAGGTGGGGGTGCGCTCCGTCCCGGGCGAAGGCAGCACGTTCTGGGTGACCCTGCCGGGGCCTTGGGAGGCGCCGCTGGGCCTGCCTCGCACCCTCGTCGACCGGTCTGCAGGGGCGACCTTCTGATAGGGTGCGCGCCTGCCGGAGGTGCCCGTGCTCGTCAGCCTGTCCTTGCTCGCCCTGACCCACGCCGCCGAGGTCGACCGTCGAGAGGTCGGCCAGCTCGTGCTCGAGAACGTGCCGGAGACGCCAGCGGCCGTGGCCGAGCGCATGCGTCAGTTCCAGAACGTGCGGAGTGCCAGCCTGATCGACTTCCTTCCCGACGACGACGGGGCGTTGATCGTCACCCGCTTTGGGGAGGTCAGCCAGCTGCACCACGTGGCCGCCCCTGGCGCGGCGCGTACGCAGCTCACCTTCTATGACGAGCCGATCCGCGGCGTCGTGCCGAGCCCCACCGATCCGGAGCTGGTGCTGCTGTCGCGCGACGTGGGGGGGAGCGAGCAGTTCCAGGTGTGGTCGCTCGACCTGGCCACGGGGGCGTCGAGCCAGCTGTCGGAGGGCCCCGGTCGCGCGGGCGACCCGACCTTCAACGAAGACGGCAGCAAGGTGGCCTGGTTCGGCGACCTGGAGGGCACCGCCAAGGAGCTGGTGGTCGCCGATCCGCGGGATGCGGGGTCCCGCGAGCGAAAATGGACGACGGATGGGGCCTGGGGCGTGGTCGACTTCTTCCCCGGCGACGAGCAGGTGCTGGCCTACCACTACGTGTCGGCCAGCGAGTCGGAGCTGCATCAGGTGAACCTGGCCACCGGTGACGCGCTGCAGATCAACAAGTCCCGCAAGCCCATCGCCTACCAGGGTGCCGAGCTGTCGCCCGACGGCCGGCATCTGTACGTGGCGAGCAACGAGAAGTCCGACCGCACGCAGCTGTGGCGGCTCCCCCTCGGGCGAGGCAAGGCCGAGCTGCTGGTGGAGGCCACCGACTTCGATGTCGACAGCCTGGCCCTGTCCGCCGATGGCTCGCTGCTGGCCTACACCACCAACGAGGATGGCCGGAGTGGGCTGTACCTGCGCAAGACGGAAGACTGGAGTGCGGTGCCCGTGCCCGAGCTGCCCCCAGGCGTGCTGTATGGCCTCGAGTTCGACGCGGCGGGCCACACGGTGGGGCTGACGCTCAACCGCGCCGACGCTCCGGGGGATGTCTACAGCTTCGAGGTGGGCGAGACGGAGCTGACACGCTGGACGACCTCGGAGGTCGGCGGGCTCAACCCCGAGCAGTTCGTGCAGCCCGAGTTCTTCCGCTTCGACAGCTTCGACGGCTTGGAGGTGCCCGCCTTCGTGTACCGCGCCCGCGGCGAGGGCCCGAAGCCGGTGGTGATCTCCATCCATGGGGGCCCCGAGGGGCAGTCCCGACCCTACTTCTCGTCGACCTACCAGTTCTGGGCCAGCGAGCTGGGCGTGACGGTGGTGGTGCCCAACGTGCGAGGCTCGAGCGGCTTCGGCAGCGAATACCTGGCGATGGACAACGGCCTGAACCGAAAGAAGTCGGTGGCCGACATCGGAGGTCTGTTGGACTGGATTGGCACCCAAGACGACATGGATGCCGAGCGGGTCGTGGTCTACGGCGGGTCGTACGGCGGCTACATGGTGCTCGCCTCGATGATCGACTTCGCCGATCGCCTCGCGGGCGGGGTCGACATCGTCGGGATCTCCGACTTCAAGACCTTCCTCAAGAACACCAAAGACTACCGGCGCGACCTGCGACGGGCGGAGTACGGCGACGAGCGCGATCCCAAGATCGCGGCCTTCTTCGACGAGATCAGCCCACTGAAGCATGCCGGCGAGATCGAAGATCCGCTGTTCGTCATCCAGGGAGCCAACGACCCACGGGTGCCTGCCAGCGAGGCGGAGCAGATCGTCGCGGCGGTGCGCGACAGCGGCTCGGAGGCCTGGTACATGCTCGCCCTCGACGAAGGGCACGGCTTCCGCAAGAAGTCGAACCGCGATGCGATGAACGAGGCGGTGGTGCTCTACCTGCAGCAGGTGATGGGCCTCGACGTGGCCACCGACGAGTAGTCGCTAGAAGTCGGGCTCGTCTTCCATGTCGATGCTGCTCTTCACCGAGGTGTCGACCTTCCACAGCGGGCCGAAGCGCAGGGTGAGGCCCACCTGCACCGAGGCCCCGAGGCCGGCAGCCCCTCCCGGGATGGGCGGGTTGTCGAGGCGCGCGTTGTCGTCGTCGTAGGCGCCGGTGGTGCTGGTCTGGTAGTCGCCGCCGAGCTCCTCGAGCTGCGTCTTGGCGGCCCCCACAGGCAGGGCGAACAGCCCGCGGGCGAACAGGTTCACCGTCTTGCTGGCCGACAGCTCCACGCCGGGGAGCAGCTCCAGGAAGGTGGCCTTGGGCTTGGGCAGCGAGGACAGCCGTGGGCTGCCCTCGACGCCGACCCCGCTCCACGCTGCGAAGCCCACGCCGACGGTGGGTCGGGCCAGCCAGTGCACCCCGGGGGCGAAGGCGGCCCGCACGCCGAGCTGCGAGGTGTTGAGGGCCTGGGTGGACTCCTTCGCCGGCTGGAAGAAGTCGCCCTGCTTGTACTCGGCGTTGCTCAGCGTGACCTTTCCGGTGCGGAAGCCCGCGGCGAACATCACCTCCACCCAGGGGGCCACGCCCACGCCGAGCTCCAGATCCACCACCCCGGTGCCGCCGCGGCGCACCTCTGAGAGCTGGATGGTGTGGATGGGCTGCAGGTTCGTGCCGCTCAACAACACCTGGCTGTCGTAGCCCTGGCTGTAGGGCCCGCTGCCGCCGCCGAAGCCCACCCTGGCGATCACCTGGCCGAAGCGGCCGGTGCTCTCGCGCCGCCAGTCGCCCAGCGACTTACCGGAGTTGGCGAAGCGCAGGTATTCGTTCTTCTTCATGCCGGCGCGCTCCCAGGGGGCCAGCTCTTCGCGGTCTTCGTAGCTGTCGAGCTCTTCTTTGGTGACCTTGCGCTCGCCGCGCACCACCTCGCCGCGGATGACGTCGCCGAGCTGGGCTTCGAGGTCGGCGAGGGCGGCGGCGATGCGGTCGGCCCTCGCCTTCTGCAGGGCGGCCTCGGCCTCGGGGTCGCCCAGATCGCCGCGCACGTCTTTGGTGTCGTACTCGCCCTGCACCATGTCGTCGTAGGCGCGGGCGATGCCGTCGATGACCGCGGCGTCGTCGGAGCCGTCGAGGACCAGCGTGAACGTGGCCACGATGGTGGCGTTGGGGATGTCGACGAAGAACAGCGTCAGCTTGTCGTTGCGCTTGGTGTCGTCGAGCTCGTCGACCACCTTGTCGACCGTGCCCCCGACGATCCAGACGGCATCGGAGCGCTGCCCGACCACCAGCGCGCAGTCGCCGTATTGCCCCGGCGGGCACGCGCGCAGGTAGACGTCGGCTCCGTAGTCTTGCACCTCGAAGCGCGGCACATCGGCGATGGCGATGAGGGGGTTGTTCTTCGCGAAGCGCGCCACGAGCGCGGCGTGGAGGCGATCGGCGTCGGCCTCGGTGGCCTCGCCCTCGGCCTGCAGGGTGCCGATGATCAGCTCGTCGAAGTTGAAGACGAGCTCCTCGTCGGCGGGGGCATCGACGGGGGCGTCTTGCCCCCAGGCGGGGCTCGTGGTCGCGAGCAGCCCCACCAGCCCGATCCTTGCCATTGCACGCACGCGGTACCTCCGTCGGCGAATCCTACACCCGAGGGCAGGTCGACGTTCCCTGCGTGCGTGTCGTGGCCTCAGCGAGACTCGATGATCTCGGCGAGCTTCGTCTTGAGCCGCTTCTGCTCGTCGTCGCTCATCGCGTTCCACCGCTGGGGGTTCTTCCCCTTGAGGTGGTCGCGGACCTTGTTCTTCAGCTCCTCCTTGGTGGCAGCCTTCAGCACGGTGTCGTCGTTGAACTTGCCGAGCTTGGACAGGTCGATGCGGAACATGGGAACTCCCGGTTGGTGTGCTCCTCTTGTACGACGAGCCCGGGAAGACCGAGTTGCATCGGCGATACGCGGCCTACCGCACCAGCTTGCGCTTGGGCGCCCGCCGCGTGGCCTTGGGTGCCTCGGGGGGCTCGAGGATGGCGAGGACCTCGACATGGGGCGTGTTCGGGAACATCGCGAACACCTCCACGGGCTGCAGGCGCCAGCCGTTGTCGACGAAGGCGCGCACGTCGCGGGCCAGGGAGCTGGCGCTGCACGCGACGTAGGCGAGGCGGCTGGGGCGCAGGGAGTGGATGGCCCGGCCCACGTCGTCTTCGAGGCCGCGACGTGCAGGGTCGACGACCACCTTGGGGCCGACGCCCTCGAAGCGGGTGGTCAGCTCGGGGAGCACCTCCATCACCGTGCCCTGCATGAACTCGGCCTTGCTCCGGTTGGCGCGGGCGGCCTCCCGAGCCCGCTGCACGGCCCCGTCGACGGCCTCGACGCCCAGCACGAAGCCTGCTGTCTCGGCGGCGGCCATCGCGATGCCGCCCACCCCCGAGTACAGGTCGAGCAGCGTGTCTTCCTGCGTCAGGTCGAGGCGGTCGATGGTGCGCTCGTACAGCTTTGCTGCCATGGCGGGGTGGGTCTGGAAGAAGTCGCCGGGGCCGATGCGGTAGGTGGTGTCGCCCAGGCTGTCTTCGATGAACTCCTTGCCGGCGAGGCGGACCGCGCCGATGACGCCCTGGTCGTCGCGGACGAAGATGGCGTTGCCGTCGCCGGAGTTGATGTGCAGCCACACGCCGACGACCTCGGAGCACCCTTGAGCGACCGCCTCGGCCAGCTCGGTGAGGAAGCGGGTGCGCTTGGCGGCGACCAGGGTGATGAGGACCTCGCCGGTGGTCGACGACGCCCGCAGCACCGCCGAGCGCAGGATGCCCCGCTGAGTCTTCGGGTCGTAGGGGTGGATGTCGAGCTGGATGGCGTGGTGCGCCAGCGACATCATCACCTTGCGCAGCACGGGCGCGGCGACGTTGCAGTGGGGGATGGCGATGATCTCGCGGGTGCGCCGACCCCATGCGCCCATGCGCAGGCCACCACGGTCGTTGCGGGCGAAGCCCACCTTGATGACGTGGCGGAAGTCTTCGAGGTCGGGCGCGTGGTGGTAGTCGGCGATGTCGACATCGAGGCCCACCCGGTCGAACTCGTCGCGCACGCGCTGCTCGTGGCCCTGCCGCTGGCCTTCGGGGTCGAGGTGCATCCACGGGCAGCCGCCGCACAGGCCTACCTTCTCGCAGACGGGCTCGACACGGTGGGGAGAGGGCTCCTGGCTCGACAGCCAGCGGCCGAACACCTGGTTCTGCCCCTTGAAGAGCACGTCGACCTTGGCGGTCTCTCCCGGGATGCCCTGCCACACGACCAGGGGGCGCTGGCCTCCGCCCACGCACTGCGCCTCACCGCGAGGCATCCACGAGTTGGGGGTGACGATGACTTTCTTGCCCATGGGGGCCTCCGTGCGAGGCGCCTCCTATCGCGCCACGCCGACCCCGCGGGGGCACCAATAGGGGTGGGGCACGATTGCCAAGGATGAAACCTTGCTGCAACCTTTTCCCTAAGGTTGGTTCGAGCATGGTCCTCCATCTGTGCTATACGAGAGGTCGGGTGTTCCCGCGGCGCCGCCAGGCGACCCACCGCGTCCCCAGCACCCTCCGGCTCCTCCCGCGAGCCCCCTCCCTTCCCGTTCGTCCCCCCCATCCCTCCCCATCCACGGACCCTCCCATGCAGATCGTGATCGACCCGATCAGCGTGCCCACCCCCGGCGCGCTCCACGATGCCCGTGAAGAGCCTCAGCTCTCGCCTCTCGACGAGGGCGTCGTCGCCGACTTCGACTTCGACGGCAGCTCTCGCCAGTCTCACAGCGAGCAGCCCGTGCCTCTCGGTGGCGTGCCCCGTGCGCTGCGCGAGGCCGCGGAGATGGCTGGGCTCGATCCGCTCAACGAGCTGTACAACGAGGCGCTCCGCTACGCGCAGGAGGGCCACCTGCGGCTGGCCCGCGAGCGGCTGCAGATGCTGCTGTGCATGGCCCCCGACGATGGCCAGGCGCGGCTGATGCTGGCCCGGGTGCACGTGGCAGGTCAGCGGTGGCAAGACGCCATCTCGTCCCTCGACGAGGCAGCGAACTGCGGCGTGTCGGTGCCCCCGACCCTTCGCCGCGCCGTCGAAGACCACCTGCAGGCCGAGCGGGCCAGCGCCGAGGAGCATCGCTCCGCGCTGCGCGCCCGGGAGCAGGGCGAGGTGCGCTCCCTGCGCTCCGAGGCCCGTCGCCTCCGCAGCGAGCATGCGCAGCTCACCGGCCGCGCGACCGATCTGGAGCGCGAGGTCCGCAAGTGGGCCTGGGCCACGGTGGGCGTGTCGAGCCTCGCCACCCTGTTCATCGTCGCCAGCTTGCTGTTCGGCGGCGCCCCGGCCGAGGAGCCCACCGCCGACGAGGTGGCCGTGGCCGAGGCCGAGGAGCTCCTCGCCGAGGAGAACCTCCCCGAGGGCGTGAAGGTGGAGACCGACCCTGCCGATGCGCAGCGCGACCCGCAGGGTGCCAGCGTGGCCGCGAAGGCCGCCCGGGCCTTGTCCGAGGCACCTCTGCTGGAGGGGACCTCGCTGGAGCTGAAGATCTCCGAGGGCCAGGCGGTGCTGTCGGGTGAGGTCACCACGCACAAGCAGCGCAAGACCGCGGAGCAGGTGCTCGGAGGGGTCGAGGGCCTCTCTGGCGTCGACACCGAGGCGGTCACGGTGCTGGCCCGCACCCGCGGTGCCACCCACACGGTGGCCTCGGGCAACACGCTGTCGCACATCGCCTACCACTACTACGGTGACAGCCAGCTCACGAAGCCCATCGAGAAGGCCAACGGCGTCACTGCCAAGAGCCTGCGGATCGGTCAAGAGCTGACCATCCCGCCGGTCGAGTAGCGCTCAGCGCAGCGCGCGCAGGGCCTCGGCCTGGCGCGCCACCCAGTCGCCAGGCAGCCGATGGCCGCCGGAGTGCCAGCACAGGCGCACCTCGGCGGCACACGTCGCCCACACCTGGCAGCCCTCTTCGTCTTCGGCCACCGTGGCGTCGAGGCAGGTGTCGTCGGTGCCCACCAGCGCCAGCAGGGAGTCCATGATGCCCATGTGGCTGGACTCCGGGCGGTCGGCCGTCCATAGGGGCCAGTGGTCGTCGTCGGCCCGGCCCTGCAGGTGGTGCAGCGGCCTCGGGGGGTGCGTGCAGGGGCCGGGCAGGGCCTTCTCGATGGCGCCGTGCATGGGCAGAAAGCCGTCGTAGGCACTGTCGTCGGCCAGGCAGGCGAGCTCGTAGGTCATGGCACCGCCCTTGGAGCTGCCTCCCAGCCACAGCTCGGTGGGCGCGTAGCGGTCGCGCACGTCGTCGCCGACGGCCACCAGAAAGGCCACGTCGTCGCGGGGGATGTCGTGGCGGTTGTCGCCGACGTTCCAGTCGGTCGACGCGTCGTCGCCCCAGCCCTCGGGGAAGATGCCCACCAGGCCCTCGGTGGCCAGGGCTTCCTGAACCGACGCGCTGCTCGCGGTGGTCGCGCCGAGGCCGTTGGCGTGCAGGTGGACGAGGGCGGGTGCGGTGGTGGGGTCGACCCCGTCGGGCACGAACACGGTGTAGCTGCCCTCGGCGACGGCGTGCTCGGACAGCCCGTCAGGGCCGCCGCAGGCAGCGAGGACGATGAGGAGCTCGGGGGGGGTGCGCATGGCCCTCTCAGTCGCGCCGGTACGGCAGTGGCGCCCAGGGCAGCAGCGCCGAGCTGCCGAAGGTTCGGGCGATGTCGATGCACAGCCACAGCAAGCCGAGGGACAGGCCCCCGTAGATGACGACGGACAGGGCGACAGGGGAGGTCCACCCATCACTGGTGACGGCAGCCTGCCATGCGCCCACCCGTGTCGGGACCTGCCACAGGCTGTAGAGAAGCCCGGCTGGGATCAACCAGCGGTACCAGCCGCTGACGAACGTGGCGAGGGCCTGTTCCCGGCTCGCCCCCAGCGCGCCGGCACGGGGCACCCACGCGAACAGGTAGACCTCCCCCCACAGCACCCAGGGGGTCGTCCACTGGGTGAGGGCCCCCGCCGCCCACAGGACGCCGGACAGCACCACGGTCAGGGCGAGAGACTCCCACACCCACCGGAAGAAGGCGTTGTCGTACAGGGGCTCGTCGCAGCGCCAGCAGCGCACGGCCGCGGTGGACACCCTGGCCTCGCACTCGGGGCAGTCCTGCTCGGCGGGCCAGGCGTGCAGCCCCTCGTCGTCTTCACGAAACAGGGTCGTGGTGAGCCGATCGTCACCTGCTTCGTCGTAGGCGGCGATGACCCGCTGACGTAGGGCGTCGGCCTGCTCTGCGGGGGCGGCGAGCACCACGCCGGGGTGGGGCAGCCCGACGAGGTAGTCGTCGCCCAGGGCCTGGGCGATGGTGTGGGTGTGCAGGAGCAGGTCGATGGCGGGGCCTCCCTCGTCGCGCAGCTCGGTCACCCCGTCGGTCGTCGTGAGGGTGGGGCGCCGCGCCAGCAGCCGGGCTCGAATGGCCTGGGCCCCCGGCTCCTGGGGTACCTCGCCCTCGGCGAAGCCCGCGAAGCGCCCGGTCGATGGGTCGGCGAGCCCGGTGAACAGCCCCGGAGCGACCATGCCCAGGCGCACCTCGGCGCCGCTCCCCGGCGACCGTCCCGCCACGTCGTCGGCGTGCACCGTGAGCAAGGTGTAGGCCGCTTCTTCGGCCACCGCCGAGCGCGCGATCTGCCAGGCACCGTCGCGCCGCTCATACAGGTAGGGCACCAGCAGGTAGGGCACGTCCCGCTCGAAGGCGTCGCGCACGTCGGCCTCCAGCGCCGCCACCGCCTCGGGGTCGTCGGCGGGGGCCGACAGGCACAGGTCGCGGGCGGGGATGGCGACGAGCAGCGGCCCCTGCTCGGCTTCTCGGGCGTCCCAGAACCCCTCGAAGAGCATGAGGCTGGCCTCGTAGTGCCCTCCGCAGGTGTACATGCGGCGCGTGTCGCCGTGCATCTCCAGCTGGTCTCGCAGGTGCTCGTACAGGTTGTCGACGGCACGCCCGGCGGCCTCGCTCGGCGACAGGCCGGTGGCCTGCAGCGCGTCGGCGTCGAGGAAGCGCATGTGGTGCTCGGTGTCGGCGACGAACAGGGCGGCCACCCCCGGAACCAGCGACAGCACCGGCACCTCGAGGCCACGCTCGACCATCTCCTCGACGAATGCCGGCGCCTTGATCAGCAGCTTGAGGCTGGCGGCGAGAGCCTCGGGGGTGGCGGGGGTCTCGACGGGCATCACTGTGCGGCGGGCCCAGTCGTCGACGGCCCCGGTCAGGCTCTGGGGGCGGTCGCGGTAGGCCTCGATGGAGCGCCACACGTTGTGCAGGCTGACCACCGAGCGCTCGCGGCCGGGGATCTCCACCAGGAGCGTGTCGCCGTCGATGACCACCTCGGCGTCGCCGCGCTGCCGCAGCAGGCGGTCGCGGGCGAGCTCGGCGAAGTCGGCGGGCAGCTCGTTCATGGCGTCGCCAGCATGCCACGAGCGGCCTCGGTCACATGGGCCAGCAGGGCCCCCGCGGCCGCGGAGCGCACCCGCCCGAGGGGCGCGAGGGCCCACATCGGAGCGTGGTCGGGCAGTGCCCCCTGGAGCACCTCGACCAGCTCCCCCCGATCGAGGTGGGGCTGGCAGGTGAGCTGCAGCAGCGGCGCAATGCCCAGGCCGGCGAGGGCAGCCCGCTGGGCGGTCTCCAGGCTGTTGGCCTCCACCCGCGGGCGCAGGCTCACCCGCACCGGCGCCCGGTCGCCGTCGATGCGGCGCAGCGCGTTGGGGGCCCAGGGGCCCATGCAGATGCCGTCGTGCTCCGCAAGGTCTTCCGCGCGCAGTGGTGTGCCCCGCTGGGCCAGGTAGGCGGGGCTGGCGGCCAGCAGGATGCGCGAGTCGAACAGCTGGTGGGCGGTGAACAGTGCGGTGTCGGGGGCCGGGCCGCCGCGAAAGGCGACGTCGACCCCCTCGGCCAGCAGGTCGACCTTGTCGAGAGTGTGGGTCAGGTCGAGATCGACCTGGGGATGGTCGCGCAAGAAGCCCTCCAGCAGCGCCCAGATCACCCCTCCATGGTCGGGTGGTGCGGTCACGCGCAGGGTGCCCTGGGGGACTTCCCTCGCGGCGGACATCGCCGCCAGCGCCTCGTCGACGACCCCGGGGAGGTGGGCCGTGCGCTGGTGGAAGAGGCGCCCGGCCTCGGTCACGGCCACCCGCCGCGTAGTGCGGGCCAGCAGCTGAAAGCCGCTGCGCTCCTCGAGGCGGGCGATGCGCCGCGACACGGCGGAGGTGGGCAGGCCCAGCTCCTTGCCCGCTGCGGTGAACCCGCCGGTGCGCACCACCGCGTCGAAGACGGCCAGGTCGTTGAGGTCGATGTCGCTCATGACGCCATTGTTGCTGGATCTGCAACAGAGAAGCGAGGGGCACCAAGGGCGGGAACGGGCATAGGTGGGGTCCATCGAACGGAGGCCCCGATGAGCCAGATTCACGCTACCTCTTCCCGCAGCCTGTTTCGCATGGAGGTGTCGGTGCAGGCCGACATCGCCGCCGCCCCCGAGCGGGTGTGGGAGCTGCTGGCGAGCGTCGATGCGCAGCGCGACTGGAACTCCACCCTGACCGCCATCGAGGGGGCCATCGCTGAGGGCGACACGGTCAAGCTCAAGGTGGCGGCGGCGGGCGACCGAGAGTTCACCCTGAAGGTGAGCCAGGTGACGCCGGCACGGGGCATGACCTGGAGTGACGGCATGGCTCCGATGTTCAAGGGGGTGCGCACCTTCGAGCTGCAGCCGGAAGGCGACGCCACCCGCTTCGTGATGACCGAGGTGTTCACCGGCATCATGCTGCCGATGATCGCGGGCTCGCTGCCCGACTTCGTGCCCGTCTTCGAGACCTACGCGGCAGACCTGAAGCGGGCAGCGGAGGCCTGACAGGCGGAAGCGAACCCCTCGACCCAACATCCGTGAGCCGGTAGCGTCTACGGGAGTGGAGGTGGCTGTGCGCGCGCTGTCGATGGGGCTGATGATGGGGGTCGTGGCGGCCTGTGGTGGGTCCGAGCCGTCCGGCGCAGGCCCCGATGACAGCGGCTCGGAGGGCACGACGGCAGCGGTCACCTGGCACGACGACGTGGCGCCGATCGTGGCCGAGCGCTGTGCCCGCTGCCACCAGGAGGGGGCCGCGAGCTTTTCCCTCGACAGCTACGAGGCCGCGGCGGCCTGGGCGCCCATCGCGCGGCAGAAGCTGATCGGCGACACCCGACCGCCCTACCAGATGCCGCCCTGGTTCGCCGACTCCGACACCTGCGAGCCCGTGGCGCCATGGATGGGCGACGAGTCGCTGTCCGACGAGCAGCTCGCCACCTTCCTCGCCTGGATCGATGGAGGCACACCGGAGGGCGAACCGAAGCCCTTCCCCGAGGTCCTCACCGAGCCGTTCACGGGGGAGCGCCTCGCCCCGGCCCAGGCCGACGCGGTGCCGGCCAGCGGCGACGACCTGTTCCTGTGCACCCCCCTCGACCCCGACAACGCCGCCGAGCGGTGGATCACCGGCCTGCAGGTGAACCCAGGGGCTGAGGAGGTCGTGCACCACGTCGTGGTGTTCTCCGACCCGACCCGTGCCGGGGCCGACCTAGTCGGGCCCGATGGCAGCTACCCGTGCTTCGGCGGCAGCGGCGTCCCAGGAGACGTGCTGTTCGCCTGGGCGCCGGGGGCGGATGCCTTGCGCATCCCCGCCGACGCCGGCATCCCGCTGCCAGCGGGCGGGGGGCTGATCCTGCAGAAGCACTACCACCCGAGCGGGGAGGCGGTCGACGACCTGACCACCGTCGATGTGGCGTGGCGCGACGACCCGCCGGCTCGGGAGGCGAGCATGGTGGTCTTCGGCATCGAGTCGGAGGGGGAGGCCAACAGCCCCGACCTGGTGGATCCCCCGTTCGAGGTGCCAGCGGGGGTGGCGGGCCACGTCGAGGAGGTGCGGGTGCCCATCGAGGTCCCCGAGGGGATCGATGTGCGGGTGTGGTCGGTGTTCAGCCACATGCACCTGGCGGGCACCGACATCCGCGTCGAGCTGGAGGGGGCCGACGACACCTGCCTGGCCCACAACCCGACGTGGGACTTCGACTGGCAGCGCACCTACGTGTACGACGCGCCCTTCGACGGCCTGCCGAGGGCCCACGACGGCGATGTGCTGTCGGTCCGCTGCACCTACGACAACACCGAGGCCAACCCGGTGCTGATGGAGGCCCTGGAGCGGGAGGGGCTCGACGCGCCGGTGGCCTTCGGGGCCGGCGAAGACACCACCGACGAGATGTGCGTCGCGATCCTCGGGGTGGTGTACGACGTGGCGCGCTGACGCGGCTGGGGGCGGCTAGGGCGCACCAGGCGTAGAGGGCGCGCCATCGTCGTAGGCGGTGGCGAGCAGCTCCCGGAGCACCCGCTCGGCGACCCCGATGGCCTGGATGTCGTAGCCCGTGAGGAAGCTCAGCTCGTCGATGGCGGTGGTGTCGCTGGGGTCGGCCATGCCCACGAACAGCGTGCGGCCCTCGCGCCCCATGGCCAGCACCGCCATGCGCTCCGCGAGATCACGGGGAATGATCCGCGCGATGCGGGGGGGCACGTTCGCCATCATCCGCCGGGTCTCGGCGCTGTCGGGCGGCCCGGCCGGTGGAGCGGGCGGAGGGGGCGCCGGCGGCGGAACCACGGTGTCGGGCAGGGCGTCGTCGAAGGCCAGGGCCCGCAGGGCTTCCGCGACCGCGTCGGCCGTCGGGTAGCGGCGCTCGGGGTCTTTGGCCAGCAAGCGCAGCACGATGGCGTCGAGGGCCTCGGGCACGCCAGGGCGGAGCTGCCGCACGCTGGGCGGCGGCCGGACCTGATGCTGCCGGAGCAGATCGATCCGCCTCCGGGAGAGGAACGGGCGCTGGCCGGTGAGCATCTCGAACAAGATGACGCCGAGGGCATACAGGTCGCTGCGGCCGTCGATGGTGTCGCCGACGACCTGCTCGGGCGACAGGTAGGGGGGCGTGCCGAGGATGGCGCCCGGGTCGGTCTGCTCGACCTCGTCGCCCTGCTCGCCGAGGAGGTGGGCGATGCCGAAGTCGAGGATCTTCGGCTGCAGGCTCCCCTGGGAGCGGGTGAGGACGATGTTTCCCGGCTTCAGATCGCGGTGCACGATGCCCAGCTCGTGAGCCCGCCCGAGACCGTCGCACAGCTGTGCTCCGAGCTGCGCCACCTCACCGGGCTCCAGCCGCGGTGTTCGGTGGATTCGCTCCTCGAGCGTCTCCCCCTCCAGCAGCTCCATCACCAGATAGGGCGAGCCCTCGTCGGTGGTGCCCAGGTCGTGGGCGGCACAGACGTTCGGGTGCTCGATGGTGGCCGCTGCCCGCGCCTCGCGAGTGAAGCGCGCGACCAGGTTCCGGTCTTTGGCGAGGGCCGCCTTCAGCACCTTGACGGCGACGCGCTTGCCGATCAGCTCGTGGGTCGCCCGGTACACGGTGCCCATGCCGCCTGAGCCCAGGGGCTCGCCGATGCGGTAGCGTCCGTGGAGCAGGCGCCCAACGAGTTGCGTGGGGTCGCTGTCGTCGTCCATGGCGCCATTCTGGTGCACAGGGGCCGCCTTCGGGAGCTTCCCATGAAGAGAATCAAGTACACGAGCAGGTTCTCGTCGACATGGACAGCTGAGCAGCTGGGCGGGTTGGTGGCGCAATCTTCCCGGAACAACGCCGCACGTGACGTGACGGGCATGCTCATGACGACAGGGGGGCTGTTCTTCCAGGTGCTCGAGGGGCCCGACGACTGTGTCGACGAGCTGTTCGCCCGGATCCAGGCCGACACGAGACACACCGACGTGGTCGTGCTCAAGACCGAGACCGACATCACCAGGCGGCTGTTCCCCGACTGGTCGATGCGCGGGCTGGTCCTCGACCCGAACGTCGAAGACCGCCTGGAGCCCCTCCACGCCATGCTGCAGTCGGTGGTGGTGCTCCAGGGGCAGGTCGACAGCCTCGCCGGCGCCCTCGAGCGGTCGCTTTGGGCGGAGCTGTCGGGCGCTCACGGCGGGCCATGACAGGCCGTCGGGCAGCCTCACCGGTCGGCTTCGCGGGTCACGTCGACGAGGGTGAGGTGGGCAGACTGCACATAGGGATCGCGAGGGTCACCCGACACGGTCCACACCCGCTCGGCCAGCGCGCCGTACCGGGCGTCGAACCGGGCGGTGCCCTCGACCAGCACGCTGTGGTCGTCGGTCGGCCGCAGCGCGGCATCGAAGAAGGTGCGGTGCACGGTGCCACGGCTCTCGATGGTGACCACGGCCCCGTTCGACGCGACGCGCTGGTGGGTGATGGAGCCGCGGCTCAGCGGCCCCTCCGCGGCGAGCTCCTGCAGCCACGGCGCCTGTCGTTGTTCCCACAGGTGGGTGCCCGGCCGTGGGGGCAGCAGCAGGTCGAAGCCCGCCACCGCACGGGTGACCAACGGGCGCACCCAGTCGGGCACCGCGTTCCCGTCGAGATCTACTTGGCGTAGGCGCCCTCTGCGGGTCAGGCCCAGGTCGAGGCGGCTCTGCTCGAGGTGGACTCCGATGGGACCGAGGTCACCATGGAGCGCTCGGGTGGCCTGGCGGGATGGCTCGGAGCTGGACAGGGCGACATCGCTGAGGTCGCAGCTGAGCCACAGGCGAGCGGTGCTGGGGTCGCGCACGCGGCAGTCGAGGGTGGCATCGAGGGAGACCGTCGTCAGCCGCTGTCCGGAGTCCAGCGTCACCGGCTCCGACAGCGTGAGGGTGCTGTGCAGCTGGTAGTGCAGCGCATGGTCGGTGGCCGGGGACCAGTGCACCCCAGCCCCCTGGTGCGACGGCAGCTCCTCGGCAGCGAAGGCGAGAGAAAGGAGCAGGGGCACCATGGTTCCTCCAGAAGGGTCGAGAGTCCACGCACATATGCGTCAACTGAAACGCGAAAGAATTGTCGTGTGTCAGTGCTGAGGTCGTATCGTTCGTCGCCTCGGTTCGCGGCGGTGGGTCGTCACCAATTGTCGGGGGACTCCGCACGGGGCCGGGGTGCCGTAGGATGGCGAGACCCAGGGGGCTTGTGCGCGTCTTCGAGCTTTCCGATCCAGACGCGCTGGCCGTTCGGTCGCATCCATGGCGGGGCTCGCTGGCGAACCCGGCCCATCGCCACCACGACCTGCGGCGGGAGCCCGGGCTGATCCGCACCGCCCTGGAAGACTTCGTGGGGTGGTCGCACTACCCGTCGACCGAGACCTTCTACGGCCTGCTCGAGTGGGTGAACGGGGGCGCGTCGCGCCTGGAGACCAGCGACTGCGCCTTCAGCGGTCCGGCGCCCAACGACGCGGCGGGCTTCGACAAGGAGCTGGTGTGCTCGGGGCGGCTGATGCTGCTGTTCCGCGACCTGGCGAACAACAGCGAGGCGTCGGTGCACGGCCTCACCGATCGCGTCGCCCGCGGGCTGGCCGGGGGAGAGGTGGGCTTCGAGTGGGGCGTGTTCGGCGCCACCGTGGTCCCCGTGCGCTTCCTGACGCTGCCGAAGGGCGAGCAGCTCGGCGCGCAGCTGATGCTGTCGTTCTGGGCCTGGGGCGACGACGAGCCGGAGGTGATGGCGAACCTCGACCGCACGCTGGGCACCCTCGCCCGCGTCGTGCGAGGCGTGTGACCTTGGGCCCGCTGCGGGGCCCCGGGTAGGGAAGGGGCGGTGCCGCGGGGGTGGCGCACGGATCGGGGACGACCTGGCGGGTCCGTCGGTGGGGTCGGGGGTGTCATGGGGAAGAACCACCGACTGGCGTCGGGGTCGTCGGACGTCGGGGAGGACACTGCGCCAGCGGTGCTGTGTCCTCCACAGTCGAACGCCGAGCTGATGTCGCTGCTCGAGGACGAGAGTGCCCTCGAGGAGGGAGGCGAGTGTCTCCCGGCCTACGACGCGCTGGTGCAGGCCGTCGACGAGGGAGATCCCGACGAGGCCGCGGAGGCCTTCTGTCAGCTGACGGCGTCGGAGCTACAGCGCCTGGGGGCAGACTTCGGGGTGTTGGTCCCGCTGCTGCAGCTGGAGGGTCCGGGCTGGGGGATGCCTGCCCTCGTCAGCATCGGGCCGGTCCCCGACGACTGGCTGCGGGCGACCCAGACGGCCTACCCTGGCGACCTCGTCGCGATGTCACGCGCTCTCGACGATCTCGGGATCTGCTGCGCCGTCGACATCCACGATCAGCTGGGGCTCCTCGAGCGGCACCCGTCGGCCCTCGACCCCTCCCTGCTCGGGCCTCGCCTCGATGACGGCGATGTGCTCGGCCAGGCCTTGTGTGCGGCCGACGACGCGACGCTGCTGGTGCTGCGCGGCTCGTTCGCAGGCCTGGCGCTGTTCGAGGTGCTACCGGCGCTGAGGGAGGCCCCAGAGGCGGTTCGTGCAGCGTTCCGTGACTGCGCGATGGCTCAGGTGTGGTTGGCCGACTTCCCCGAGCTGTTCGTCGAGCGCATCGCGGCGTGGGGGCCCTCAGATCTGTGGATCACCGCCCTGCTCGAGGCGCAGCAGGAGGAGCTGCTGTGCCTGGCGATCGAGCGCCACACCGCTGCGTGGGAGGAGCCGCTGGCCCTTCGGCTCACGGCCCCGGAGGCGTCGGACGAGGCCAGCTTCGCACCCTACACGCGCCTGGGGGAGCTGGCGATGTGGGTGCTTGCTGCCTACGAGCCCGCCCTGGTGGGGGTTGCTGCCTACGAGCTGCAGTGGCCCACCGCGGATCTGGTGTCGATCGGATGGGACTACGGCTGGCTCACCCCCGAGTCGTTCCCGATCGTGGTCCTCGGGCCCCACGACACCCCGGTCGAGCAGCTCGGCTATGCCACGGATCCCTTCATCGCGTCGATCGCCCAGGCGTTGGGGCTGTACCCCACCGAGGCGTTCACTACGCTGATCGACGACATCGACCTGATGGCCTCGGTGTACAGCACCGACGAGGTCTTGGCAGACTGGCTTCACCGTGACGAGGACCAGCTCGAGGCCCTCATCGCCGCGGGCATCGACTACGCCCCGTGGGCCACGGGCTTCGTCGTGCACGATCAGCTCCCGATGCTGTGGAGGCTGGCCATCGCCGACGACATCACCTGGGAGGTCGCGGTCGACATCGGCCCCGGCTTCGACACCCTCCTCGCGGCCGCTCCCAACCCCGTCTCCGACGATCTCACCTATGACGGACTGTTCGCGGTGTTCGGCGACGGCTCGACGCGCTCCACGGCGCAGTGCGAGGCCTTCTTCACCCAGCTCGGTGGGGCGCGGGTGCTGGGCGATCAGGAGCGCAACCCCGACCTCGCGTGGGAGGAGGACCCGATCACCGACGGCACCGACACGTGGGAGATCCGCAAGCAGCTCATCGCCAAGGCGCCCACCCACGACGCGTGGACGACCATGCTGGCGGCGCTCAAGCCCATGGGCCGGGCCACGGTGCAGACCACCCGCAGCCTGGCCTTCGTGCACGAGTACGAGTGGGAGTGGAAGCAGACGGGCGTCAGCGCGGTATCGTCGTCGTGGC
Source organism: uncultured bacterium (assembly GCA_965367245.1). Lineage (GTDB taxonomy): Bacteria > Myxococcota_A > UBA796 > UBA796 > CBDUIC01. Next base: position 18,171 of record CBDUIC010000026.1, on the reverse strand, counting down.
ATCCCTTCGCCACCCCCGAGCTGCGTGACCTCGGCACCTCGTACGCGTGGAGTGGCATCGTCGTGCTCCACGTCGACGCCAGCGGCGCGCCCTCCACCGACCTGATGGAAACCGACTCCGAAGGGGCCGGCACGGGGGCCGGCGGGGGCGCCACCACGGTGACGCCGCTGACCTACTTCGAAAACCACGCCTACCATGAGTTCGGTCACTCGGTGGGCGAGGCGACCTTCCAGGGGATGGCCAGCGGTTCCGGCCGAGGCAACACCGACGCCTTGACCTACGGAGGGTGGGCGACCGAGTCGGCCTCCACGTTCTCGGCGGCGATGTTCACCCGCACGACTCCAGGCGAGGTCACCTACACACCGAGCGGTGCCGCGGCGCCGACCACGGTGCAGCTCGACCCCAGCGATGTCACCGACTATTGCGTCCAGCTGTTGTCGCGGGGGACCGAGCCTGGTGCGAGCAACAAGCTCGCTGCCCTGCCCGGCACCGACATAGCGGGAAGGATTGCGATGCTGCAGGCCAGCGACGACTTCAAGAACGAGCAGATGGTTCAGTACGTCGCGGCGGTCTACGCCCAGGCCGGCATCGACATGCCCGACAACGCCTTCCAGTTCACGGGCTTCACGCCCAGCGGCACCAGCACCTACATCTACGCGAGCCGCTACAACGGCGACTTCGCCAGCTACGACACCGACGCCTACACCAAGGTGAAGGACTCCACCGGCTGGTATGCGCTGTCGAGCCCGGCCGAGATGTTCGCCGAGATCTACACGACCCACTACGCCGACGACAGCCGGCCCGCGGCCCGCGCCGGGGTCGACTGGCAGGTCTTCTTCGACGAGCTGGAGGCCTCTCCGGGGGCTGCGGCGCTGGCCGGAGGTGCCCAGGCGGCCCCCACCGGCCCCACGAACAGCCCCGCAGGTAGCGGCGAGAAGGAGCCTGCCGTGGGGCTGCTGCCGTGATGTGGATGTGCCTGCTGGTGGGCATGGCCTGCTCAGCGCCCTCCGAGGTGGCCGCGACGCCTCAGCCCTCTCTTCCGAGCCCCGAGGCCGTGATGCCCTTTTCCTGCAGCGACGCTCCCGCGGCCCTGGGCCACCCCGACGCCACCGTCACCGTCTGCAGCGAGATGGTGGCCCTGCCCGGCGTGTACAGCGTGATGCTCGACGCGGGCGCGGCTGGCTACGTGTCGCGGGTGGTGGTCACCGACGCCAGCGGCGAGGTGGTGGAGCCCGGACCAGGCCGTGCGGCAGCCTTCCTGCGGCGACACCAGGTCGCGACACGGTCCGAGGTCGAGCTCGGCCCCCTCGTGCATGCCCTGCATGCCCTGCATGCGCTTCCCCCCGACTACGGTCCCGATCAGATCAGCACCTCGGCCCCCGAGCTGGGCGCGTCGTCGCTCACGCGCGACCCGCTGAGGCTGGTGCTGCTGCGCCGGATGGTGGCCACGGGTGGGCCGCCAGCCGGTCGGGGCGCTCCTCGCTTCGAGCGGGCGGTGCTGCACGGCGTCGATGGCCCCTGGCACCTCGAGCGACGTGACGGTGCAGCCTGGGTGCCCGTGAGCCTGTGGGGCCTCCCATGAGCGTCGAGGTGCTGTCGCTGTGGTCCACCCCCGTGGCGCGGGTGCCGTTGTCGCTGCCCGTGGGGCTGCTCGAGGGCTGGCGCGACACGCTGGTCGCGTCGTCCGAGGTCGTGCCCTCGTGGCGGGTGAGCAACGCGGGAGGCGCGTGGCACTCGGCCCCCGATCTCGCGTCTCAGGGCGCGTTTCGGCCGGTCGGCGAAGCGATCGTCGCGGCGGTGATGGAGGTGTTTGCGTCGCTGGCGGCTCCGCGCGGAGGGCACCCGGCCGTCGACGCACGGCTCACGGCATGGGGCATGGTCACACCGCGTGGCGGCTACGTGATGCCCCACGACCACGCGCAGCGCAGCGACTTCTCCGTGGTGTTGCCCCTCGACGTGGGCGACGCCGACCACGAGGTCCACCCGCAGTCGGGGAAGCTGGTGCTGCACGACCCCCGCGGTGTGCCGAGTCAGGTCGGCGGCGTCGAGCTGCATCCGCCACAGCTCACCCTCGAACACCAGGTCGGCACGCTGATCGTCTTCCCCGGCTGGGTGCAGCACTGGGTACACCCCTACCGAGGGGAGCGACCCAGGGTGGTGGTCTCGGCCAACGTGGAGCTGGTCGTGCGACGGCCCTCGCCCGCCTGAGCGAGCGTCACAGCCCCGCTCACCCCAGCACGATCGGTGCCACGGCCGCGCTACCCGGGAACACCTCGGCCGCCAAGACCTCGTCGTCGAGGCCCAGCTGGGTCGACAGCACGCCCTTGAGCACGGCCCGCAGGTCGGTGGTGATGGCCAGGTCGCGGCCTTCGACCAGGTCGGCGGTGCCCAGCCCGGGCCAGTCGGCCTGCACCCCACCTGCCACCGCGCCGCCGAACACCAGCGCCGCCCCGCCGACGCCGTGGTCGGTGCCGCCGGTGCCGTTGCCCGCGACGGTGCGGCCGAACTCGGTGACGCACACGATCATCGTCTTCGCCCACACGTCGGCGGGCGTGGCCTCGGCATAGGCGGCGAGGCCTTTGGCGAGGTCGCCCAGGCGGCGGTTCAGGCCGCCGCTCTGGCCAGTGTGGGTGTCCCAGCCGTTGAGCTCGAGGGTGGCGACCCGGGGGCCGTCAGGCAGGGCCATGAGCCGGGCGAGGGTGTCGGCCTGGGCGGCGAGCTGCTTGGAGCGGCGCACGACCAGGCTGTCGACGAGGCGGCGGGTGGCGAGGCCCTGCTCGAGGGCGTCGCCGAGGACAGGGTCGCTGGCCAGCAAGCCACGAACCCGATCGAGGCGGGCGTCTTCGCGGCGCCCCCTTCGGGTGGGGTCGACCGAGGTGGACCTCGCTTCGCCGCGCAGCAGCAGCGGAACGCCGGTGCCCAGGGCCCAGGCGGGCCCAGGGCGGCCCGACGCCGCGACGGCGCGGTTGAGCCAGCCCGAGTCGCTGGCCATGGGCTGGTCGAGGCCCGACTCGAGGAGGTCTTGGGCGTCGAAGTGGGACCGCTGCCGGTAGGGCAGGCCGGTGGCGTGGACCACGAGCAGGTCGCCGGCGTCGTAGTGCGGGTGGAGCGGCGCCATGGCGGGGTGCAGGGCGAAGCCGTCGTGCAGCGGCAGGCCAGGGGCCTCGGGCGCGGCGTCGCCCCGGGCACGGGCGAAGGCACGGTCCCCCTCATGAGGGACGAGGGCGAGGCCGTCGAGGCCACCGCGGAGCAGCACCACCAGGGTGCGGCGCTCGGTGGACGCCGCGGCGAAGCTGACGGCGGGCAGGGCGGCGGTCGCGGCGAGGGCGGCGATCAGGCCACGGCGGGTGAGGGACAGGTCGGGCATCGGAGCCTCCAGCCAGGGAGACGCCTCGGTCGCGCCGATATTGTGGCCCTGATGACATCGCGGTGACGGGCGAAGGCGGCGTCCCCGATACGGGCTCGTATGAGCCGACCCCAGACCACCGCCGAAGAGCTCGCCAACAGCCTCACCCACGGGGCCGGTGCGCTGATCGGGCTGGTGGCGCTGGTGGGCATGCTGGCCCTCACCGTCGGAACGGGCTGGATGGCGCCCCTCGCCGTGGGCACCTACGGCCTGTGCCTGACGGGGCTGTTCGCGGCGTCCACCGTCTACCACTGGGCCGAGGCACCGGGGCTGAAGCAGCGGCTGCAGAAGCTCGACCACTGCGCCATCTACCTGCTCATCGCGGGCACCTACACGCCGTTTACCCTGCTCGCCGTCGGCGGGAAGCTGGGGGTGGCCATGCTCGCCGTGGTGTGGGCGCTGGCGGTGGTGGGCATCGGGCTCGAGCTGTGGCTGCACCCGCGGCGGGAGCGGCTGGCGCTCAGCTTCTACCTGGTGATGGGCTGGCTGGTGCTCGCCGCGCCGGGGCCGCTGTTCGCCGGGCTTCCCGGGCTGTCGTTCGCCCTGCTGCTGGTGGGCGGGCTGCTGTACACCGGCGGCGTGTGGTTCTACGTGCGCGACCGCCCGTGGGACCACGCGATCTGGCACGGCTTCGTGTTGAGCGGTGCCACGTCGCATGCGCTGGCGGTGTCGGTGTTGGTGGCCTAGCGTCAGGGCCGTGGAGGTGGCCCATGGTCGGGCTATACGGGGTACACTCGCGCAGACGCTGTTCTTGCCAAGAAGGATAGTATGCTACTGGCCAGTACGTTGTCCCTTGCGCTCGCACAGTGGCCGATGGAGGTCAGCGCGGCGGGCTTGGTCGGAGATTCCGATATTGTCCTTTTTGGCAAGGTAGTGTCCAAGCAGCCCAAGCAGATGTATCCCATATCAGACGGCAGCATGAACGAGTTCTGCCCGACTACCATCGAGGTAGGGGAGCAACTACAGGGTAGTGTAGCCACAGCCTACGTGGATGTCTGGGTGTCCTGCAATATCTCCGCTGGCCACTACGAGGTTGGTGACCAGGTCTTTCTTGCAGGCGTTCCTTTCCACGCCGGTACCCCATACGGTAGAACCCCGACGAATGACCCCGCCTATGCGTTCCCGGCGGACGACGGCGCCATGGTTCCCTCGTCCTACTACGCCTTCCTTGTTGCGCCCAACGACGGAGGCGTGAGAGAGACGAGATTCAATCAGCCACTATGTCTTGCGACCAGAGATGATGGAAGGGACGTCATTAGCAATATGGAGTGCGAGGGGCAGCCTGACCTCACCAAGGCAAACCTCGCTCCGCTCGTTGCTGCTGCGCTCGACCTGAACAAGTCCACGGGCACCGGCATCGAGGCCGGCCCTACCGCTTCGGCTCCACAGAGCGATACGATGGATTCGCCGCGCAGGCGAGTCGCTGGCTCCGCGCGGGCTGGAGCAGTCGATCCAGCGCGAATCTACGGGCTTGCTATTGCGCTCCATGCCGACCAGGCGAAGCCCAGGCGCGCGGGCGACCCACGCGCCGATGGGGACGCAGCGGGCGCCAAGGGCGTTGCAGAGGCCAAGAGCGGTGCCTCAGGGTGTGCCGCGCGCGTGCGAGACCGTCTGTTCCGTGCGCGAGCGGTCTACAGTGGCGAGCGCGGGGCCGTGCAACCAGTCTCCGACATCGAGATCCTCGTGGGCATGATGGCGGGCGGTACGTTGGTCGACTGGCCACAGGGAGACTGGCGGGAGAGAGTAGAGACCGAACTGAGCAAGCTAGGTGCAGGAAGGAGCAAGGCGGATCTCGAAGCAATGGCGTGCTTGCCCGCACCCTTGTAGAGAGGGCCGGGCGACGTAGCTTCGCTCACCGGTCTAGCGCCTCTGGTGCTCGGGGCTGGCCAGCAGCAGCCACAGGTCGTCGCTGTCGTTCAGCGCGGCCTCGGTCGCGTCGGACAGCGTGTCGCCGTACAGGTCGTGGGCGAGGTCGCGCGCCCCGCGGGGTCCCACGGTGTCGGCGACCTTCTCGAGCCACTCCATGCGCGCGAGCACCTGCGCGGGGCCGGTCCAGGCCTCGGCGTGGTCACTCCACCCCTTGGGCGACGGGGCGCTCCACGGGGCCTGGCCGAGGGCGTGCAGGGCGTCGCGCATCGCCTCGCCTTCGTCGGGTAGCCCCACGGCACGGGCGGTAGCGATCACCAGATCGAACGGGGTGCGGACCTTGCTCCGAGGTGCGTCCCAGGCCGCGGGGAGGTCGACTAGCGCGGCGTGCACCGTGGGCAGGTGGCCGCCGCTGTCGAGGAAGGCGGTGGCCAGGGTGTCGACGGCCTGTGCGGGCGGGTCGTCGGCGACGAAGTGGGTGGCGAGGCGTCGGGCGACGTGGCGCGCGGTGGCGGGGTGGTGGGCCAGCGCCCGCAGGGCGAGCACGCCGCCAGCCTCGCCCTCGGGGTAGCGCTGCCCGAGGAGCGTCTTGGGACCTGGCTCGTGCCGGCTGGCGTGAAAGCCGAAGTCGCCGGAGAAGGTGGGGTCGGCCCCCATGGCCATGGCCATCCGGGAGGTGATGCCGTCGTCGAGTCCCAGAGACCAGCCGGTGAGGAGCTTGGCGAGGGCGAGCACGTCGGCCTGGTCGTAGCCGCCGTCGACGCCGAGGGTGTGCAGCTCGAGGAGCTCCCGGGCGAGGTTTTCGTTGAGGCCCTTGTCGCGGCGCTGGCCGGCGCGAGAGCCGGGTCCCACCGACTTCAGGTTGTCGAGGTAGCCGAGCATGGCGGGGTGGCGGGTGCTGGCGAGGAGCAGGTCTTCGAAGAAGCCATCGAGGTGGGCGCGCACGACCTCGCGCTCGAAGGCGCCGGCCACGCCCAAGACCTCCTTGCGGGCGATCGACACGGTGAGGTGATTGCCCCAGAAGCTGACCAGGCGCTCGCGGAAGGGGGTGGTGCTGCAGGCGGCGGCGGTGAGGTGGACGGCGCCGTCGGCCAGGTAGACCTCCTTGCTGTGCTCGCGGAGCAGGCGCTTCGCCTCGGGGTCGTCGCCGGCGGCGGCCGCGATGCGCCGCACGGTGTCGGCGGTGTCGGGGCGTGCGGCGAGGCGTCCTGCGGTGGCTGGGTCGTCGGCAGACAGCTGGTCGTGCAGCCAGCCCCGGGGGTCGGTGGCCATGGCGGACAGGTCGCCGGGGGCGGGGCCGAGGCCGAAGCGGACGGCGGCATGGGCGGCGGTGGACAGGGTCATGAGGCGGCCTCCATGGAGGGAGACGCTGGAGGGCCCCGCGTATTGGGTGACCAGGGGCGGCCTCGGGCCCGGGCCGTAGGTCAGGGGGCCTGTTCGGGCTGTTCGGCCTCTTCAGCCTCTTCAGCCTCTGCGGCCTCTGCGGCCATTCGCTCGGCACGGAGCTCTCTGATTTCCTGGAGCCGAGCCTCCCGACGCTGTCGGAGCTCTTCGGGGCCGAGAGGACCGCTCGCAGGGGACGGTGCCTCCGTGCCGTTGTCGCCAATGGGCTCGGCGGAGGGCTTGGCCAGGTCGGTCGTGAGCAGCATGCTCGTCTTGATGGTCACGAACATGCGCTGCCCCCGCCGGGAGAGGACCACATCGAAGGACTCGGCTGCCTGGGCGGCGGCGAGGGCTTCCTGTGCCTCCTCCGGGCTCGTGACGGCCACCCCAGCCACCTTGTGGATCACGTCGCCGTTCATGATGCCAAGCAGGTCGAGTGGGCTGTGGCGCCGGATGGCGCTCAGGCGGTAGCCGTCGTACACCCAGTCGGTGTCATGGTGCTGCAGTGCACGCGCCAGGGTGGCCAGCTGTTCGGGGTCGTTCAGCAGGTCGGCCACCGTGACGGGTGCGGTCGGCTCGGTGGTGGTGGGCTCGGGTGGGGGCGCATCCAGCGCCTCCGTGTCGGGACTACCGAGCCCGAGCGACACCATCCAAAGCCACGACATCATGAGCACCTCCTGTGCGCAGGCGAGTCCGGAAGACCTGCCCGCGGCTCGGCTGGATACTCACACATCGCAGCTAGGTCGTGCGACCAGAGATCAGCGGCGTCGACATCGTAACGATCGCTACCAGCCGCACCCGTCGTCGGCGTCGGACTCGCCGCACACCGGCGTGACCAGCGCCGTGGAGCGGTGCCCGTCGGCATCGGCCACGTCGAGCAGCAGCTCCTGCACGTCGACCCCGCGCCGCCCGTCCATCGGCAACCGCAGCACGACCGGCACCGAGGTTCGCTCGCAGCTGCCCTCTTCCCCGGTGTCGGCGGCCTCGATGTACGACGGCGCCCACGTGGGAGCGCCCCGGTCGTCGACCCGCCCGTCGACCTCGGCGTCGTGCCACACGCGGAAGTCGAGGGTGTGCAGGCCGCCGTCGAGGTCGCTGACGGTGGTGACCAGCGTGATCGCGGTCCCCTCCTCATCGCTGGCGAGCATGGCACTGGCCCCCTTCATGGTCGGAGGCTCCGAGCCGCACAGCCAGCCTTCGCCGGTGTCGCTGGCGTAGGGGGTGAGGGCGTCGTCGGCGGCACAGCCTGCGAGGAGCAGGAGGAGGGCCGCAGCGCTGGGGAGATGGCGTGGCATGCAACCAGCCTTCCCTGAGCCGCTGCCGATCGTCGTCACCGTCGGTCACGGTGCGGTTGCATAGGATGAAAGCACCTTGGTGGACCTCGGGTACCGCCCTGCAAGGCCGCGGGTGGATCTCGGTGGTGGGGTCGACCTGTCACGAGCTGTCGCCAGGTCGGGTGGGTGGCCGCTGCCTCGCTACGTCAGCGCTTCGCCAGAACGACTCACCCCTGGCTCGAGGTCTACATGTCGCTGTCGCTCTTGCTCCTCTCCTTCCTGGTGGCCTGCGTCGAAGACGTAGGCAAAGACAAGGTGGCCGCCGAGGTAGGCCCTGCGGAGCGCGTCGAGGCCCCTGCCCCGGCTGCGGAGGGCGCCACGTGGCCCGTGGTTGTCGGGGAGTCCACCCTGAAGGCTCTGGGCGCCAAGATCACCGCGACCCATCCGATCACCTTCGACCGGTGGAAGGGAAGCGTGCAGGTCGACGGGGGCGTGCTCCGAGGCCTGTCGTTCGAGGCCGACATGACCTCGCTGCAGAGCGACAAGGAGCGGCTCACCAAGCACCTGAAAGACGAAGACTTCTTCGACGTGGCCCACCACCCCAAGGCCACCTTCGCCTCCACCCAGATCGTGGAAGGCGGCGAGGGCGACGCCACCCACACCGTCACCGGCAACCTGACCATCCGGGGCAACACCAAGAGCGTCAGCTTCCCGGCCCAGGTCGCGGTCACTGCCGGCGAGGTGAAGGCCTCCACGGAGTTCGTCATCGACCGGCAAGACTTCGGGGTCACCTACCCGGGCAAGCCCGACGACGCGGTGCAAGACAACGTGGTGCTCACCGTCGCGTTCGTCGCCCGCCCGAGCTGAGCGCCGGGCCCGCCGGGGGATACACTGCGCGGCCTGGAGGCCCCGTGGACTTTGCCCTCTCCCCCCGCGCCACCGACCTGCTCGGTCAGGTGAAGGCCTTCATGGCCGAGCACATCGAGCCCGTCGAGCACGAGCTGCTCCTGCGCCAGCGCGCCCTGCCCGACCCCTGGGTGGAGCTGCCCGAGGTGGCGGCGATGAAGGCGAAGGCTCGCGACGCCGGGCTGTGGAACCTGTTCCTGCCCAGTGTGTCGGGGCTGTCGAACGTCGACTACGCCACCCTCGCCGAGCAGATGGGGCGCTCCGCCATCGCCCCGGAGGTGTTCAACTGCAACGCGCCTGACACGGGCAACATGGAGGTCCTCGAGAAATATGGGACGCCGCAGCAGCAGGAGCGGTGGCTGCGGCCGCTCCTCGCCGGGGAGATCCGCTCGGCCTTCTGCATGACCGAGCCCGCGGTGGCCTCCTCCGACGCCACCAACATGCAGGCCACGGCCACCCTCGACGGCGACGAGGTGGTGATCAACGGCCGCAAGTGGTGGTCGACGGGGGTGGGCCACCCCCACTGTGAGGTCCTCATCTTCATGGGGCTCACCTTCCCCGACGCGCACCGGCACGCGCGTCACAGCATGGTGCTGGTGCCCAAGGACCACCCCGGCGTCACGGTGGAGCGGATGCTCAGCGTGTTCGGCGACCAGGATCCGCCGTACGGCCACGGCCAGGTGCTGTTCGACGACGTGCGCGTTCCCAAGGAAAACCTGATCCTGGGCCCGGGGCGGGGCTTCGAGATCGCCCAGGGCCGGCTCGGTCCGGGTCGCATCCATCACTGCATGCGCTGCATCGGGGCGGCGGAGCGCGCGCTGGAGCTGATGCTGACGCGGGGGGCCGAGCGGGTGGCCTTCGGCAAGCCGCTGCTGAACCTCGGCGGCAACCGCGACATCGTGGCCAACGCCCGCATCGACATCGAGATGGCCCGGCTGCTGACGCTGAAGACGGCCTGGCTCATCGACACGGTGGGGGTGATGGGCGCGATGACCGAGATCAGCGCGATCAAGGTGGTGGCGCCCAACGTGGCGTGCCGCATCATCGACGAGGCGATGCAGATGCACGGCGGGATGGGCCTGAGCGACGACCTGCCGCTGGCGGGCATGTACGCCAACGCGCGGGTGCTGCGGCTGGCGGATGGGCCCGACGAGGTGCACCGGGGGCTGGTGGCGCGGTGGGAGCTGAAGAAGGTGGCCGACCTGCTGCCGAAGCGGAAGCGCTAGCCTGCTTCCCAGCGCTTGGTCTCGGCGAGGTGGGTGACCGACTGGTAGAGCACGACGCTCACCAGGGTGAGGAGCGGGGGCGTCAGGGTGCTGGCGAGGCCGAACGTGAAGCAGGACAGGACACCCAGAACGAGACCGATGAGCAGCATCGTGCCGAACAGGTTGCCCTTGTGGCCGTCGGTGAGCTCGTAGGATGCCGTCAGCGACTCCAGCACCCCGAGGTTGCGGTCGAGCTGCAGGTGCACGGCGAAGGCCATGGCGATGGCGATGATGATGCCCGGCACCAGGAGCAGGACCAGGCCGGCGGTCGTCGCGAGGCTGACCAGCACGTAGGTCGCCAGGGCGGCGGGGTAGCGCTCGACCTCGCCGACGAGCATGCTGAGGTGGGCCGGCTGCCCGTAGACGGCGTGGAGGAAGATCCGCAGCAGCCCGAGGGTGAGGAAGGTGCTGACGAGGAAGTCGAGGCCCCAGGTGCCGACGACGATGCCCAGCGAGACGGCCTCGGCGAGCTCGAACGCTTCGGCCTCCGTGCCTACGTCGAACACGAAGCGCACGCTGCTCAGGAAGAAGCTGGGCACCACCGACAACAGGCAGGCCCCGATCATCAGCCCAGGCTGCGCCTTGATGAGGTCGATGCATCGTCGGATGACGGCCTCGGGCTCGATGGGGACGGGGGAGATGTCGACCTCGTCGAAGGGCGAGCCGGCCGTCGCTCCAGGCGCGAAGGGGTTGTCGTCGGGCATGGTGGAGGATCCTCCGGTGAGGCTACGGTACCCCGGCGCGGTCCCCTCAAGCGCCCGCGTCGTGTGCCGACAGGCCGGTAGACTGCTGGCCACGGAGGAAGGCATGATCTGGTGGCTGCTGTCTGTGGCCCTCGCCGAGGCGCCCTCGACGATCCCGAAGGGATCGAAGGTGCTGTACTCGGGCGTGGGCCTGTCGACGTTCTCGCGCCTCGACCAGGGCGCCGGCACCCAGACGCGCGACCGTGCCGTCAAGCCTCGGCTCGACCTGTATGGGTCGTGGGGCGCGGCGGAGTGGCTGCAGCTGTCGCTGTCTGCCCCGCTGCAGATGGGGGTGGTCCTCGACGATCCCGACCTGCTCCCCTGCCCGAACCTGCTGTCGGAGGAAGACTACTGCTCGACCTGGGCGGGGGTGGGCACGGCGCGTCTCGATGCACGCACGCCGATCCTGAAGAACACCTTCAAGCTCACCGGCGGGCTGGCGGCGATGGCCGACCCGTGGAACCGTGGAACCCGAGGGCGCTACAACGCGCCGGGCCCGGGCACGGCGAGTGCCGAGGCCTTCGTGGTGGCGGGGCCGGTGTTGCCGGTGGGGGACTGGACGGTGCGCATCCTCGGCGTGGGCGCCTATGCCTACAGCTTCGCGCCCAAGGCCACCAGCGCCGATGGCACGATCACGGTGAAGGCCCCAGGCGACCAGGTGCGGGGCTCGGCGGAGCTGCGGGTCAAGCCGCCGGCGCCGGTGGCGGTGGAGACGGGCGTGCACCTGATGCAGCGGCTGAGTGGGGTCCCCCTGAGTGGGGACTGGGGCACGCAGTGGTTCCCGGAGACGAAAGACCGCTGGAACGTGCTGCAGACCCGCCTGGTGATGGGGTCGGCGAAGGTGAGCTTCGACCTGCCGAGCAGCATGGGCATCCACGTGGGCGGCACGTGGTCGTATGCGGTGTCGGAGGGGCCCAGCGACCTGTTCGACGTGTCGGTGGGCTGGCACAAGTACTTCGCGCCGAAGGGCTAGCGACCACCGTAGCCGAGCATCTGCAGCTGCTCTCGGAGCTCTTCCTTGCGGCGGGCTCGTTCGATGCGCTGCATCGTGCGCTCGGCTCGTAGGGCCTGCAGCCACGCCTCGTAGCGCTCGAGGTCGACGGGCTCGGCTCCTCGGGGCCCCACGAGGTAGGCGCTCGAGCCGCGCGGTCGCGGGATGGGCGTGCCCGTGCGCGGGACGGGCGTGGAGGTAGGCGGGGACTCCGACGTAGGGGGGGACTCTGACGTCGCGGCCCCGATACCTCCATAGACCGGAGCCTGGAGGGCCACAGTCGCGGCCGCCGCTGCCGTGAGCAAGCCCGTGACGGCCAGGGAGCGCACGCCGAACCGCACGTTCCCTCGGCGGTCGACGCGGTAGGACACGCAGCCGCCGCTGCCCTTCGCGAGCCAGGCCTCGGCCTCGGCCTCGGTCCCGGCCGACAGGTCGGTCACGGTGTGCTGGCAGTGGGTGCAGTGGTCGCCGTCGAACTCAGGGGCCTGCAAGGGGCAGGGGCGGCGGATGGGGACATCGTCACGGTGCATGGGCAACCTCCTGGCACCCAGGGTGCCGGAGGCGGCTGTCACGGGGGGTGCAGGTGGGTCGGAGCTCGTCGGGAACGGGCGACGGCGGGCGACGAACCGCCACATCTCGCCGAGGGCCGTGTCGCTCAGAGGGCCTTGAGCAGCTCCAGCAGCGCGTCACGCTCTCCCACCGTGAGCCCCTCCCCGTAGCGGTGCCCCGCGCTCGACATCCCTGGCTGGGTGGTGTCGACGACGCGACGGGCCTCGACCGTGCTGCGGTCGGCGGGGGCGACGGGCTCGGTGAACCGCCAGCCGACGCGGTCGGGGTCGTAGTCGTCGGCGTCGGCCCCGGTGCGCTCCCACACGGCGGGGCGCTGAGCGGGGTCCAACAAGGAGACCAGATCGGGGACGCTGCCGTTGTGCAGGTAGGGCGCGATGGCCCACACGCCGATCAGCGGGTTGGCCTGGTAGCCGTCGGTGTCACGCAGCGGCCCGGGCTCACCGAACCAGCTGATGGAGGCCCAGGCCGCCTCGCGCTCGGTCCACGCGTCGGCGCGGAGCGGGTCGGTGCCGATCTGGTCGGTGGGGACCACGAGGTCGGGGTAGCCGATGGTGGGGTCGCACAGGTCGCCGTGGCAGCCTGCACAGGTGGCCTGGTAGACGGCGAGCCCCTCGTCGACCAAGGCGGGATCGAGGCCCCAAGGCCAGGGAGGGGGCTGGGTGGACCCCATCATCGCCTGCAGATCGAGGAGGGTGTCGTCCATGCCCTGCAGCTCGGCCCACGGGGTGCCGAAGGCGAGCAGGGTGCTGGCCATGGACCGGTGGTTGGCGACATCGCCGGTGCCGTCGCTGTAGACGTGGTCTTTGTAGGGCATCGCCCACCAGGGAGCGGCCTGCTGCCCGCCGTAGTGGGTGGCGATGTCGGCCCCCGGCGGGCCGTAGATCAGCGACATCTGCATGCCGAGGCCGACGCCATCGACCGACCCGGCGGCGGCGGTGCGGTCGACGAGCTCGTAGGGCAGCGTGATCTCGGGCAGCCCCAGCCCCTCGGCGAGGGCCTGCAGGGCGACGAGGTCGTCCCACAGGGCCTGGATGTCGAGGCGGCTGTTGCCGACGCCGATGACCACCTCGCCGGCAACCTGGTCGGCGTGGCACAGCAGGCAGTTCACCGTGGCCGTGCCGCCGCCGCTGTCGTGCAGCCCCAGGGGGTAGCCGTCGTTGGGCCAGGGAGCCTCGACCAGGCCGTAGCGGTCGCGGAAGGCTGCCCAGTAGGTGTCGTCGTCGAGGACGGGGCCTCCTCCCCACACCGCCCACAGGCTGCGCAGGCCGATGGCGGGCACCATGGCCGATCCGAGCGTGCCGTCGACGAACAGGGCCTGGCCCCGCAGGGCGGCGGCGGAGTCGTAGCTGCGGCGGACGGGGAGCTGGGGCTCGCAGGTGGCCAGCGACAGGGGCGGTGCGGTGTCGGCGCTGCTCGGTGCGGGGACCTCATGGGAGGTGGCGCAGGCCAGTAAGAAGATCAGCACGGGGACTCCGGGGCAGGCCGCTACGACACCGGGAGGGAAACGCCGCGTCACCCGCAGCGTACCGAATGCGCAACGAGGCCCGTGCGCTGGTCGCATAGGATGTGGGTGTGGCTCCTGTTCCCGCCGACGCTCCGACCCCCACCGAGTGGGTGGCACCGGGCCCCGACACCCTCGCCGAGGCCGAAGCGGTGTTGGCCACGCGGCTGCGGCGTGCGGAGCGAACCCAAGACGCCGCTGCGCGGTGGCAGAACGCCCTCGATCCCCGCGACCGGGCGTGCTCGGCGTCCGGGCCGCCCTATCTGGTCTTCGCGGAGGCGTGGCGGGTCGAGCTGCAGCGGGCTCGCACCCAGCTGCAGCGGGTGGACTGGCTGCTCGCCTCGCCCTCCCTCGACGCGGTGCGCACCCCCGATCGGGTCGCGTCGATCGATGGGCAGCGGGCGAGGGTGGAGGCGGCGGTGTCGGCCTGGGCGGTGTTCGAGGCCTGGCACGGGCGCTACGGGCCTCGATGCGAGACGACCGAGCTGGTGGCGGGCTCGCCCGCGGGGCCAGCGGTGGAGGGTGAGCGCGCCGTGTGGGTGGTGGGCGACGTGCTCTGCCCGCAGGGCGCCATCGAGCCGGGCCTGCAGCTGGTCGACGCGCCGGTGTGTGTGGGGGCGTGCGGCAGCTGTGTGCCGCGGCTGCCGGCCGCAGGGGAAGTCCTCCTACCGCAGGGGCCGTAGGGGCCCTTCTTGGGAGCGGGTGGGGAGCAGGCGCTGGGGCACGGTGGCGCGGTTGAGCCCGACGACCGCGCTGCCCATCGGTAGCCGCACGACCTCCGGGGGGACGACGCGCTCGCCTCGATCCGGCGGCATGGCTTCGACCACGGTGCGGAAGGCGGGGCCGGCGGTGCGGCCACCCGTCTCGCGCTCTCCGAGGGACAGACTGCGGTCGGTCCCCACCCACACCGCGACCGTGTAGCGGTCGGTGAGCCCCACGAACCACGCATCGATGTTGTCGTTGGTGGTGCCGGTCTTGCCGGCGACGAAGCGATCGGGCACGTCGGCGACCCGCCCGGTTCCCTGGGTGACGACGGCGCGGAGCCCCTCGACGACCTCCCAGGCGACGCCGGGTGAGACGACCTGCACGCTCGGTCGCTCGGGGGTGCGGTCGCGGCCATCGGCCTGCACGCTGGCGAGGAAGGTGCTGGGCAGGAAGCGCCCGCCTCGAGCGAGGGTGGCGTAGCCGGTGGCCTGGTCGAGGGGGGTGACCTCGCTGGCCCCCAGGGCGAGGGTGGGATCGTGGCGCAGGGCCGTGTGCACGCCCATGGCCTGGGCGACCCGTGCCACCTCGGAGGCGCCGACCTCGAGGGTGAGGCGCACGGGGATGGTGTTGGTGCTCGCGGCGAGGGCCTGGCGCAGGGTGAGGGTGCCCGCGTAGCCGCCGCTGTAGTTCTTGGGGCTCCACGGCCGCCCGCCTGCCCCGGGCAGCGACAGGGGCGCGTCGCTGATGGTGTCGAGCAGGGAGCGGCCGTGGGCAAAGCTGGTGGCGTAGACGTAGGGCTTGAAGGAGGACCCCGGCTGCCGCCTGGCCTGCAGGGCGCGCACGAAGCCCTCGAGCTGGGTGCTGCCGCCATCGGCGAGGGCCACGACGTGCCCGGTGGCGTGCTCGACGACGACCACGGCCGACTGGGCCCAGGGCTGGGTGTCGATGGACAGCGCTCCCTCGTCGTCGAGGCAGACCCGGACCAGCTCGCCGCCACGGAGCTGGCTGCCCAGCGAGGAAGGGCGGCCGATGCGCTCGTCGTGGACGGGGACCTGGCGGAGCGCCCGGCTCAGCGGCCACTGCTGGGTGGTCGTTCGCAGCACGCCCTCGCGCAGGTCGGCGCGGGCGGGAAAGCAAGGGGTGGTGGGGTCGGCCGGGTCGGTGTCGGCGGCCCGGTCGACGATGGCCCGGGGACCCTGGCGGAGCAGGTGGGCGGCTCGTGCCTCGGCGGCGGCCTCGGTGGCGGCCTGCTGCAGGGTGGGGTCGAGGGGGACGGTGACGCGGAGACCCTCGGTGCCCGCGCCGGCTCCGAAGTGCTCGCGGATGTCGCGGCGCACGGCGGTGAGGTAGGCGGCGTCGGCCAGGTCTTGCACGGTGTCGGGGGTGGTGCGGAGCCCCAGACCGGCCTGGGTGTGGGCGGCCGCGGCCTCCGGGGACAGGTAGCCCTCCTCGGCCATGCGACGCAGCACCAGGCGTCGCCGCTCACGGGCGGTGTCCTCCGACACCCGAGGGGTGTAGCGGCTCGGTGCCGGGACCAGACCGGCGAGGAGAGCCGCCTGGCCGGCGTCGAGCTCGTGGGCGCCGACCCCGAAGTAGTCGCGGGCCGCGGCCTCGATGCCGTAGTTGCCGCCCCCGAGGTAGACCAGCTCCAGGTAGAGCTCGAGGATGGCCTCCTTGCCGAGCTCCCGCTCGAGGCGCTGGGCGAGCACGGCTTCCTTGAGCTTGCGCTCGAGGCTGCGCTCGGAGGTGAGCAGCACGTTCTTCACGACCTGCTGGGTGAGGGTGCTGCCCCCCTGCACGGTGTGCCCTGCTCGCAGGTTGGCGACCACGGCGCGCAGGATGCCGAGGGGGTCGACGCCGCCGTGCTCGAAGAAGGTCGCGTCTTCGCTGGCGACGAAGGCCTGCCACACGTGGGGCGGCAGGGTGTCGAGGTACACCGGGTAGCGCCGCTCGACGTAGAAGGTGTCGAGCAGGTTGCCTTCGGCGTCGACGATCTCGCAGGCGGTGGGCAGCTGCTGCGTGTCGTGCAGGTGGGACAGGTCGTCGGGCAGGCCGGAGAGGATGGTGGCCTGAAACCACAGCGCGCCGGCGAGGGTGGCGACCCCGGCCAGCGCGGCGATCCCGAGGGCGACGGCCCGCCAGCGGCTCATGGCTCGACGAGGGCCAGGCGGTCACGGAAGGGGGCGGCGTCGTGGCCGCTCCGCTCGGCCGCGGTGGCGGCGAGGGCGAGGGCCTCCGGCCAGTCGGGGCGCTCGGTCAGGGCCTGGTCGGCGAAGGCGAGGGCATCGCTGGGGTCGGTCGGCAGGGCGCGGGCCGCGGCGAGGAGCAGCCCCTCGGGGCCCATGGTGGCGTCGACGCGGTCGCCGCGGCGGGCGCTGATGCGAGCGGCGAGGCGGTCGGGGGCTCCGGCCTGGGCCTCGTCGAGGCGGCCGAGGGCGAGCAGCGCCGGGGTGGCCAGCTCGCGGGCGGGCTCGGTCGCGCCGCGGGCCTCGGCGGCCGACGCGTGGGCTACCGCCGACTCCCAGCGGCCTTCGGCCAGGGCGACGGTCGCCAGGGCCAGCTCGGGGGCAGGGTCGGTGGGGTCGAGGACCGACCACCGCTGCAGGGCGGCCCGATGGTCGGCACCGTGGGTCGCGTCGGCGTGGCGGCGGGCGACGGAGGCCTCGGAGGGCCACAGGCGGGTGGCCCGCTGGGCGAGGGCGTGGGCGTCGACACCGCGAGCGAGGGCGTCGTCGAGGGCACCGAGGACGAAGCGGTCGCCCTCGGGCCAGCTGGCGGCACGGTTGCCTGCGGGCCCCGCGAGGGCGGCGGCGTCGGCCTGCCAGCCGGCGTGGGCGTCGCAGGCGGCGGCCGCGTAGGTCGCGTGCCGTGCGGCTCCGGCGGCGTCGAGGGGGGCGAGGTGCCGGGCGAGCATCCACTGGGTGGTGGGGACGCGGGCATCGAGGAACACGGCCCGCGCGATGGGGTCGCGGCGCACGTCGCCGGGGTGGGCCGACGGCTCGGACAGGCCGTAGTGTGCCGCCGCGGCGCGGCCGACGATGGTGTGCAGGTAGTCGTCGTCGGGAAGCTCACCGAGGCAGCTCGCGACCTCGCTGGGCACCTCGAGGGCGAGCTGCTCGGCGACCCACTGGGCGGTCTGCAGGCCGATGGCCTCGGGGGTGCCGGTGAACCAGGCGAGCTCGCATGGCCCATCCGATACGCACAGGGCCGCCTCCAGGCCTTCGTCGGTGGCCTCGAGGGACAGGTGCCGGCTCGTCGCAGGCACCCCCTGCAGCGACGGCGCACGCCCGGAGGGCCCGTCGGTCACCAGGCTGGGGGTTCCGTGCAGCGCGGCGTCCATCACCAGCAGCGCACGTGCCGCCTCGCCGTCAGCCTCGCCCGTCACGCTCCACTGCACCTCGTCGACGCGGACCGTCGGCGCCTCGGCCGCGGGGGCGGCGGGCTTGGGGGTGGCGACGAGGCAGCTGATGGTCATGAGGAGAAGCATGCCCTTTGGGTATCGGTGGGCTCGCGCGCGGGAGTTGCTGCCCGGGTGTGCGAGGGTGACAGGACGGATACGTC
>CBDUIC010000025.1:0-72184 GCA_965367245.1 uncultured bacterium | reverse complement strand
AAGACTCTCTCGGAGACGACTGCGACGACGCCAACCCCGACGTCTACCCAGGCGCACCCGAGGTCTGTGACGGCTTCGACAACGACTGCAACACCGTCTACGACGACCTGCCGGGCACCCCCACCACCGTCTACGACGACATCGACGGCGATGGCTACGGCGCGTCGAACACCGAGCAGACCACCCACTGCCCCCTCCCGTACCACGTCGAGGTCGGCGGCGACTGCGACGACGACGACGACGCACGCTACCCCGGCGCCGTCGAGCTGTGCGACGGCATCGACAACGACTGCAGCGGCAGCGCCGACGACGGCCCCAGCACCACGTGGTTCGAAGACTTCGACGGCGACGGCTACGGCAAGAGCGACGACCCCGTCACCTCGCAGTGCGCGCCGGCAGGTCGGGTCGACGTCGACGGTGACTGCGCCGACGGCAACGACGCCATCCACCCGGGGGCCGACGAGGTGCCGGGCAACGACGTCGACGAAGACTGCGACGGCGTCGCCCAGGGCGCCAGCGAGGGCCCCACCGACGGGGTCGAGGCACGCAAAGGCTGCCAGTGCAGCACCGGCGGAGCTGCCCTCGGCGGGTGGATGCCTGCCCTGCTGTTGCTCCTCGGCTGGCGTCGGCGCCGCTAGCCCTCTCCCCCGGCCCTCGCCCCCCGCGGGTGCGGGCCGCGTCAGCCCAGCAGCACTCGCACGGCATCGAGCACCGCCGGGTCAGCCTGGCTGCGGTAGTGCGGCACGCCCCCCACCGTGACCCGCCGCACCTCGACGTCACCGCCCGTCGGCCCGGCCGCGCTCACCGTCTGCACCAGCACGTCGCCCAGACCTCGGGCCACCGGGTGCTCCGGGTCGGTCGTGAGCGTCGTCGCCACGAAGGCATACCGAGGCCCTGCCACCAGGGGGACCTCGCCCAGGCCCTGCTCCAGATCCCGCACCCCCACGCTCCGACCCGACAACACCCCCGCCAGCACCTGGGTCGTCGGCGTGTCGAGGGCGGCCAGCCCCGCATCGAGGGCCGCTCCCAGCCGAGCCAGCGGCGCCCCATGGTGCGGCGTGCCTACGGTGACCACCCACTCGGTCGCCCCCAGCCAGCGATGCCCCACCTCAGCGGCATGCTCACACGCCGCCCGGGCCACCAGCCCCCCCATCGAGTGCCCGAGGAGCACCACCGTCGTGGCCGACCCCACGTGCCGCTCCAGGGCCTCCGCCAGGGCCTTCCCGTTGTCGCGCACCGGCCGCCCCGTGTTGTAGCGCACGAAGATCGGCTCGAGACCGCGCTCCTCCCCGAGCAACGTGCCCAGCGAGGCCGCGGGGTCGCCGAACACCGCCTCCGCCTCGAGGCTCCAGCACCACTCCGTCGTCGCCAGGCCGTGCACCATCACCAGCACCGCCCCGCCGACCTCCTCGGTCGTCAGGTAGGCGTCGCCTCGTCGCAGCTGCATGCCCAGATCCAGCGCGTTGCCCGTGGCGGCCAGGTGGTCGCCCACGCTGCCGTTGAGGGCCCCCAGCGCCGCATCGGCAATCCAGGCCTGCGTGCTCGTCACATCCGAGCGCAAGGGCACCGGTGGGGTGTCGGGGACCACGGGGGTCGCCGCGTCGAGGGCCGTGTCGGCCAGCAGCGCCACCAAGCGATTCACCGCCTTCGTGGTCGCCAGCGTGCCCCGCGTCGACAGGTGCACCACCTCCCGAATCGGCGCCACCGGCCCACCGACTCCCGCCACATCGGCCGCCCGCTGGATCTGCCGATGGGCCGACGCATGCCCCACCCCGACCAGGTCGGTCGTCGCGTCGACCGCGTCGCGCACCAGGGCGCTGAGCCCTCTCCACCGTGATGTTGCCATGCACGCCCCTATCACCGGCCCCCGCGACGCTCCCTGCGATGACCGCTCGCGACAATTCCTCGACCTTGGAGAACTCGACGACCCTTCCGACGGGCTTACGTCTCTTCGTGACCCTGTCGGAGGACCCATGAAGCGCACCGTCCTGCTGGCCGCCACGGCCCTGGGCGTCACCGCCCTCGCCGCGCAGCCCCTCGTCGCTGACGAGCAAGGCGCCCAGACGCCCCTGCCCACCCCCAGCGTCGAGCTCGACGCCACCTACAACCCCACGCAGTCGTTCGCCCCGCTGGTGCAGGGGGTCGGCAAGGCCGTCGTCGCCATCGAGGTCGAGGGCAAGCCCGCCATGGATGCGTCGGCCTTCATGCGCCGCTTCGGCATGCCCCCCGAGGCCATGCCCAAGCGCAGCGGCGAGGGCTCCGGCTTCCTCATCAGCCCCGACGGGCTGCTCCTCACCAACCACCACGTCGTCGCCGGGGCCGAGGAAGTGCGCGTGGTCTTCGCCGACGGCACCTCCTCGGAGGTCGACGTGCTCGGCTCCGACCGCAGCATGGACATCGCCCTGCTGCAGCTGCCCGCCGACCGCGACTGGCCGCACCTCGACCTCGCCGACTCCGATGGCGTGCAGGTCGGTGACTGGGTGCTCGCCATGGGCAACCCCCTCGGCCTGGGCATGACCGTCACCGCCGGCATCATCAGCGGCAAGGGCCGCGTGCTGGGCAACGACATCTTCGGCAACGAAGACTTCCTGCAGACCGACGCCGCCATCAACCCCGGCAACTCGGGCGGGCCCCTGGTCGATCTCCACGGCCGCGTCGTCGGCATGAACACCGCGATCATCGCGGGGGCCAACACCGTCGGCTTCTCCATCCCCACCAACCTGATCCAGTCGGTCATCGAAGACCTCCGCACCGAGGGCCACATCGCCCGCGGCTTCCTCGGGGTGAACAGCCAGCCCCTCACCCCCGAGCTCGCCGAGGCCCTCGGGGTCGACGCCGACGGGGGCGCGGTGGTCGCAGGCATCTTCCCCGGCACCCCCGCCGCCGCCTCGGGCCTCGAGCGGGGCGACGTCGTCGTCGAGGTCGACGGCACCCCCATCGACGATCAGGTCGGGCTGGTCGCCGCCATCGGCAACCGTCGACCCGGCGACGAGATCGGGCTCACCATCCTGCGGGGCAGCAAGACGAAGCGCCTCGGCGTCACCCTCGCCGAGCGCCCCGGCGAAGACGAGGCCGTGCCGCGCAGCCGCGACGGCGCCACCCTCGACGAGCTGGGCCTCACCCTCACGCCGCTCTCGCCCCCCGTGGCCGCCCAGAAGGGCGTAGGCAAGGGGGTGCTCGTCGAGCAGGTCGACCGCGACGGGCCCGCCGCCGGCCGGCTGCGTCCTGGCGACGTCATCCTGCAGGTCAACCGAAAAGAGGTGGCCAGCCCCGACGACGTGGCCACCATCCTCGGCCGCTCCACGGGCACCGCCTTCATGGTGGTCCTCCGTGCCGACGCGGAGCTGTTCGTGACGCTGCCGCTGCCCTGACGGGGCGGCCCCCGGCAACCGGTTATGGGGGGCGCCTCAGCAGGGGGGTCCATGTTCAACGACTACCTGGTGCTCGGAGGGGCCGGGTTGGTCGGTCTCCAGGTGTGCCGACGCATCGCTACCGAGCTGGAGCCACGACACATCGTCGTGGCCTCCTTGTTCGAGGGTGAGGCTCGCGCCGCCGTCGAGCAGCTCTACCGGGAGTTCGCCGACACCGACATCCGCTTCGTGCCCACCTGGGGCAACCTGTTCGTCCCCAGCGAGCTGTCCGAGGCCCCCCGCACCCAGCTGTGGTCCGATCCCACCACCCGGCGACAGCTGCTCGACTTTCTGTATGGCGAGTTCGACGCCGCCTACGATCAGAACCACCTGGTGAAGCTCATCCGCTTCCACCGCCCCGACGTCATCGTCGACTGCGTGAACACCGCCACCGGGCTGTCCTACCAGAACGTCTTCGACGGCGCCCACAAGGTGATGGAGAGCCTCGGCGACGAAGGCTTCGACTCCGCCAAGGGCACCACCGACCTCGAGCACTTCCTGCTGAGCCAGTCGGTGCCGCAGCTCATCCGCCACGTGCGCCTCGTGCACCGCGCCACCACCGAGTTTCGCACCCGCGTCTACCTCAAGGTCGGCACCACCGGCACCGGCGGCATGGGGATGAACATCCCCTACACCCACAGCGAAGACACCCCCAGCAAGGTGCTGCTCGCCAAGACCGAGGCCGCCTTCGGCCACACGGGCCTGCTCTTCCTGCTGGCGCGCACCCCCCACGCGCCCATCGTCAAGGAGGTCAAGCCCGCCGCGATGATCGGCTACAAGGCCGTCCGCACGGTCAAGGTCACCGACAAGCACGGCAACGGCACCCTGTTCCAGCCGCGCACCGTGTCGGTCGACGGCGACCTGGTGCTGGCGGAGTCCCCCGAGCGCTACGAGCCCTGTGGCGAGCTCGAGGTGTCGGTGGTCGACACCGGGGAGAACGGCCTGTTCACCCGCGGGGAGTTCGGCGCCATCACCGCGCTGGGGCAGATGGAGTACATCACCCCCGAAGAGATCGCGCGCACCGTGGTCCACGAGATCCGTGGCGCCAACACCGGCCAAGACGTGATCAGCGCCATCGACTCGTCGGTCCTCAACCCGTCCTACAAGGCTGGCTTGGTGCGCAACGCCGCCATGCACGACCTCGAGCAGGCCGAGGCCGAGACGACGATGCCCTCGGTCGCCCTGGGTCGGCTCGGCCCGCCGGAGCTGTCGAAGCTGCTCTTCGAGGCCCAGCTCCTCAAGGAATGCTTCGGCACCCTGCAGGGGGTCCTCGGCACCGAGCGCCCGCGCACCGCGGAGGAAGTCAGCGAGGCCCTCGCGGCCCGGCTGCGCGAGAGCGCCGTGCGCACGTCGGCGCCCAGCATCGGTATCCCCATCCTCGCCCCTGATGGCGCCAGCCTGCAGCGGGGTCCGTGGATCAACGTTCCCGAGCTGTCGGGGCACGCCACATCGGTGTCGTTGGCCGACAGCGAGGCGGTCGACCAGTGGGCTCGCAAGGGCTGGATCGACCTGCGGCCGAGCAACTGCCACACGTGGCTCACCCGCCTCGGTAAGATGCTCGACGCGCGCACCGAGCTGCGTGATGCGGGGTCGGCGGCGGCCTCCATCCACACCTACCTGCCAGCCACGTTCGAGATCGGAGAAGTGGTGGCCTGGATCTTCAACAACGAGATGGGCGGATACCGCATCAAGTAGGAGTCCATGGCCAACCCCCTCGCCTACCGCCTCGTCGAGATCAGCGCCGCCGGCACGTTCGGCACGGTGTGCATCGCCCACGACCTGTCTCAGGGGCGCCTGATCGCGCTCAAGGTCCTCAAGGAGAGCCACCTGCATCGCCCGCGGGTGCTCGCGCGCACCCGTGACGAAGCGGCCCTCATGGCCCAGCTCGACGACCCGCACATCGTGCACGTCGAGGGCCTCGTCACCATCGAAGACCGCCCCGTGCTCGTGCTCGAGTGGGTGCGCGGGCTGTCCCTCGAGCAGATCCTCCGCGCCAAGCGTGAGGGGCTGCCCATGCCCGTCGCGGTCGACCTGATTCGCCGCGCCGCCATGGCCCTCGGCACCGCCTACACCACGCCCGACGGCACCGGCAAGCCGATGAAGGTCATCCACCGCGACGTGAAGCCCAGCAACATGCTTCTTTCGGTCGATGGCGAGTTCAAGCTGGTCGACTTCGGGATTGCCCGCGGCGAGTTCGAGGGCAAGGAAGCGCAGACGCTGTCGATGGTGCTCGGCGCCCGTGGCTACCTCGCCCCCGAGCGCCTCGATGGCTACGACGACAAGCCCAGCTGCGATGTCTACAGCCTCGGCATCTGCATGTACGAGTTCCTCGCCGGGCGCCACATCGTGCTGTCGGTCCACAAAGACTTCCACTCCGAGGCCCTGCAGAAGCACCTCGACGCGCTGCAGCCCGAGGGCCTCAGCGAGGAAGGCACCACGCGGCTGCGCGAGATCCTGCGCGGCATGTGCGAGTACGACGAGGCCGAGCGGCCCGGCTACGACGAGCTCGTGCAGCAGTTCGACGACTTCCTCGCCACCTACGACATCCAGCCCGACCTCAAGGGCTACGCGCGGGAGCACGTGCTGCCGCTGTTCCGCGACCGCCACCGGGTGCGGCCCATCGACCACCCCGCCTACCCCGAGCTCGCGTTCGTCGAGCGCAACGCCCGCAGCGGCCACTGGAACACGCCCCCCAACGTCGATGCCGACGTGCGTGCCTTCCTGGCCCGTCCCGACTGGTACCAGCAGCGCGAAGAGCTCGAGGTCTTGCTGCTGAAGAACCCGCACTGGTCTCCCGCACCCCTCCTCGAGATGCTGCCCAAGGGCGACCGCGCCTGGTGGCAGTTCTGGGGTGGCGAAGAGCCTCCCTCCGAGCAGACGACCTACCTGCTCGGCCTGCTGAAAGAGAAGCCTGACGCGCCTGTGAAGGAGCGCTGCAAGCGTCTCCTACAGCACAGCGACGCTGCGGTCGCCCAGGCCGCCCAGCAGGTCCTGCACGCCTGACCCAGAGGTCCGCATGTCCGAGTCCGTCGTCGTCGTGTCCACCTCCGACGACCTCAAGAAGCTGTTGGGGTCGCCGGCCCCCGCCGCCGAGGCCGACAGCCCCGACGCGCCGGTGGTGCGGTCCCACGAGCTCCCCCTCCCCGATGGCACCTCGCTGAGGTTCGACACCGAGGCGGGCAAGATGCCGGTCAAGATCGGCACCGACGAAGCGCAGATGTTCTACACCGCCTACCGCCGCACCGGCGTCGACCTCGCCGACCGCCCCGTCGCGTTCTGCTTCAACGGCGGCCCCGGGTCGTCGAGCGTGTGGCTGCACATGGGAGGGCTCGGCCCCTGGCGGGTGGCGGGCGACGTGGGCGACATCCCCCGGCGGCCGCGGCCACAGCCCAACGTCGAGACGCTGCTCACCGACTGCGACCTGGTGTTCCTCGACCCCGTCACCACCGGGTTCTCCGAGGTGCCCGAAGACAAGGCCAAGCCCTTCACCGGGGTCAAGGGCGACGTGCGCTCCGTGGGCGACGCCATCCGTCGCTACTGCACGCGGCACCAGGCATGGGGCCGCCCGATCTACCTGATCGGGGAGTCCTAC
The DNA here is from genome assembly GCA_965367245.1 of uncultured bacterium. Lineage (GTDB taxonomy): Bacteria > Myxococcota_A > UBA796 > UBA796 > CBDUIC01. The sequence goes on along the minus strand of CBDUIC010000025.1, from coordinate 65,182 downwards.
GGCACCACCCGCGCCGCCCAGCTCGCCAGCCACCTCCTCGAGGCCTACGGCCTGTCGGTCGACGGCCTGGTGCTGGTGAGCGTCGCCATGCAGCTCGGCACGCTGCTGTTCAGCGACGTGCACGACGTGGCCCACGTGCTGGCGGTGCCCTCGTTCGCGGCCGCCGCTGCCTACCACGGCAAGGTCCAGGTCACCGATCTGCCGGCCCACCTCGCCGAGGTGGAGGCCTTCGCCTACGACGTGCTCGCGCCGGCCCTGGTGCGGGGCGACCGGCTGGCGGCCACCGAGCGTCGCGCCATCGCTGAGCGGCTCGCGAGCTACCTCGGGGTGTCGGCCGACTTCGTGGAGCGCTGCAACCTACGGGTCGACCTGTCGAGGTTTTGCCGGGAGCTACTCCGCGAGCAGCGCAAGACGGTCGGTCGCCTCGACGCCCGGTTCACCGGGCGAGGCCCTGATGCCCAGGGGGAGCGCCTGCAGCACGACCCGTCGATGGGGCCCATGGAGGGGGTGTTCGCCCGCGCCTTCCACACCCTGCTGGGGGAGTCCCTCGGGGTCACCGACGAGGCGGCCTACACCATCCTGTCGCGCGACACCAACCGCAACTGGACCTGGGATGACGCCACCAACCAGGCCCTCGACGTGGCCAGCCAGCTGCGCGACGCCCTCAACGCCATGCCCAACCTGCGGGTGCTCGTGGTCAGCGGCCGCTACGACCTGGCCACCCCCTACGCCGCGGCCGACTACACCATCGCGCGCCTGGGCCTCGAGCCCGAGGTGCGGCAGCGGGTGACCACCCGGTACTACGACGCAGGGCACATGATGTACATCCACGAGCCGAGCCGACGCCAGCTCGACGCCGACATCAAGGCCTTCCTCAGCCAGTGAGCTCAGCTGTCATCGGGTGCACCCCGAGCGGCAGACAAAGCCCGCTGTAGACGCTACAAGCCCTCACCACGCCCCGCTCAGGATGGGTTCCATGAAGCGCACCGGTCGATTCCTCCACCTCGTCGCCGACCCCGAGGTCCTCGCCGCGCAGCTCGCCGGCACCGACCTCCCCCTCGACCACGGCTACGACTACGTCTACGGCGTCAACACCGACGCGATCATCTCCGGCCGCGCCTGCACCCTCGGCTACACCGGCGACATCCTCGGCCCCTACTTCCTGGAGAACTTCCTCGACACCGTCGCCCAAGACGGCGTGAAGAGCGGGGGCTTCCAGGTCGCCGTCGGCGGCCACGCCTATGGGTCGGGCTCGTCGCGCGAGGTGGCGGTGGTCGCCCACCAGGGCGCGGGCATCGAGCTGGTCGTCGCCGACTCGTTTCAGCGCATCTTCCAGGAGAACATGGTCTACAGCGGCATGCCCTTCACCACCGACAAGGCGGTGCTCAGCCGCCTCGAGGCCGGCGAAGACGTCGACGTGAGCCAGTTCTTCGACGTGCTGCCGCCCTTCTTCCAGGCGGTCGCCAAGCGGGGCGGCCTGCTGCCCTACGGCACCGCCCTGCTGGCGGGTCAGGTGCAGCCCACCTACGACACCGACCCGGCCCCGCGGCCGATGAACATCGCTGAGAAGATCATCGCCGCGCGCACCTGGCGCCCCGACGGCGAGGGCATCGCGAGCGTGTCGCCGGGCGACCAGGTGCTGTGCAAGGCCGGCTTCCGCGGCATGCACGAGTACACCACCGGCATGGTGATGGCGCTCTATGCCCAGGAGTGGGGGGATGCGCCGGTCGACCGCCCCGAGCAGGTCGCCGCCTTCGAAGACCACTTCGTGCTCATCAGCCACGACGCGGTCCCCGAGTTCGCCAAGAAGGCGCGCCTGGCGCCCGCCATGAAGCTCACCGAGGAGATGGTCGAGGCCTGCGAGCGCAACGGCATCCGGCTGCACGGCCCGGGCCGAAGCCACCCCCCTGGCGTGTGCCACCGCGTCGTCGTCGAAGACTACGCGCTGCCCGGCGACATCGTAGTCCTCACCGACTCCCACACCCCCACGGCCGGCGTGCTCAATGCCTTCGCCTTCGGCGTGGGCTCCACCGCCATGTCGTTCGCGCTGCGCACCGGGCTCATCCCCGTCACCGTGCCCAAGGTCGTGCGCGTCGAGATCACCGGCGACGACCACGGCGTCATCTCCCCCAAAGACGTCATCCTGCACCTCATCGGCATGCCCTACTTCCGCGAGGAGCACTGGCGCAGCTCCCCCACCGACACCTGCATCATCGAGTTCGGCGGGGCCGGCCTGGCCCAGTGGTCGGTCGACGAGCTGTCGGTCCTCACCAACATGACGGTCGAAGGCGGCCTGATGACCGGCGTGGTCGAGCCCTGCGAGCCCATCGTCGCCTTCCTGAAGGAGCGGCGCGGCATCGACGTGCGCGATCAGCTCGTCCACGCCGACGAGGGCGCCACCTACGCGCGGGTGATGCAGCTCGACCTGTCCGACGTGCCCCTCACCGTCGCCACCCCCGGCGACTCGCGCAACCGCGCCAGCCTCGACGCCCATCACGACGTGGCGGTCCACAACGTGGTCATCGCCAGCTGCACCGGCGGCTCCCTCGCCGACCTCCGTGCCGCCGCCGAGGTGCTCCGCGGCCACCAGCTCGCCCAGGGCGTGCGCCTCACCGTCACCCCGAGCAGCACGGCCGTCGCCGCCGAGGCCGACGAAGAGGGCCTCCTCGAGCTGTTCCGCGGGGTGGGGGCCATCGTCACGCCCCCCGGCTGTGGCTCGTGCATCGGCAACGGTCCGGGCATCCCCCTCCCCGGCGAGACGACCGCCTCCACCACCAACCGCAACTTCGCGCGCCGCATGGGCGCCCCCGGGGATGTGTTCCTCGTCTCCCCAGCGGTCGCCGCCGCCTCCGCCGTCACCGGCAAGCTGACCGACCCGCGGAGCCTGTAGCGATGCGGGTGTGCACCTGGAACGTCAACAGCCTCCGAGCCCGCCTAGACCACGTGAAGCGGTTCACCGAGGAGGGCGGCTGCGACGTGATCTGCCTGCAAGAGACGAAGTGCACCGACGCGCAGTTCCCCGAGGCCGAGCTGCGCGAGATGGGCTGGAGCCACGTCGCCCACTGGGGCCAGCCCACCTACAACGGCGTGGCGCTGCTCTCCAAGCATCCCCTCGACGACCTGCAGCGAGGCTTCACCGGCTACGACGACGACCAGGCCAGGGTCATCGCCGCCACCGTGCAGGGCGTGCGCATCTACGGGCTGTACACCCCCAACGGGCAGGCGGTCGGGTCCGACAAGTTCCACTACAAGCTGCGGTGGCTCGAGCAGCTCCGTAGCGAGGTCCACGGCTACGAAGCCGGCACCAAGCTGCTGGTGTGCGGCGACATGAACATCGCCCCCGACGACATCGACGTGTGGGACCCCTTCCGCCTCGACGGGCAGCTGCTGTGCCACCCCCACGAGCGCCAGGCCCTGCAGGCCGTGCTCGACTGGGGGCTCGTCGATGCCTTCCGCGACAAGCACCCCTTCAGCAACGCGTTCTCGTGGTGGAACTACCAGGCGATGGGCTTCGCGCGCGGCCACGGCCTGCGGATCGACCACATCTTCCTGTCGGCCCCCCTCCTCGCCGCGTGCACCGAGGCCACCATCCACCGCGACGTGCGCGGCTGGGACACCCCCTCCGACCACGCCCCCGTCAGCGTCGACCTGAGCCTGTAGTGCCGCGGGTCACGGTGGCCGGCGTGCCGTCATGGGTCGATGCGCGCCAGCTCCTGGGAGAGGGGGACTGGGCCTTGCAGCCCGACACCACCTGGGCCGCCGAGCTCGACCGCAGCCAGGCGGCGGATCTTGCCGCGCGCCTGCGAGGCCTGGGCATGGGAGGCCAGCCCTTCGCCGTCGACATCGTGCCGCCGCTCAAGCGCAAGCTGGTCCGCGACGCCCGCACCGTCGACGCGCGCCGCCGCCGCGACACCACCCCCGGCTTCCTGCAGCGCGGGGTGCGCCTCGACGAGGAAGGCCGCCGCAGCCTCACCCCCGAGGCCCTCGCCCTCGCCCTCGGCGAGGCCGCCCACCGAGCCGGGCTGCGCACCGTGGTCGATGCCTTCGGCGGGGCCGGCGGCAACGCCATCGGCTTTGCCCGCGCCGGATGCGAGGTCCACCTCATCGAGCGCGACCGGGCACGGGCCGACGATGCCGCCCACAACGCGAGCCGCTACGGCGTGGCCGACCGGATCACCGTGCACGCCGCCGATGCCCTCGACCGGCTCCCCACCCTGTCGGCCGACCTGCTGTTCCTCGACCCGCCCTGGGGCGAGGTCGACCGCAAGGTGTGCGGCCTGGGCGACCTGCCCCTCCTCGAGCGGGCCCTGCGCCACGCCGACGGCTTCGCCCACGTGTGGTGCAAGCTACCCCCCAGCTTCGACCCTTCCACGCTGCCCGGCTTCCGCGCCGAGGCCGTGTTCGGCCGAGCGACCGGCGACGCGCGTCGGGTCAAGTTCGCCTGGCTGCGCCGCCCCTGAGCTCAGCGCCGGCGCCGCACCGCCAGCAGCGGGGCCGCCAGGAGCATCCAGCCCAGCCCGGGAGCCGTCTGGGCGCAGCCGCAGCCCTTGCCCCCCTTGAGGTCTTCGCTGTTGATGCCGTCGGGCGCCCCGTCGGTGGTCGCTGTCGTCGGGGTGGTGCCCGTGGTCGACCCGGTCGGATCCGTCGAGCCCGTCGTGGGGGTGGTGGCCGGAGGCGGCTCCACCCAGCCCAGGCCTGTGAGGGGGATGCGCACCTCGGTGGCATCGGGCGCGTTGGTCTCGAGCACCAGCTCGGCCTCGACCAGCCCCTCCGCGGTCGGCGCGAAGGTGACGATCAGGCCATCCTCGTCTTCGGCGCGGGCGATGAGCGAGTCGGGGTAGACCCGCAGCATCCCGTCGCCCCCCTCGATGCGTGCCTCGCCCTCGAGGAGCAACATGCCGAGGTTGGGAATGGGGACCTCGAGGGATCGCTCCTGCCCCACCTCGACCTCACCGAAGCCGTGCTGCTCCATCACCTCGCCCAGCGAGGGCAGCGGATGCACCACCGACTGCGTCTCGGCCTCGCGCTGCTGATCGATGGAGGCGAGCTCCACGTCGATGGGGATCGACAGCAGCTCGAAGTCGCCGAAGAGCGTGTCGAGCTCCACCACCGGCTCGATCACCAGGTTGAGCTGCGTCTCGAGCCACCCGACCCAGGTGATGTCGATGGGCTGCTCGGGGACGGGGCCCGTGGGGATGGCGTAGTGCTCCCACTGCAGCTCGGCCGTCTGCTGCAGGTTGTCGAGGCCGACCTCCCCGCGCACCTCGACGCCCTCCATCGACGCCTCGAGCTCCGGATACATCAGGATCGAGGAGACCAGCGTGAGGCCCGGCACCGGGGTGTAGCTGTACTCCACCGGTGCGATACCCGCGTCGGCCACCTCGATGTCGACCGTGCGTCGCGGGCCGCCGAGGAGCAGCAGCCCGTCGAACAGCTCCTCCTCGTTGAAGGCGATCCGCTCCGTCCACAGATCGACCGTGCCGGTGAACAAGCCGAGGATGTCGATGCTCACCTCGGCCTCGACATCGATGGCTGCCTCGGCGCGGAAGCTGCCGGTGTCGGGCAGGGCGACCAGCCGATGCTCCATCGTGGTGGCAGGCCAGGCCAGCTCGGAGTCGGCGTCGATGTCGGTGAATACGCCACCGCTGGGGGTGATGTGGAAGCGCACCGCCACCAGATCGCCCTTGTTGGGCCACCAGCCCGTGTCGAACTGCACCGCCGAGAACACGTCGACCTCGTCATGCACGGGCGCGGGCTGGGCAAGACTCACCAGCGGTAGCTCTGCGGCGAGGGCGCCGGCAGCAAGGATCGCGATCATGGGCACTCCGAACCGCATCATAGCGCCGCTCCCAAGCACCGGCCGCGACACAATGCCGCACATCCCCTTGGGTGTGCGGGTCTCCGGTGGCACAATGCCCACGATGTCGACCCAAAAGCCCAGCCCCTGGCTGTCCCACCGCCTGCGCAAGGCCAAGAACGACGCTGAGCCCCTGATCGGGGCCTTCGGCGGCCATCCGCGCGGCATCCGCTCCCACCTGTGGCCCCGCTGTCGTGTCTGCGGCGCCCCCATGTGCCACATGGCGCAGATCGATGCCGGTCCGTGGATCGACATGGGCAGCTGGGCTCGGATGAGTCTGTTCATCTGCCACGCCACCGGCGGTCGCTGCGAAGACTGGGATCCCAACAAGGGCGCCAACGCCGTGGTGCTGCAGCGCCAGCGCGACGACTCGCTGTACGACGGCCCGCCCACGGTGCGCGTCTACCGGCGGGTGAAGCTCACCGTCGATCCCCCTCTCGACGAGCAGGCGCTGATGCGCGAGGTGCAGGAGCACGGCACGCCGATGCGCGACGCCCTCGAGAGCCTCAAGCACGACAAGCTCGGCGGCGGCGCGGTGTGGCTGCACCACGACGACACGCCCCAGAGCGCCACCGGCACCGGCCCGATGCGCATGCTCATGCAGATCACCACCGACATCGTCACGTTCGACATCACCACGGGCGGGATGGCCTACGTCTTCCTCGATCCCTTCGATGCCAGTGAGAATGCCGGTCGCCTGCTGTGGCAGGGCGGCTGAGCCTCAGCTCGGCACCACCCCGGCGGCCACCACCACGTGCAGCCCGCCGTTGGAGAAGCTGAGCACCGTCTCGAGAGGCAGCCCCACCGCCGACACCAGCCGCGGCGGCATCACCAGCGCCACCCCCCAGCCCGCGAAGCGCTCCCGGAGCACGCCGCCGAGGGCACGCGCCACCGACTTCGCCTGCCCCTTGGCCAGCCGCTCGCCATAGGGCGGGTTGCTGATCACCCAGCCCAGCGCGTCGGGCGGGCAGGCCAGCGCGCGCACGTCGGCCTCGGCCCAGTCGATCCACGCGTCGACTCCTGCCCGCTTCGCGTTGGCTCGGGCCGCCCGCACCGCCTCGGGGTTCCGGTCGGAGCCCAGCAGCAGCGCCCCCTCCGCCAGCGGGGCCTGGTAGGCCGCCAGCGCCTTCCACCGCTCTGGGTCGTGGTCGGGGAAGTGCTCGAAGGCGAAGCTCCGGTGGGCCCCCGGCGCCTTGCCCGCCAGCATCGTCGCCGCCTCGATCAGGAAGGTGCCCGAGCCACACATCGGGTCGATGAGGGGCTGCCCTGGGACCCAGCCACAGCCCCGCAGCACGGCCGCCGCGAGGTTCTCGCGCAGGGGCGCCTCGGTGCGGTCGCGCCCCCAGCCCCGCCGGTGCAGCAGCTCGCCCGACGTGTCGACCGACAGCTCCACCTTGTCGCGCTCCACCCGAACCCAGATGCCTGCGGGCGTGTGAGGCGGGCGCCCCTCCTTGCGCACGCGCTTGAGGGCATCCCCCACCGCCAGCTCCACCTTGCGCGCCACGGTGTCGCGTCGATGCAGCTTGCTGTCGCGCAGGGTGACGTGCACGTCGAGGGCCTGCCCCGGGTGCACGTAGCGACGCCAGGGCAGGTGGCGGATGCCGTCGGCCAGCTGGGCGAGGCTTCCGCCCCGCGCGCGCCCGACCCGCAGCAGCACTCGACTGGCCAGGCGGCTGAACAGGCTGACCCGGTAGACGGCCTCGAGCCCCCCGCGCACGAGCACGCCTCCTTCCTCGAGCTCACCGCGAAGGCCCAGCTCCTGCAGCTCTTCCAGCGCCAGCGCCTCGATGCCGGGGGGTACCACCACGAACACGTCGGGTGTGGCCATGCCTGCCTCCTCGCCGCGGCCTATCCCGCACCGGCCACGCGTCACTCCGGCGTATAGACTGCGGGTCACGGTCTCGCGGGGAGACCAGGGGAGACGCCGCTTGGGAAGCGACGGCACCAACTCGGGTCTGGGCGCACCCGACACGACGGAGGCAGGGCGGGTGATCGCCGACCGCTTCGTCGTGGAGGGGCGCATCGCCAAGGGCGGGATGGCCACGGTCTTCCTGGCCCGACAGCTGCGGGTGAACCGACTGGTGGCGGTCAAGATCCTGCGCCCACCCGCCAACGAGCTCATCGCCCGCGACTTCCAGGAGCGCTTCCTGCTCGAGGCCGAGACCCTCGCCTCCCTCGACCACCCCAACATCGTCACCCTCTACGACTTCGGCGAGCTGAGCGAGGGCCGCTTCTACCTGGCGATGGAGCTCGTCGATGGCCCCCGCTTCGCCGACCTGCTCAAGGCCGGTCCCCTCGCCCCTGAGCACGCCGTGCACCTGGTGCTGCAGGTGTGTCGCGCCCTGCGCTACGCCCACCGGCGCGGCGTCGTGCACCGCGACCTGAAGCCCGGCAACCTGCTGATCAAGCGCGACGACGAGGGGCGGGAGCAGGTGAAGGTCGTCGACTTCGGGCTGGTCAAGCAGACCACCGACGACCAGGCCATCACCCAGGCCGGCATGATCCTGGGCTCCCCGCACTGCATGGCCCCCGAGCAGGTGCGCGGCACCGACCTCGACCACCGCGCCGACATCTACGCCCTGGGCGTGCTGCTGTATCGCTCGATCACCGGCCACTACCCGTTCCACGGGGAGTCGAGCACCGCCACGATGATCGCGCACCTCAACGACCCGATTCCGTCCCTCCTCGACAAGAGCCCCGCCCTGGTCCTCCCCCACGGGCTCGAGGCCGTCATCCACCGATGCCTGCAGAAGGCGCCCGAGAAGCGCTGGCCCGACGTCGAGTCGCTGATGGTGTCGCTGCGGCCCTTCCTGCCCGACGGCGTCGACGAGGAGTCCTCCCTCACCCGCTCCCACTCCACCCTGGGGGCCACCCTCACGGGCGCACCGGCACCCACCCGAACCCAGCTCGTGGCCACCGCTGGGGTAGCCACCGCCCTCACGACCGTGCTCCTGGGCGGCGGTGCGCTGCTGGTGGGCCTGCTCCTCGCCCTCGGATGGTGGACCACCCTCCCCGCGCCCACCCCGCCCGTGCCTGCCCCCGCGCCCGCCGCTGCGCCGGAGCCCACGCCGGAGCCCGTGCCGGAGCCCGTGCAGCCCGTGGCCGTGCCGGAGCCCGTAGCCGAGCCCGAGCCCGAGCCCGAGCCGCCTCCCAGCCCGACACCGGCACCAGCGCCGGCACCAGCGCCCGCGCCAGCGCCGGCGCCCGCGCCCGCGCCGGCACCAGCGCCCGCGCCGGAACCGGCACCCGAACCAGCTCCCGCACCCGCTCCCGAGCCCGAGCCCGACACCCCCGAGGGCTACCTCGGCCTCCCCGAAGACTTCTGACCATGCCCCTACGCCCACCGAACGGAGCCCTGTTGCGCCTGTCCGCCCTCGCTCCCGCCTCCGTGGCGGCCCTCCTCCTCACGGTCGCCCTCCCCGCCCACGCCGACCCCAAAGACGACGCGCGTCGCCACTTCGGCGCCGCCCTGCAGGCCGCCGGCGCCGGCGACTACGAGGGGGCCCTCGAGCGCTTCCTCGCCGCGCAGGCCGCCTACCCGCACCCTGCGACCCTCTACAACATCGCGCGCTCCTACCAAGACCTCGGGCGCCTGCAGGAGGCCCTCGACACCTACCGGCTGGTCGCCGCCGCCGACCCCGAGCGGGCCGAGGAGCTCGCCCCCGTCATCGCCGTCCTCGATGCGCAGCTGCAGCAGCAGGCCCCCCCCGCCGCCTCCGACCCTCCGGCCGAGGCGGCGACCGCGACCACCGACCAGGTCGAGCGGCTGGCCGCCCTCGCCGACGAACTGCGGGCCCTCAGCGAGCAGCTCGCCCAGGCCCCGGCCCCGCCCGAGCCGGCGAACGTCGAAGAGCCCCTACCGGCCAGCGAGCCCGCTCCCATCGAGGTCCCCGACCGCCTGCAGCTCGACGAGGGCGCCTACCAGCGCGTCGTCGTCAGCGCCTCTCGGGTGGGCCAGGAGCCCCTCGACTCCCCCTCCAGCCTGTCGGTGCTCACCGCGGAAGACCTCCGCTTGATGGGCGCCACCAACCTGCCTGATGCCCTGCGTCGGGTGGTGGGCGTCGACGTGATGGCCCTCACCGCGGGCCACAGCGACGTGTCGATCCGTGGCTTCAACCGCGAGGTCAACAACAAGGTCCTCGTGCTGGTCGACGGCCGCACCACGGGCATCGACTTCGTCGGCGCGACCTTCTGGGCGAGCCTGCCCATCACCCTCGACGAGATCGAGCGCATCGAGATCATCCGCGGCCCCGGCTCCGCCGTCTACGGAGCCAATGCCGTCACCGGCGTCATCAACCTGATCACCCGCGCGCCAGGCACCGGCGACCACGTCGTCACCCTCCGAGGGGGCACCCCCGGGGTGGCCTCCGCGTCCGCCGTCGCCGTCGGCGCCCGGGAAGATACCGCCTTCCGGCTGTCTGCAGGCTTCGAGGAGCACGCGCGCTGGGCCCGGCAAGACCTCCCCCTCGACAACGACGGAGAGCTGCGCGCCGACAGCAGCGTGGTCCCCTTCCAAGAAGACCAAGACACGGCCCTGCGTATGGCCCGGATGAACGCCCGCCTCGACCGCACGCTGGGGGAGTGGGTGTTCTCGGCCTCCGGGGGCATCAGCCGGGGCAGCTTCGACTACACCAACATCGGGGCGCTGCCCACCTACGGCAACGAGCTGGCCCACCACTACCTGCGGGGCGATGCCTTCTGGCGGTCGCTGCACCTGCGCGCCTTCTGGAACGACCACCACGGCCGCACGGGCCCCTGGCTGCAAGACGTAGGCGCCCGCGACCTCGACGCTCGCTTCGACAACGACGTCGTCGATGTCGAGCTCGAGGCCCCGTCCACCTTCGAGACCGGCAGCGTGCGGCACGTGCTCAACGTGGGCGGAGGCTACCGCTACAAGCGCATCGCCATGGGCTACCTCGAGGGCGGCTACGACAACCCGGTGCAGGAGAACCACTTCAAGGCCTTCATCCACGACCAGGCCACCCTGCAGCGCACCTCGGGGGTGGTCAGCGCCCGGGTCGACGCCCACCCGCTGCTGCCCATCAGCCAGACCCTGTCGCCCCGCGTCGCCCTGATCTACCGCGCCTTCGACCAGACCTCGCTGCGTGCCAGCGCCGGCACGGCCTTCCGCGCCCCCAACGCCATCGAGTCGTACATGCGCTTCGCGCTGCCGACCCCCACCGACGGCGTCTACATCGAAGACTTCGGCAACACCGACCTGGCGCCCGAGCGCATCACCACCGTCGAGCTCGGGCTGCACGACGAGTCCAGCTACGTGCACCAGGCCGACGTCGCGGTCTACCTCAACCAGGTCAGCGGCCTCATCGACCTCGCCGATGTGCAGCGCGCCTACAACGCCTTCGACCCAGCCGACAACGGCATCGAGGTCGGGCAGACCGGGTGGACCAACCTCGAGCCCCGCTACACGGGCGCCGGGGTCGAGGCCGACCTCGAGCTCTACCCCACCGACGGCGTCGACGTGTTCGGCAACCTGGCCATCCAGCAGATCGTGGAGACCGACAACGGCACGACGGTGCGAGACGGCTCCACCTCCACGGTGAAGGCCAACCTCGGCGCCGCCTACCGCTCGCCGTGGCGCACCGACGTGTCGCTGATGGCCCACTACGTGTCGCCCCAGACCTGGCGGCGGCGCACCTTCGACCCCGACACCCTGCAGCTCGTCGTCGTCGAGGAGCCCCTCGATGCACGCCTGTTCCTGTCGGGCCGCCTCGCCGTGCGCCCTCACCCCGACGACCACCTGGAGCTGGCCGCCACCGTATGGAACGCCCTGGCGCTGCTGTCGGGGTCGGGGGCCCTCGAGCACCCCAAGGGCCAGCCTGTCGGCGGTCGTGCCACCTTCTCCGCCTCCTACCGGTTCTGACCATGCGCACCCCCCTGCCCCTGTTCTGTGCTGCCTTCCTGTTCGCCTGCGACGGCGAGGTCCCCCTCGACCCCAACGCCGCGCCGCGGGGGGGAGGGATCAGCGGCACGGTGGTGCTCGTCGGCGGTGGCGCCCCTGCAGCCACCTTCGTCACCGTCTACCGGGCCGACGATCCGGGCCCGCCGGCGGGCACCGGCAGCCCGGTGACCTTCGCCTCGGTGCCTGCCAGCGCCTTCAGCGCCGCTGGCGTGTCCATGCCATCCGCTCCCTTCGCCCTGACCGGCCTGCCACCCGGCGACTACCTGCTGGCCGCCCTGGTCGACCGCGACAGCGACTTCTCGCCGTTCGGTGCGGGCCTCGCTGGCGCCACCTGTGGCGACGGCGTGGGCGCTCATGTCACCGATCTGGTCAGCCTCACCCCCGCGGCCGTCACCGTGCACGACGGGCGGCAGCAATCCGAGGTCACCGTCGTCGTCGGCGAGCCCTTGTCCACCGAGCGCCCCGCCTTCGTCGTCGACGGCCCCCTCACCGTGTCGGCCTCCCGCGGCGCCGATCCCAGCGCCGTGCAGGTGTTCCGCCTCGGCGCTGCCGGCGTCGGCGCCACCTATGCCCGCGACCTGGTGCTGAAGCTCGAGGGCCCCTGCGTAGCCGACCAGGCCACCTGCGAGGCAGGCCCCACCTGCTTGTGCCAGCCCGCCGCCTGCCAGACCGCCCTGCCGCTGTGGCTGGTCGACGCCGATGCAGACGGCGCCGTCGACCCCTACCCCGCGCCCGCCCAGGCCGCGGCCGGGGCCCTCGACGTGTGGCCCCGGGTCTACCTGCGGTTCCTGGGCCAGCCCACCACCGACCCGCGCACCGGCGAGCAGCTGTTCACCCACGACCTGGGCAGCTACGTCGTCGACGGCGAGGAGCGACCCGAGCAGTGGGTGGCGGAGGCCTTCCCGATGGCGGCCGAGCTGGCCGGTGCCGCCCTGCAGGGGCTCGACCCCACCACCGCCTACGGCGTCCCGGTGGGCGCCCCGGCCCTCGTGCAGAGCCTGTCGGTGACCTTCAGCCCCGTGTTCCGGCACTACCACCGCGGTGGGGCCATGGGGGTCGACGCCACCGGCCCCTTCGACCTGGTCGACCTGCGCGTCGACGGCGCCGCCGCTGCACCGCTGGGCTACTGGTCGGTCACCGTCATCGGCCCCACCGGCCAGACATGGTCGGTGCCCAACGAGATCGGGCTGCAGGGCCTTCCACCGGCGGGCCTCCTCGACGGAACCGGGCAAGCCGACGCCCTCGTCCTCGTCGACTGACGCCCTCAGTCCAGCGCGGCCTGCAGGCGGTTGTGCCGCCACACCGCCAGCACCGGCCACACCGCCAGCGCGAGCAGCAGCAGGCCCACGCACCCCCCGATGGCCGCCACCACCAGCAGCGGCCACAGCACCACCCCGATCAGGCCCACCACCGCCGAGCCGGCCAGCAGCGACAGCCCCAGCAAGAGCCACAGCAGCGCCCACAGCCCGCCCTTGCGTGGGCTCGCCCACATCGGGCCCCATACCTTGCCCGAGGAGCCGTTGACCCACAGCATGTGCACCTCACCAGCGTCATCGCGGTACCACGTCGTGTACACAGGATGCAGCAGCCAGGTGTGGTGCAGCGCCGCCGTTCCGTCGTCGAGACCGCCGGTGAGCACGAAGTCGTCGAGGTGATCACAGCCCAGGGCCTGGTGCACGTGCCTCGCCGCCGCCTTGCGGAAGGCCGCCACCACGTCGGGCCGCACCTCCTCCGGCCCACGGTCGGGCAGCCGCACCAGCCCCTCCGGCGACGACCAGGGCTCCGACGCCCCCGCCCCCAGGGCCCCCAACCTCGACGCCCACCGGCCGTGGTCACGCAGGGCATCGACAGGCACGTCGTGCACCTCCACGTCGACCCGCCCGACCCGCTCCTCCCACCGGATGCGGGTGTCAAGGTGGGGCTCGGTGACCCAGCGGCCCCCCTTGAGGACCTCCCGGCTGCTCTGCACCTGGTAGTCGCTGCCCGCCCGCGCCGAGAACCTCCCGACCACCTGGGCGTCGACCAGCCACCGCGGCCACCAGCTCCGCTCCAGCCGCTCTCCGAGCACCTCGGCATGCAGCTCCGAGGTGCGGTAGCGCACGCCCCCGATCGCGCCCTGCAGCGCTGCCATCGCCCCGGAGCGCCCGTGGGTGTCGGGCAGCTGCCGCTCGGGCTCACCGACGGGCAGATCCGCCCCCTCTCCGACCTCCCCCTGGCCGCAGGCCGGGCACCGCAGCCCCGCCGCCCCGACGAAGCCCGCCCCACACGCATCGCACGCGAGCGACCTCACAGCTGCTCCTCCTGCACCGCGTGGCGGTAGGTGCGCACCGCGAACACCACGCCCAGCAGCAGCAACACCGCCGCGACCACCAGGAACACCAGGCCGATGCCCGCGAACAGCAGCCCCGGAACCCCCAGGCACAGCCCGGTGAACAGCCCCGGGGCCACCATCGCGCTCATCGCCAGGTAGACCTTCCACCAGGCCACAGGGCGCTGCCCGCCGACCTCCCCGGTGGCGCCGTTGACCATCACCACCCAGGTGCGGTCGCGAAAGGTGTAGGCCGACACGTACACGGGGAGCAGGGCGTAGGTCCAGGCTTCGTCGTGCAGGTCGGCCGACAGCGACAGGTTGCGCTGCTTGTCGCCCCCCGCGGCCGCCTTGCACGAACCGGCGACCCGCTCCCGCATCGTGTGCCGGCCTTCGTCCCAGGCGTCGGGCAGCGACACGTCGTAGGCCTGGGCGCCGAAGCCCGCCAGCAGCTCGGGGGTGTAGGGCACCAGCTCGCGGGCCGGGAAGGCTCCCACCCGATCGAGGCCCGCCAGCTTGGTCGTACCTGCGATGGGGACCTTGTCGTACGCCTGCTGCAAGCGACCGCTCTCCCAGTGCCAGCGCGTCGTCGTGCGGGTGCGCCGCCGCCCGCTGCTGTCGGTGTAGGTCGTGGTCGTGGTGATCCCGACCTCGCAGCGCCAGTCGACGGTCATCCGGGCATCGAAGAGCCACCACGGCAGGTAGACCCCCTGGAAGCGGTCGACCCGGGCCACCTGCGCGAGGTCGGACGGGTGCTTCCACCCCGACCCCAGCCACTCCCCCGCCTGCGACGCCGCCTCAGCGCCGGTGAGGCGGAAGGGCAGCACCTGCTGCGGCCGCAGCGCCCCGGCAGTCACCGCCCGCAGGTCGACGTGGTTCGACGCGCAGAAGGGGCAGCTGGTCGCCAGCTGCCCAGCCTCCACCGCGATCTCGGCGCCGCACGCGTCGCAGTGCAGCGCCTGGCGGTCCACCCCCCACCCCTGCTCCGCCGCCGCCAGCGCCTCGGCGGTGAACTCGCCGATCTCCCCCCCGGCCCGCGCCTGAACCGGCGCGGCGTGCCCGCAGTGGCCACAGGCCAGCGCCCCCTGGCTGGGGTCGTAGGAGGTCGTCGCCCCGCACTGCTCACAGGCGAAGCGTCGTGCCTCGGTGGCCTCCTCGCCCTGCTCGGGCGGGCCCCACGCCTGCACGTCGGACGAGGCCGACGCCACCGGCAGCCAGCCGGCCGGAGGCTGGAAGCGCGTGACGCTGGGGTGATCGAAGTCCGCCATGCCGCGCAGTGTACCGGCCGAGGGCGGCGCCATGGTACCGTCCCCACTGAACGCCATTCACCCAGTCCTGCGCGCTATCGGAGGCGGCCTGGAGCAACAGCCCACGAGGGTCCTCATGGAGGGCCGTATTCTAGGGGGAACCTGGGTGCTCGACCATGCCCTCGGGGCTGGTGGGATGGGTGCGGTCTACCGCGCACACAACGTGCACGCGCCACGCATTCGTGCCGCCATCAAGCTGCTGCATCCCGGCCTGTTCGATGGGCAAGCGCGCCAGCGCTTCATCCGCGAGGCCGAGCTGGTGGCCAACCTCGACCACCCCCACGTGGTCAAGGTGCGCAACATCCGCCTCGACGACGAGCTGCCCTTCCTCGAGATGGAGCTCGTCGAGGCCGCCAACCTCCTCGAGCACATGGGCGACGCCCCCCTGGCCATCGACCAGGCCCTCGTGTTCTTCGAGCAGCTGGTGTCGGCCATCCGCTACCTGCACCGCCAGGGGATCGCCCACCGGGATGTGAAGCCCGCCAACCTGCTGATCCGCAAGGGCACCATGCTCACCCTGGTCGACTTCGGCCTGGCCGTCGAGGGCGAAGAGGGCCTGCTCGCCGAGGCCGCCGAGCCACCGCCCATCGGCACCGTGGCCTACGCGCCCCCCGAGTGGATCACCCCCGATCAGCTCGACCCCTACCTGTGGGACCTGTACGCCTGTGGGGTGGTCCTCTACCAGATGCTCTGCGGCACCCTGCCGTTCGACGCCAGCGGCGCCAGTGATGCCCGCCACGCGGCCCTGGCCGTGATGGCCCAGAAGGCCGCTACGCCCCACCTCGATCCCGGCCCCGCCTTTCCCGAGCCCCTGCGAGCGCTGGTGCGCGACCTCACCGCCCGCGACCCACGGCAGCGCCTGCAGCCGGCCCGCGAGCTCGCCAAGCGGGTCCACGACGTGCAGGGTGCGCTCAGCGTCGACCCCGACATGATCCTGGCGAAGGGGCTCCACGGCGACGAGCTGCGACGGGCCGTCACCCTGCGGGGCCTCGAGGCGACCCGCGAAGACACCGAGCACGCCGAGCCCGAGGTGTTCGAGGGCTCGCTGCTGAGCCACTCCCTCGCCCCCGCGCCCCTCCCCACCACACCGCCGAAGCCTTGGATGGTCGTCGCCGCGCTGCTGGTGTCGCTGCTCCTGGGTGTGGCCATGGCCGTCGCGTTCAGCGCCCTGTGAGGTAGGGATAGGCTGCGCGCTGGGCCTCGGCGAAGCGTCGCAGGGCCTCGCTGGGCCGGCCCTGCGCATGCAGCCGGTCGGCCAGGGCCGTCGCCGAACAGGCCACGTCCGGGTCGACGTACCGGGTCGCTCGCAGCCCACGAACCAGCTCCTCCACCTCCTCCTCCTCGGGGACCTCGCCCACCGCGAGGTGCAGCGCCACGACGAGCTCCCAGGTGGGCCCGTCGTCGTCGAGCTGGGCCTGGGCGCTGCGCAGCGCACGCTGGGCCTCGTCGTCGCGCCCCATCGCACGCAGGCACAGCGCCCGGTGCACGAGGAAGCCCACGTCGGCCCGGGCGTCGCCCTCCGACGAAGCACGCAGGGCCTCGTCGTAGTGGCGCAGGGCCTCGTCGAGGCGCCCGCGGTGCCGCTGGGCGTCGCCGAGGTGAAAGGCCAGGTCGGCCCTGGCAGAGGCAAAGCCGGCATCGAGCATCGCCTGCCCCGCCACGGTGAGGTGGTCGACCGCGCCGGGCTCCCCCGCGTGCCGCATGGCCACCCCCAGCGAAGCGTTCGACACGTAGCGGAGGTGCCGCGACGAGCTGCTCGCCGCCGCAGCGAACGCCGCCATGGCCTCCCGGGGGCGGCCCAGCGTGAGGAGGGTCCACCCCCGATGGTCGTCGTGCTGCGCCACCGCCACGGGGGTGCTGCGGTCGAGCAGCTCCGCCACCGCAGCCATCGTCGGCTCGGCCACCGTCGGCATCAGCTGCACGTTGGCCAGCCAGTGCAGGTGCCCGAGGGCCTTGGCCCGCACTCGGCGCCAGGCCAGCTGGTGGCGCCAGTGAGGCTCCGACAGCTCCACCGCCCGCTGCGACCACGCCATCGTCTCCGCGTAGCCCTGGTGGGTGGGCCCCAGAACCGCTCGCACCTGCGCCACCTGCCCCCACAGCACATGGTCGATGGGGACGACGCCTTCGAGGGACTCCCACAGCCGCTGCAGCCAGTGAGCGGCCTGCACCATGCGCCCCTCCGCGATGACGTTCGACGCCTCGTGCACCAGGTCGGCCCCCCCGCGCAGCACATCGCCGCCCGCCAGCCAGTGGGTTCCGCGCAGCCACCGCTCGTCATCGCCGAAGGTCGCTGCCAGGCGCCGATGCACAGCGGCGCGGTCGGCCGGGCGGAGCACCGCCTCCCGCAGCGCAGCACTCGGCCAGCGCCAGCCCGCGGGCGTCGGCGCCGCCAGCCCCCCCTCGGCCAGCCGTCGCCCCAGGGCCCGGGCGCCCTGCGGGTCGTGCAGGTGGACCACGTCGACCGCCTGCCCCAGCGCCGCCGCCTCCTGCAGCAGCGCCCCCTCCGCGTCAGCCAGCGGCGGTAGCCGAGCCGCCCACAGCGCCACCGCGTCGTCGGGCACCCGCAGCGCCGCCCCCACCGCTAGCTCCCACCCGGTGGCCCCCGCCACGAGCCAGCCCTCCTCGACGCCGCGCCGCACCAGCTCGACCGCGAGGCCCACGTCGCCGTCGCAGCAGGCCGCCAGGTCGGAGACCAGGGCGGGAGCGAGGCCGACCCAGTCGGCGAGGAGGGCCCGCAGCGCGCCGTCGTCGAGGGGCTCGATCCTCACGACCTCGCCCGGCACGACCACCCCGTGGCGGGGGGCCACGAGGCGAGCCCCCGCCCAGCGGCTCACCAGCGACGCCAGCGCTCCCTGGTCGGGCACCTCGTCGGCCCACAGCCACACGGGCCGCGACTGGCAGCCCGCCCAGGCCTCGATCCCTGCCGCCGGATCCCCCTGCCGCAGGCCCGAGACCACCGCAGCCACCGCCTCGTCGTCGACGGGACGTCGCAGGTGCAGCGCCACCGCCTCGCGCATCCGGGGCTCCGGCAGCCCCGCCACGATGCCCAGCGCGCGGGCCAGCGCCCGCCGCAGGGGATCGGGCTGGCTGCCGTCGACCGCCAGGACCGCCACCCCGCTGGCGGCGGCCCGGTGGGCCACCTCGGCCCCCAGGCGGCTACGACCGACCCCCCTCGGCCCCTGCAGGGTGGCGTGACCGCCCCCCACCAGGCAGGCCCACACCGCCTCCAGCGCCGCCTGTCGACCGACGAACGGCACCGCCAGCAGCCCCAGCAGCCCGCCGCCGCCGCGCCGCTGGGGCCGCGGGGGGCGGGGCGGCAGCGCCTCGGGCACCGTCGCCGCAGCCTGGGCCACCTCCACGGTGAGCAGCTCGACGATGGCCACCGCCTCCCCGGGCACGGTCGCCGTGAGGGTGCGCACCACTGACGACCCCTCCCATGACCCGGTGCCGAGCATCGCGGGCGCCTCTCCCAGGCCGCGCAGCGCCTCCAGCGCGTCGGCTGCGTGGGGGAAGCGGTCGCCGGGACGCTTGTGCAGCAGCGCCTGCACCCAGCCGCCGACCCCTGGGGGCACCGGCACGCGGGGCACCAGGGGCGGGGGTGGGTGGGACCGGTGCGCCTCGGCGGCGGCGGCCCAGCTCCGCGCAGGAAAGGGCAGCCCGTGGTGGAGCAGCTCGAAGGCCAGCACCCCGACCGCGTACAGATCCGTCGCTGCGCTCAGCCTCTCCGGCCGCTGATCGAACCGCTCGGGGGCCATGTAGGGCGGGCTCCCCCACGATGTGCTGCCCTGCGAGACCTCTCCGTCGCGCAGCAGCGCGATGCCGAAGTCGGCCAGGGCGACCGAGCCATCCGCACGGCGGAGCACGTTGCTGGCCTTCACGTCGAGGTGCAGGATCCCGCGGGCGTGCGCCGCCGCCAGCGCCTGCAGCAGCCCCTCGAGCACCGCACGGACCGACGCCCAGTCGCCGGGCCCCACCGGCCCCTCGGCACGCTCCATCGCCAGCCACGGAGCGCCCTCGGCCAGGCCCGCGACGCCGGCGGGCACGACCCCGTGGTCCTCCACCGCCACGATCCCCGGATGGTCGAGGGCCGCGACCGCACGCACCTCCCGGCGAAAGGCCTCCACCGACGCCGCTGCTGGACGGCCGCGGAGCACCTTGACCGCCACCGGATGCCCCCAGCGACGGTGCCACGCGGCATACACCGAGCCCATGCCCCCCTGCCCGAGGGGGGTGTCGAGCTCGTACGGGCCCAGCGTCACCGGTGCGACCGCTACCTCCGCCTGCATCCTCCCTCAGCGCGGCGGCATCCCGGCGCCTCAGGCCGCTGCAGCCCCCTTGCGCACCCGGGGCAGCTCCAGCCAGAACGTCGTCCCCACCCCGACGGTCGAGGAGAACCCCAGCCGCCCGCCGTGCTCCTCGCGGATCACCCGATGAGCGAGGGCCAGGCCCTGCCCGGTGCCCTTGCCGACCTCCTTGGTGGTGAAGAACAGGTCGAACACCTTGGCGCGGTCGGCCTCGGGGATGCCCATGCCGGTGTCGCTGACCTCCACCCGAACCACCTCGTCGGTGGCGCTCGCCCGCACGTCGATGCGCCCACGGCTGCCGTCGCCACGCTCGGCGATGGCGTGGCTCGCGTTGACCAACAGGTTGAGCAGCACCTGCTTGACATGGCCCTCTCGACACGGAACGACCGGCAGGTCGGGGGGCACGTCGACCACCACGTCGGCGACATACTTGTGCTCTCCCCGCGACAGCACCACGCTCGTCTCCACGAGGGCGGCGAGGTCGGCGGGAGCGAAGTCCCCCGATCCCGGGTGGGAGAAATCCTTGAGGGCGCGCACGATGGCGGCCACCTGCCGCAGCCCCTCGAGGGACTGGCTGATGGCGCTCGGGATGTCGCCCAGCAGGAACTCCAGGTCGGCGGCCTGTCTCGCCTCCGCCACCGTCGCCAGCGGCCCCGCCACGTCATCCCGGGCGGCGACCGCGGCAGCGAGGGTCTCGTAGGCCTGCAGCACCGACACCAGGTCGGCGAAGGACTCCTCGAAGAAGCGGGTGTTGTCCATGCAGTACTGGGTGGGGGTGTTGATCTCGTGGGCCACCCCGGCCGCGAGCTGCCCCACCGCCTCCAGGCGCTGGCTGAGCTGCAGCTCGGCCAGGATGCGGGCACGCTCGGCCTGCTCCTCGGCCAGGCGGCGCTCCGCCACCTCCACCCGACGCCTGAGCTCCTCGACCGTGTCCATGCCGCCTCCTCGCGACCTCATCGGTGCGAGCCCGCCCACGTTGAGCGGTCATCGGCGCAGCCACGCCTCCCACTCCCGGGGCTGGGCGAGCAACACGTAGAAGGCCAGCGACAGCGGCGAGAAGGGCCCCACCTCCATCGTCGCCAGGATCACCAGGTGCATCCCGATGCCGACGACCGCGTAGACCGTGCGCAGCCGCAGCCGGTTCGACAGGGCCCGCAGGCGCCCCGGCCGCTCGGGGGTGGCGGCGTACCACACCCACAGCACCCAGCTGAACGCCGTCACCTCCCACAGCCAGGTGACCGTGGTCGCGACCTGGGTGAGGGGGAACAGCGGCGCCACCCAGCTCATGTCGAAGCGCTGCCACGTCGGCTGCTGCAGGATGTAGTACAGCGCGCTGCTCTCTCCCCCCGGAACCCAGTAGGCCGAGACCTTCTGCAGCCCGGTGGTGCCGTACATCAGGCACAGCTGCCAGATCCCCAGCCAGCGTGGAAAGGCCAGCACCTGGGCATCCGGCCACCATGTTCCGGTGGACCACCGGGCCCGCAGCGACAGGGTGGCGTCGCCCGGCCCCAGCACCACCAGCCACAGCGCGTTGGCCAGCAGCTCGTCGTACGAGCCGCCCGCGTGGCCGTTCACGTCGACGAGGTTGCCCACGGCCAGCGCGGTGGCCAGCGCGACGGGTCGCCCCCCCACGCCCCCCACCAGGCACAGCCCGCCAGCCAGCGAGGCCGCGACCAGGCCCCAGATCACCGTGGGCGTGGCGCCACCGAGCAGGGCCACCAGCCAGCTCGGGTGGCTGAGGGTGCGCATCCCGCCGTAGGCGCGGTCGATCCACAGGGGCTCCACCAAGCCCGCCGCCACCACCGAGCCGATGGTCAGCAGCACACAGGCGCCGACCGCGATGCGGAACAGCGCCAGGGTCGTGGCCGACTCGGTGGCCGTGCACCGCTCGACCCATCGCTGCCACCCGCTCATGGCGCCCCGCCACCCAGCGACCGGTAGTTCTTCAGCTCCCGCGTCTCCTCGGCAGCCACCCCCGCGCGCACCTCGTCGGGAGATCGGGTGCGGTAGCGCACGAAGCCCACCTCGACCCGCTGCACGTCGGGGTGATCGGCCGCGACCTGCGCCGCCACCCAGTCGGTGAACTCCCGCCGCGACGCCTTGTAGTGCCGCCAGCTGTAGCGGAACACCGATGCCCGCATCCGGTCGTGGTCGAACCACCGCGACCGCCAGTCGTAGGTGTCAGAGCGGGCCACGTACAGCGGCTCGAAGCCCCCGCCCCGGTCGACCCGGATCTCCAGGCGGCCCGGGTAGCGATGGGGGGCGACGAACATTCGCCACGACTGCCAGGTGCCCGCATAGCGGTAGTAGGGCTGGAACGGGGCGAGGACCCAGCCTCGCGCGCCCTCGAACCCGTTCGCGAAGGCCCATAGGCGCTCGTCGAGCTCCGCGGTGGTGATGGGAAAGCCCAGCGCCGTCAGCCGGCCTGCCCACGTCGCGAACTCGCCCTGCACCGTCGGGTCACGCCAGGCCGACCGGTTCAGCCCTCCACCGGCCGACGGCATCGCATGCAGCGTGACCGCCACCAGGTGGAAGGCCA
Organism: uncultured bacterium; assembly: GCA_965367245.1. Classification (GTDB taxonomy): domain Bacteria; phylum Myxococcota_A; class UBA796; order UBA796; genus CBDUIC01. The sequence goes on along the minus strand of CBDUIC010000025.1, from coordinate 42,947 downwards.
CGAACGCAGCGACGCCATGCGCGCGCCAGCCGGTCACGGATCGAGGGTCAGCCCGTCGACCCGCGTGCCCTCCACGTCTTCCCCGATGATCTTCAAGCAGTACGGCTGACCATCGTCGCATGGCTGACAGGACACCCCGAGGGACTCGGCGAACTCGCAGATCGCGTCGTCGTCGTCGTCGCCGAGGACCACGCCCAGGTCGCGGGTATCGGCGAGGCCGCTGATCTCTCCGCCCCCGAAGGAGGCGCCGTCGGGACCGATGGTGCCGAACAGCCGGAAGTCTTGCACCGGGATCGCCACCACCTGGCTGCCGGTGTTGTAGTCGAGCTGGATGAAGTCGACCTCGGCCTCGAAGTAGGGCTGCTGGTCGAAGGGCTGGATGGGGAAGTCCCACGTGGGGGCGCTCGTCTGCTGGGCCACCGCACCGAAGGTGTCGACCGCCCCCGGAGCGCCGAGGAGGTCGAGGTGGCTGCCGTCGGCGTACTGCACGCCGAGGAGGATGGGCGTGGTGAAGTAGAGGGCCAGCAGGGTCGACAGCGCCCCGGGCTCGACCCAGGTGGCGTTCACCAGATCGAGGCGGAAGGTGGTGCCCACCAGGCTGGCCGCACCCTCCGTGATCGGCGCCCCCAGCTCGCTGGTGCGGAACTCGATGGCCTCGGTGACCGAGCAGTCACGGCGCCACAGGGTGTAGTCGGTCGACGGCTCGAGGAAGCCCTCCCACTGCAGCTCGAAGCTCACGCCCGTCTCAGCCCACACCAGCTCGGTGTCGAGCCGGTTGCCAAAGCCATCCACCAGCCAGGCGTCGTAGGCCTCGCGGTTGTCGGTGGCGGTGAACAGCACCGGGCGGTCGCGCCAGTACCACTGCCCCTCCCCTCCTGCAGGGCGGGAGTCGACGAAGCGCGACGGGCAGGTGTCGGGGTCGAGGGCGCGGGCCGCCGTGTCGACGAACCAGCCGGTGTCGAGCAGCCGGTCGGGGGGTGGGTCTGCCTGCTTCTTGCAGCCGGTCAAGGCGAGGGCGGCGAACAGGGCCATACGACAGCGCATCACTGGGCCTCGATGGAAGCGGTCAGCAGGTACCACATGGCCTCGTTCCCGCGGCCATCCTGATCCCGAATCTGCAGGTAGAGGGTCTCGTCGCCGTCGGAGTTGTAGACCAGCACCGGGTCTTTCTCGTAGCCAATCTCGCCGTTGGCGCGGGACTTGATGTCGACCAGGTCGCTGTCGAACAGCGTGAGCACGAAGTCGCCCACCGAGCCCTTGGCGTAGGCCTGCACCTCGAACCGCAGCTCGTGGCGACCCGGAGGCACCGCCAGGCTGTAGTAGTCGACGTCGAACTGCTCGTCGGAGAAGCCCAGGATGGCATCCCCATTGCGCAGCGACGGGCTCGTGAACGGGTCGTTGTTGGGCTCGAGCTCGTCGACGTAGTCGATGAACGCGCCCTCGTCGTCGAAGAACTCGGGCTCCTTGGCGACCGACGCCAGGATCTCGTAGGTGTAGCGCTCACCGAATTTCGCCTCTTCCTCCCGCACGTTGACCACGTAGGTGTCGGCCAGGGCGGGGATCAGCATGTGCACGTCTTCGTCGGTTTCGTTGTGGTCGCGCGCCGCCGCTACGTCGGTCGTCGTGCCGGACATGATCACCGCGACGTTCGCCAGCGAGCCGTCGTCGGTGGCCTCCACCCGCAGCGCCAGCCAGCCGTCTTGCTGCAGCTCGAACGACCAGTGGTCGAAGTCGCCCTCGATGTCGAACACGCCGCAGCCCGTCACGTCGGTGGGCAGGGTCGTGGGCTCGTTGAGCGTGTCGTTGGGCTCGACCTCGGGGGCCGTGCAGGGCGCCTCGGGCCCGGTGTCGGCGGTGGGCGTGGTGGCCGTGTCGCCCGTCTCCTCCTGGTCGGTGTCTTCCGTGTTGTTGTCGGGCAGATCCGGCTCACCGCACGAGCAGGCCGCTGCCAGGGTGGCGATGCCGAGCCACAGGGAGTTGGTCAACCAGGTACGCATGGGACTCCTCGCTCGCCAGGGTAGCCGTCGCCCGAAAGACACGCCATCCCCGCGAAGCGGTCCGTCACTCCGATGCTTCCGCCAGGGGCAGCCCCACATCCCCCTGGGCTCGGTAGGCCTTGCTGTCCTTGAGGGCCCGCGTCGCCGCGAACACATCGCCGTAGGGCGCCTCCTCGCCCAGCCCTACCGCCCTGCGCAGCGTCGGGGAGCCCGGGCGGAGAAAGGGGTTGGTCGCCTGCTCGATCCCCACCGTGCTCGGCACCGTGCAGCCCCCCTCGGCCCGCACCGCCCACACCGCACGAATCCGCTCGGCCAGGGCCTCGTTGTCGGGCTCCACCGACCAGGCGAAGCGCAGGTTGTCTTGGGTGTACTCGTGGGCGCAGCACACCAGGGTCTCCGGCGGCAGCTCCGCCAGGCGCATCAGGCTGCGGAACATCGCCGCGGGGGGGCCGTCGAACAAGTAGCCGCAGCCCCCGGCGAACAGCGTGTCGCCGCAGAACAGCACCCCGTCGATCAGGTAGGACAGGTGGTCGTCGATGTGCCCCTCGGTTCGGAGCACCACCCCCTCGACCTCGCCCAGCACGAACCGATCGCCCTCGTCGACGGGCTGGGTGAGCCCGGGGATCTCGTCGGCTCGCTGCCTCGCGCCGAGCACCCGCTTCCCCTGCAGCTTCCCCTGCTGGGACCACGCTCGGTGCAGCCCGATGTGATCGCCGTGGGTGTGGGTGGTGAGGACCGTGTCGATGGCGATGCCCGTCGCGGCCTGCCATGCATCGACCTCCGCAGACCCAGGCCCGTCGACCACCGCGGCGGCCCCCGTGGCCACGCACTGCGCCACCCACACCAGGTTGTCGGACGCGGCGGGGATGCGATGCACCCGCAGCCTCCCTCCGGGGGACTCGATCACCGGCAGCTCGGCAGTCACGACGTGCATGGGGCCTCCTGAGGCAACCTAGTAGTGCGGCGGGGGCACGTCTTCGGGATCCGGCTGCTGCGCCCGCACCTGCTCGCGCAGCGCTCGCAGCTCGCCGGTGACCCGGTCGAGCTCGTCGCGCAGCTCACGCAGCACCCCATCGAGTTCCCCCAACAGGTGCTCCTGGAATGCCACCTTCACCTCCAGCGCCTCGACCCTCGCATCCATGCCGCCTCCCATGATGAGCGCCCGCTCCCACCGGGATATCACTCCTGGTCCCCCCCGAGGCTTGCTCGTGAACCCGATCGTCGCCGATGAAGAGAAGCACCTCATCGAGGTGCGAACCCTCCTCGACGAGGTGCCCTACGTGCCGCCTCCGTCCGAGAAGACCATCGTGGCCGAGCTGCTGCGGCTGCGCGAAGACATGCCCCACGCCAAGGCGGAAGACCTCGGCTCCCTCATGGAGCAGTACAACCAGAACCACGCGCTCCTCGGCCAGCTCCGCGCCGCCCGCGACCGCCCCGAGGTCGATCCCGACTCGCCCTACTTCGCCCACCTCAAGCTGGAAGAAGAGGGCAAGCAGCGCGACGTGTTCCTGGGCAAGGCCACGCGCATCCAGCGCGGCGTCCGCATCGTCGACTGGCGCAACGCACCGATCTCCCGGATCTTCTACGCGTACCAGCAGGGCGAGGAGTACGAGGAGGAGATGGGCGGGCGCGTGCGCTTCGGCGAGGTGGTGGCTCGGCGCACCCTCACCATCCAGCGCGGTGAGCTGCAGCGGATCGACGCGCCCGAGGGCACCTTCCGTCGTGACGACGACGGCGTGTGGCAACACGAGCGCCCCACGCCCCCGCGGCTGGCAGGCGGCCAGGGCGCCTCGGCGGTCACCGCCCACGGCGCAGGAGAGGGCACCCAGCGCCGCCTCGGCACCGACCTGCACGGCTCGCGCCGCCGCCGCGACAAGCGCCTGCCCGACATCGCCGGGCTCATCGACGCCGACCAGTTCGAGCTCATCACCCGGCCCTCCGCGGGCTTCGTGGTGATCCGAGGCACGGCAGGCTCCGGCAAGACGACGGTCGCCCTGCACCGCATCGCCTACCTCGCCTACGACGATCCGCAGATCGACAGCCCCCGCACGCTGTTCGTGGTGTTCAGCAAGGCGCTGCGCGAGTACGTCTCCCACGTCCTGCCCGCCCTGGGCGTCGAGAACGCTTCGATCGCCGACTTCCGCTCCTGGGCCGCCGAGCAGCGCAAGCGCCACTTCCCGATGCTCCCTCGCGCGGTGCGGGGTGACACCCCTGCCGCCGTGGTCCGCCTCAAGGTGCACCCGGCGATGATGCAGGTCATCGACACCCAGGTGCAGCGCCAAGACGGCCCGATGAACGGAGAGCAGGCCCTCGACGACTTCATGAGCTCCCTCACCGACCTCGAGCTGCTCACCCAGGTGTTCCGCGAGCTCGACCCCGAGGCGTTCACCCCCGGCGAGCTGCAGCAGGTGACCACCTGGTGCCGCGACCGCCACGAGGAGATCATCGCCCGCGCCGACGGCGACCGAGAGGTCGACGCAGCCCTCGACGAGGAAGACGACGCCTTGCTGCTGTACTGCTGGCAGCGGCGGGTCGGGGCCCTGCGAGGCAAGAAGAAGGCGCCGCTGCGCTACCGCCACGTCGCCGTCGACGAGGTGCAAGACTTCTCCCCGGTCGACGTGCGCGTGCTGCTGGGCTGCCTCGACCAGCGCAAGTCGATCACCCTGGCGGGCGACACTCAGCAGCACGTCATGAAAGACGCCGGCTTCACGTCGTGGTCGTCGTTCTTCGGCCACCTGGGCCTCGAGGGCACCTCGGTGTCCACGCTGCGGGTGGCCTACCGGTCCAGTCGCCAGGTGGTGAACTTCGCCCTCGCCCTGCTCGGCGAGCTCGCCGAAGACGACGACCCGCCCCTGGTCACCCGCGAGGGGCCGGAGGTGGAGCTGTTTCGGTTCACCGACCACGGTGCATGCGTCGCCTTCCTGGCCGACGCCCTCAAGGATCTGATGCGCGACGAGCCCCTGGCCTCCGTGGCGCTGCTCACGCCCTCAGGGCGGGTGTCGGGGCTGTACTACCAGGCCCTCGACCGGTCCGAGGTCCCTCGGCTGCGGCGCGTCGCCGACCAGAACTTCTCCTTCGCCCCCGGCATCGAGATCACCGAGGTTGCCTCGGTCAAGGGCCTCGAGTTCGACTACGTCGTGCTCGTGGAGGTGTCGGCCGCCGAATACCCCGACACCCCCGAGGCGAGGCGGGTGCTCCACGTCGGCGCCACCCGCGCGGTCCACCAGCTGTGGCTCACGAGCGTCGCAGCCCCCTCCCCGGTGGTGCGCGAGGCCATGGGGTGAGGGCCGCCGCCCTGGTCGGCCTGCTGGCCCTCGGGTCGGCGTGCCGCTACGACCGCGACGGCGACGGCTTCGTAGGCCGTGACGACTGCGACGACGACGATGCGCTGGTGTTCCCCGGCGCCCCCGAGCGCTGCAACGGCCTCGACGACGACTGCGACCACCTCGTCGACGAGGCCCAGGATGTCGCTCCCCGCTACGTCGATGCCGATGGCGACGGCCACGGCGACCCCGACCAGCCGCTCCTGGGCTGCCCCTCCGACGGCGGGGTGGCCGCCGGCGACGACTGCGACGACACCCGCGACGATGTCTACCCGGGCGCCCCCGAGGCGTGCGACGACGTCGACCAGAACTGCAACGGCGTCATCGACGAGTCCCCCTCCCCCGCACGCTACGCCGACCGCGACGGGGATGGCGTGGGGGCCGAGCTCGCCGGCTGTGTGTGGTTCGCCGTTGACGTCGGGGGCGACTGCGACGACGCCAACGACACGGTATTCCCCGGTGCTCCCGAGCTGTGCGACGGCCTCGACAACGACTGCGACGGCGTGGTGGAGGGGGAGCAAGACGAAGACGCCGACGGGTCCCGGGTCTGCGACGACGACTGCGACGACGACGACCCGCTGCGCGCGCCCGGCCGGGTCGAGCTGTGCAACGCCATCGACGACGACTGCGACGGGCAGATCGACGGGGATGCCGCGGCGTGGTTCGACCCGCGGTGGCCCGTGCGGGTGCCCGTGCAGGCGTCCAGCGAGGTCCCCACCACCCGACCGCTGGTGCTCGACCTCGACGGCGAGGCGGCGCTGGCGTCGGTCGGTCTCGCCGGGCCCTTCGACCCCGCCCACGTGCGGGTGATGGTCCAGCGCTGCGACGACGGGGTGATGGCCGAGCTGCCCGCGGTCTTCCTCGACGCCCAGCTCGGTCTCGACGTGGCCGGCGACCCCAGCGATGCCCTCGGCAACGGGCGCGGCGCGATGGTCATCCTGCACGACCTCGACGGCGACCTGGCCACCGTCGAGCCGTGGCAGGGCGCGCTTCCGTTCGCGGTCTACCTGGGAGGCCCCGAGGCAGCGCCCGGGTGGTCCACCGATCTCGTCGTCGAGGGGACGACCCTCACCGCCGCGTCCACCACCTCCGACTTCGTGCCCGACCGAGGGGGCCTGGTCGAGCTGTCGGTCGACGGCGTCGTGGTCGCCAGCCAGGCCGACACCACTGCGGGCAACGGCCTGCGCACCTCCGCTGGGTCGCTGTCGGCCGCGCTGTTCCCCGCCACGCCCCTGGCCGCGGATGCCAACCCCCTGACCGCCGCCGTCGCCAGCGTGACCGAGCTGTCCAACGGGGGCGGGGCGGTGTTCAGCGGCTACGCCTTCCGTCGCTTCGCGGGGCGCCCCGAGCTGTGGGTCCGCCAGCGGCTCGTCACCGTAGAGCCCACGACCATCGCCGGCCCCATCGACCGCACCTCCGCGGTGCGCCCCTGGCAGGCCAGCTTCCCGGAGCTCACCAGCTGGCAGGCGACCGCCGCGCCCGACTTCGCGTCGGGCCACATCGAGGGGCTGGAGGGGGGCCTCGCCTGGGCGTGGCTCGCACCACCCGCCTACCTCACCCACGTCGACGACGACGGGCTGGAGGCCTGGATGGCCGCCAACGACGTCGCTCCGTGCTGCGACGGCACCTCGGGCGGCCTGCCCACCGGCGCCGAGGTGGTGGCCGGGGCCGTGCTCGTGGTCCACCCTCACCTGGGGCCCCTGGATGCCGAGGCCTGGGCCGCGAGCCAGCGCATCGAGCAGGTCGTGGGGGCGCCGGAGCGGCTTCCCTGATCCGGGAGATCAGGCCTCGACGGTGACGAGGGGCTCGGGCTCCACCCAGCGCACGCCCCACCACAGCACGGCGGGCAAGACCAGCAGCAGCGCCGACACCCACACCACGTCGCGGGGGCCGGCCCCCAGGCGGTCGATGGCCTGCCCACCGCTGTACGAGGCGATGCTCGACAGCAGCGTCATCAGCCCGAACTCCATCGCGAACAGGCGGCCCCGCAGGGCCCGAGGCAGCGCCCGCTGGGCCAGGGTCGACGACGACACCCACACCCCGGCTCCTCCGATCCCGCCGAGGAAGTACGCCGCGGCGGCCACCCACACGCTCGGCGCCTGCGACAGCAGCAGGTAGCACAGCGTCTGCCACAGGAAGAGCCACGGGATGATGCGCTCCAGGGTGCCCGTGGCGTCGCCCAGGCCCCGCCGCAGCCCGAGCGACCCCGTCAGCGCTCCCAGGCCACGCCCGGTGTACAGCAGGCCCACGAAGCCCGCCGACGCCGTGAGCGCGAACACCCCGTTGCCGAACAGCGGCAGCGCCATGATCGTGCCCGCCGCCATCGCGCTGCCCGCCTTGAGCAGCAGGGTCGCCGTCAGCTTGTGGCGACCCCGCAGCCAGCGCAGGGCATCCGCGAGGCGGGCTGATGCGACCGCCTCGCCCTCGTGCCGCGGTGGCAGGGCAGGCAGGCCCCACAGGAAGGCCGCCGACAGCAGGAAGGTGAGCGCGTCGATGCCCAGCGCGCCCACGGGGCCCAGCAGCTCGGTGACCACCCCGCCCGCCGCCGCCCCCAGGGCGAGCATCACCGACCACGTGCCCCCCGACAGCGCCATCGCCGCCCCGAGCTCGTCGCGCGTCACCACCTGCGGCACCGCCGCCGACCGACCGGGGATGAACACCCCCGCCACCGCGACCCGCACCACCTCCACGGCGTACAGCAGGGGGAGGGAGCCGATGAAGTAGGCCCCGACGAGGCCGATGGTCAGCACCGCGCGGAGCAGATCGGTAACGATCAGCACCTTCCGGCGGTCGAAGCTGTCGACGATGCGGCCGGCGATGGGCGACACCACGAAGATCGGCAGCGTCTTCGCGATGAGTACGCCGGCGACCGCCGTCGCCGAGCTGGAGAGCTCCTGCACGATGGCGTACAGCGCGATGGTCGTGAACCAGTCGCCGAAGAACGACGCCACCGTGCCCAGCCACAGCCTGCGGAAGGAGGCGTTGCGGCGAAGGAGCTCGAGGTAGCCAGGGGGAGCTTCGGTCACGACACCTGCCAGGAGCGTCCTGTAGCCTCCCGCAGCGGTCCTCGGAGTACACTGTGGAGACGCCTTCGGGGAACCCATGCGACCACAGCTCATCCTCACCCTGCTCCTGCTGCCCTCCCTCGGGCATGCCCAGGATGTGCCGCACGTCCTCGCCATCGAGGAGATCGCCCCGTGGGGGCAGACCTTCGCCGGCGAGTTCGGGGCCCGCGGCATGGTCGTCGACACGGTCAGCACCCCCGCCGAGGTCCTCGCCGCCGACCTGTCGCACTACAGCGTCGTCGCCCTCACCGGCGGCCAGAGCGACAACCTGATCCAGGCCTTCAACGACCGCCTCAGCGACCTCGACGACTGGGTCGATGCAGGCGGGCTGCTGCTGGTTCATGGCGGCGTCACCAGCGTCGCCACGGCCACGGGCGCGGTGCTGCCCCAAGTGCCGGGGGGCAACCCGACCTACGCGCTGGGCACCTTCCCCGGCTGCGGCGAAGACCTCACCCAGGGCATGGGCACCCTCACCACCACCCTGCCCTTCGTCGCGGGCGGCTACCCCTACTGCGCGGGCGCGTGGCCGGTCTCCGGCGGCTCCTTGGCCCACGACGACCTCACGTCCACCGGCTCCGCCGGCGATGTCATCGTGATCGTCTCCGAGCTGGGAGGCACGCTGCTGTTCGAGCGGCCTCACGGCGATGGCCTGGTGATCATGGGCACGCTCACCTACGAATACGGCTACGCCAACAACCAGGATGCAGGCCGCATCATGGACCAGGAGCTCGTGCTCGCTGGCGACTACCCCTGCGACGACGACGACGTCGACCTGATCTGCGGCTTCCTCGATGCCTGCCCCCTCGGCGACGACACGGTCGACGGCGATGGCGACGGCACCGCCGATGCGTGCGACGCGTGCCCCGACGACAGCCCCGACGACAGCGACGGCGACGGCGTGTGCGACAGCGACGACATCTGCGCCTACGGCAACGACAACGACGACGCCGATGCCGACAGCTTCCCCGATGCCTGTGACTGTCAGCCCTACGTCGCCACCGCCTACCCCGGAGCCAACGAGGTCTGCAGCGGCATCGACGACGACTGCGACGGCCTGATCGACGAAGCCGACCCCGACCTCGACATCGGCACGATGCCCCTTTGGTACTACGATCTCGACGGCGACGGCTACGGCGACTCCGCCAACGCCTACGGCCTGGCGTGCACCCAGCCCACCGACACGGTCACCACCCCCGGCGACTGTGACGATGCCGACGCCTACGCCTATCCGGGGGCCCCCGAGACGGTAGGCGACGGCATCGACCAAGACTGCGATGGCGTCGACGAGCTCCCGCCGGGTCCCACGGGCGACACGGGGCTCACGGGCCTGCCCACCGCCGACACCGGCCTGCCCACCCCCACGGCCGACACGGCCACGGTGTCGACGGGCGACACCGCCACCACCACGGTCCTTCCCACCGCCGACACGGCCACGGGCTCCACCACCGACAGCGTGCCGCCCACCGGCACCACCGACACCAGCGGCACCACCGACACCGGCGGCGCCACCGACACCGGGCTGCCCGACCCCATCGACGACCCCGACAGCGACGGCGACGGCATCCCCGACAGCATCGACCCACAGCCCGATCAGGCCGGGGGCAAGGGCACGGTGCCCACGCCCGCCACGTCAGAGCCCGGTGGGTGCACCGTAGCGCCCGGCCCCGCCAGCGGAGGGGTCTGGCTGATGGTCGCCGGCGTGCTCCTCGGCACCCGTCGCCGCCGGTAGCTTGCGCCGCCGCGGGTAGACGGTACGGTGCAGCGTGCTGCTCGCCCTCGCCACTGCCGCGGCCCTGGCCGCCGACGTCGCCGACGCGACCGGCCCCGTGACCGTCGATGGTCGCCTCGACGAGGCCACCTGGGCGGCCGCGACGCCCGTGACCGACTTCCTGAGGTTCCAGCCCGTCGATGGGGGGGCGCCGCCGGGCACGACCGAGGTCCGCTTCCTCCAAGACGAGCGCTACCTGTACGTCGGCATCCGGGTGTCAGGGGTCGACTACGGGGTGCGGGCCCGCATGTCGCAGCGCGAGTTGATCAACGCCGACGACCAGATCGGGCTGTACCTCGACACCTTCGACGACGGCCGCACCGGCTACATCTTCTACACCAACGCCCTGGGCATCCAGCAAGACATCCGCCACAACAACGGGCGATGGAATGTCGACTGGGACACCGCCTACCGCAGCAAGGGCACCGTCACCGACGACGGCTACGAGCTCGAGCTCGCCTTTCCGTGGCGCTCGCTGCGCTACCCACGCGACGAGGAGCAGGACTGGGGCCTGCTGATCACCCGCAAGGTGCCCAGCGAGGGCGCCAAGTACAGCTTCCCCCAGCAACAGCGGGGGCACCCGCGCCTGTTCCAGCAGGCCGCTCCCCTCCGCGGTGTGCGTCCCGGCAGCCGCGGCACGGGCCTGCAGCTGATGCCCGCCCTGACGGGCCAGGCGGTCCAGCCCGGCGACGGCCAGCGCCCACCCCTCGAGGTCGTGCGCCCCTCCCTCGACGCACGCTACGCCATCACCCCCGATCTCGGCGCCGCCGCCACCCTCAACCCCGACTTCAGCCAGGTCGAGAGCGACGTGCGCGACGTGCGCCTCAACGCCCGCTTTGCCTACCAGTTCCCCGAGCGCCGCCCGTTCTTCCTCGACGGCATCGACGCCTTCCAGGACCGGCAGACCACGCTGTACACCCGCTCCATCGACCAGCCGCTGTACGGGGTCAAGCTGTCGGGGCGCGACGAGGGGGTGTCGATCGGGCTCGTGCACGCCCTCGATCGGAGTCCCCTGCCCTCCTTCCACGAGGCGGGCGCCCCGGGCTTCGGGGTCGACGACGTGCAGGGGCGGATGGCCAGCAACACCATGGGCCGCCTGCAGCTCGACGCCTTCGGCGCTGGCTACGTAGGGGTCTCCTTCGCCGACAAGCGGCTGGTCACCGGTCGCGATGGGCAGCCGGGCGGAGGGCACTTCGACCTGGGGGGTGTCGACCTCGCCGTGCCCCTGGCCGAGCGGTGGATCGCCGGCTGGAGCACGACCCACGCGGTCACGGGGTCCCCCACCGAAGACCAGCTGTGGGGCCAGCAGAACGAGGCGAGCCTCTCCCGGGCATCGGGCGTGGGCACCGGCGTGGCGCTGTCGGTGTTGGACCGTACCCCCGGCTTCCGCAACGAGCTGGGCTTCGTGCCCCAGTCTGCCCTCACCCTGGCCAGCGGCTCCCTCGACCACACCTTCACCCCGGGCACCGCCATCGACACGGTGGTGCCCGGGCTGTCGGCACAGGTGCAGCAGGAGCGCAACGAGGCGCGGGATCGCTACGTCGAGGCCGGGGCCAGCACCTCGGTGCTCGTCGACGGCGTGCACACCTTCGGCGTCTCCGGCGGGATGACCGAGGTGCGGGAGAGCGAGGTCGAGGCCGCTGGGGGCTTCGCCACGCTCGGCTACAGCGGCCAGGTAGGCGCCCTGCTCGAGTGGACCCCCGAGGTGCGCCTCGCGCGGGGCTTCGACTACGCCCTGCTGGTGCCCGCCGACGACCTGACCGCCGGCGTCACCTTCACCGTGCGGGCCGGCGGCATGCGCCTCGACGGCACCACCCGCTACGACCGACACGTGCCGCTGCAGCGGTCCACCCAGCAAGCCACCTTCGCCCGCGGCCGCCTCGGCTACCAGTTCAGCCGCACCCTCGGGCTACGCCTCGTGGTGGAGCACACCACCGGCACCGAGCTCGACTTCGACGCCCTGCGCACCTCGCTGCTCCTCACCTGGCTCGATGTGCCCGGCACCGCGGCCTACCTCGGAGTGAGCGAAGACGACGCTGTCGGCGGCGAGTGGCGCATGCTCGAGCGCACCGTGTTCGCGAAGGTGTCGGTGCTGTTGCGCCCATGACGTTCAGCGCGTAGGAGGGTCCCCCTCTGGAGGACCGTTCCCATGCCCGACCGTATCGAGCGCGACGTCGTCGCCATCCTCAGCTTCACTGCCTCCGATGCCGACGCCGACGAGGTGCTGGAGTCGACCCCGTCGATGGCCTACCTGCACGGCCACGACAACCTCCCCGAGGCCCTCGAGGGCATCCTGGAGGGCCTGAGCGCGGGTGACAGCTTCGACGAGATCGTGCCCGAAGCCTTCGGCACCGCGAGCGGCGCCACCCAGAGCGTGCGCAAGGGCGACCTGCCCAAGCACGTGCGCGACCGCCTCCGCGTCGGGGCCAGCTTCGTGGCCGAGGGCAGCGACGGCAGCAAGCACGTGCTGTGGGTCACCGCGATGAAGGGCGGGCGGGTCAACGTCACCGCGGATCACCCCTACGCGGGCAAGAGCGTGCGCTTCCACGGCTCGGTCGTGCAGCTGCGAGCCCCCACGGCGGCGGAGCTCGAGCACGAGCACGCCCACGGCCCCGGTGGCCACCACCAGCACTGACGCACCACCCCCTCGCCCCCTCAGTCGGGCGTGGGGAGCACGTCGATGGCCACGGGCTCGATGGGGCCGCGTCGGAAGCGACCGACGGGGCGGTGCTTGCTCACGCCTTCCTCGCGTCGATCGATGCGCTGGGTGGGCACGACCTTCTCGGAGCCGGGCTCGGTCCTGAGGTGCTCGGTGGAGGCGGCATCGAGGTCGATCTCGTCGGTGTCGATGTCGTCGAAGCGGTCGGGTTGGTCGTCGGGGTTCATGGGGTCTCCTGGGGTTCGGGGGAACGTCGGGGGGCGGGGGGCGGGGCTCACTTGGCGGCGAGGGCGCCCTTGTGCTCGCGGAAGGTCTGCGCCAGCTCGAGCTTCTGTGCCTCGGTGAGCACCCTGCCGGCCCACGGAAACACCTCGAGCTCTTCCTCGGCGACGTGGTGATGCACGCGGTCGCACAGCTTCCTGGCGGCCGCGAGCCAGCCGGGGGACGAGCGGTCGGTCGAAGACAGCTCCTCCAGCAGCTCGTCGAGCTCCTGGTGCTCGGCCACCGAGTGACGGGCCATGCCCATGGTGCTGTCGTGCCCCATCAGCGAGCGGTACAGCGTGCGCTCCTCGGCCTCGGCGTGTCGCTGCAGCTCGTCGCGGAGCCGCGTGAACAGCTCGTCGCGGCCGGTCGAGTCACCCGACGTCTTCGCCAACAGCGTGGCGAGGGTGCGCTGGCGATCGTGGTCGTCGCGAAGAACAGAGAACAAGTTGTCAGCCATACAATCCTCGAGGCAGGGCGCCCTCCCGGGGCACCATTCATTACAGTGCGTATTTGTCTTACACTGTATATTTAATGTCGTAGACTAGGCATGCAAATTTTTGTGGTCCTTCTCCAGCTCTCGGAGAGGGACCACAGGCGAGCACCACAGCGACGAGCAGCGTGCCTCAGGCTGCCTGGAACTGGCGCTCTACCAGCCTTCGGTACAGCCCGTCGCGGGCGAGCAGCTCATCGTGGGTGCCCTGCTCCTGCACCGCTCCCTGGTCGAGCACGACCACCCGGTCGGCGTCGCGGACCGTCGACAGCCGGTGCGCGATCACCAGCGTGGTCCGCCCCTCCATCAGGCGATCGAGGGCCTCCTGCACCAGGTGCTCGCTCTCGCTGTCGAGGGCCGAGGTCGCCTCGTCGAGCACCAGCACGGCAGGGTCTTTCAGCACCGCCCGTGCGATGGCGATGCGCTGCTTCTGGCCACCCGACAGCCGCACCCCCCGCTCCCCCACCAGCGTGTCGAAGCCGTCGGGGAAGGCATCCACGAAGGCCTCGGCGTTCGCTGCCCGCGCCGCCGCTCGCACGTCGGCCTCGCTCGCTCCCGGGCGACCGTAGCGGATGTTGTCGGCGATGCTGGCCGCGAACAGGATGGGCTCCTGGGCCACGGTGCCCACGTGCTCCCGCCACGCCCGCGGGTCGAGCCCCTGCAGCGGATGGCCGTCGACCCGCACCTCGCCCTCGTCGGGGTCGTACAGCCGGGCGAGCAGGGCCGCCACCGTCGACTTCCCCGATCCCGAGGGGCCCACCAGGGCCACCACCTGCCCCGGCGGCAGCGACAGCTGAACGCCACGGAGCACCTCGATGTCGGGGCGACTGGGGTAGCGGAAGCTCACGCCGTCGAGCTCCAGCGCACCCTTCACCTCCTGGAGGACCTCGCCCCCCGCGGCCTCCAGCGGGGAGCGATGGTCGAGGAGCTGGAACACCCGCTGGCTCGCTCCGATGGCGCGCATGAAGTCGGCGTACAGCCCCGACAGCGCCCCAAGAGACATCGCGACCATCAGCGTGTACAGCAGAAACGCCGTCAGGTCGCCGACCGTCATCCGGCCCTCGGTGACCATCCGCCCGCCGTACCAGACCACCAGCGCAATGGCGGTGTAGCCGGCGAAGCCGCTGGCTCCTTGAAACACCCCCACGGCCAGCGCCCGCTTGGCGGCCAGCCGGTAGCTGTCGTCGACCGCCGCCCCGTAGCGCGCCACCTCCGCGGGCTCGCGGGCGAAGCTACGCACCGTTCGCACCCCTGCGATGGTCTCTTCAGCCACCTCGGTGGACCTCGCCAGCGCGTCTTGCACGTCTTTCGACAGGTTGCGGATCACCCGGCCGTACAGCGTCGCCCCTACCGCCACCACCGGCACCACCGCCAGGGCCACCGCGGTGAGGGTCGGCGACATCCACGCCAACAGCGCGATGCCACCGATGGCCCCCACCCCGAAGCGCAGCGCCATGGAGATGTTCACCGTCACCGTGTTCTGCAGCACGGAGGTGTCGGAGGCCAGCCGGTTCGTGAGCTCGCCGGTGCGCGTCTGGTCGAAGAAGGCCACGTCTTGCCCGATGATCGCCGCATACAGATCGGTGCGCAGCCGAGCCACCACCCGCTCCCCGGCAAGGGTGTACAGCCACGAGCGGAGCATGCCGAACACCGAGCCGATCAAGAACAGCACGATGAGCACGATGGCAGCGGTGTCGAAGTCGAAGGGTGCCTCGGCGCCGGTGATCGCATCGACCATCCACCGCACGGCCTGGGGGAAGGTCAGCGACAGCCCCGAGGAGATGAGCAGGGCCACCGTGGCGGCCGCCAGCAGCGGAAGCTCCGGCTTGGCGAGCGCGAGCAGTCGGCTCATGGGGACGGGGGGCGCGTCGGCCTCGGACAGACCGCTCGGATAGGTGGGCATGGCATCTCGGGGGAAGTCCCCCTTTCTACACACCGTGGCCGCCGCGCCAAGGAGCGCCCATGCTTCCCCTCGTCGCCTTCGAGCCCGTCACCCTCGCCGTGGTGGTCGCCGCCGCCCTCGCCTTCGGCTTGGTGGCCCTGATGGTGGTGTGGTGGATGGTGAAGAGCGCGGTGCGCATGGCGTTCAAGGCGGTGGTCTTCGGGGTGCTCACCCTCGGTGCCCTGGCCCTGGTCGCCGGCGGCGTCGCGGTGCTGATGACGATGTGAGCGTCAGAACAGGCCGAGCTGCACGACGGGCTTCTTCCCTCCCTGCGGCGACAGCTCGATCACCCTCGCCTTGAGCTCGCCCAGGTCGAAGGCGAACACCCCGTCGTCGTCTTCGACGAACACCACGTGGCCCACGGCGCCCACTACCTGGCCTGCGATCACCACGTCGTCGTGCAGCTGCACCGGCTGCACCTGCAGCGAGCGGCTGGCGGCAGCCAGGGCCGGGGGCTCTACGACCTCGGGGGGGTGCAGGTAGTCGTGGTAGCTGTCGGGCAGCACGTCGCCCAGCGTCGCAGCAGCGTCGAGCACCCGCTCCCTCGCCTCGTCGGGCGACATCGACCCAGCGAGCAGCGCGGTCTTGCGCGACCGGCGCATCGTCTCGGTGAACACGCCCTGCGACAGCATCCGCTCCATCCGCTTGATGGCCGGCCCCTCCCCACAGGCCACCCGCACCGCCGCCAGCGGCCCCTGCTCGACGATGCGCTGCCGCCGGCGGGGGTGCGAGGCCGTGCCGACCTTGATCGTGTCGTCGCCGAAGCAGGCCAGGTAGAGGTGATGGTCTTGCTGGCAGTAGCGCCGCATCGCCGGGGAGAGCCGGGGGCAGCGGCTGCCGTCGCAGCGCATGCACGGGCGGAAGGCATCGCGCAGCTGGCAGGCCTCGCAGGCCACGCCGGTGCGCAGCCGCGCCCCGTCGGGACAGGGGTGCGACACCGTGCCGTCGTAGTAGCCGGTGCAGCGTCGCTCCGCGGTGACCTGCAGGCGCACCTCACCGCCCATGGCCAGGGTATGCACCGCGTGGTCGTGGAGGTGCCGCACCCGCAAGAAGGGGTGCCCGTCGCGCCATCCGTAGCCGAGCCCGAGGACCTGCATGGCCACGGGCTATCACACCGTCAGCGTGGCAGCGCGAGCAGGTCGAGGTGACCGACGGTCAGCGACGGAAGAGGCCCGGCCAGCCGGCGCGCCAGCCAGCGGTCGACGACCTCGGGGGCCTCGTGGGTGACCCGCGCCGCCTCCGCCGTGCCCTGCAGCATCGCCCGCACCATCGCTGTGTCGCTCGCCGGGA
Organism: uncultured bacterium; assembly: GCA_965367245.1. GTDB lineage: Bacteria > Myxococcota_A > UBA796 > UBA796 > CBDUIC01. Next base: position 26,149 of record CBDUIC010000025.1, on the reverse strand, counting down.
TCTGCCAGTCGGCCTCGACGACCTGCACAGCCATCCCTCCCGCGCTCAGGGCGTCGGCCAGCCACGGAGCCGCCTGGGGACCCGGCGACGAGCCGAAGCCGCGGTCGAGGAGCTGGTGGGCACGGAAGGCCGCTTGCACCGAGGCGTCGTCGTCGTCTTCGGGGGACCACGCGACCCGGCCATCGACGGTGAGGGCTGCCAGCAGGGGCCGGGGGCGGTGCAGCAGCGCCTCGGCGAAGCGAGCGAGCCACGCGTGGGAGACCAGGTCGAGCAGGGCCTGGGTGTGCACCCCGTCGGCCTCGGGCAGTGGCTCCGCCCGCAGATCGACACGGCGGGTGGCCAGCCCGGCCCGACGCGCCTCCGCCAGCAGGGCTTCGTCGTGGTCCACCACCTCCACCTGCACATCCTGGGGCAGGAACGGAGCCACGAACCGGGCCCCGCTGCCCAGGCCCCCCGCGAGATCGACCACCCGCGCGCCCGGAGCCAGGGACTCCCCGAACTGCACCGCCAGCTCGCGAGAGCGCGCCGCGTGGTCGTAGGGCTCGCGCTGCCGCAACCAGCTCACCGAGAACGACACAACCCCTCCAGCAGCGACCCCACGTAGCGCGCCTGATCCGCCCAGGTGGGCAGCGCTCGGCCCCGCGCCCACGAGGCATCGGCCAGCGCCTGCCTCGCCTCGTCGTCGGCGAGGAGCCGAGCCAGCGCAGCAGGGAGCGCCTCGGCCTCGACGACCTGTGCCCCACCGCCCTCCAGGGCACCAGCCGGGGTCGACAGGACCGGCACGCCGTGGGCGAGGGCCTCCGCCAGCGCCATGCCCCATGCCTCGTAGGTGGCGGTGTGCAGCAGCAGGTCGGCATCGCCCAGCAGCCTGGCCACGCCCTCGTCGCCAAGCTCGCCCACCAGGTGCACCCGCTCGTCGACCCCCAGGCCCGCGATCCGCGCGCGCACCCTGGCGACCTCGGCCTCGTCGCGGGTGAGCGACCCCGCCACCGTCAGCGACGCCCCCGGCACCGCCGCCACCGCCTCCACCGCCCGGCACACCGCCTTGCGCGGGGTGACGGTGCCCAACATCACCACGTGCCCTCGCCCTGGCAGGCGCGACCTCGGCACGCGCTGCACCCCTGGGACCACGCACACGCTGGGCACCCCCATCGCCGCCAGGCCCCGCTCGGTGGGCCCGCCGGTGCTCACCACCACCCCGACCTCCGCCAGCGCCTCCGCCTCGCGGGCGCGCCATGCCTCGCCGCCCTCCACCGACAGCAGGCTGTGCACCACCACCATCGCCTGGGGGGCCAGCTCCGGCAGCCCGAGCCCCGACCACAGCAGCCCGTCGGCCAGCACCGGATCCGCCCCCACCGCTCCCCGCAGGACGCCGTAGCCGTCGGCACGCCCCTCGGGCCAGGGCCCCTCGAGCTCGTGCACCGCGATCTGCCAGCCGAGCGCCCGCAGCTCGCTCACCAGGCGCGCGTTGTACAGGTAGCCGCCCGTGCGCTGATCGGCGGCGCCAGGCGACAGCAGGTGGGCGCGCCTCACGGGCCGTCCGGCCACACCGGAAGCTGCTCCCCGTCGGCGGCGGCGGCCGCGTGCAGCAGCAGCGACATCAGCCCCTCCATCCGCAGCGCCGGCTGGCCGTCGGCGGGCAAGCGCCAGCCGGGGGTGAAGCCGTGCTGACGGAAGGGCTCGAGCAGCTCCGCGTCGGTGGCGACCACGTGGACCGGCACATCGAAGTCTTCCTGCCGCGCGACCAGAGGCGGCTGGTGGTCTCCCATCAGCACGAACACTCCGGGACGGTCGGGAAGCGCGAGCAGGTGACGGGTGAGCACATCGAGGTCGTAGGAGACCGCGTCGCCGTAGCGCTGCAGGTGGTCGCTGCTGGCGCGCCGCTTGCCGCGGTGGCCCTCGCGACGCTGGTAGCGACCGAGCTGGATCATCAGCTCTTCCCACACACCGTGGTCTTCCACCTCTGCGGGCCCCTCGCGCCGCCCGAGGGTGCGCCAGTCGTCGACCGCCTCGGGCAGGTCGTTCCACGGAGCGTGCGACGACACCAGGTGCGCGAACACGAAGCGGGGCCGGCCCGTCGCCCCCAGTGCGTGCTCCCGCAGCCAGCCGAGGGTGTACTGGTCGGGGATGATGCCCCAGCCCAGCGGGCGGCCCTCGTAGCCCAGGTCGGCGAAGAACACCGGGCGCTCGAAGGCCAGATCATTGCGGAGCCGAACCCCAGGGCGCGCGCGGTCTTTCGGGCGCACGAGCACGGTCTCGTAGCCCGCGCTCGCCAGCACCCCGGGGAGGTGGGTCATGCCGTCGACCCGCCCCATCACCTCGTTGAACACCGACTCGTGGGCGATGGGACGCCCCGTGAGCAGGGTCGCGTCGGCCAGCCAGGAGCGGCCGCCGGACACCGGCGCCGTGAGGAAGCCCGACACCGAGTGCAGCCCCGCCGCCTTCAGCGCCTCCTGGTGCTCGACCGCCTCGGCCTCCCACCTCGCCCGGGGCCCGGAGCGCCCCAGCAGGATGCGGCCGTAGCTCTCGACGATGTAGACGTGCAGGTCGGGGGCCGCCTCGAGGGTGAGCCCGTCGTAGGCATCGTAGGCGGGGGTGTCGACCATCGACGCCACCTCCCCCCGCACCTGCATGCTCTGCACGAGGTTGTGGCCCAAGGCCACCGCGCTGAAGCGCACCGGCCCCCCCGCGGCCCAGCCGATGAGGGCCACGGCAAGAGCGATGCCGACCCAGGCCGACGGCGGGCCTCTCCGGCCGCGGTCGAGCAGCCACGCCCCCACCGCCACCGACACGGCCAGCGAGGCCAGCAGCACCACGACGAAGGGCACGAAGCCCCCGCCCAGCAGGTCGCGCCCCAGCACCACGAAGTGCCGAAGCAGGTAGCTGAGGTCGTACAGGAGAGGATCCTGGTCCATCAGGGCCGCCCCCACCCCGCGCACGACCTCCCAGCCGCACAGCAGCACGTAGGCCGACAGGGCCGCCACCCGACCCCGCGGCCAGGCCACCGCGAGCAGCAGGATCGCCAGCGCATCGACCGACAGCACGTCGCCCAGCTCCTGGCGCGCCAGGGTGACGGGGAGGAGGACCCATCCCACCGCCCCGCACGCAGCGGCGACGGCCCAGGCCGATCGCGTTGTCTCGCTCATGACCCGCCCGATATCCCAGGCCGACGCCGCAGCCCCCACAGCCCGGGCAGCGCCCCCAGCAGCACCGACAGCCCGTAGGCGGCTGCCACCGCCACCCCCTCCTCCGGCGAGGCCCCCAGCATCGGCCACAGCCACGCCGCCGACAGCTCCCGCGGGCCCCAGCCCGCGAACGACAGCGGGATCGCCATCGCCAGCAGCACCAGGGGGACCACGCCCAGCAGCCCCCACGACGGTGTCAGCCCGACGGCCAGGCTCGCCGCGGCGAAGCCCGCGACGAACGACAACACCAGCGCCACCGACGCGGCGATGAGCCACAGCCCGTCGGCCGCCAGCGCCCGCCGCAGGGGCCGGCCTGCCGGGCTGGCCGCCACCCCTCCCCCCACCACCGCCAGCCCGCACACCCCAACCACCAGCGAACTCGGTGGGGGCGGCCCCTGCCAGGCCCACAGGCCCAGGCCTCCGCAGGCCACCAGCGTGAGCACGACGAGGCCGAGAGCACGGTCCACCACCGCTGCCACCGTGGCCCGCACCGCCCCGTGGTGTCGCTGCCGCACGACCCGCACCGCGTCGCCGGCGATGCCCCCCGGCAGCAGCTGGTTGAGGGCCGTGCTCACGCCGTACTCGGCCACCGCCTCCCCCGTCTCGAGGGGCAGGCCCAGGGCACGGCTCACCCGCGCCCAGCGCAGGCCTCCCAGCACGATCTGCGGGGGCCCCAGCAGCGCGGCCACCAGCAGCCACGCCGGCGACACCGAGCTCAGGAGCCCACCGATGGCCGCCAGGTCGAGGCGCCACGCCAGCCCGCCGAGGAGGGCCAGGCTCACCGCCACCGACAGCGCGGGGCGCAGCCAGCCACGCCGCGAGCGCGCCGCTGGCCCCTGCTGCGTCACCCGACCGCGACCTCGCACGCCGCCCAGGCCACGTCGGACTCCCGCAGCGTCACCTCGATCGCGGCCAGCCCCCCGGCGTGAGGGCCGAGATCGCCACGGCCCACGGCCTCGACCAGGCGCTGAGCGAACCAGCCGGCGAGGTACTCCGTGGTGGTGTTGATGCCCGCGAACACCTCGAGCTCGTCGAGGTTGGCGTAGCGGGTCGGCTCCAGGGCAGCGCTCAGCGCCTCGTGGGCCAGCCCGATGTCGACCACCAGCCCGTCGGCGTCGAGCTGAGGCCGCCGGAAGCAGGCCTCCACGACGTAGGTGGCCCCGTGGAGCTGCTGTGCTGGGCCGAACACCTCCCCGCGGAAGCTGTGGGCGATCATCACTCGGTCGCGGACGGTCACGCTGTACATGCTCACTCTCCTGGGCGCGCACCGTAGCGCACGCGATGGCACAGGCCCGTGGCCCCGGGGGCGAGCACAGCGGGAAGCTCCTCGGCGAGTGCGTCGAAGGCCAGCTCGCGGTCGAACAGGGCAGCCAGGGCGGGCGCGGCGGCCAGCCGCAGGGCCAGCTGAATCCGGCGCGCGTGGCTCCACCGCGGACGCCGCTGTGGAGGCAGCTGCCCGACCTGGCTCGAGCGGTAGGTGAGACGACGGCTGTGGAACGCCTCGCCGAGGGGCAGCGGGACCGACCGTGCCCCGAACCAGGAGGCCTCCACCACCCGTGCCTCGACCCCCGCGAGCCCGAGGGCCGTGGCAGCGCCGTCGGGGTGCCCCGAGGCATGCACCACCACGTCGGCGTCGCCTTCGGCCTGGGAGGGCAGCACGTGGCGCACCCCCAGGGCCGCGGCGACCTCGGCGCGGGGGGCCGGGTCGACCAGCTGCACATCGACCCCCGGGACCTGCCCGGCGAGCCAGGCCACCAGGCAGCCGACGACGCCGCCCCCCACCACGACCACCCGATCGCCGAGGGACAGCTGCGCATCCCACACCACGTTGATCGCCGTCTCCAGGTTGGGCCCGAGCACCGCCCGCTCCGTCGGGGTGCCGTCGGGCAACACCACCACATCCGAGGCCGGCACGACGAACGCTTCCTGATGGGGGTGCAGGCAGAACACCCGGGTGCCTGCGGGGAGCGCACCGGCCGTCACCTGCCCGGCGGTGCAGTAGCCATACTTGACCGGGAACGGGAACGAACCTCCCATATGAGGACCCCGCATCCGCTCGTGCTCGCTCGCGGGCACGCGGCCCGACAGCACCAGCGCCTCGGTGCCCCGCGACACCGCCCCGAACAGCGCCTGCACCACGACCTCACCCTCGCCGGGCTCGGGCAGGGCCTCGCTGCGCAGCTGGCACTGCCCCGGCGCCACCGCCCACAGCGCACGCGCCTGCCTCATCGGGGGAACGCGCAGTCGAACAGCCAGTCGTCGCCCAGCGGAGACACCGTGACCTTCGGGCGTGGGCAGTCGCACAGCGCCTCGGCGAGCACGCCCTGCACCGAGGAGCGCCCCTCGCCCAGCAGCATCGGCGCCATCACCAGGTGCATGCGGTCGACGCAGCCTGCGCGGAGGAAGTGCCCCACGGTGACGCCGCCCCCCTCGACGAACAGCCGCCGGATGCCGCGGCGCCACAGCTCATCGAGCAGCGCCTCGACGTCGACCTCGTCGCCCAGCAGCACGTCGTCGACATCGGCGAGGGGCTCCAGCCCATCGAGGCCGATGCGCACCGTGGCCAGGCCGTCGCGGAACACCGTGCGGTCGGCCGGCACGCGCCCGCTCGGGTCGATGACCACCCGCAGCGGCTGCGGCCCCTCCACCCGACGGACCGTGAGCCGCGGGTCGTCTTCGACGACGGTGTTGGCCCCCACCAGCACCGCATCGCACAGCGCCCGCAGCTGATGGGTGTGCCGCAGGTCGGCCTCCCCGGTGATCCATTGGGACTCCCCCGAGGCCAGGGCGATGCGACCGTCGAGGGACTGCGCGAGGTGCGCGATCACCACGGGCCGATCGCGGGGCACCAGGTCGAGCAGCGGGCGAAACCGCTCCACCACCGGCGCGTCGGGAGCCGGCCCCTCGGCCACGCCGTGGGCGTGCTGCAACAGCCACGACCACGCCATGTCGTGCACTTCACGATATGCGCGGTTCATGAGCACCACCCCACAGAGCGCCGCATCGTATCCGACCCTGCGTCGTCGTGCGTGGGAGGCCTTCGGGGCGACCGGTCTCGGGGCCGCTTGCGTGGGTGGTGCGCTGTGCCTCGGGGGTCTGTCGCTGGCCGCCCCCCTCAAAGCCGCAGGCCTGATCGCGGTGTGGGCCGCCGTGTCGATGCCCGCTCTGCGAGAGCACCAGCGCGAGGGCCTCGGCCCCGCCAACGCCGTCACCCTGGCCCGCGGGGTGCTCGTCGCCGCGCTGGTGGCCCTCCTCGGCGAGCCGCTGGGGCCCCAGGCCGGCTGGGGCATCGCCACCGCCGGGATGATGGCCTTCGGCCTCGACTGGGTCGACGGCCAGGTCGCCCGCCGCACCGGGTGGTCCACCCCCTTCGGCGCGCGCCTCGACATGGAGCTCGACGCCCTCACGATCGTGGTGCTGTGCGCCCTGGCGTGGCAGCTGGGTCAGGCGGGGCCCTGGATCCTCCTCGCCGGGGCCCTGCGCTACCTGTTCGTCGGCGCGGGTCGGCTGTGGCCGTGGATGACCGCCGAGCTGCCCCCGTCGGAGCGTCGTCGCTTCGTGTGCGGCCTGCAGATCAGCGCGCTGCTGCTGTGCCTGCTGCCATGGCCCTGGCCCGCCATGGCGCCCACGCTGGCTGCCGGGGGGTTGCTGGCGCTGATCGGCTCGTTCGCGGCCGACACCTGGTGGCTGTTCCGCCACCGCTGAGGCGCGTCAGCGCAGCTCCGTCGCGTCGTCGGGCTTCCCCGGAGGATCGAGCTGCACGTCGACCTCACCGGCCTCGGCACGCTGCAGCACCTCTTCCACGCGCGCCAGGGCGTCGCTCTCTGACCACTCCCCGAGCTCCATGAGCTGCATGGCCGAGCGATCGACCTGCGCTCGCTGGGCCAGCGTGGTGCGGTTCCATCCCAGCGCCTTGCGGCGTTCCTTGATGCTCATGGCTCCTCCCGATCAGCGTGTGCCGTACATGCGGTCGCCGGCATCGCCCAGCCCCGGCAGGATGTAGCCCTTGTCGTTGAGCCGCTCGTCGATGGCGGCGGTCACGATGTCGACATCGGGATGGGCCTCGTGGAAGGCGGCGACGCCCTCCGGTGCCGCCAGCAGGCACAGGAAGCGCAGCGAGCGCGGCCGGTCCTTCTTGAGCCGGTCGATGGCTGCGATGGCCGAGTGGCCCGTGGCCAGCATCGGGTCGACGACCAGCACGTCTCGCTCGGAGATGTCGGAGGGGACCTTGTAGTAGTACTCCACCGCCTCGAGGGTCTCGTGGTCGCGGTACAGCCCCACATGGCCCACACTCGCCGTGGGGATGAGCTTGAGCACCCCCTCCAGCAGCCCGTTGCCGGCGCGCAGGATGCTGATGAGGACCGGCGGCTTGCCCTCCAGGAACGGCGCCTCCATGTCTTGCAGCGGCGTCGACACCGTCGCGGTCGTCAGCGGCAACTCGCGGGTGAGCTCGTAGGCGAGCAGCATCGCCACCTCGCCGAGCAGGAGCCGAAACATGGCACTGTCGGTGGAGCGATCGCGGAGCCACGACAGCTTGTGCTGCACCAGTGGATGATCGACGACGACGACCTCGGCCATGGAACCTCCCAGCTCCGACCGGGCTATCTCACCCCCCCGTGCTCCACCAGCGAGGTCCCCATGACCCTCGGCCCCTCAGACCGACTGCTGCGTGCCCTCGGTCGCGCCCTGCTGCCCCGCCCCTGGCTCGCGCCCCGCCTGGCAGGGGCGCCCCGCCGCAACGACCGCGGCGACACGCTCGATCCCTCGATCCAGGCCATGCTCAAGCTGCAGGGCGTGGCCGGTCCCGCCCTCGGCGATCCCAGCCCCGAGGCCGCACGGCAAGACATGCGACGGGGCTGCGCCCTGGCCAGCGCGCCGGCACGGCCTGTGACCACCCGCGACGGAACCGTAGCGGGCCCCCGGGGCCCCCTCGCGGTGCGGCGCTACCAGCCCGCCGGCCTCGACCTCCCTCACCTCGTCTACTTCCACGGGGGCGGCTGGGCCGTCGGCGACCTCGACACGGTCGACCCCTTCTGTCGCCGGCTGGCCCTCGATGCAGAGCTGGTGGTGATCAGCGTCGACTACGCCCTCGCCCCCGAGCACCCATTCCCTGCGGGCGTTCGCGATGCCCATGCAGCGGTCGAGGCCATCGAGGCCGAGGTCGGCAGGCCGGTCGGCGTCGGAGGCGACTCGGCGGGCGGGCACCTGGCGGCCCTGGTGGCGCAGGAGCGGGAGGTCGCGTGGCAGCTGCTGATCTACCCGGCCACCGACCTGCGACGGCTCACGGCCTCTCACCAGACCCTGAGCCGTGGCTTCATGCTCGAGAAGGAGGCCATCGATCGCTACCTCGACTGGCTCGGCGCCGACCCCGAAGACCCCGAGGCGTCGCCGGCACTGCGGCCCGCCCCTGCCACGCCAGCGGTGGTGGCCACGGCAGGCTTCGACCCGCTGCGTGACGAAGGGGAAGACTACGTGCGCGCGCTGCAGCAGGCCGGTGCCGAGGTCGTCGACCTTCGGTTCCCCTCCCTCGTGCACGGCTTCGTGCACCTCGATGGGCTCGCGCCCCGCGCCGACGAGGCCGTCCGACAAATCACCGACGCGGCGCGCCACGTCGCGCGCACTCGCGATACCGTGTAGCTCGGAGGTCTGATGCGACGCGAAGGGGTCCTCACGGCTATCGCCGCTCTCGTCCTGCTCGTCGGGTGCGACGACATCCTGTTCAACGCCGGCGAAGAGGTCGTCACCGACGCCGAAGGCTTCGCGGGCGTGCAGGCGATCGTCGACACCAAGTGCCTGGGCTGCCACAGCGCCGCGGGCGCGCCAGGCGCCTACGACCTCGACCTAGAGACCGACCTGCACGGCGCCATCGTGGGCGTGATGGGCGGCTACGGCGTGGTGCTGGTCGAGCCCGGTGACCCCGGCGCGTCGATGTTCTTCCAGAAGATCACCAACACCCAGGATGCGGGCAACGGCTCCGACATGCCCATCGGCAGCGGTGGGCTGCCGGCCGAGGAAGCCCAGATCATCGAGGAGTGGATCCTCGACGGCGCGCCCCTCGAATGACGCGCTGGCTCGCGTTCGCCTGGCTCGCGTGTAGCACCGCTCCCCCTCCCACCGCCATCCCGGCGCCCCCCAAGGCCTCCACCTCCCGCGACGCGTCCTGGCAGCTGGAGGAGGGCCCCGAGCTCGTGGGTCTGTGTGACGCCTCAGCGGGCGTCTGGGTCGGCGGCTCGCTGTACGTCGCCGACGACGAGCGCAACGTGCTGCATCGCTTCGATGGTCAGGGCCGCCCGCTGGGCACGGTGGAGCTCGCCACCGTCTTCCCCGCCCTCGCGGGCGACAAGGAGGCCGACCTCGAGGGCGCCACCCTGGCCGCGGGCACGTCGTGGTGGGTCGGCTCCCACGACCGCGGCAAGGGCACTGAGCCACGGTCGTCGCGGCAGCGGCTGTTCGCCGTCGACCTCGCCGAGGATCTGGCGGAGTCCCACCACGAGCTGCACACCACCCTCCTCGACGTGCTGGCGGCCCAGCCCGAGCTGGGGCCCATCCTCGAGACCACCGCAGGCCATACCTCCAAGGCGGTCGACGGCTTCTCCATCGAGGGGCTGGCCACCGCCGACGACGGCTTGTGGCTCGGGCTGCGGGCCCCCGTAGTCGACGGGCAGGCGCTGATGGTGCCGCTGGCGACCACTGGCGAGGGGCTCGTGGCAGGGTCCCCCGTGCGCCTCGAGCTGGGAGGGCGCGGGATCCGTGCCCTGGAGAACCTGGGAGACAGCCTGCTCATCGTGGCGGGCCCCCCAGCGGATGCCGGCACCTTCGCCGTCTACCGCTGGGATGCGACGGGCACGACCCCCATCGAGGTTCACCTGCGCACGCTCCGGCCGGAGGGCTTGGTGGCCACCCCCCAGGGCATGTGGCTGCTCTCCGACGACGGCGGCCTCAAGCGGGGCGGCACCTCCTGCAAGAAGCTCCCCGCAGCCCAGCAACGCGCCCGCACGGCGTGGCTCAGGCCCCCCGCCTCCGGCGAAGCCACGCAGGGAGCGCGAGGAGGGCCAGCAGCCCCGTAGGCCCCGCCGTCGAGGAGCAGGCGCACCCCGCAGCCGCCTCGCCCTTCGGGCTGACCACCGTGGTCTGCCCGTTGGTGCCCGTCGTGCCGTTGGTGCCGCTGGTGTCGTCGTCGTCGTCGTCACCTGGGGTGGTGGAGGACGTGGCGCAGTCGGGGTCGACGTCGGGAAGCAGGGTGTCGCAGTCGTTGTCGACCTGGGGCTTCGAGCACACCTCGGGCGCCCCCGGGTAGGCATCGGACTGCAGATCATCACAGTCCCATACGCCATCGTCGGGGAACTCGATCCACCCCGGCGAGGCCGCGCAGGCCTCCTGCGTGGTGGCTTCGATGGCGAAGCCATCGCCGTCGCCGTCGCGGTAGAACAGCTCGCCCTGCTGGCCGGGCACGAGGTCGTCGCAGTCGTCGTCGTTGTCGGCCCAGCCCGGCTCGACCTGGCCGATGCACCACATCAGGGGCTCGGTTCCGAACGCCCCCAGCCCATCGAAGTCGCCGTCGACCCACGCCTCTTCGCCCTGCCCTGCCGGCACGTTGCCCGCGTAGGCAAAGCCATCGCAGTCGACATCGACCGCCGAGCAGATCTCGTCGGCGCCCGGATACCGCGCCGGGTCGTCGTCGTCGCAGTCGGCGCCGTAGCCCGCCCCGTCGAGGTCGTCGTCGTCCCACCCGTCGAAGGGAACGACCCCGTGGTAGCCGCCGACGTGATCGCCGCCGACATCCCACAGGGCGCCACCAGCGAGGGGCCGCGCGTCGAAGCCGCAGTGGGCGGCATCGTCGGCGTGGAGGAACGGATCGACCGACAGGTCGATCCCGGGGTCGGACAGGCCCCCCACCCCGCCGCGGAAGCCGCTGTGGTCGACCTGCACCGTGGCGCCCGCGAAGGCCTCCACCGCGACGTTGGAGGTGTCGATCACGCTGTCGCGAACGGTCAAGTCGGCGGTGTAGGCCGCCAGACCGCGCTGCAGGCCGGTGCTCGCGATGGTGAGGTGCTCCAGGGTTCCCCCGGCGCGGGACTCCACCAGCGGCCCGGCACCCAGCATGCCCTCCAGCACGCTATCGTCGACCGTCATCAGCCCGTCGGCGCGCAGCAGCGGCCCGTCGTAGTCGCCCCCACAGGCGCTCAGCTGCCGGACGGTGAGGGCGCCCGCGGCGTCGAACACCGCCCCCGACCCGCTGTGGCGGTAGTCGTCGAGGGTGACGTCGACGAGCTCGAGGGAGCCGTCGCTGGAGGCCGCCGGACCGGGGCTGTTGCCCGGCCGAGACACACCGATGCCCTCCAGGGCGAAGGTGCCCACCCCCTGGGCGATGACCATCGGCTCACCGTTGCCCAGCGAGGCGGCCCCGATGAGCCGATACGGGCCGCTCGAGGCGCTGATGATGCGCAGCGAGTCGTGACCGGTGAACACCACGGTGTCGTCGACGACCAGGTCGGCGTCGAGCCGAATCACCAGATCGAGGTCGGTTCCATGGTTTGCCTGCACGTCTGCCAGGGTGTCGCGGGTGCTGTAGGGGCCACCGACCCCTACCTCCACCGCGACGGCCATACCGATCATCAAGGTCCACATGTGCCCATACTGACTCGCCAATGCGCAGCCCGCCAGGTAGGGCATGCCACGGAGGCCTCATGGCACGCTTCGATGGCTCGGTCGTCTGGATCACGGGAGGGGGCAGCGGCCTCGGGGCGGCCATGGCGCGCCGCTTCGCCGAGGAGGGCGCAGACGTCGCGGTGTCGGGCCGCCGAGCCGACCGGCTGGAGGAGGTCGCCGAGGCGGTGCGCAGCCTGGGCCGCAGGGCGGTGGTGGCCCCGTGCGACGTCACCGACGAGGCGCAGCAGCAGGCCACGGTGAAGAAGGTGGTCGACGAGCTCGGCCGCCTCGACGTGGCCGTGGCCAACGCGGGCTTCGCCGTGTCGGGCAAGGTGGAAGACCTCGACGCCACGGCGTGGCGACGGCAGCTGGAGGTCAACGTCGTCGGTGCCGCCCTCACGGCGCGCCACGCCATCCCCCACCTCGAGGCGACCAAGGGGCGGCTGGGGCTTGTCGGGAGCGTGTCGGGCCTGGTCTACCTGCCCAAGAACGGCGCCTACCAGGCCTCCAAGGCCGCGGTGCTCGCCATGGGGCGCACCCTGGCGATGGAGCTCGCTCCCCGCGGGGTCTCGTGCACCGTGCTGCAGCCGGGCTTCGTGAAGTCGGAGATCAACCAGGTCGACAACACCGGCACCCGCGACCCCTCCCGGCGCGACAAGCGACCCGCCAGCCTGCTGTGGGAGACCGACGACGCAGCGCGGGTCATGGTGCACGCCCTATACAAGCGCAAGGTCGAGTACACCTTCACCGGCCACGGCCGCATCGGCGCCTTCCTCGGCCGCCACTTCCCCAGCCTCGTGCAGGTGCTCGGGCCCCGCGTGGCCTGAGCTACTCGTCGGCCTCCGGCGGAAGGAACGCGTCGAGCGCTTCCTCGAGGTCGATCGACCCACTGTCGTAGCCCACCAGCACGTCGCGGATGCGCCCCTTGCCGTCGGCCACCACCACGCTGGGAACCGCCAGCAGCCGGAGGGCCCGCAGCGTCGAGGCGTCGCCTTGGAGCGCCTCCAGCTCGATGCCTTCCTCGAGCTCCACCGCCGAGGCGCCCACCTGCAGCACGAACATCTGGACCCCGCGTGCGGCGTAGCGCTCGCCGATGGCCGAGGCGCGCTCGAGGGCCTGTGCCGAGGCCTCGCGCCACGGTGCCACCACCAGCACCACCCGAGCCTCCACCACCAGGTCGTCGGCGACCTCGGGAAGCAGCCCCTCGGGCATCGCGTCGCCCACCGACGGGTGGGCGGGGGCCTCGTCGCCCAGGGGTCGGCGGACCTCGCTCAGCGCCCCCTTCACACCCCCAGGATGCCAGTCGCCCAGCGCCTCGTCGAGGGCGCGGCGCGCATCCCCGACCAGGCCGAGGTCGTCGATAGGCTCGACCAGCGCGTAGGCAAGCGCGATCACGGCCTCGTCGGGAGCCTCCGCGGCCGACAGGGCCATCCCCAGCCAGTAGGGCAGCTCTGGATCGGTCGACAAGGCGACCGCGGTCTCCAGGTGGGCGACCGCTGCCTCGGCGTCGTCGACGGCCAGCTCGGCCTTCGCCAACCTCAGCAAGTGGGCCGCTGCCTGGTTCCTGGTGGCCTCGGGAGCCACGCCAGGGTCTTCGGGGACCCAGCCCTCCAGCACGACGGTGGCCGCCTGCACCGCCAGCTCCCCGTCTTCCCCGCGCTCGAGGGCACGGTCGGCGAACACCCGCGCGTGGAAGCGGTGGCTCGGGTCGGCCTGCCAGGCAGCGCGGGCCGCCTCGTAGGCACGGTCGCGGCCTTTCGCGACATCGAACACGTCGCGCCGGGCGGCGTGGTAGCTCGCTGCCACGCTGCCTTGCTCGGGCACGGTGAGCTTGTCGAGGCAGGCCGTCGCCTCCTCGACCACCCGAGCCTCGGTGACACACGCGGCGATGGTGCCGTAGATCGGTGGGTCGACCACATCGTCGAGGGAGCGCTCGAGGGCGGGGTCGGCCGCTGGATCGAGGGCGACCAGGCGCTCCCGAGCCTCCTCCGCCGCCTTGTCTTTGCCTGCGTCACGGTAGCCGAGCATCGCGGCGTGCACGAGGGCCGGCACATCGCCCTCAGCCGCTTCCTGCAGGGCCTTGTTGGTGACCTTGCGCACGGCCATCTTCGCCGGCCCCGCCACGCCCTCTTGCCAGGCATACCCGGCAAACCGGAGGCGATGCGGCTCGGCAGCCCACATGGCCTCGACCTCGTTGCCAAAGCCCTCTTTGTAGTACTTCGCCCGCAGCGTGCCGAGGGTCGCGTCGTAGGTGGCGACCTCCCCATCACGGGCCAGCCGGCGGAGCTGGGCCTCCCCATGCTCGGCCGAGCCGTCGCAGCGCAGGGAACGCTGCCGATCGGCCAGCGCAGCCCAGTACGCCGCCTCACCCGAGGTGACCTTGCCGAGCAGCACCTCGACCTCGTCGCACCAGGGCCCCTCGGAGCCGTGGCGGAGGGCGAGCCCCCAGGCCAGGGCCGTGCGTGCCCATGGATCGTCGGGGGACCTCGCCCACGCGTGGCGCAGATCGGCCTCCAGCGACGCCCCGTCGGAGCGGTCGACCTGCATCGCTACGACGAACGGCAGCACGTCACCGCGCAGCGGCCCGTCGGCCAGCTCATCGGCCAGCGCGTAGGCCTGTTCGTCTTGGCCGGTGGACCACAGGTACCACCCCTCGGCCACGTCGTCGGGAGCTTGGGCCATCGCCAGGCCGAGCCACATCCACCACATTCGCTACCCTCCGGGGACACACCGTACCGCTGGCGGCGACCATGTTCACTTCGCGGCTTCCGCCACCGGCACCGCCACCTCGTTCTTGGCCTCGCGCGCGGAGCCCAGCAGCACCGCCATCCAGCGCGTCTCCTCACTGCTCTCGAGGACCAGCTTGGCAATGACCGTCATGGGCACGCTGAACAGCATCCCCACCGGCCCCCACACCCAGCCCCAGAAGATGAGGGACAGGAACACCACCAGGGGCGACAGCCCAAGGCTCCGCCCCATCAGCCTCGGCTCGATGAAGTTGCCCAGCGCGATGTTGATGGCGATGTAGCCAGCCGCGATGCCCAGCGCCGAGGGCCAGCCGAGCTGCACCACCGCCAGCAGCACGGGAGGCAGGGCGGCCACGATGGACCCGATGGAGGGCACGTAGTTGGCCAGGAAGGCCGCGACGCCCCAGATGACCGCGAAGTCGAGCCCCAGCATGGCGCACCACATGGCCGCGAGCCCTCCCGTGATGGCGCTGACGATGGACTTGATCAGCAGGTAGCGCTGCACCTTGTCGCTCGCGTCGGTGAACGGCCCGAGCTCCCGCGCCTCGCTGCCGAAGGCCACCTTGAGCTTCGACGTGATGTCGCTGGCCTCCAGCAGGATGAAGGTGACCGTGACCACGACGATCAGCAGGCGACTCGCGACGTTGACCACCGCGCCGAGGGTCTGCCCGACCACGCTCATCACCAGGTTGGGCTGCAGCAGCCCCTTGATCTGCGTGTTCTCCACCGGCACGCCGAGCCCCTCGGCCGTCGCCAGGGCGTCGTTGAGCACCTTGCGCATCGGGGCTTCGTACTGGCCGATGTCGGCGGTGAACGAGGTGACCGCCCCCGCCACTACGCCCGTCAGGCCCGCCAGGAGACCCGCCAGCGACAGCACCAGGAGAGGGATCGCCAGCAGGTTGGGCACCCCCGCTCGCTGAAGAGCCCGGAGGAGCGGCATCATCGCCACGGCGATGAACACGGCGAACAGGATCGGGAGCATGATGTCGCCCGAGGCCTGCAGCCCCGCCACCACGATCACCATCGCGGCAGCGGCCAGCAGCCCCCGGTGCGCTGCGCCCGGCCCCATCGTGTCGCCCATCCGCTGCCTCCCCTCCGGTGACGTCTATTCCTCGTCGGCGGCGGATGCCGCTCGGGCCTCAGCCGCCTTCAGCGCAGCCATCCGCTCGTCGTGCACGACCTGCAGGCGAGCGGCCAGCGGCGCCTTCGTGGCCTTCGTGAAGTCGGGATCGGCCGCGCGGTCGTAGCAGCCGTCGACGAAGCCGTCGTCGCCCGCGGCGGTGCCGAAGTCGGCCTGGCACTGGTGGGTGCGCGTCCACACGCTGGCCCGGTGGGTGCCCTCCCACAGGGTGTCGGCGTAGTGCTCGTCGCGCTGGGTGGTGCCGCCGCCGGCGACGACCGCGGAGTGATCGATGCCAGCGAAGCCATCCACCCCGCCGGGCACGCCCGCGAGGCCGACCAGGGTGGGTGCCAGGTCGATCTGCGAGGCGAGCCCCTGCACCACCTGACCCTTCGCCACACCGCGGCCCCACATCACCCAGGGGATGCCCACCGAGCTGTGGTAGAGCACCCGCCCGTGCTGCTTGCGATGAGCCGGGGGCATGTCGAGCCCCTCGCCGTGCTCGCCAACGAAGACGAACACAGTGTTGTCGGCGGTGATGCCCTGCCGAGCCAGGCCCTCCACCAGCACCTTCAGCGCGTCGTCTTGGCGGCGCAGGGTGGCCCGGTAGGGCGACACCGAGTGGTCGGGGCCGTCGAAGGCATGGAACTCGTCGGGGGGCACCCGGAACGGCTTGTGGCTGTCGATGAACGCCAGCTGCAGGTAGACCGGGCGTTCCTTGGCCTTGCGGGACGCGACGCCCTGCAGCGCCGACGACACCACTTCCTTGGCCCCCATCCGCGCCTCGAGCACGTAGCCGAAGGGCTGCGACTCCCGATACCAGTCGAAGCCCTGCCGCATCCCGAAGCGGCCCGTCAGGTAGTGGCTGGCGGTGGCGCCGATGGTGTTCCATCCTCCTGCCGCGAAGCGCTCGGCCAGCGTGTCGACCTCCACCGGCAGCCGGCGGGTGTTCTTCTTGTCGACCCGGGGCTCCACCATGCCCACGTCGTGGGGCAGCCGACCGGTCAGCAGCGCCACCTGGGCGGGCTTGGGCCACACCGCGTTGGCGAGCGCATCGTCGAAGCGAACGCCCTCGGCGGCGCGGGCTCCCAGGTAGGGGGTGGTGTCGGCCGGCCCGTTGTAGGGCGTGAGCTGGTCTTGCCGCACCGCTGCCGCCATCACCACTACGACGTGGGGGGCATCGGCCGGGGCCGCGGGCCGTTCGGCCGGGATGGGCTTGTCGCTGACCAGCTTGCCTACGGGGACCTTGCCCGGAGCGGTGCCCGCCGCCTTGGCCTTCGCAGCCTGCGCGCCGGGAACGGGAGCAGGGCGGGCGGGTGCGGTGGCCCGCTGCGGGCTCGGAGCTTCGCCGGGGGTGGCGTAGAGCAGGGCCGCTCCGATGCCGAGCAACAGGATGGTTCCAGCGGTGACGGCGACGGTCTGTTGGTTCACGTGGCCTCCAGGGCCGCCACCTAGCGTGTTCCGGCCGGTACGTCCGGGGGGGGCGGCAACGCATCGAGGTGGGCTTCGTACCAGGCCTTGGCGTCGCGGCGGGCCGAGATGAGATCCAGCTCCAGGTACTTGAGGTGGATCTCTCGGTACGTGAACCCCTCGTCGCCCATGGGCTCGGTGAGGGAGGCCAGCGCCCGCAGCGCGGCATCATCGACCCGCTCGAGGTGGGACCCCACGTGCAGCTGGCGTCGCTTGCGCCCGGAGGTGGCGTCCCATGGGAGCATGAGCCAGCCGTTGGCAGCCTCGTCGTCGACGAGGGGCAGCAGGGCATGGACCCCCGCCAGATCGCCCATCTCCGCCACCGCCTCGGCAGCGGCTGAGCGAGCGTAGGGGTGTTCGTCGGCCAGCAAGCCACGCACCTCGCGCCCCACCCCGCCGTGATCGGGCGCGAGCCGGGCGAGGAGCAGTGCTGCGCGCCCACGGATCCCCGGGTCGAGGTGGGCCCGCATCGCGAACCGCGCCGTCGCGACCCACGCCTCCACCTCTTGGATGCCGGCCGCGCGGAAGCGGGCTCGCTGGAGGGTCTCGGACACCACGGGGGGCGCATCGTCAGTCAGCGCCTCGAGCATCGCCTGCGCGGCCAGCGGATCGGCCGTCCAGGTGTAGCGGTCGAGGGCCTCGAGCGCCTCGTAGCGCACGCCGAGATCCTCGTGGCCCACCAGGGTCTCGGCCACGGCCTGCACCACGGGATCGCCCACGGCCGCCTCGGCCAGGTGCTCCCCTGCCAGCTCCAGCGCCGCCCCCACGAAGGACCGATCCGGGTGAGAAAGCGCCGCCAGCAGGGCCAGCTGCCGATGCTCCACCGACACCTCGCACGGCAGCATCCCCTCGAGGGCTGCGCGACCCAGGGCGGGATCGTCAGTGGTGGCCACCAGCCACGGGAGGGCCACCACGTGTCGCTCGCAGTCGACCGCATCGTCGGGCAGTGCGCCGTCGACGAGACGATCCGACCACCCCTTCACCTCGACCTCGAGCTCGGGACCCGGGCTCGGGACACTGGGGCCGGTCAGGGGCATGCCGGCGCAGCCCAGCACCACCGCCAGCGCCGCGCCTGCCACCGATCCGCGAAGCACCCTGCTGCTCACGTGCTGCTGGTGCCCCTCGCTGCTCACCGCCTGATCGCTCCACCCCATCCGGTTCGAAGAGTAGCACTTCGACCGTCGTCCGGTGTCTCGACAGCAGATGCACCTGATGGAGGACCCATGAAGCTCACCTACGGCCTGGCCCTGACCCTGTTGACGAGCGCCTGCACCGGCGGGCCATTCGAAGACACCCCGATCGACGGCTCGGTGGAGGTGCCGTGGCAGGTCGGCGCCAGCGGGTGCGAGCTGTCCGGCATCGACGAGGTCGTGGTGAACGCCGCCGAGCGGGAAGCACGAGCCCCCTGCGCCGACGGCTCGTTGATCCTCGATGTCCCAGCTGGCGACCACGTGGTCACCGTGTGGGGCGTCGATGCCTCGGGGATGGCCCGCTACGAGGCCACCACCCGTGCCTCGCTCACCGAGGGCGAGGCCATCACGCTGCCGACCGTGGTGCTGGGTGCCCTGCCCGCGACCATCGACGTCAGCTGGTACTTCGACAACGGCCGGCTGTGCGGCGGCAACGGCGTGACGGACGTGGAGATCATCGTGTTCGACGACGACTTCATCGTCGACAACCTGGTCACCTCCTGCGACGACGGGATCGAGCGCTTCCCCGACCTGCTCGCCGGCGACTACACCGTGTCGGTCCTCGCCCGGGACGCCGAGGGAGCCGTCACCTACGCCGGCGCCACCGACGTGACCCTCGACAAAGGCGACCTCGCGTTCGTAGAGGTGATGCTCGCACCGTAGACTGTCCGCCGAGGTGACCGTGATCGAGTGGACCATCGAGCCAGGCCTGCGCTGCGACATCGTGATGTACGCCGCGCCGAATCTCACCGGCAAGCGCACGGTCATGCAGTCCTTCCCGGGGGGAAACCGCAAGGGCGGCAAGCTCGAGCCCGGCGATCTGCGGTCGCTGGTGGTGCGGGCTCCCTTCGGCACGCGAGTCACGCTGCGGTGCACGGAGGGGGAGCTGTGGAAGGAGCTGCCCTGGCGCGCCATCCGCATGGTGGAGGGCCACCACGTGCCGGCTCAGCGCTCGGGCGGCATGCCGGGCGTGCGGATCCCCGATCTCGACAAGCTCGACGCCCCCGACGCCAAGCGCACCGCCCGCGATCTGCAGTCGAGCTACCCGCTGCCAGGCGACGAGACCGCGTGGTCCTTCGGCCAGCCTGGCGCCTTGAAGGGGCGGGTGCGTGCCATCACCATCGAGCGCGAGGGAGGGGCCGCGGCGCGCCTGCTGCCGCTGGAGGCGCTGGCGCGAGACATCTTGAGTGCGGTCCCAGCAGCCCACCGAGAAGACGCACTGCACGCGGCCGCTCGAAGCCTGGAGATCCACCTGCGAGCAGCCCGTCGCAGCGACACCGCGGCGAGGGTCGAGGCACTGCGCACGTGGGCCGAGCAGGACTGACGAAGCACGACCCAGCGTGGTCGATCCCGCGGCCCGGGCCGGATACACGGCGGCCCCTGCCTCCGAGGTGTCCATGCAAGGCCGCTACCTGCGCCTCCCCAGCCCCGCCCTCGAGCGAGACGTGCACCTGTGGACCTACGGCCACTTCGGGATGCCGGTCATCGCCTTTCCCACCGCCGCGGGCTTCGCCCACGAGTGGCAGTCCCAGGGCATGGTCGACGTGCTCGCGCCGCTGATTCAGTCCGGCAAGATCAAGCTGTACTGTCCCGAGTCCAACGTGGCGGAGACGTTCACCCGTCAGGAAGCCGACCCGGCCTGGCGCATCTCCCGCTACTCGGCCTACGAGCGCTTTGTGCACGACACGCTCGTGCCCTTCGTCCGCGACGACTGCCGCTCGCGCGACATCCGCATCGCCGCCGTCGGGGCGAGCCTCGGCGGCCTGTACGCCGCCAACATGGCGCTCAAGAGCCCCGAGACCTTCTGGTGGTCGCTGTGCCTGTCGGGCCGCTACGAGATCCGCGGCTTCCTCAACGGCCACGACGACCTCGAGACCTACCTGCACAACCCGCTGGCCTACGCCTACAACCTGTCGGGGGATGCACTGCAGCGGGTGCGCGAGCGCACCAGCCTCACCCTGGTGTGCGGCCAGGGCCTGTGGGAGGAGGGCTGCATCGAGGAGACCCAGGAGCTCGGCGCGCTCCTGGCCCACAAGGGCGTCAAGGTGCACACCGACATCTGGGGCCGCGACGTGAAGCACGACTGGATCTGGTGGAAGCGACAGGCACTGCACCACATCCGGAGTCGCTTTGCCTGATCCCATCCTGGCGCGTCTGCTGTCCGACTCCCGCCCCGTCGTCGAGCGCTTGCTGGCCGAGCCGCCGTGGTCCGTCGCGCAGCTGCGCGCCGACCTCGACGCCTTCGACGAGACCCTCGGCGAGAACGCATCCACCCTGGCCGACCTCGACACCGCCCAGGCGCTGATCCTGGGGTGCCACGCCCTCCTCGACCTGGTGAAGCAGCCCGACGAGCGAGCCCGCAGGCTGCTCCACGTCGCCATCCGCTACGTGGTGCTCGAGGAAGACGGCGACGGCGATCTCGACAGCCCCTTCGGCTTCGACGACGACGTCGAGGTGTTCAACGCCGTGGTCGCCGAGCTGGGCCTGGACGCGCTGCTCATCGGCTGAGGGGTCGCCTATCGGCCTGCGTTCGGGCTACCCTCCGCCCATGCGTGCTCCCCTCCTGATGCTGGCGCTGTGCGGCTGTCCCTGGATCGGGTCGGGCCGCCTCGCAGAGCGCCTCGACGCCGACGGCGACGGGGAGCAGGGCGTCGAGGTGGGCGGCCGAGACTGCGACGACACCCGGCCCGACGTGGGCCCCGGCCAGCCCGAGCGGTGCAACGGCCTCGACGACGACTGCGATGGCCAGATCGACGAGGGCCTGAGCGTCGCCGACGGCCAGCCCGTCTACGCCGACGAGGATGGCGACGGCGCCGGCGACCCCGACGCGTCGGCCAGCGCCTGTGCGCCGCCCGCCGGCTACGTCGCCACCGCCGGTGACTGCGACGACGGCGACGAGCAGGTGCACCCCGCCGCGCCCGAGCGCTGCAACGGCGCCGACGACGACTGCGACGGCACCATCGACGAAGGGGCCGAGGGCGGCACCGAGTGGTTCGCCGACACCGACGACGACGGCTTCGGCGACCCCGACAGCGCGCAGACGACCTGCCTGCCCCCCGAGGGCTACGTGGCCGAGGCCGGAGACTGCGACGACACCGACCCCGAGCTCCACCCACTCACCCCCTGGTACATCGACGCCGACGACGACGGCTACGGCGGGCAGCTGGTCTCCATCGGCTGCCGCGGGCCGGCAGGGGCGGTGCGGCCCGCCGACGACTGCGACGACACCGACGACGAGGTCCACCCAGGGGCCACCGAGACCTGCGACGGCGGCGACGCCGACTGCGACGGCCTCACCGGCGACGACGACCCCGATGTCACCGGCCAGTCCACCTGGTTCGCCGACGGCGACGACGACGGCTTCGGTCGCGACGACGACCAGCTGGCGTCGTGCGCGCAGCCGGCTGGCTACGCCGCGGAGGGCGGCGACTGCGACGACAACGACCCCGCCGCCTACCCGACCGCCCTGTGGCACGTCGACGGCGACAACGACGGCCACGGCGGGCCCGTCACCGTGCAGAGCTGCGTGCAGCCGGGGGGCACCTACGCCTCCCGCACCGACTGCGACGACACCCGGCCCGACGTGAACCCCGACGAGCCCGAGCGCTGCGATCCGGCGGCCACCGACGAAGACTGTGACGGCGTCGCCGACGACCTCGACGACGCTCCGCTGGGCACCGTTCCGTTCTGGTTCGACGGCGATGGCGACGGCTGGGGTGCGGGCAGCTCCACGATGGCGTGTGCGCCCCCCAGCTCCGACTGGGCGGGCGTCGACGGCGACTGCGACGACAGCGCCCCCGAACTGAACCCTGCCACGACCTGGTTCGTCGACGCCGACGACGACGGCTACGGCGACCAAGCCGCCACCGGCGTGGTCCAGTGCCTCCCCCTACCGGGGCACAGCCTGACCGCCGACGACTGCGACGACAGCGACGACAGCGCCTACCCGTCGGCCCCCGAGCTGTGCGACACCACCGACAGCGACTGCGACGGAGCCCTCGACGACCCCGAGGCGACGGGCCAGGTGCTGTGGTTCCACGACTTCGACGAAGATGGCCACGGCGACGACAATGACTCGCTGCTCGCGTGCCTGCCCCCCGCCGACCACGTGCTGACCGCCGGCGACTGTGACGACGACGACCCGCTGTTCCACCCGGAAGCGGCCGATGCCTGCTACGACGGCATCGACCACGACTGCCGCGAAGACAACGACGACGACTGCGACGACGACGGCTTCGAGGGAGAGGTCGCTGGCGGCGACGACTGTGATGACAACGACCCAGGGGTCTACCCCGGCATCCTGACCGACCGGCTGGTGCCCTCCGAGTACGCCAGCGTGCAGGCGGCCGTCGATGCCTCGTGCCCAGGCGACACCGTGCACCTCGCTGCGGGCACCTTCCTCGAGTCGGTGGTGGTCGACCGGCCTGTCGTGGTGCAGGGCCAGGGGCCCGGTGTCTCCACCATCGACGGCTTCGGGAGCGGCACCGTGGTGTCGGTCACCGCCGGGGCCACCCTGCGCGACCTCACCATCCAGAACGGCTCGTCGGCCGACGTGGGCTGCCTGCTCGTCGACAGCGACGACCTGGTGACGGTGCAGTCGGTCGACGTGCAGGTGTGCAGCGGCGACGAGGGCTCGGCCGTGTACTCGCTCCTGTCCGAGCTGGTGATGGAAGACATCCGAATCCTCGACAGCTGGGGCGACGGCTCGCCGGTCCTCCTCATCACCCCGGCGGCGGGCTCGGCCGTCCGCGGCGCCGTCTTCGACCGGCTCGACGGGGGCACGTCGGGCGGCCTGGCCATCGTCAGCGGAGAGATCGAGCTCGACGGCCTCACCTTCCTCGACACCTACGGCACCTTGGTGGGCGCCCTGGCCAGCTTCGGCTCCGGCGGCACCTGGTCGAACCTGGTCGTCGACGGAAGCCGATCGCCAGCACACAGCGCGCTCGCCCTGTTCAACGTGCTGGGCAACCCCACCCCGCTGGTGCTCGACGACGTGGAGATCATCGAGCCCACCGATGCCTTCCTGTCGGCGGGTATCTACGCCGAGGATGTCGTCGACCTCACGGTTCGCGGCCTGTCCATCTACGGGGGGGAGCCCGCTGCGCTCCTACCCCCCAACAACCTGTTCGTGGCCACCGACATAGGCATCGCCACCATCGAACAGGCGAGGCTCGCCAAGACACGCGGCAGCGTGCAGCTAATCCAAGCCAGCTACGGCGATGTGATCACCTTGTCGCACAGCTCCCTGGCCCACACCGAGGGTCTGGTGTGCAGCGGCAACGGGGCGGGGGGAGCCATGCAGATCACCCACGTCAGCGTCACCGACAGCAGCGGCGATGGGGTGGCGGTGTTCGGCTCGTGCCAGGTCGACCACACCAATGCCTATGCCTCCGCCGGGGCCGACTTCACCGCCGCGCTCCTCGGGGTCGACGGCAACCTGTCGGTCGCTCCCGGGTTCGTCGCCGCCGGCCCGTCCCTCCCCGCCGACCTGTTCGATCTGCGCCTGGCCGACAGCTCGCTGCTGCGAAACGCCGGCGACCCCGGCCTGTCCGATCCCGACGGCACCACCGCCGACATCGGTGCCTACGGCGGCCCCACCGCCGACCCGGCCGCCTACGACGACCTCGACGGCGACGGCATGCTCGATACCTGGGAGCTCCGCTTCGCCATCGACGCCCCCCTCGACGACCCCGACGCCGACGGCCTCACCAACCTCGAGGAGTTCGAGCTGGGAACCAGCCCCCTGGTGGGCGACACCGACGGCGACGGCGTGAGCGACGTGGCCGACACCTTCCCTCTCGACCGCAGCGCCTCCTGATGATCTGGCTCGCCGTGGCCGCGTGGGCCGCAGACTGCCCCCACCCCACCCTGCCGTCCCAGGTGGAGCAGCGCCTCGATGAGGCGGAGGGGGCCTACGTCGAGCTCGACGAGCGACGCTTCCTGGCCCTCACCGACCAGCTGCTGGTCGCTACGCCCTGCCTGGGCGAGGTGCTCCCGGTTCCGACCACCGCCCGCCTGCACCGCGCGGTCGCCCTCCGCTTGTTCGCCACCCGGCGCGACGACGCGCTGGCGTCCCTCGCCGCGGCCCGCACTCTGGCACCTCAGCTCGGGGTCGACGGGTTCGTGGCCGACTCCCACCCGCTGGCCGAGGCCTGGCGCCAGGCACCGGTCGAGGCGACGAGCCGAGTCCCCCTTCCCAAGGGCGTGTCGCTGTGGTTCGACGGCACCGTGGGTGGGGAACGCCCCGACGAACGAACCACCCTGCTGCAGGTCTCGACCGACGACGTCGTGACGACCACGGCCTTGCTGTTCCCCAGCGATCCCCTCCCGGACTACCCTCACGTGCCCCCGGCCCGCCGACCGCTGCAGATCGCCGCGGCCGGCTCGGCCCTCGCGGCCATCGGGGCCTTCACGCTGGCCAGCGTCTCGGCCCGCCAGTTCGACCAACCCGGCTACTCGGCCTCCGAGCTCGAGGAGCTGCAGCGACGCACCAACGCGTCGGTCATCGCGTCGGCGGCCCTCGGCGCAGGGGCCCTCGGGGCGCTGGTGGCCAGCGTGCGCGTGCGATGAACCTCGAACAAGACGAGATCGTCGACCGCTACCGGGTCGAGCAGCTCATCGGCGAGGGGGGCATGGCCCGGGTCTACCGGGTGCGCCACGTGCAGCTGGGCAGTCTGCATGCCCTCAAGGTGCTGTCGATGCCCGTGCGCTCCGTTCGGGAGCGACTGCTACAGGAGGGGCGGGTGCAGGCCAGCCTCCGCCACGAGCACGCGGTGCACGTGCACGACATCATCGAGGTCGACGGCGCCCCCGGCCTGGTGATGGAGTACATCGACGGGCCGTCTCTCAGCGCCTTCATCCGCAGCACCGTGAGCCCGCTGTCGTGGGCGCAGATCGACGAGCTCGCGGTGGGGATGATCAGCGGCGTGCAGCATGCCCACGACGTGGGCGTGGTCCACCGAGACCTCAAGCCGGGCAACGTGCTGCTGGCCATCGACGACCGGCGCCTGGTGCCGAAGATCACCGACTTCGGCCTCGCGAAGGTGGTCGCGACGGGCTCGACCAGTGGAAGCACCCGCTCGGGGGTGGCCATGGGCACCCCGTCGTACATGGCCCCCGAGCAGATCCGCGACTCCAAGAACGTTGGCCCGACCGCCGATCTGTGGTCTCTGGGGACGATTCTCTACGAGCTGATCACGCTGAAGCGCGCGTTCCTGGGCGCCGACGTGTTCTCCACCTACGAGAAGGTCATCCACGGCGACTACCGCCCCATGCATGAGCTGCGTCCCGACGTGCCCGAGCGCATGCGGCGCGCGGTGGAGGCCACCCTGGTCGGCGAGCCCGAAGGGCGGGTGCAAGACGCCGGCAGCCTCCTCGCCCTGTGGCTGGGGCCCGATGGCCACGAGATCACCGAGGATGCGGTGTGGGACCGCGCCGTCTTGGGGCGGGCCAGCACCTTGGGGCACGGTGGCCGCCCGTGGAGCGCCGGGTCGCACCCACCGCCGATGGTCACTACGCCGGGTCCCCAGAGTGACGAGACGTGGGCCGCCACCACCTCCGTCCACAGCGAGGAGACCTTCGACGCCGCCGCCCTGCCGCCTGCTCCTCCCGCCGAGGAGCCCGCCTCCACCGCGGCCACAGGCCGCTGGGTGGTGCTGGTCGCCGCCTTGCTCAGCGTCGCTGTGGGGGGCTGGTGGTGGATGCCGTCCACTCCGCCAGCCCCCGAGACCGAGCCCGTGTCGCTGCCCGCCCCCGAGGTCGTGGCCTCGCCCGAGCCGCCGACGCCCA
>CBDUIC010000024.1:0-72711 GCA_965367245.1 uncultured bacterium | reverse complement strand
CGAGCATCGTGCGGCAGCCCGAGCTCGACCCGGCAGCTCCCTTCGGCCTGCACAGCGATGCGGTGGGCAGCGCGGGCACCACCCAGTCCGCGGGCTTGCTCGCCAACGGCAGCCCCTTCGAGGCGGGGGCGCCGACCGACACGGGCGGGGTCCCCACGGCTGATACGAGCCTGGTGGGCACCGCCGACACCGGGGCCGCCACGGCCCTGACCGGCGACACCGGGCTGACCGCAGTGACCGGCGACACCGGGGTCCCCCAGCTGGGCAACGCGACGCTGGTGATCAACGAGGTGTTCGCCGACCCGACGCTGCTCGACAGCAACTGCGATGGGCTGATCAACACGACGCACGACGAGTTCGTGGAGATCGTGAACCTGGGCCCCGACGCGGCGAACCTGACGGGCCTGACGCTGTCGGATGCCCTGTCGGTGCGGCACACCTTCGGCGCCATCAACCTGCCGGTGAACGAGGCGGTGGTGGTGTACGGAGGCGGGGTGGCGAGCTGCGGCCTGCCCTACACCGAGGTGAGTGGCGGCTTGTCGCTGAACAACACGGGCGACACCGTGACCCTTGCGGATGCGTCGGGCACGGTCCTCGACGCCGTGACGTACGGGGCCGAGGGTGGCAACGATGAGAGTCTGGTGCGCGACCCTGAGCTGTCCTTCGGGGCGCTGGTGCTGCACGCCACCGACGCAGGTGGCATCGATGTCGCTAGCCCCGGCACCCGCATCGATGGCACGGCCTTCACTGCGGTCGCTGGGGGCCCGCAGCTCCTCATCCACGAGGTCCTCGCCGACCCCGATGCGGTCGACGGCGACGCCAACTGCGACGGGGTGGTCGACACCACCGACGACGAGTTCGTCGAGCTGGTCAACGTCGGCGACGCACCCCTCGACCTGACGGGCGCCGTGCTGTCCGATCTGTCGGCGGACCGGCATACCTTCGGGGCCCTGGTGCTACAGCCCGGCGACGCGGTGGTCGTGTTCGCCGGTGGCACGCCGACCTTCGATGGAAGCCAGCCCATGGCCTGGTGCGGTGCGCTGCCTGCGGGAGTCTCGGTGGAGGTTGCCGGGGGCTTGTCGCTGAACAACACGGGCGACACGGTCACCGTGCGCGACAGCTACGGCGCCACCCTCGACAGCGTCAGCTACACCGGGGAGGCGGCGAACAACCAGTCGCTGACGCGGTCACCGCAGCTCGACCCGGCCGCGACGATGATGCTGCACACGACGCTGGCGGGGGCCATCGGGCCCCAGTCTCCGGGGCTACGGGCCGACGGCGGCGCGCTGTAGCCGACGGCCTGTCGTCAGGGGGCGTTGTCGCTGATGGTGACGGTGCCCCCGATGGACAGCGTGTTGGCCAGGGCCTGGGCGTCGGCGCTCTGAAGGCGCTCGTTGCCCGTGAACGTGAAGTCGCCGCCGACCGTGGCGAGGCTCAGGAACCTCGGCATGAAGGCCAGGCGCTCGTGGTCGCGGATGGTGAAGTCGCCGCCCACGTCGACCAGGAAGGCGAGGGACTCCCACTGCGCGAAGCTGGGGTTGTCGGCGAAGCGGAAGTCGCCGCCCACGGTAGCGAGGTCGGGGAGCCCGTGGGCTTGCTCGAGGAGCGGGTTGCCCTCGACGATGACATCGCCGCCCACCGTGACGAGGCGGTGGAAGGCGTGCAGGGTGATGGCGCCGGTGTCGCGCACGATCAGGTCGCCCCCGATGGACAGCAGCTCCGAGAAGTCGTTGATCTGCTGCAGGGCGTCGAGCCCCTCCAGGACCAGGCTGCCGCCGATCTCCGTCGTGCTGTGGGTTGCGATCAGGTGCGTGGTGAGCGGAACGTCGCGGACGATGTAGTCGCCGCCCACGGTGTCGAGGCGGGCGAGAGACACGGGGTTGGCCAGCGCCAGGCCCTCCACCCGCACGCTGCCCGTCACGGTGGTGAGCTCCTCGAGGAGCATGTCGGGGAGGAGGGGAGCGCCCTCGATGAGCACCTCGTCGGTGGTGCGGAGGTCGGACAGATCGAGGGTAGTCAGAGTGGGGACGGGGCCCACGTGGATGCTGCCGGCCTCGGTGAGGGAAGGCGCCTCGAAGGCTTCGATCAGCGCACCAGCGACATGAACGCCCCCGCCGACGGTCGCCAGCCGCTCGAGACGAGCCTCGACGGCCCCCTCGGTGCGCAGGTCGCCGCCGACCTCGCACACGCATGACAGATCGGTGGTGGCATCGAGGACCAGGTCGCCTTCGACGGCCACGCCGAGCCCCGTGGCGCACGACAGCGAGCTGGCGACGACCTCATCGGGCAGCTCCAGGGGCTGTTCGCACGGATCGACCTCCACGGGCTCGATGACGCCGGGGGCGCCGCAGTCGACCCACTCGCCGATGGCTTCGCGGTCGGCGGGCGGCACGCCGCCGGAGGGGGGCATGTCGGCGCTGTCGAGCACGCGGGCCTTGATGCGGGCGGCCCATGGGAGGGTGAGCTCGTAGGTGTCGAAGTCGATGCCCTCGGGCGCGCCCTGGCGGAGCTCCGGAGGGAGGTTGTCGCTGTGGCATGGGGTGCACCACGTGCGGAGGATCGGCTCGCCGACCGTGACCCAGTCGGCCTGAGAGGTGTCACACACGTCGGTGGTGGGCTCGGCGGAGTCGGTGGTGCCTGTCGCCGTGTCGCCGGAGGGGGGCGGGGGCGTCGTCTTCCCCGCGGTGGGACCTGGCTCGTCGGGGCCTCCACACGACAGCGCCAGGCACAGCCACCCGACCTGTGCGCTACGCCATGGGGGCAAGGTAGGGCTCCACGCCGGGGAACCAGTCGCCGGGGTCGATGTCGAGCATGGCGAGCATGCCAGCCGCGAAGTTGTCGTAGCGCAACACCTGCCCGGCGTCGGTGACCTCACCGGTTCCGAAGTCGACCGGGCGGGCCTCGAAGGCATCATCGGTGGCGCCGAGCACGCGCCCGCCGGTGACCGGCCCCCCGAGGAGCAGAGCCGAGGTGGTGGGCCAGTGGTCTTTGCCCTTCTCGCGGTTGAGGCGGGGCGTGCGCGACATCTCGGAGAGCACCGCGACGATGGTGTCGTCGAGGAGGCCTCGGTCGTCGAGGCCCTGAACCAGCGCATCGAGGGGGTCGAACAGGCCGTTGAAGTTGCTGTGCTGGCCGATGTTGCCGGTGTGGGTGTCCCAGATGAAGCCCGAGTCGATGGTGACGGCGCGGCACACGTCGTTGGCCAGCAGCCCGACGGTGAGGTCGGTGAGCTGACGGAGGGTCTGTGCCTTGCCGGTGCGCATCTCGTCGAGGAGGAGGTGGCGGTCGGCGACGAGGCGCTGAGCACGCTCTCGGGCCTCCCGCATCGCCTCCTGCTGCGCCAGGGTGCCGGAGCGGGCCGCAGGCATGGCGTTCATTCGCTGCTCGAGGAACGACTCGAGCAGCGCTGACTCGTCGTCGTCGGGCTGGTACTGCGGGTAGGCCATGTCGCCGAAGACGGGGGGCGGCTGCGGGAGCAGAGACGGCTCGAGGAGGTAGCCGAGCTGGTTGCGGTTGCCGAGGCGGCCCGCAGACGCTCCGTAGGGCCCGGGCAGCGACAGGCCGCTGGTGTCGATGGAGCCGACCGGCACCTCGGTGCCCAGCACGTGGCCGGTGATGGTGGCGAGGTCGGGGTTGGTGTTCAGGCGCGTTCCCGTGAGGATGCGGTAGCGCGAGAAGTCGTGGACGATGGACCCGACCAGCAGGCCGTTCACGATGGTCGAGCGGCTGCCCCACTTGTCGAAGAAGGTGGTGACGTTGCGGCGGCGCCCCTCGTTGACACAGACGTCGAGGCCGCCGAAGTTCTGCACGACGTTGCGGTCGTCGGGGTTGGAGCCGACCTCATCGACCTCGGGCCCGTCGATGTCGGGCACGTCGAGCTTCGGGTCGAAGACGAAGGTGGTGTCCCACCCGCCATCGGCGAGCACCACCACCAGCCTCTTGGCGCCAGCGGCTCGTGCGGCGGCGGTGAGCGTAGGCACGAGGCACGCGGCCCCGGCGCCCATCAACAGGGAGCGGCGGGTGAGTCGCATCAGTAGAACACCACCCGCGCATCCTGCAGGAGCGCTGTGAGGGTGAGGGCCCAGGCGCGCTGGGTGTCGCCATGGAGAGCCAAGGCACCGGACCACAGGGCCCAGGACAGGTCGACCTCGGGGCCGTCGGTGGCCACGAGCTCTGAGGAGATGACCAGGTGCAGCTCGGCGAGCTGGTCGCGAATGATCGCCTCGTCGGTGTCGCTGGGCTCGACCAGGGCCAGCAGGCGTCGCTGGGTCATGGGGAGGGCGAAGTCTTGCTCTACGACGTAGCCGGCCGCCTCGGAGGCCGTGCGGTGGTAGACCAGCGGCGTGGTGGGAATCGCCTGGTAGCTGGGCCGGGTGACCTGCATGCCGTCGATGCCGCCGGCCATCGCTCGGAAGCCGAACCGGTCGGAGTTGTTGAGGTCGACCACCCGCCAGCACTCGGGCTCGCAGGCGGGCTCGAAGGGCTCGGCCCACCACTGGAATCCCGTGAGCTGCAGCAGGGTCGTCTGGAACTGCTCCGGCCTCACGAGCAAGGTGCCCACCGGCTCGAAGGGAGCCTCGCCGTCGCCGTCGAGGTGGCTGGTGAGGAACCGCGGATGGGTGACGATGGCCTTGGTGAGGGCCTTGGCGTCGAAGGCGGAGGCCTCGAGGATCTCGGTGAGCTCGTTGGTGAGCGCGGGGTCGGTGACGGCCACGTCTTCCTGAGCGAACCAGCTCCAGAAGCGCCGGGTGGTGCAGGTGGCGAACCGACGGTCGGCCGCGATGAGCTGGCCGAGGTCGTCGAGGCGCTCCCCTGGCTCACCGAAGTAGCCCGGTGGCCGCAGGCCGATGTCGCTCCACATCGACTCCTTGTCGGGCTGGTACATCCGCAGTGGGTAGCAGGTGTCTTCCTGGATGCCGCCCTCGGGGAGCGGGTCGTCGTCGTAGATGCCCAGGGTGCAGTTGGCGTCGTAGGCGTTGCGCACCCCTCGCGCCTTGATCTGGTCGCGGAAGCCCCAGAAGAAGGCGGCGAGTGGGTCCATCGACTGGTGGCAGCCGACACAGGCAGGGTTGTGGTTGACCGCGTCGAGGACGACCTCTTCGTCAGACAGGTCGAGGCCCCCGGGCAGCACGATGTCGCGGCTGGCGAATGCTTCGCACAGCAGCACATCGGCCACGAAGTTGGCCCGCTTGCGGTGGTAGTTGGCCCCGGCGGAGCGGTAGCGGCGCCACATCTCGCTGCTGGTGAGGATCCCGGCGTGGGGGCGCCCGTCGACCCACTGACCGGTCTGCCATGTCTCGCCGTCGTCGTCGAAGGGCAGGCCGTAGATGTCAGCGACGATGCGGTCTTTGAACATGTAGTCGAGGGTGACGATCTCGGTGTAGGGCAGGTCGCTCATCACCACGTGCTCGACCAGCTTCAGGGGCGCTTCGGTGGTGGAGCTGTAGATGTCCCACGACTTCATGCCGGTCAGGGGGCCGTGGGAGGGCAGGGCCTCGATGGTGTCGGTGCGCAGCTGGAACTGCTCGGCATGCATGTCGCGCATCGTCTTGCCGAAGTCGTCGCTGTCGAGCCACTCCTCCACGAAGGCGTCGATGGCGTTGGGGTCGTCGACGACGGCCAGCAGCTCTTCGGGGGTGGGCTTGAGGCCGCGGAGCGCCATGGAGATGCGAGCGAGCTGGTCGACAGCGGGCAACGGCACCGGGACGGCAGGGGGAGTGGTGGCCGGAGCGGGCTGCGGCGTGGTGGCCACAGGAGCATCCGACGTGTCGACCTCGCCTGGAGAGCCCACCTCTCCCGAGTCATCGGCCTGGCAGCCGAGCAACAACCATGCTGGAACGAGCCAACGCACGTGCCGTGCCTCCGTGTGGAGGGGTAATCTACCTGATGCCAACGGCAACCGCGCGTGGCGTGGCCGTAGGGGAGCGGATCAGGGGAGGATGAGCACCTGGGTGCGCATGCCCTCTTTCAGGGTGGCGCGCAACGTGTCGATGTCGCCGTCGTCGAGGGCGACGCAGCCCAGGGTCCAGTCGGCCCAGCCTCCCCCGCCATGGATCAGGATCTCCCCACCGAGCCGCGTGGTCTGGGGTGGCTTGGCGCCCCTGGCGCTGTCGGCGGCGATGCGGCGTGCCATCGCCTCGTCGACGAGCCCGCTCGCCAGGCCGCGCTTGGCGTCGTCGCCGTCGGGGTAGTGCACGGCGATGGCCCCGTAGAAGCTCGACCAGGGCTTGTCGGAGGTGGCGTAGAAGCCCTCGGGCGTCTTGAGGTCGCCTCGCCGGTTCTTGGTTCCCTGCCATGCCGCGGGGTCGTCGGTCGCCGACAGCCCCGCCCACCAGCATGCAGGCCCCTCCGGGGTGTCGACAAGCATGCCGTCGTCGTAGCGAGCGACCTGCCTGGCAGCCTTGCGCACGACGATCAGGCCGTCGTTGAGCAGCCGGGGGTCGTCTCGCACCACCGTCGCGGGCAGGGGGAGGCTCGCGATGCGGGCAGGGCAGGTGGGCGCGCCCGCTGTGCGATCGGGGACCTGGGCGAGGGCGAGGGGCAGCAACAGGGCGATCATCGGACCTCCTGAAGCGTTGGACCTCGCCTATCCAGCTCGGTTCCTCCTCAGGTCTCCGGGTGGACCTCGATCTGGTGTGCCTCGTCGAGGGACGTGTGCTGGTCGACCTTGACCAGCGGGCGGATGTTGTAGTCGTGGGCGTCGTAGACCCAGCCGTGCAGCGTGGGCGTGCCCGACCGCTTCCAGGCGCGCTGCACCACGGAGGTGCGGGCGAGGTTGTGCACCTGCTGCAGCACGTTGAGCTCCACCAGCCGGCGGAACGCCGCCCTCGGCTCGTGCATGGCGAGCTCGTCTTTGTGGGCTCGCGCCGTGTCGCGGATGTGGTTGAGCCACGAGTTCATGACCGTGTGGGGTCGCTGGTCGAGGGCCGCCCTCACGCCCATGCAGTCGTAGTGCCCACACACGATGATGTGGGGGACCTCGAGCTCGGCGATGCCTGACTCCAGGACGGCGAGGAGGTTGAAGTCGGTGTGTAGCACCAGGTTGCCGAGGTTGCGGTGCACGATGAGGTCGCCCGCGTCGCTGCCGGTGATGCGCTCGGGCGACACGAGCGGGTCGGAGCTTCCGATCCACAAGAACTCGGGCCGCTTCTCGCCGGGCACCGGGCAGTGCGAGCCGGTGTCTTGGGCCCAGGCCTTGTTCTCGAGCAAGAGTCGTTTCCAGGCTTCCATGATCACATTCCCGGCAGGCTGATGGGGTGGGCCTTCGACTCGAGGCGACGCGTCTGCACGGTGATGCCACGGTGCTTGGCCGACTCCTTGAAGTCTTGGACGAGTTCGTAGATGTCGTGGTCGATGAACATCGCCCGGGTGCCGTCGATCACCACCTCGGAGCCGGAGGGCACCGAAGCGAAGATGCGGCGCAGGCGCGTCTTGTTGAGAAAGGACACGTCTTTGGTGAACTGCACCAGGAAGGCGCCGTCTTCGTTCACCACACTGACGGCCGTGGTGAAGTTGGTGATCATGACCATCACCACACCCACCGCCAGCCCCACCAGCACACCGGTGAGCAGGTCGCTGAACACGGTGACGGTGACGGTGACGACGAAGGGCACGAACTGGTCGGCGCCCGCTTGGTACATCTTCTTGAACAGCGAGACGCGGGCCAGCTTGTAGCCGATGGTCAGCAGCACCGCGGCCAGGGCCGCGAGGGGGATGCGGTTGAGCAGCCACGGAACCGCGAGCACCAACCCCCCCAGGAACAGCCCATGGATGACGGCCGACATGCGCGTGCGGCCGCCGCTGTAGACGTTGGTGGAGGACCGGACGATCACCGAGGTCATCGGAAGCCCGCCAAGGGCACCGGTGACCATGTTGCCCACGCCCTGCGCCATGAGCTCGCGGTTGGTGTCGGAGGTGCGGCGGAAGGGGTCGAGCTTGTCGACGGCCTCGACCGACAGGAGCGTCTCCAGCGAAGCAACCGCAGCGATGGTAGCGGCGATCGTCCACGTGCTGGCGTTGCCGAGCCCCGACCAGTCGGGGGAGGGCAGGGCGCGCCACAGGTTCATGGGCGACCCAAGGACCGGCAGACTCACCATGTGACCTTCTTCAGCCTTGATGTGCAGCCCCGGTGCCACCGCTGCGAACAGCTCGTTGAGCAGGACCCCGGTGAGGACGGCTGCCAGGGGACCTGGTAGGACGCGCGTCCAGCCCTGCTTGGCGATGAACGGTCGCTGCCACAGCAACAACACCACGAGGCAGGCGGCGGCGACCAGCACCACCCCCGGGGAAGCGGTGCGGATCGCTGCGTCGATCTCGGTGAAGGTGTTGGCCTGGTGGCCCATGAGCCAGAAGTCGAGGTCGCCCTGGTAGTCGGCGTCGCGACCCAGCGCGTGGGGGATCTGCTTGAGGATCAGGATGATGCCGATGCCGGCCAGCATGCCGTCGATCACGCTGACCGGGAAGATGTTGGCCAGAACGCCACCGCGCAGCAACCCGGCGACGAGCTGCATGACGCCCGCGAGGATCACAGCAGGCAGGAAGGCCTCGAAGCCCCCGAGCTCGGCGATGCCCCCGGCGACCAGGACCGTGAGCCCTGCGGCCGGACCCGACACAGACAGCTGGCTCCCCGACAAGGGGCCGACCAGCAGCCCGGCGACCACCCCGCTCACGATGCCCGAGATCAGCGGGGCGTCAGAGGCCAGCGCGATGCCGAGGCACAGCGGCAGAGCGACCAGGAAGACGACGAGCCCGGCGGGGAGATCGTACCGAAGGTTCGGCACGATGCCCTGTTGCAACGCGTCAGGATCATTCGACATGCACAGACCTCCGCCGCGGTTCTATCGAAGGCAGAGGGGCAACGCGTCGCGGGTTTGTCAAGGAATGCCATCGGCCACTGCCGAGGATCAGCACGTGCCGAGGGCTGGGCTCAGAGCAGGGTCGTCGTCGTCGCAGTCTCCTCCCTGCTCGGTGAAGCCGTCTCCGTCGTCATCGCTGTGGGTCGTGCCTTCGTCGACGCGGCCGTCGCAGTCGTCGTCGAGCCAGTTGGGGTCTTCCACCGCGCCGGGGAAGACGGCCGCGTCGTCATCGTGGCAGTCACCGGGGGTCGATCCGTCGGCGCAGGCGGGGCCCTCGCACCAGCCGTCGCCGTCGTCATCTGCCTGAATGGTGCCTTCGTCGATGAGGCCATCGCAGTCGTCGTCGATGCCGTTGGGGGCTTCGTCGGCCCCTGGCCACACCGACGGATCGAGGTCGTCGCAGTCGCCACCGCTGACCGCGACCCC
This sequence comes from uncultured bacterium, assembly GCA_965367245.1. Classification (GTDB taxonomy): domain Bacteria; phylum Myxococcota_A; class UBA796; order UBA796; genus CBDUIC01. Next base: position 63,430 of record CBDUIC010000024.1, on the reverse strand, counting down.
GTCGCCATCGTCGTCGTCGATGCCGAAGTCGACGCGACCGTCGCAGTCGTCGTCGATGCCGTTGTCGAGGATCTCGATGGCGTGGGGACCCACCTGTGGATCCTGGTCGTTGCAGTCGCCCGGGACGGCGCCGTCGATACAGAACAGGGCATCGTCGCAGGCCCCATCGCCGTCGTCGTCGGTCGCAGTGGTTCCCTCATCGATGGACCCATCGCAGTCATTGTCGACGCCGTCGGCCTTCTCCTGCGCGCCGGGCCGCACGAAGGGGTCGGTGTCGTCGCAGTCGGTCGCACAGGCAGAGATGCCGTCGCCATCTACGTCGTAGGCATCAGCGAGGCCCCCGTCGCAGTCGTTGGCCCACAGCGTGACCTGCGCGAGGCTGTAGCCTCCCGCCCGAATCGACAGCTCACCGCCTGCGGGGTCGTCGGTCTCGGGCCGAAAGACCACTGGCACGACCAGGGCCTCCCCGGGGCTGATGCTCCGCGGCAGCTGCAGATCCGCCTCGAAGCGGCGGCTCGACAGGTACAGCTCGTCGATCTGCAGGGCGATGCCGCCTCGGTTCGTGACGGTGATCTCGCGCACCGGCGCCTCTCCGAGGGCCACCAGGCCGTAGTCGACACCCAGGGGCCACACCTCGGCCTCCGTGGGCACCGCGTGGCCTCGCAGATCGACGGTGACCTGATCGTCGAGGCCTCCGTGGGTGATCTCGAGCATGGCGGTGTGCCAGCCGGGCTCAGGGGCCAGATAGCGCAGAGGTAGCTCCAGCTCGCCCCCCGACAGCAGCAGGGCCTCCTCGGGGCCCTCGTAGGCGAAGACACCGTCGCCATCGATGAGCACGATCTGCTGCAGCTCGATGTCGGCGCCCTCCAGGTGCTCGATCACGACGGGGCGAAGCGCGCTCTGCCCAGCGGGCACGTCACCGAAGTCGAGCAGTGCCGAGGGGGTGACGGCCAGGCGAGGCTGGATGCCTTGGAAGGTCGTCTCCGTGCTGCAGCCCGCCAGCAGCGGCAGGGCGGCCCACTGACGCCGGCGCCACAGGGCCGCCAGCAGCACGGCCCAGGCGCCCCCGGCACCGTGGGTCGTGGAGCAGCCTCCGCTCCCACCGGACGCCGTGACCCGCGCGGCGCCAGACCCGTTGTCGCACGCGTCTTCGTCGGCCTGGCCGTCGCAGTCGTTGTCGAGGCCATCGCACACCTCGGCCTGCCCAGGGTTGACCCAGCCTTCCAGGTCGTCGCAGTCGCCATCGGCGTAGGTCACCCCGTCGCCGTCGACATCGACGAAGTCTTCGTCGACGGCTCCGTCGCAGTCGTCGTCGCGGCCGTTGTCGCTCTCCAGCGCGCCGGGGAACACGCTGGGGTCGCCGTCGTCGCAGTCGCCGGCTGCATCGGCGAAGCCGTCGCCGTCGTCGTCGGTGCCGGCGGAGCCATCGTCGACGATGCCGTCACAGTCGTTGTCGATGCCGTCGACGGGCTCGTCGGCGCCCGGGTGCACGCTGGCGTCGTCGTCGTGGCAGTCGCCGCCCAGCTCGGTCCAGCCGTCGCCGTCGTCGTCGCCGCGCACGGTGCCCTCGTCGACCTGACCGTCACAGTCGTTGTCGAGGCCGTCGGGCAGCTCGGGCTGGCCGGGGGAGACCGTGGCATCCTCGTCGTCGCAGTCGCCGCCGTCGGCCGACACACCGTCGCCATCGAGGTCGGACACCGCATCGTCGACCAGCCCGTCGCAGTCGTCGTCGATCCCGTTGCCCTGGACTTCATTGGCTGCCGGGTGGGTGGAGCGCGCGCTGTCGTTGCAGTCGCCGGGCAGGCTGCCGTCGGTGCAGGACGCCGCCTCACAGAAGCCGTCGCCGTCGTCGTCGTAGCAGTCGGTGCCCTCGTCGGCGATGCCGTCGCAGTCCTGGTCGATCCCGTCGCAGACCTCCGCAGCCCCGGGATGGGTGCCGGCGTTGGCGTCGTCGCAGTCCCCGCCGAGCTCGGCGAAGCCGTCGCCGTCGTCGTCGTAGCGGGCCGTCTCGTCGTCGACGGCACCGTCGCAGTCTTCGTCGGTGCCGTCCGGCGTCTCGCCGGCGCCGGGGAACACCCGATCGTCGTCGTCGTCGCAGTCGCCGTCGCAGGTGGTGTAGCCGTCGTTGTCGTCGTCGAGGGCGTGAAGCGCTGGGTCGGTGTCGTCGCAGTCCACACAACTCCAGCTGCCATCGAGGTCGGTGTCGGCCTGAAACGCACTGGTGGGGCAGGGGTCGCAGGCGTCGCCCTGGCCGTCGGCATCGAGGTCGAGCTGGCCGGGGTCGGCCACGAAGGGGCAGGTGTCGCAGGCGTCGGGGAACTTGTCGCCGTCGTTGTCGACCCGGTCGTCGAAGTCGGGGCACACGTCGCAGCCGTCGGGGATGGTGTCACCGTCGGCGTCGAGCCGGTCGTCTTCGTTGGGGCACAGGTCGCAGGCGTCGGGCACCCGGTCGCCGTCGCTGTCGACGCCGCCGTCGACGATGCCGTCGCAGGTGTCGCAGGCATCGGGCACCCCGTCGCCATCCGCGTCGTCACGGTCGTCGCCGTCGAGGCACAGGTCGCAGGCGTCGGGGGTGGTGTCGCCATCGGCATCGAGGCGGTCGTCGCCGGGGTCGCACTGGTCGCAGGCATCGGGGACGGTGTCGCCGTCGCTGTCGAGGTCGTCGTCGCCCAGCTCGCACAGGTCGCAGGCGTCGGGGGTGCCGTCGTTGTCGCTGTCGGCGGTGTCGTCGCCCTGGGGGCAGCGATCGCAGGCGTCGGGGGTGCCGTCGTTGTCGGCATCGGCGTCGTCGGCCCCCTGCGGGCACTGGTCGCAGGCATCGGGCACGCCGTCGCCGTCGGCGTCGAGGCGGTCGTCGCCCGGGTCGCAGACATCGCATGCGTCGGGCACGCCGTCGCCATCGCCGTCGTCGCGATCGTCGAAGTCTTCGCACAGGTCGCAGGCGTCGGCGGTGCCATCGCCGTCGCTGTCGGCGGTGTCATCGCCGAAGGGGCACTGGTCGCAGGCATCGGGCACGCCGTCGCCGTCGGCGTCGTCGCGGTCGTCTTGGCTCGGGCACTGGTCGCAGGCGTCGGGCACCGTGTCGCCGTCGGCGTCGAGGCGGTCGTCGTACTGCGGGCAGGCGTCGCACAGGTCGGGCACGCCATCGCCGTCGGTGTCGGCGCCGCCGGCACCGACCTCGTCGGGGCAGTCGTCGCAGGCATCGCCGATGCCGTCACCGTCGGCGTCTTCCTGGAGCGGATCGAAGGTGTCGGGGCAGCCGTCATCGGCGTCGAGCACCCCATCCGCGTCGCGGTCGGAGGTGACGGCGACACTCGCGATCAACACGACCGGCCAGTACTTGTCGTTGTCGGCGGACAGCTCGACCTGCAGGGTGTCGTCGCGGTCGGCGAGGTAGGGGTCGAGGGCAAACCGGTCGAGGTCGAGCCCCACCACCCCGGTCTGCACGGGGCTGGCGACGTTCACGGTGCGGTTCATCGGGTCGTCGGCGGGGTTGTCGGCGTCAGACAGAAAGCCGCTCGCACCACCGGGGAGGCCGGTGACGGCCACATACTCGTCGGGGGACCCCCCTGGATCCCCCTCGAGCACCATCCAGCCGAGGTCGCCCCGGGCCAGCGGGCTCGCCTCGAAGCCTCCGAGCTGCAGCGGGAGCGTGTCTTGGAACACGGTCTGCAAGCCGTCGTAGAGGGCCACGGTGCGAGGGAGCAGCGACGGGTCTTCGATCACGAGGACCAACCCCGCCGCGGCATGATCGGTGTCGCCGTCGTCGATCTGCCCGACGTAGTCGTCGACCGACCAGCTGCCAGAGAGCGTCACGGCCGACAGCTCGGAGGCGAGGTCGGCCCGGCAGGTCCACACGTCGTAGCCGGTGGACCCCCCATCCGCGCAGTCACAGCGATCGCCGGTGACGACGAGAGCCCCGCCCGCAGGCGGTAGCAGGGTCACCTGGTCGTCGGGGGACCCCGTGCACGCGCCCCCCACCGGCTGGGGCTGGGTGCCGCCCCAGTACAGCCACGCGGCCTCCAGGCTGCTTCCGACCGGCACGTCGGCGGCGGCGACGGTGAAGCCTGCGGGCTGGGCCAAGGTGTCGGCCCGGCCGTCGGCGTCGGTGTCGGTGGCCAGCGAGGTGCCCGCGAGCACGAAGTCGACCGTGCCCTCGTAGCGCTCACGCAGCACGATCGGCTCATCGGCGAGCGCTTGGGTGCAGAGGGCGAGGAGCAGCGTCACCAAGGGGCCTCCCGGGGGCACGGAGGGGCGGTGAGCGCGTCTAGCCGGGGGGCCGGTCGATCGCACGCGAGCCGCGGCGGTGCGACCCGATCAGCGCCGCTGAGCGAGGCCCGACAGCCGGTAGGCGTGCACCTGCCAGGCGCACATCACCGGGAACGCGACCACGACCCCGACCAGGGTGAGCTCGAGCACGACCAGCACGGCGAGGGCCGACAGCCACACGACGATGTGCCAGCCGAGGTGCTCCCGCAGGTGCCCCCAGGCCAGGCGGTAGGCCTCGCCCACCGACGTGCGCCGCTCCAGCACCACCAGGGGAAAGCCGATCTGACCCAGGAGCAGGGCCAGCAGCCCGGGCAGGTAGAGGAGCAACGAGCCGACGAACACCGCGGCCTGCATGGATGCGTAGAAGCCCAGCACCCGCCCGGCGCCCTCGCGGGTGCCGAACACCAGCGAGCCCGCGCCCACACGGCCCGCGCCCTGGGCCTGAGCGGCCAGCGCCCGCATCGTGCCCGCCATCTGCAGCGGCACCACCAGCACCACCAGCACCGCGATCCCGAGCACATACAGTGGGGTCCCGATGAGGAAGCCGAGCATGATCCACCCCTCGTCGGCACCGAGGGCGGCGGGGGCCACGCCCAGGCCAAGGGGGAGCAAGGCCAGCACTACCTCGACGGTGGTGAGGGCCAGGTAGGCGAGGCCGTTGGCAAGGTAGCCCCCAGGGTGGGCGACGAGATCGCGGCCCACGGCGCGGGCCACATCGAGGGGATCGGCCGGCGAGTCAGCGATGGGGAGACGGGGCACGTCGGGCGGGGCGGCGTGGTCGCTGGCGGGGGGCGCGAAGGGGTCGGCCACGGCTGCCTCCGGTGCCATGCTGCCAGGCGTCGGCGGCTCGGGCAAGGCGGCGACGTGATCGCTGGGGCGATGGGGGATCCGGTGGACGCCATCGGGCGCCGACAACGGTACAAGGGCCGACACCCCACACAGGAGGTCCCCATGGCCATCGAGGTCGGACAGTCGCTTCCCCACGCCGAGCTGCACGAGGGAAACCCCGGCAACAAGCTCGACCCCGCCGAGCTGTTCGGAACGGGTCGCCACATCATCTTCGCGGTCCCGGGCGCCTTCACGCCGGGCTGCAGCAAGACCCACCTGCCCGGCTACGTCGCAGACTTCGACAAGCTCAAGGGCAAGGGCATCGACTCCATCGCCTGTGTCGCTGTCAACGACGCCTTCGTGATGGGCGCATGGGGCGAGGCGCACGGGGCCAACGGCAAGATCCGCATGCTGGCCGATCCTGCCGGCGCCTACACCAAGGCCCTCGGTCTCGATGTCGACGCCGCAGTGCTCGGTGGGCTGCGCTCCAAGCGCTACGCCATGGTCGTCGACAACGGCAAGGTCACCCACCTGCAGGTCGAGCCCGACGGCTTCGGCCTGTCGTGCAGCCTCGCGCCGGCCATTGCCGACGTGATCTAGGGTGCTACGGGCACGGGGCTAGTCGCCGCCGACGCGGAAGGTGCGCACACGCAGCACCCGGTCGGCGGACTCCACCACGCTGCCCGGCAGCGCTGCCTCCCAGCTCACCAGGCCGTGCACCTCGCCGTCGACCTCGACCAGGTCGAGGCTCGGCCTGCGGGGGACCCTGCCTGGCTCGTCGTCGACGCGCAGGGCCGCGCCTCGCTCGGTGCCGTCGCTCGCGTCGCGGACCTGCAGCCACAGGCCGTCGCCTTGCTCGAAGGCCACGACCACGAGCCCAGCAGCTGGCCCCGCCAGGGCTGGCCGCTCGACGTCGCCTCCTGTCGAGGCATCGCCCAGGGCGTAGCGCTCCCCGGCGGGCTCGCCGTCGCGAAAGGCCTGCAGCCAGCTGCCCACAGGGCTGTCGGGGGACGAGGCTCCTCGCCACACGAACAGGTGCTGCCCCTCGTGCACCGCGATCATCGGGCGGCCGGCCATGCCCGCTCCCCACGCCAGCTCGTCGACGACGTAGGGCGTCGCCGCGTCGCCTCCGGGGGTGGCATACACGCTGAGGCTGCCGTCGGGCCGTAGCTCCGTCCACCCCACGACCGTGCCGTCGGGCCCATCGTCGACGATGACCGTGCCGATGGCTGCGGTCGGGTCGATCCGCTGCGGGCAGGGGACCTCGCTGGTCGCGCTGATCGGGTGGGTGAACCGGTAGCAGCCCATGTCGGCGAGATCGGTGGACACCGCGACGCCGCCTTCGTCGGTGGTGGCGAGGTCGGGCAGGAAGACATGGCTGGACGACACGAGGGTGGCGGCGCCGAGGGCCTCCCCGTCGAGATCGAAGCGGGTGGCGGCCAGCCAGTCACCGCCGTTGAGGGTGGCGACGGCCACCCAGCCCTCGGGGCTCGCCCGGATCTGGCCGTGGTTGGCCAGCGCGTCGAGGGAGGTGGGGCGGAGCGCGTCGTCGCCGACGAGGGCCGCGCGCAGCCGCTCGTCGTCGCTGTAGATCACCATGCCGAGCCCGTCGTCGCGGAGCGCGACCGTCGCATGGTGCTGGCTTCCGCCGATGGGCCCGGCGAGGGGGGGCGAGCTCCAGCTGAGCTCGACGGAGACAGCGTCGTGGGCGGTGTCGGCGGTCGTCACCTGGCCCAGCACGCCCTCGCCTTTGCAGCTCAACAGGCACCACAGCAGCATCATGGCTGGGCCTCGGGCCACGCGAGCCGCTCGGCGCGGTAGACCGACCACCCACCTGCGGCGCCACTGAGCGAGGACCCGACCCGCAGGTCCAGCGAGACCGCTCCCGTGCTGGGGTCGACCTGGACGAGGCGCGCCGACAGGTTGCCGCGGCCGGCGGACGTGTTGGCCACGCCCCCCTCGGCGTCGAGCATGCCCCACACCCCGAGCACGTCGCCGTCGTCGAGGCGGTCGGCATCGCCGAGGGCAAAGGCCGCCAGCGGGGCGCCGTCGGCGTGCTCGTAGGCCCACAGCTCGCGCACCGTGCCTGCGCTCTCGTCGACGGCGAACTCGACGAGGCGGCTGGCGGGCGGGCTGGGAGGGCCGGCGGTGTAGGGCGTGTGGCCCTCGTTGCCGTTGTCGAACAGCAGCACCCGCAGCTCCCCGTCGACGCGGCGCAGCTGTGGGGCGTGGGGGTGGTAGGGCCACGACAGGTCGCCCTCGGGGGCCAGCAGGGCGTCACTCCACGGCGCCACCCAGCCCGACGGGTCGCCGAGGATCCACACCAGCCCGCCCTGGTCGTCGATCTTGACCAGGGCGTCTTGGTGGCGCAGCGACACGACCCAGCCGCCGTCGTCATCCGGCACCACGGCGTTGGCGTGGGCCCAGTCCGGCGCGCCGAGGGCGGTGGGATCGAGGCTGTTGAAGCCCACCCGGGAGGTCTGCAGCACCTCGGTGAGGGCCACCCGGCGGACCACCTGCCCCGTGGCGTCGAGCTCGACGACGCCATTGTCGATCACGGTGGTGGGCTGCAGCTGGTCGAGCTCGGTGTAGCTGGCGGGCAGGTCGGGCACGTCGACCAGCGCCTGGTCGAGGGTGAGCACACCACCGTCGGGGAGGGGAAAGGCCTCGTGGTGGACGAGGTCGATGGCCAGTCGGGTGTGGGGGCTGGTGGGGATCGAGCTCCAGTGCCGCAGCTCGTGGCCCAGCCAGTCGAGCTCGACGATGTCGAAGTCGCCCAGGCCGAGGAGGGTGTCGTCGTCGGTGCGGCGAAGGTCGCCGAGGCGCGTCTCGAGCAGCGCCCACCACACGGGCTGGGCGGCCTCGTCGAGGAGCAGGGCCCAGGCCGCGTCGTAGTCGGGGGAGGTCGCCGTGAACAGGGTGTGCCCGTTCAGCCCGTCGGGGTCGACCGCCAGCAGCTGCAGCTCGGGGACGTTCGCCGGCCACGGGTCGCCGGTGAGGGACAGCACGCGCTCCTCGGTGGCTGCGGAGCTCTCGAGGGTGACGGTGAGCTCGTAGGGGGCGCCCGCCCGCATCCCTATGATGGGGACCTCGTGGAAGGCGGCCTCGGGCCATGACCAGGTGCGGGTGCCCTCGGGGCCCGCGAGCGCCACCACCAGGGCCGCGGGCTCGGTGGCCTTGACCGACAGCTGCCGGGCGCCCCCGACCAGAGCCGTAGGGAGCGCCGCTACGGGCTCGGCGGCGAACAGCGACGCCGACGACGTGCCCGAGTCGCCCGTGGGCGCGGTGTCGCCCGTGGGAGTGGTGGGGGCTGGGACCTCGCCAGGCGCCTCGTCGGGGCCGCTGCAGGCGACCACGGAGACAACGGCGAGCCAGCGCCAGGAGCAGGTCGGAGCCATGCGGGACTGTAACCGCGAGGAGGGCCGGATACAGTGCGTCGATGCTCGTCACCACCTCGCTGCTGCTGTCTGTGCTCGCCTGCCGAGGCGATGGCGATCCGCCGCCCACCGAGCCCAGCCCTACGTCGGCGGAGACGGCCGAGCCGGCCGAGCCGCTTCCCACCTCGACCCAGCCCGACCTCGATGTGCTGCGCACGCGGCTCGAGGGCGGTGGCTTCGTGATCGGCGAGGGCCGCTCCGGCGTGCTGCCCCTCGAGGGCTGCTGCGACTGGATCAGCTGCTTCAAGTGGAACCCGTCGTCGGCCTACGCGCTGTGGTTCCTGCCCCTGTCGCCCGGCGAGTCGCCGGTGGGGCGCGACCTCGACGAGGATGGCCTGGCCTGGCACTGGCGGCTGCGCCCCGACGAGGCCATCGTGAGCATCGGGCCCACCCCGCCGCCGATGCGCTACCACTCCTACCGCACGTACATCCACGCTACGTGGTCCGACGAGCTGCAGGCCCACATCCCCGGCTTCGACAACCTGGGCGACTCCCTCAACCAGCTGGTGATGAACACCGAGGGGGGCGAGCCGTGGAACGCCACCACCGTGATCATCAGTGCCGTCGATGCCGAGATCGAGGCGCAGGTGCGTCAGGCTCTGGTGGGAGCTGGCTACCCCGAGGCGTGGATCAACACCGACATCATCCCTGCCGGCCGGGTGGAGCTGGGCATCCACGACGAAGCCGACACCGTGCGGATGATCCACCGGGTCGCGCTGTTCGACGATCCGCTGGCCGGAGCCTCCTGGCTCGCGTCGCCGCCGGAGACGATCTGGCGGCTGACGCCCAGCGACCTCAAGCCCGACGTGGTGCCCATCGAGGTCCCCCCGTTCCGCACGGGAGGGCGCGCTCCGGGCGACGACGAGTCGAGCCTCGGCCCGGCGGTGGAGGCGCTGGCCCAGGCCATCCGCGATGCGCATCCCGAGCTGCTATCGGTGGAGGCGCCGGTCAACGTGCGGGAACTCGACCTGTCGGAAGACTGCTGGAGCGGCTGCAATCGCGACTCGCACCAGTCCAACATCGCCGCCGTCACCTTCCCCGAGGGCCCCGAGCACTTCATGGTCGCCTTTGGCGTCAACCACCACGCGACGGGCCGGGCCTCCTACCAGAACGCCATCGTGTTCGGCGTTGACAACGACGACCCGGCGGGGTGGGTCGACGACCCCGACTTCGTCGGCTCGGCCCGCGACTACCTGCCCGACCATCCCGACGTCGACCTGCTCTATGCGTGGTCGTTCTCCCGCGACTGCGCGGGGCGCGCGCACTGCACCGAGCTGGTGTCGGGCTGCCCGGGGCTGAGCGAGGGCGAGAAGGCCGCCATCCACTTCCGCTCCTACCTCGACCCGCAGACGGGGGTGGCCCCCTACGCCGACGAGCTGCAGTCGGAGCGGGTGTTGGTGTTCAAGCCCGACGATGCCGGAGCCACGCGATGATCCGCGCCGCCTTGTCGGCCGTCGCCCTGGCCATAGCCGCCCCTGCGGCTGCGGCGGATGCGCTGGCGCTGCGGCCGGCCGTCGACGGCCCGGTGCTGCTCACCACCGCCACCTACAGCGTGCTCACGCTCTACCTACTGCCCGACCGGCCGCCCGTCTACGTGCGCACGGTGGCTCCCGAGGGCCTCGACGCAGGCGTCGCGGGGGTGCCAGAGGCGGAAGGCGTCGTCCCCATGATGAGCGACGTACTGGCCTACGGCGGGGTCGGGTTGGGGCTGATCGCCGCGCCGATCTACGGAGCGACCCATCGGGGCAACGGCGCCGACGGCAAGGGGCGCGCTGCCTGGGCCCACGGCGTGGTGTTCGCGCAGACCGTCACCACGACCATCACCATCACCGACGTGATGAAGACGGCGAGCCGGCGGCCTCGGCCCTACACCCACGCCGACGGCTTCGAGGTCACCGAGGCAGACGACCAGATGTCGTTTCCGTCGGGCCACAGCTCCACGGCCGGCGCGGCGAGCTTCGGCCTGGTGCACCAGATCGTGCTCACCTCCGACCTGTCGCCGGGGGCGGCCGCGGGGCTCTACGGTGCTGCCACGGCCTGGACCGCCTCCACCGCGGCCCTTCGCGTGGCCGCGCGCAAGCACTACCCCACCGATGTGCTCATGGGCAGCCTGCTGGGGGCCAGTGTCGGCATCGTGGTGCCCGAGCTGCACCGGGCGTCGCGTATGCGGCTGAGCGCGGGGCGCGACGGCGACCGCACGATGGTGGCGCTCAGCGGCGCCTGGTAGCGAGGCCTGCGTCAGCGATAGGCGGCATCTGGAGTGGGGTGTTGCCCGTTCGGAGGGGATCTGGAGAGGAGGCTGGTGGCGCTGCGGCTCTCTAGGCTGCTGGTGTTCGCAACGACGCGGCCTACTGACTCGGAGTCTTCCATGTTCCCGCTCATCTCGACGACACTGCTCGGCGCCCTGACCCTCACCAGCGGCACCGCCTACGCCCAGGCCTGCGGCGACGTGCTGACGGCCGACACGACCCTGACCGCCACCCTCAGCTGCGGCGGGCCCGGCCTCGTCATCGGCGCCGACGACATCGTGCTCGACTGCGATGGCTACGCCCTCAACGGGCCCGGCTCCGACATCGGCATCCTCCTCGACGGTCGCACCGGCGTGACCGTGAAGAACTGCATCGTCAACCGCTTCTCGGTGGGCATCCTGCTCACCGATGCGTCGGCCAATGCCGTGTTCAAGAACAGCGTCAGCGGCAGCACGTCGGTGGGTAGCGGCGCGGTGCAGCTCTCCAACGGCTCCGATGGCAACGTGCTGAAGCTCAACCGGTCCTACGCCAACGACGGTCGCGGCATCGCCATCATCGACTCCACCGGCAACCTGCTGGAGGACAACGGCGTGATGGGCAACGGCTTTCGCGGCATCGACCTCATCGACGCCTCCGGCAACGCGGTGCTGCGCAACTACGTGGGCGACAACACCAGCGGTGGGGTGGTGATCTCGGGCACCGCCACGGGCAACATCCTGCACGACAACGATGTGTTCCTCAGCAGCTCCGAGGGCTTCGCCGTGCTCGCCGGTGAGCACTACTTCAGCGCCAACCGCAGCGACGACAACGGCACCTGGGGCATCAACGACAGCTCGGGCAGCAGCTGGTACCTGCTCAACCAGTGTGTCGGGAACGTCTCGGGCACGTCGAGTCCCGCTGGGCTGTGCTTCTGAGCTCCGTGGGCCCCCTCAGGTGACCATCAGGTACACCAGCAGCAGCCCCACCGGCAGCACGAACGTGACCAGCATGTAGGGCAGGGGGGACTGTTGCGGCACGTCGATGGGCTGGGGGTCGGTCGACGACGAGGGAGAGGCGTCGCGTGGGTTCATGGCTCGGGCTCCTCTGTGATGGGCTTCGTGACAGAGGCGTCAGCGGGGGCGCTCGCGACAATCTTTTTCTGCAGGCCGAGGGGCGACGTCTTGCCCTGTAGGGGCTGTGTGCCCACCTCCCATCCCCGCTGTCTGTCAGGAGCGCGCTGCCCATGACCCCTCACCCCTTCCTCCGATGGCTCTCGTGGATGGCGCTGGGGGCATCGCTGCTGGCCGGCTTCACACCGCCCCGCTCGGCCGACAGGCCGCCGACCTCGCCCCTGTCCGCCGTGCCCCTGACGGTGGCCCCCGTGGGCTGGAGCGCGATCGAGCGCAGAGTGCTTCGCGGGGTGCGCCGAGGGGTGGCGTGCTTTCGCTTCGGCGTCGCGGATCGCGACGACGTGATCGCCGTGGCGATGGAGAGGGCGTGGCGGTCCTTCGGCGAGGCGGTGGAAGAGGTGCGCGACCCCGAGGCCTGGGGCCGGACCATCGCCGTGCGGGTCGGTCTCGACGAGCTGCGGCGCACCCGGCGTGACCGTGTGCACCTGACAGGCTCGGGAGCCCCGACCGACGCCGTCGAGCGCCACCCGACCTGCCTGGCGAGCCCCCTCGACGCGGCGGTGCGGGCCGAGCGGAGCGCGCTGCTTCGCCAGCGGGTGGAGGGATGGCCTGCCGCCGAGCGACAGCTCGCGCTGCTGCTGATGGAGGGGCAGGCCGAGACGGTCACGGCGGCGGCCCGGCTGTACCGAGCGCAGCAGGAGGCGCGCGGCGAGCCAGGAACCATGTACCCCCTCAAGGCCCGGGTGTTGCTCGATGCCCGACGCCAGGAGCTGGAGGATCTCGCCTAGAGGGAAGCGGTGATACTCGGGGCTGTGAGGTGGGGCGCTCGGCGAGGCGGCCGGCTGCCCGCGCTCGGCGTGGCACGATGGGAGGGCTCATTCGCTACGAGGTGCTGGGCATCATCGGGGAAGGGTCGAGCGGCATCGTGCAGGAGGCCCGGTCGCTGTCGACGGGGGCACGGGTGGCGCTCAAGCGGCTGAGGCCCGACGGGCCCCACGACACGGCGCACCTCAAGCGCGAGTTTCGTGCCCTCGCCGACGTGGTCCACCCCAACCTGGTGCGGCTGCATCAGCTGTTCGATGACCAGGGCGAGGTGGTGCTGGCGATGGACCTGGTCGACGGCTCGACCTTCCTCGACTGGGTGTGGGGGCGCCCCCGTGGCGGGGCCGTCGCGAGCGGTGGGGTCACCTGGGCCAGCGGAGGCCCACGCGAGGCAGACAGGGAGGTCCCGACCCAAGAGGCCCCGGAGCTCTCCGAGGCGGTGCTCCAGCGCCTGCGAGCGGGCCTGCGAGGCCTGGCCGCCGGGCTGTCGGCGCTGCACGCCGAGGGGCTGCTTCACCGAGACATCAAGCCCAGCAACGTGATGGTCGACCCACGGGGGCGCGTGCAGGTGGTGGACTTCGGGCTGGCCATGCGGCCCGGCTACGTCGACAACATCTCGGGGACGGCCGCCTACATGTCGCCGGAGCAGATCGCCGGGGGTGCGCTGACCGAGGCGAGCGACTGGTACGGCGTGGGCTCGTTGATCTTCGAGGCCCTCACCGGGCGTACCCCCTTCGTGGGGCCGGTGGCCGGCATGCTGTTCGACAAGCAGGTTCAGCCCGCCCCCGACGTGTACGAGCTGGCCCCTGACGCTCCCGACGACCTGGTCGGCCTGTGCGCGCGGCTGCTGCACGCTGCGCCGGAACGACGGCCCCGGGGGGCCGAGGTCTGTGCGGCCCTCGGCAGCCAGGCGTCCAGCCCTCCCCGCGAGGTCCCGTTCGTAGGTCGGCGCCGCGAGCTGGCGGAGCTGACGACGGCGCTCCACCGTGACGGGCTGCGGCTGGTCCACGTCGCTGCCCCCTCCGGGTTGGGGAAGAGCCGGCTCGTGGAGCACTTCCTCACCGTGGCCTGCGGTCGACACCTCGTGCTCTGCGGCCGGTGCTATGAGCGTGAGCACACGATGTTCAAGGCCCTCGACCCCGTGGCGGAGGCCCTGGCGGCGTGGCTTGTGGAGCGTGGGCCGCTCCAGACGGGCGTTGACGACTGGGGGCCCGTCGCACGGCTGTTCCCCGCGCTGGGCCGCGCGGCACCCACCCGCGTGGGAAGCGCCCGTCACGAGCCGGTCGCCGAGCGCCTCCTCGCCACCCACCAGCTCGCGCAGCTCTTCGCTGCTGCGGCTCGAGAGCAGCCGTTGGTGCTGTGGGTCGACGACCTGCAGTGGGCAGACCGTGACAGCCTGCTCCTGCTCAGCGACCTGCTCGGTGACGAGGGGCTGCCCCCGCTGCTGTGCGTGCTGTCATGGAGGTCTGACCACGAGGGGATCGAAGAAGCGCTGGCCCCACTGGGCGATGTGACCGCGACCCGCATCGACCTGCCCCGCCTCGAGCCACAGGAGGCGCTCGAGCTGCTGCGTGCTCATGGTGCGGAGGAAGCCCGCGCTATGCGCCTCGCGAACGAGGCCGATGGGAGCCCCTTCTTTCTGCGCCAGCTGGCCAGCCACACCGGGCCCGAGCGCGAGCTGCACGCCGTGCTGTCGCGTCGCGTCGCCGAGCTGGACCAGGGCAGTCGCGACCTGCTTCGCGCGGTAGCCGTGGCCGCCCGACCGCTGGAGCCCGAGGTGGCCATGAGGGCGGCGCCGCACGCCGGCGCCGGTGACATGGTCGGGCTCACGGTGGCGCGGCTCCTCACCACCCGACGAGGGCGTGCGCTGGAGTGCACCCACGACCGGATCCGCGAGGTGGTCGTTGCGTCGCTGTCGGCGCAGTCGCTGCGAGAGCAGCATCGTGCGCTGGCGGAGGCGATGGGGCCTCAGGGCGACCCTGAGCTGCTGTGTGAGCACTGGGAGGCCGCCGGAGAGGCGCAGCGCGCAGGTCCCCTGGCCATCGAGGCGGCGCAGCGGGCCGAGCAGGCCTTCGCCTTCGAGAAGGCCGTGGCGCTGTACCGCCGGGCTCGCTCTCTGGGCGTGTCCTTCGACACAGGCCTCCGCGTCGCCTTCGGCCGCGCCCTCGGTCGGGCGGGCTACGCCGAGGGGGCCGACGAGCTGCTGTCGGTGGTCGACGAGGTCGGTGCCATCCGGCGCGAGCAGATCCAGCGCGAGGCGCTGCACCAGCTGCTTCGGGCGGGCCGAATCGAGCAGGCCGGGCCGCTGCTGCCCGAGGTGGTGCGCCGCGTCGGGCTGCCCTGGCCCCGCTCGCGCGTGGGCACCTACGCCGAGATCCTGTGGACCAGCACGCGCCTGCGGCTGGGGCTCGTGCGGCCGAGCCGGGCCACGGCCCGCGAGGAGCAGGCCTTGCAGCTGGCCCTGGAGCTGTCGATGTCGCTGTCATACGTCGACATGGTGCGCACCGCGATGCTCACCGGGCGCGCCATCGAGCTGGCAGAGCGCCTGGGGGCCCCGGCGACCCGTGCCCTGGCCGCGGCGATGCGGGGCTCGAACGCCTCCCTCCTCGGCGACTTCGCCACGGGCGGTCGGGAGCTGGAGCGGTCCGACGAGCTCCTACCGGCCGACGTCGACCCGGTGAAGCGGGCCTCGGCGAAGCTGCATCACGGGATCGCTGCGTGCGCCCGCGCCGACTTCGCGGGGGCCCGCGACACGCTGGCGGAGGTGGCGGCGGTCTTCGAGGCGCGGGGCCTGCCCTACGAGGCAGGCATGGCGCAGACCTTCCGCAGCTTCGCCCTGGTGCAGCTCGGGGCGTTCGCCGAGGCCGGTGCGCTGCGCGACCGCATGATCCGTCAGGCGCGGCAGCGGGGCGACAAGCACCTCGAGGTGTTCTTCCGGGTCAGCTACTCCGTGCCCCCCGGGCTGATGCGCGACCGGCCCGACGAGGCGCGGGCCCACCTCGCCGAGGCCACGGGTCGCTGGGCCGAGGGGGTGAGCACGCTGTGGCTGTATACGCAGGTGTTCGAGGCGAAGGTCGAGATCTACGAGGGGGACCACGACGCGGCCCGGTCACGGATGGCGGCCACGGCGCGGGCTGCGGCGGGCGGGGCGCTGCTGTCGGTGCCCCTCAACAGCGTCGGGCTGTGGTCCACGTGGGCGGCCGCCGCCGCTCCTGGGGCCGCGACCGACCCAGGTGCGCGCCGAGAGCTGCGTCAGGCGACCCGTCGCCTACGCCGCCTGGCTTCGCCCTACGGCAGGGTGCTCGCTGACGTGTGGGAGGCCAGCCTGGGAGGCGCTGACGCGGCGGCGACGTCGGCGGCTGCGGCCGAGCAGCTGCACGCGATGGGCACGCCGTGGCTCGCGACGGTGGTGCGCTGCCAGGCGGCCCAGCTGCGTGGGGCTTCGGTGGCGTCCCACCACGAGACGCTGCGCGGATGGGGATTCGTCGACCCCGCACGTATGTGCCAGCTGTTCGCCTTTGCCCCGTAGGAGGGCGCTACCCACAGAGCGCTAGAGTCTGTCGACGATGTCCTGAAACGACAGGGTGAAGGCCCTCGAGCACAGCGGGTGGCTCGCTCCGCCGGTCAGCGCCGCCGCCTCGGCCCATCGAGCGGAGGGGAAGCCCTCGCAGCCCGTGGTGGTGGTGGTCCGGTCCGGTCCGTCGGGGAGAGGATCGTCTGCAGGCGGGGTGAGGCGGGCTGGGCGATCCACTCGTTAGATGGGCGGCGAGAGAGAGTACGGAGAGGGCGCCGGCTTGGGGAAGACGGCGCCCTCTCAGTCCCAGGTGAGGGGCTCGCGGGGGTTGAACTTGCCGAGCAGCGGCAGGCTCATCAGCGCGAACACCACCCAGATCAGCGACGGGTAGCCCTGCAGCAGCGAGGTGCCTCGCAGCGGCCCGAGCCGGTAGATGTTGGGGTACAGCGGGGAATACAGCACCTGGTCGGTGTTCGTGCCGTGGCAGTGGCCCACCGTGCGGCGGCCATAGCCGTCGGACAGAGGGGGCAGCAGCGCCGTGTGCGGCACGCCATCGCACACCGCGTGGGTGACGCACAGGGTGGCGGGGATGCGGTTCACGTCCATGCTCATCTCGGACGAGGTGACGCGGCAGCGGGTCGCGGTGATGGCACCCGCCACGTCGAGGGCGAGCCACGACAGGGCCAACATCGCGACGATCGCCTGCAGGATGGTCCCCAGACCGATGCGCACACCACACCTCCGCGGCGATGCTACCGCGGCGTGTAGCGGATGATGACCTGGCTACCGGGCTCGGGCAGGTAGCTGACGAAGGTGACCGCATTGACGGCGGCGTCGTACGACCAGTCTTGCTCGTCGAACAGCAGCGTGGCGCCGACGTCGTTGACGACCTCGACCGCCAGCGTGTCGACCTGGGGGACCTCGCTGAGGGTGAAGCTGCGCTGCAGGCCTGCTGCCAGCAGCCCCAGGCTGTCGATGAAGTCATCGAAGGGGTCGCGGATGTCGGCGACGATGCCACCCACATCTTCGCTCACGCTGATGTAGCGCTGGCCGACGCCGAGGCTGCAGGTGGAGCCGTCGGCGCTGGTGCACACCAGCGAGTGGAAGCTCGTCGCCTCGGGGGTGGGCTTGAGCCCGTCGTACCAGCTCTTGAAGTCGGCCAGGGTGATGACCTGCGGCTCGGTCTGGTCGTCTTCATCGCTCATCACGATGGTGTGCAGCTCGGCATCCGCTCGAAGAAACCCGTCGTTGGCCGAGTTGAACTGGGGGTCGAGGGCACGGTAGGTCGCGCCGAGGCCCTGCTCGCAGCCCGAGCCTCGGGTGCCCAGCGTCGCCATCTGGGAGAAGACCGACTCGGGGTTGGGGGTGTCGGGGTCGATCCACCGAGTGCCCTGCACCGAGACGAGCTCGCCGTCTCGGTAGGAGCCGCCGCAGTAGGAAGCGCCGCTGACGATGCTCGTCGAGGTCACGCCGAGGTGGTAGTCGATGCCGCTGCCCAGCAGGTAGCTCATGAAGAGGGGGAAGCTCTGGCTGAGCTCCGCCTGCATGGGG
This sequence comes from uncultured bacterium, assembly GCA_965367245.1. Classification (GTDB taxonomy): domain Bacteria; phylum Myxococcota_A; class UBA796; order UBA796; genus CBDUIC01. Next base: position 45,651 of record CBDUIC010000024.1, on the reverse strand, counting down.
CTCATGGAGCAGCTGTCGTCGATGACGAACAGGATGTCGACGGCCAGCGGCGACGCCTGCTCGAAGCGGTCGACCACCCACACCTGCCCGGAGTCGGTGGTCACGCGCGTCTCGGTGGTGGGCCCGGTGTCGACGGTAGGGCCGGCGGTGTCGGTCGTGCCGGCGGTGGCGGCGCTGTCGCTGCTTCCCCCCTTGTCGGTACCGCTCTTGTCGTCGGCGGTGGTGCCGCCGCCGCAGGCGACGACGACGAGGAGGGCGATGTGGCGCAGCATGCGGGCTCCCGGGCGATGCGGCACTGTAGCCTGCCGTTCGCGACGACGGCGACCCTACGAGCCTCTAGCCGAGGCCGATGCGGCGCACGTGGGTGTCGCAGTGGCTGCAGGCGACATCGTCGGCGTCGGGGGGCACCTCGAGGGGGGCTCCACAGCCGAGGCAGGGTAGCTCGCCGCCACGAACGCTCACCCCGTGGCCGCAGGCGATGCACACCACGCGCTTGGCCTCGGCGGGCACCTCGAGGGGGGCGGAGCAGCTGGGGCAGCTGCCGGAAGTGAGGTCGATCGCAGGAGGCTCGATGTACTCGCCGTCGAGCCCGGTGGACTCCAGGAGCGGCTGGTGCTGGGCCTTGGGCAGGTAGGGCAGCCAGCCCTGCACGAAGGCGGCGACGCCGATGCGCCGGAACACGGCGGCGTCGGGGCGGTCGGGGTGGGCCTCGAGGAGCTGGGCCGCGACGAGGGTGTCGACCACCCGCTGCTGGTGGGCCAGGACCGCCTCCTGCAGCGCGAGGAAGGAGGTGGCCTCGGCGACGGGCTGCAGGGGGTTGGACCGGTCCCACTGCAGGGCGGCGGTGGCCTGTTGCTGCGCGGCGAAGGTCTCGGCGCAGCCCGCATCGAGGTCTTGTAGGGTCTGGGACTCCGCCGACCAGGCCACCCACTTCTTGCGGTAGACCTCGTCGCCCACGCGGGGCGGGCAGGCAGCGGGGCAGGCCCGTGCATACGCCTCCCAGATCTCGGCCTGTAGTGCGAGGTAGGCGTCGCGGTCGTCGGCCTCCTTGGCCGCCGCGAGCCCCTTGTGCGCCCGCTTCAGCAGCCCCTCGTAGGCAGGCCCCGGCGCCTTGCTGCGCCGGTCGGCCATCGCGGCCTTGAAGTCCCAGTCGGTGAGCTGACCGCACTGGTCGCAGTGCACGTAGGCCGAGGCCGACACGGTGCTGCGATGGGCGCCACAGGCGGAGCAGGTGCCGACCTTCACCAGGTTCAGCTTCGGTGGACCCGGCCCTCGCGCGTGACCCGCCAGGGCCTGGGCCATCGGCCCCGACACCACCACCGTGCCTCCCTGAGTGAGCAGCCGGTAGATCACGAAGCCCATGATCATCATCGGCAGGGCGGTCATCAGCAGCGTCAGCACCCCGAACGTGAGCACCGTGAGCAGGGTGCACAGCAGCGACAGCAGGGGGGCGAGTACGTCCATGGCGCGGAGTGTACGCCGGGCCTCACATCTTCTGCACGAACCGTTGGCGGTCCGTTGACGAACCGGCCGGCTCAGGGGCGGTCCCACGAACCATGCAGGAGGTTCCATGCACACCGAGACCGACCCCGACGCGCTTCCCCCCACCCCCGTGCTCCCGTTCGTGATGCGCTCAGGCACCACCGACGGGTCGCTGGGCCATGCCACCCACCGCCCCAAGGTGCTGGAGGTCAACCAGGTGTGGGGCGACACGCTGGTCGACACCCAGCACTTCCGTGCCAGCCGGCGCGAGGTCTCCATGGGGGCCGAGGTGGGCTGGCGGTGGACCTTCCTCGGCATCGACATGGGCTGGGTTCCCGCCCCGCTGCACCTGGTGCTGCCCTACGTCACCCCGCTGTGGTCGGAGGTGCGCTCCGACTGGCGCAGCGACTTCTTCGCCCCCGACGACGACCTGCCCCACGCCCACAAGCTGTTCCGTCACGACGGCGAGGGCTGGGTGGCCGAGCTGCTGCCTCGCTGGGAGGGCTTTGCCGACCTCGACGGCCTGCGGCACGACCTGAGCGACCTGGTCGACGAGGGCCTGGCCACGCGCGACGGCGAGGTGATCCGGGTGCCGATGGTGGATGGGCTGCGGCTGCTGGTCGATGCCGACGGCCAGGTGTTCTTCACCCAGCTGGTGCCGGAGGGCGCCAAGCTCGCGGCACGAAGTGGTGAGGAGGTGGACTACCCCTTCGTGGCGATGGCCAGCTTCGTCGGCTTCGTGGGCATGATGTTCGGCCTGGTGATGCTGTTTTCGGGCCACGGCCCCCGCCACGACATCGTCGAGGTCCCCGACCGCTTCGTGAACCTGATCATCGAGACGCCGGAGGACGACGAGCCGGAGCCCACGCCCAAGCAGCAGCGGGATCCCGATGCGGGAGAGGGCGACAAGCCCAAGGACGACGAGGGCACCAAAGGCAAGAAGGACGCCACCAAGGCCAAGGCCAAGGGAAGCCCCAAGGAAGTGGCGAAGCAGCAGCTCGACCGGCAGATCGCCGAGGCGGCGGGGGTGCTCGGCGCCCTCGATGACCTGGGGCAGGCGGCAGGGCTGGGGGCTGGGGCGCTCGATGCGCTGTCGGCCGACATCGGGGGCCTGCGAGGCAAGACCGGCACCCAGATCGGCTCCAACGGTCTCGGCTCGCGGGACGGCGGGCTGGGCGGCGGCGGGAATGCCGAGGGCCTCGACGGGCTCGGTACCAACGGCCTCGGCAGCGGGCGCGACGGGTATGGCAGCGAGGGCGGCATCGGCGGGCCGAAGTCTCAGGGGGGCATCGGGGGCGGTGGCGGCGACCCGATCATCCTGGGGTCCCTCGAGCGGAGCCTCATCGACGAGGTCATCAAGCGGAACCTGCCGCAGATTCGGTACTGCTACCAGCGCGAGCTGACCCGGCACCCCGAGCTGGGGGGCAAGGTGGTGATGAAGTTCACCATCGCGGGGGATGGGACCGTGTCGGCGGCGAGCACCAAGAGCTCGAGCCTGGGCAACGAGGCCGTGGAGAACTGCCTGGTGGGCCGGTTCATGCGGATGCAGTTTCCGGCGCCCGAGGGGCGGGGCATCGTCATCGTCAGCTACCCGTTCCTGTTCAGCAGCTGAGCGCGTTGGGTGTTGGCTCATCGATGCAGGCGCGGCATGCGTCGGGTTGCCGGACGCGGATGGCCCTGCCGTGGGTCACGCCTCACCGACGGCCGACGACGACATCCCCTTCTGAGGCACGCCTCGGCTCGCAGCGGCAGCGTGCTGGCGCCGCTGGGCAACGCCGCCCCTTGTACCCAGATGCGCTATCGAATCGTGGCCCTGGGCGGGTTTCGGGCGGTGGGGAGCTCCGCGGATACACAGGCCGGTATCGCTGCGGTGCAGATTGACGGCAAGGATGTCGAAGAAAGCAGTTGGTAGGTGTGGCGTTCTCGAGAGGAGTGGCGACGCTCGGTGCCGATGCGGGTCTGCAGAGCTGCTGATAGGACGGAGTTCTGCAGCGCCTGAGGCGTGCACGGGGCGACCCGCACGTCTGTAGAGTTCGCGTTGGGCACGGGGTCAGTGGCGTCGTTAGTTGTGATTCCCGTGAGGCCATGGACGAGCGCCGGGCTAGCTTTCACCATGCAAGTCCACCTCGTTGACCGCAACCTTGAGCTCGTGCATCACTGGCGAGCAGCCTTCGCCGACGCTCCTGACGTCCAATGCCACCATGGCTCTGTCTTCGACCACCCTGCGGATGCCATCATCAGCCCAGCCAACAGCTTCGGCGTCATGGACGGAGGCATCGACCTCGTCTACTCACAGACGTTCGGCTGGGAGCTGGAGGAGGCGGTAGGGAAGATCATTCAGGAGGAGCACTTCGGAGAACTCCCCGTCGGTTCTGCTGTCGTGGCCCCCATCGTCGAACACCCAGACTTCCGCTGGCTCATCTCGGCACCAACCATGCGTGTGCCGATGCGCGTCGAGGAAACCGCACAGCCAATGCTTGCGTTCCGCGCGGCGCTCGCCACTGCGCGGACCCACGGCTTCGCCAGCGTGACCTGCCCTGGACTGGGGACCGGCGAGGGAAGGATGCCACCGAGCCGATGTGCCCGTCAGATGCGGTATGCGTGGAAGGTCGTGGTGGAGGGCCACCGGGAGCGCCTTGGCGGACTGGCGGGGGCCGTTCGCAACCACCTGTACCTTCTGGAACGCGAGGTTTGACCAATGTGGCCCCAAGCTGCGCAGTCCGATGCGAACAGGCAGGCGCAAGCGGCGACGACGTCGTCCACGTCTGGCCCACCGCTGAAGGGGTGGTCGTCTTCGTCGCTGACGGGGCCGGAGGCACAGGGCGGGGCGAGGAGGGCGCACGGCACGCTGCTGCAACGGTGGAAGCGGCGATGGCCTGCAACCAGTTAACAACACCGGAACAGTGCGTTGCGGTGCTCTACGAAGCCGACGATGCCATCCTGGCGCAAGGCCGTGCCGCAGAGACCACTGCGGTTGTCGTTGTACTCAATGGGACGTGCCTTTGGGGGGCTTCCGTTGGTGATTCTGGCGCCTGGCTCGTTCGCAGCAACGATTGGGTGGAGCTCACCGAGAATCAAGTACGCAAGCCCCTACTTGGCAGCGGGAATGCTGCTCCAGTGCCGTTCGAGTCCGGATCAACCGGCACCCTGCTCGTGGCTACGGACGGCCTGCTCAAGTACGCAACTCCGTCGGGGATTGTCTCACTCATCCGCCAGTCAGGGCTCGAGGAAGCAGCCACCGCGTTGCTTCAGAGCGTCAGGCTTCGTTCCGGGGCCCTCCAGGATGATGTTGCATTGGCCTTGGTCAGGACTTGACCGCTTCCACATTCTGCTAGCCCTTGTCTCCCCAGTACGGTCGCTCCGCTCTAAGGAATACGAGATGACGGAGATGGGTGGGTTTGGCCGGTGGGTCGAGGCGAACGAACTCTTCGTGAATCGTCGTCGGCGAGGAGAAGTCCGCGATGACCTCTGTGCCTGCTATGGACAGAAGCTCGATGTCGTCGTTTGGCGCATCGCTCGTGAACACAGAACGAAAGTGAATTGTGTCCCCTCGCTGCTCGATCGAGGCGGAGCGAAGCGTTGGGGGCACGTTCCCCCATAGAGCGCGCTGAGCGGACAGCAGCAAGCGGATCCTGTGTTCATTCTCGTCGCGCACGTACGTCCCTCCGGGTCGGGCCAAGAAACGGCCATCACCGGCGTTGCCTATACCTCATGCCGGCCCCGCAAGGCACGAAGACCAAGGCGCAACGCCTCTGCCCGCAAGACGGCAGATTCACAGGCTGTGAGAGGAGTCCCCCAGCGATGCCGAGATGGGTCGACAGTCAGTGTTGCGGTCGGACGAAACGATGAGCGCCTTGCTGGGGTGCCGGGTCGGAGTCCTGCGGCCCCCGCCCAACGACCGCTAGCGGCCGCCGACCAGTCGCTGCGCTCCCTGGCTCGCAGAGCTCGCCTCGCGGCCGAACCGCGCGATGGGCGGCGCTGAGCTGCCTACCGGACTGGGGCTCTGCTGATGCCTCGAAGCGTCGGTGGGAATACACCACGAACGGGAATTACGAGCACGCCCTGTGGTTCGCCGAAGACGTCCCCGAGGATAGTGTGCAGGAGGCGATGAACCTGCTTGACGAGAACTACCTGTTCGGCTTTTGGAAGCTGAACAATGGCATATGTGACGAGTGCGGTAGTGATTTCTACCGCCGAGCGACCCCTTTCTCGTCTATCTGCGCTGAGTGCGCGCGACAGCTGTATGCCTTCGACGGCTGCTCGCATGTGGTGATTGAGGGGCGCTGCTGTAAGTGCGGGTGGGACGGTAGCCGGTCTGCGTACACGGCCGAGCTTGCCGGCGAGGTGCCACAATGAGTGCAATGTGGGGCGATGTCACCCTCGACGCTCAGGACGTGGAGTTGCTCCGTCTCGGCGTGAGCCATTGGGGTGGCCCGGAGTATGGCGCCGAGCTGGTGTGCCGGATGCTGGAGCTGCCGCGAGTAGATGCCCTCTACGAGATGGCCAGAGACCTTCGGCAGAAGCTCGAGCTCGAGGAGCCGCTACATCACGACGACCAGGCAAGGGCTTTGCTCCTCACTGAGGTGATGTTCGGAAGCCGTGTCGCAGGGATGGGCTCGCAGTGGCACACGGTCACGGGCTGGGATGACGAGAAGACCGTCCGAGTGCTCCGTTCCGTGCAGCGCAAACTCAGGTTTTCGTCGCGCATCTTCACGGGCCCAACGCAGCCCCGCGCGCCCTCGGCGAGGAACGCCTATGCGTCCTTCCGCGTGATGGGGGAGGCGCTGGACCCGCTGGTCGTGACCCAAGCCCTTCGCATTCCGCCCGACCATTGCCACCGTCGTGGCGAGCCACATCTGTCGTTGTCGAAGGGCCATCGGGTCGTCGACCGAGGGAATAACTACGCTTCTGGGCTTTGGTCGTTCTCCAGCAAGGGCCGGGTGTCTTCGCAGCGGGTCGGGACGCATGTGCGATGGCTGTTGGAGTTCCTGCAGCCGCGGGCCGAGGCGGTCAAGCAGCTTGCCGATGCCTATCGGGTCGACATCTTCTGTTTCGCCATAGCCCCTGAACCCCCATCGGTCCCCGGCGAGTTGCGGGAGCAGGCCGCAGGTTTCGGCCTGATTATCGACGTTGACTACTACGAGGGAGCCCCTTCGCTCGGCGTCCGCCTGCCAGAGGGTCGGGACTAGCAGCGTGGGAGGCCGCAGAGACGGCCTACTGGCCAGCGTGGCGTGGAGCGCTGCAGATTCGTCATCGGCTGGTAGGGGAGGGCATGGCCTGGGCTGCCAGACTGCCTGGGTTCCGACTGACGATCGGCGCTTCGCGCCTCTCCCCGCTTCGCTCGTCGTCGCAGCAGACGCTGCCGTTGCGGCGAAGCCCGTCAGATCGAAGCCTCCTCAAGTCCTGCGAAGCCACCGCTTCCCCGACTCCAAAACGGAGTGTCACCGCCGGCCAGGTCTGCTGATTGCGGGGCAACCAGGAGCCGGTCGAACGCCTTCGGCACATCCCACCCTTCGAAGGAGACCTCGCAGACCTCACCAGGCCCGCATCGGGCGGGGCCCCCCGACACATGAAACAAGTAGCCGTGGTCCGCATCCCGATTCCCTCGTTCCACCAGGAGTTCCGCCCCGGCTGCATCCTCGAACCTCGCAGTGATGCCGATGCCCGTGAGCTGATGCTCGCTGACGTTTCTGAAGCTCACCACGAGGAAGTCACCTTGCGGCCGACTGGCTCTCAAGCGGGACTCGGAAACCGGCGCGATGCGAGCGGACCGTAGCTCCAAAGGGGCCTTGTTCACCGTGAAGAGGACGGCCTCGCCGTAGGGAGGCTCGGCAGCCTCTGCTGGGCCAGCGGACACAGGCTCACCGAGCTCGGCAGACTGACCCGACGAGGAGGTGCCGCAAGCAAGGAGAACAAGGAGCGTGGTCATGATTGAACTCCAACGAACGTTCGAGTAGCCGGCCGCAACAGCTAGACCAGGCGCTTGACACAAAGCGATACGGCCTGCGCCTTCGTCTAGGCGATGCCCCGCCCACCGCCTACCAGAGCGAAGGGTTGGCGTGGTCTCGAGCTCACAGTGCGGGTGCGAACCTGGCTCAGCGAGAGCCAAGCGGTGCGCTACCAGGCCCAAGGTTCCGGACGTTCCAACGACACCACGGGCCCGACGTGGTTCTGCATCGCAGCCCCTTTGCACCCGCTGAGAACCGCGGTGAGCACGAGCGCGGCGCGGGCCCCCTGGACCACCAACCCTCGCGGCTGCAGGTGCCCGCTCCCCGCACAGCTGGTCGTCGTAGTGAACACGAAGCGATGGACGGGAACATCGTCCACGGACAGGGTGTAGAAGTGCACCCTCTCGTAGGCGGTGTAGGCCCAGTCACGGTGGGCCAGCCCTGGGGTGGCCAGCTCCACGTCGATGCCTGGCCGCTCCGTCCGCACCAGGGTGACGTCATGCCCCGGCACCTCGAAGGACCACGCGCCCTCGCGGATTCCATCCGGCGCTTCGTCGACGACCACCGGCGCGAGCGGCGTGCGCACCGTGGGATTCAGCCCCACCTCTGCCATGGCCTCTTTGGCTGCTGCGAGGTGGCGGCCGGCCTCGGCTTCCGACGTGCATGCGTCGCCCTCGCCCGCAGGTTCGTACACCGACCACAGCAGGCCCCTTCCGCCCGTGGGGTGCACCTCCAGCTGCACGCCCGCCACAGGGGAGGCGAGCCCAGGGTAGCTGCACGGCTCTGGGGGCTCGCGCTCGGCCATGTTGGCCTCCCAGGTCGTCTTCAGCGCCACGAACCCACGTTCGAGGTCGGCGTCCAGCACGTCGACCCCCCAGGTGTCCGCCGGGGTCACGGCGAAGGCGGCCTGAGACCAGGTGTCGGGCGTGAACCCCACCTCGGGCTGGAACTCGCGAGGGCCCGATGGAAAGACCCAACGGCCCGTGGGGTAGCCCTTCTCGTCGTAGGCCCCCTCCGCCAGGATCTCTCCTGAGGGCCCCATGGCCCTCCAGGTCCCCACTCGTCGGTACTCGTTCAGTACTCCACGGACCACTTCCCGTTCGCCTCGATGGTAGCGCACGGGGCCTCGCCAGAGGATCTCGGACCGGCCCTCGCGCCAGGCGCAGCCCCACTGCGTCAGGCCGTCCCGTTCCTCTCGGTAGGGGACCGTACCGTCCGGGCAGTCGAGCTCCGGACCTCCCTCCACTGGCTCGAGGGGATCCAGTGGGGCCGGAGCGGGGCGGGCCTGGCGTTGCGCTACCCTCGGTTCCTCCGTCATGGACGGGCCGCCACCACATGCCAGCCCGCTGGCAACCACCCCCAGAGAGACCCTCCGCGCCCACCTCATCGCACACTCCCTCGGTCCCAGACCGCCACGTCGTTGTGCGGACGCGGCGCACCAGCCTCTCATAGTCCAGGCCGACCAGGGTGGGATGAGGGACTACCTTCGTACAGCTCGTCGAGCCGCCCCCTTGGATCTGCAACCAGGGCGCGCCTCTGGGGCCCCTATGAGTCCCGGCCGGACGGCGAGCGCCACCCATGACGCACTCACTGCGGTCGGTCGGGGAACAGCTCCGCAGGTGGTGTGCTGCCCTCGGGGATCATCGTCACCACGGGCCTCGGCGGTGCCACCCAGGCGTCTTCGTGGCGATGCGCGACCCAGCGGCCCGCAGGCCCATCCACCGTGTGGCCGGCCGCCAAGACGTCGCCTGCTTCGAGCAGGTAGGCACCGAGGTTGCGGAGGAAGCCAGCGACCTGGTTTGGGTCGATGCGATCGTCGAACGCCGCTTCCACATCCGGCAGCTCTACCTGTGCCATTCCCACGGAGTCCATCAGGTTCCAACCTCTCCCGACGTTGTAGAGGCGCACGTTGCTGAACGTTTCGAGAGGCACGTAGCCGTGCTCTCTTGCGTCGCGCAGCTGCTGGTCCAAGAGGTCTGGAGAGTGCAGGACCTCACCGTTCATGTTGAAGATGGCGCTCGCGCTTGGGATGGTCGCGGCGAGGGCATGGAGGAACAGCAACTCGGGCACCGGCTTGTAGTCGGCCGGGGCCACCGGCTGGTCGGGGTGGGCGCCGATTCCGTAGGTGCACCGCAGACGGACGAAGGCCTGATGCTCAGCCACTGCGGCCTGGGCGCCTGGCCAGCCCCTCGACTGCTCCACGGCCCTTGTGAGGCTCCCTGGGAAGGCGAACGGGCCGTAGCCGCCCATGGCCCACTCACTGAACAGCTCTGGGTCGTGCTCGGGGCTTCCCATCGAGTCCGGCCACACCCTTGGGACGACATCCACCACGACCACGCCGTTGACCTCCGGTCGAAACGGGAGGACGAGGGGGTCGGCGCCCATCCAGCCGCTCGGAAGCCGCTCGAGGTCGCCGTACTCAGACAGCCAGTCCGCCAGCTCCGCCGTGGATGGCGCCTCGTCGTACAAGGCTGCAATCCCGGCCATGAATAGTCCTTTTGCCACCCGCGCCTCCTCCGGTGGGGCACAATACCTCGTTGCGCGAAGCCATCGCCCAGCGAGTGCTTGGGGCTGCCGAACGGCTGCCCCTGGTACAGCAAGAGCTCCTACGACGTGGTCCACCGCCCCACGACGATTTCGCTACCGTCGAAGTAGGCAGACCACAGCTGGTCTTGGAAGGCGAAGACCTGCTCATGGGGCATCCAGCAGCCCAGCGGGAAGAAGCGCCCCTCTTGCACCCACACACGCCGGAAGAGGTCGTACTCGAAGGAGAACCGAGCGAGCTCTGCGCTGCCGGTAGAGGCGATGGTGCCGCCCTCGTCGCGGCGGACGCCGTCCACGGGGAGGCCCGGGTGGGGTAGCGAAAGGTCGGTCGCTCCCTCGGCAAAGGTGAGCACCACGCCCTGGTCGAACACCTCGACCGTGAAGGGGCCCTGCAGGCGAGCCTCCTCGGCCCTGGCCACTTCCTCGAACGCCACAGTGTGGTCCAGCTCGATGAATCTCTCGTCGACGCGGTCGAAGTAGGCCCCGGTCTGCCGGTAGGCGCCGTCGTCTCCGTCGCCAGGGCACTCGTCGCCCAGGAGGTGGCTGATGGTCATGGCAAAGCTGCAGGCGACCGCGAAGCCCTCCCCTTGGGGGTCGTCGTGCACGCCAGAACCCTCGGGCTGCCCCAACGGTTCGAAGATCTTCCCTGTCGATAGGTTGTTCTGCCTGTGGATGGCGTGGCAGTACTCGTGGTAGATGATGTTGCCGAGAACTCCCTGCCCCACCACCTCCACCCGTCTCGAGCGAGGGGAGTAGCTTCCGCTGGGCGACACCATCTCTGGGTCGATCGTCACCCGTGGCACGCAGACCTGTAGGCTGGGGTCGAGGGCGTCGAGGAACAAGCCGACGGAGTGCGACACGTCGGCCTGCGCCGCTTCGCTGCCGCCGCGAATCCTGGGCTCGCAGTCGCGGCGGCAGGCTACGGCGACCACCGCGGCGAGCAGCAGAGGGGAGATGCGGGCGGCGGGTGGCAGGAGGTCACGCATACCGCAGCGTAGTCGCCGGCGTTGGTGAAGCGCTACGGCGTGAGGAGCCGAATCGCCCACCTGCGGCCTCCCAGGGAACGCCCAGGTCTAGCGTGCTGCGAGGGCGACCACGGTGTCGAGGTGCTCCTTGGGCACCGCGAGGGCGTTGACGCGACGCAGCTCACCCAGGGGCTGTAGGTGGGAGATGCCCGTGGCCTCGGGCCCGTAGTACCAGCCCACGGAGGCCATCCCGATGGCCCACTGATCGTCGAGCTCGATCTCCCAGATCTCGTAGCCGTCGGGGAAGGTGTCGGCGAGGAGCTCGCGGGTGGTGAAGCCGCCCTCGGTGAGGTTGAGCTCGAACATCACGACGGGGCGGTCCCGACGGAGCGTCTCGCGCATGCCCTCGATGGCGAGGCGCTCGTAGCCCTCGATGTCGACCTTCACCAAGCCCAGCGTGCCGGCACCCACCTGGGCGAGGTGTTCGTCTGCGACCACCAAGGGGAGCTGCACCGGCTCTTCGTTGCCCTGGGCGAACTCCTTGTCGAAGGTGCCCATCACGAAGCTGCCCTCGGGGGGCGGGTAGAAGGGCAGTGACCCCGGCGCGTCGGAGTAGCCGACCTCGTGGAGGTGGACGTTGGTGACCCCTGGGTTCGCGGCCTGCACCGCCTTGAAGCGCACCAGGGCGGGGGGCCACGGCTCGATGGCGTGGACCTCCGTGGCGTGAGGAGCGAGGAAGAAAGCGTGGTTGCCGAAGTTGGCGCCCACGTCGAGGTAGCCCCCGCCCGTGGCGGCCAGGAGCTCGCGGGACAGCAGGACCTCCGCTCGCTCGTAGACACCGAAGTGCCAGATCATGTTGTCGACTACGTTGCCGTGGGTGCCCTTCCACGTGACGACGCCACCCTCCAGCGGGTGCTCGAAGGGGCCCTCGGGTCTGGAGATCGCGACGAAGGGTTGCCCGTGAGGGATGGCGGCCAGGGCCCGGAAGGGGTGGGTCGCGAGACCGGAGTCCCGAAGATTGACCCATGCCAGCGTGGCGACGCCCACGGCAAGGGCGAACGCGAGGCGACGCGAGACGACTGTCACTGAGGAGACCTCCCGAGGGGGACGGTAGCATGGGGAGCACGTCCTCTCCTGTGCCTCGGAGGCGTCGAGTGGACAACGGGACCGGGGCCAGACCTCGGCGACCTGACGCTCCGTGCTCTCACCGGAATTCCGAGTGGGGGTCGACCTTGGCGAGCATGGTGAGGTACCTCACACAGGTCGCCTGTGGGGAAACGCACTCAGCCCCGCGACCGACAACCGAGGACGCGCCTTGTCCTATGCCCGGCAGGCTGGCACGTGCCTTGCTCCAGCTGCTACGCAGGAGGTCGAGATGACGATGATCGCAGGTGTGTTCTCAGACGCGAATCAGGTGCAGCCGGCGCTGGAAGAACTGCTGGCACAGCACTTCGACCTCGACCGCATGAGCGTGCTGGTCTCGGAGCATCATCACCGCGACGAGGCCACGGTGGAGCACCGAGACCCGTCGCGAATCTGCATGCGGCCGAGCTCGACGAGGGGGCCGTGTGGGTAGGCGTCCACGCGGAGAGCCGGGAGGAGCAGGCGGAGCAGATCCTCCGGGCCCACGGCGCGAAGCATGTGGCGAAGGTCAGAGGGTAGCGCAGGGCACGTGTCTTCCTGCGTCGACGCAGCGGCCGTCGATGCGTTCGGTCGCCGCGCCGCCACCATCGGGGCGGTTACCTCCGTCCGATGATCGACTACCTGCGCCACAACCGAGACCACTGGAACCGCTGCACCAAGGTCCACCTCACGAGCGACTTCTACGACGTGGAGGGCTGGCTCGCGGGGGCCGATAGCCTCAAGCCCCCGGAGCTCGCGCTGCTCCCCGACGACCTCACCGGTCTGCGCATCCTCCACCTGCAGTGCCACTTCGGCCAAGACACCCTGAGCCTGGCCCGCCGAGGGGCGGTGGTCACCGGAGTCGACCTGTCCGACGCCGCCATCGACGCCGCCCGTGGCCTCGCGGCGCGCGCTGGGCTGCAGGCCGAGTTCGTCTGCTGCAACGTCTACGATCTGCCGGAGCACCTCGAGGGCGTGTTCGACATCGTGTTCACCACCTACGGCACCATCACCTGGCTGCCCGACCTCGACCGCTGGGCCTCCCTTATCGACCGCTTCCTCCGCCCCGGAGGCCAGCTGGTCTTCGCGGAGTTCCACAACATGGCCTACCTGTGGAACGACGACCGCACGGCCATCCGCTACCCCTACTTCAACCCCGACCCCATCGTGGAGGATGTCACCGCCAGCTACACCGACGGCAGCGAGGGCCTGACGGGCACGGAAGTGAACTGGGACCACCCCATAAGCTCCGTCATCAACGCGCTCCTGGGGGCCGGGCTGGCGCTCCGCGGCTTCCACGAGTTCCCCACCTCGCCCTTCCCGTGCTTCGCCGACATGGTGCCCGCCGAGGCCGAGGGCCACTGGCACCTCCGCCAGATGCCGGGGCTCATCCCGCTCACCTACAGCCTCGACTGCGTCAAGCCAGGGTAGGGCACCCGCACGCATCGCGAGAATCCCCGGCGTGGTGGCCTTCGGCTACCTCTTCTTCCTCGTCATCGAGCTGTTGGGCCGCGGCATGTAGGCCTCGTTCCGGGACGCACTGGGTGCCTTCCTCGAGGCCCACTCTGAGTCGTTCACGGAGCTCGTGTCGTTCGTGGTGGGGCTGCTGGGGACCGGTCCGGTCGCTCAGAAGAGCTTGCCCCGCCCGTCCCCTTGGTACTGACCCACGACCTCTTCGTCTTGGATGCCCATCTGGTGCTCGCAGACGGCCTCGACGAAGCGCAGCAGGTCGGGCTCGTGCCAGCCGGCGGTGAGCACCTCATGGCCCTTGGGGCCCAGCGCAGACAGCCCATAGGTATGGCCGACGGTCAGCGTCTTGGCGGGCCCGTAGCGGTTGCTCGTGTACGCCACATGGGTGTCCTCCACGACGAACAGCTGCAGATCGGGGTGCCTGGGCATGACCCGCTCTTCGACGAGAGGGAGCGGCAGGGGGCCGTGGGTCACGATGACGCCCTGCTTGCCTACGAGCACGGTGGTGCGGTTCACCAGTCGCCAGCCCAGGCGAAGGGGCACCCCCGCCAGGGCGATGACCAGAAACACCAGCCCGTTCTCCAGGCCCATGGCGAACCCGGCGACGCAGACCACCCACACGGCCGACACCAGCACCTGGACCCCCAACCGTCGCCAGCCCATGTCGTGGGCCCACGACAGGGTCACCTCGATCCCTTCGTCGATGGGGTGCACGGTCGCGCCTCGCGGCGGCTGGGGTAGCTCACGAGGGGCCGCGGGGGAGGGCTGGGCCTCCATGGAGGCATCGAAGACCTGGGCGCACGCGGGACACTGCGCCACCCCGCCCTCGACATGACCCACTGGTACGCGCTGATCGCACGCTGGACAACGCACCACCGTGCCTCCTCGCCGTGCCTACGTACCAGCGTCAGTGTTTACATGCAGGCGCTTGCGATGAGGGGACGGGGTAGCGCTACACCCATGCCCGCGTAGCGGTCCGGAAGGCTTGTTGCTCTGGGTCGGCCTGGGTGAGCAGCGCTTCCCACATCGGCGTGGTCACCTCCGGATCTGGGAGACGGGAGGCGACCGTTGCCAGCAAGCGGATGGCTGCGGCGGCCTGGAACTCGTCGGCCCCGTGCAGCATGCTGTGCAGCTCGCCGGTGGCCACGTAGTGGAGGCCTCGGCGGTCTCGGTGGAGCATCACGGTGCGGTCGGTGGGCTGCTCGACCGTATCGATCGGGTGGGAGCCGATGTCCATGGGGTCATCTCCAGCGATACCGTGTGTTGCGAGCGCCATCCTGGCACAGACGGCAGCGCGTGCGCGAGGGTAGTACCGGAGCATGGAGCCCGGGGCCGGCAGCCAGCGGCGCAGGCCACACGCACCGCCGCCCGGTCAGCGCGCGCAGCCCAGCTGCACCGGGCAGCTCTCCATCACCAGGATCTGCTCGCCACACTCGGCGTAGACCTCCCGGCAGGCTTCGTCGAGGGCCTCGTTCCAGCAGCCGTCGTTGGATGCGGCCAGGTCGTCGCAGAAGGTGTCGGCGTCGCCGCCTCCGGTGTCGTCGGAGGCACCACCGCCACAGGCGACGAGGGTGAGCAGCGCCGTCGTGAGCAGCTTGTGGGTCGTCATGGCTTCAGTGTACTCCGCGAGACAGGATGGGGCGCCGATGGCGGAGACCGACCGGGTGTCGCCCCACCCGCGCCAAGCTAGGGGGCGCCATGTGGCGCGCCGTGGCCTATCTGATGCTCGCACCCTTGCTGGTCGTCGTGTGGCTGGCCAACCTGGCTTGGCTGGCGGCCGGCCTCCTGCACGCCATGGGTCACCTCGTGGCGGCGCGGGCGTTGGGGGTCGAGGTCGAGACGGCGTCGCTGGGGGTAGGGCCCGCCCTCGTGCGCCGAGGCAGGTGGCAGCTGTCCCTGCTGCCCGGCGCTTTCGTTCGCGCCGACGTGCAGGGCGTAGGGCCCGTCAGGGCCGGCGCCTTTCTGGCGGCTGGCCCCCTCGGGAGCCTCTGCACGGCATGGCTCGTGCTGTTCATCGCGTTCTCGGCGCAGGGCATCGTGGGCATCCAGAGGCAGCAGCCCCTGCCTGATGACGTTCGTGTGGTGGGGGAGGTCTTCCCGCGGTCTGCAGCCGAAGCTGCCGGGGTCCTCGCTGGCGATGAGCTGGTTGCCCTCGATGGGCATCCTGTCGAGGCCTGGTCGGAGCTGCCTGGCCGCTTGCGCCCGGCGGAGATGGAGCTCCGCGTGGTTCGTGACGGGCAGCCTGTCGACCTGCAGGTGACACCGGCGGACTACGAGGGGCGCTTGGTGTTGGGTATCGCACGCGGCGCGGGCCCTATGGTCCTCGAGACGTACGGGCCCGCGCACGCGGCGGGCCGCGCGACGGGGTTCGTTACCTCGTTCTTCGGGGGCCTCACGTCCCTCGCCCGCACGGGGCCCGCCGCGGCGCTGGGAGGGCCCGTGGCCATCTTCGAGGCGGCTGAGCCGAGCCCGAGGGGCAGCTGGATGGGGCTGGCCGCGTTGCTCGTGGCCAGCCGAGGAATGCTGCTGTTCGGCTACAACCTGCTGCCGCTGCCGTTCAGCGACGTGCTCACGGGGCTCGATCTGGCCAGTCTCCGGCTCCGCGGCCGCCCCCTCCCGATGAAGGCGCTCACCGTCGCTGGGAGCGCCATGCTGCTGGCGCTCGCCCTCTTCGTCTTCGTCATGGACGTGATGCGCTTCCTCGCCCTCTAGGCATCGCGCTCCGATCAGCGGATGCGGCCCTGGATGGCTGTGAGCCACTCGGCGTCGGAGGCCCTCGGCGACCAGCCCGGGCCGAACACGCCTTGTCGGTGGTCGCGGTAGGCGTCCTGGATCTCCGCCTCGGTGTTCATCACCATCGAGCCGCCCATGGCCACGGGCTCGCGCAGGGGCGCGCCCGTCATGAGCAGCACGTCGGTGTCGGGCTCGAGGGCGGCGAGCTGCAGACCTGGGGCCCAAGGCTCGGCTCCCTCGGCGCGGGCGAAGGTGACCAGGGCGCCCGCATCCGCCCGCCGCTCCCCGACCGAGATGGCACCCTGCCGCACGAAGGCGAGGGCGGTGTGATCTGCCGGCACGTCGTCCCATAGGAAGACCGATGGCTGCGCCCACTCCACCCGCACCACGCCCATGGGGGAGCGCGTGCGAACCGCCGAGACGATGCCCCCGCACGACCCGGCCAGCACGGTCACCGTCACCCCGCCGACGTCTCCCTTCGACAGAGGGGCCTGGCTCACGGTGCCGCCGCTGACCTCGGCCTGGCCGAGCAGCTGAACCTCTGGCTCGTCCCACTTGTGGGCCCGAGGCAGGTTCACCCACAGCTGGTACAGCTCCTGCCGGGGGCTCTCGGTGGCCCACATCTCCTCGTGGAGGACGCCGCGGCCGGCCGTGAGCCACTGCACCGAGCCCGCCCGGTAGATCATCTTCACGCCCTCGGAGTCTCGGTGCCGCATGCCGCCCTCGAGCACGAAGGTGACGGTCTCGAAGCCCCGGTGGGGATGGGCGGGGAAGCCCTCGGGCAGCACCAGGGCCGACAGCGGGCGCAGCGGGTCGAAGCGAGAGAAGGTGTGCCGATGATGCACGAGCATCAGGAAGGGATCGCTGGCCGCCAGGGGGAGCGACATCGGGGTCACCCGCCCGCCGAAGCGAGCCTCGATCCCCCGGGAGAGGCCCCTCAGCCCGATGGTCTCTGCAGCCCAGCAGGAGAGGCCGCTGGCGACGGGCCAGACCGGCAGCCGTGTGTGGTGGGCGACGTGGGCGATGGGACGTGGAACGGATGCAGGCACGAGACCCCTGGGTCTCTCTATCCGTCTTGTCGACCGCCCTCGTCGACCTGCTGGGCGGCGGTGGTCGCCAGCGTGGTGAGCATGGCCCGGGTGGCCAGCACGCGGGGGTCGTCGGTCACCAGCTCGTCGAGCTGATGCTGCAGGGCCTCGCACAGCTGGGGCACGCGCTCGTGGTCGACGGCGGAGAACCACAGGCTCTCCAGCATCTGCACCCGGCGACCGAAGCCGCAGGCGAGCTCGGCCTCGGCGGCGACCCGCTGGATGTCGGCCTGGCTGAGCCACACGCCGCATCGCGCGGGCACCAGCAGGTAGCGGGCGACCGACTTCAGCCCGGTCTTCGGGTCGGCCAGCACGTCTTCGGTGGCGGCTGGCTCGGGCTCGAAGGGGGCGTGGTCTCGGACCAGCTCCACCAGCAGGGAGGTGATCGCGGCGACCTCGGGCACTCCCTGCCGTCGGATGGCGTCGGCGAGCATGTCGACCCACAGCCCGAGGTGGGCGGTGAGGAAGCCCTGCTGCAGCTCCACGAGGCGCTCGGTCGGCACGCCGTCGCGGTGGGCGTCGGCCTCGGCCGCGCACAGAAAGCCCAGCGCGGCACACTGCAGCCCGGCGTGGTCGGGCTCGATGTCGGTGCGGCGGTGGCGGAAGCCCATCTGCGCGTAGGCCTCCCGCACCTCGTGGGCGATGGGGCCGCCGAGCAGGCCGTCGTCGGAGCGAAACACGCTCTCGTAGGGGGGCACACCGTGGCCCAGGGCTCGTTGGTGGCGCGCGGCCCGCTGATCGGGGTCGTCGGGGAGGGGCGGCATCCACGGCAGGTTGCGGGCCAGGGCGACGGCGCGGTCGGTCCAGCCGTCGAGGAGCACCTCGCCGATGAAGGCGTAGGTGCGGGCGCGCGCGAGGGCTTGGTCCTCCGGAGTCACTCGGGCAGCTCGTAGGCTTTCTTGCTGGGCTTGAGCGGGCGCTTGAGCCAGTAGGGGCGCCGGGTGCGGTCGGGGCTGTGGGTGGAGGCAGGCCGAGTCCACGACAGCCACTCTCGGTAGACGGCCATGGAGCGCTCGGTGTCGACCTGGACCATGCCGTAGGTCTCGCCCGGGCCCGCCCGCCGCACGCTGGTGGCCTTCTGCAGCCAGCAGTGGGCGCCGCTGACGGGGTCGGGATGCACGGCGTGGGTGAGGTTCTGGTGGACTCCGACGGTCTGCCACCAGATGCGGGAGGTGTCGGGGTCGAAGGAGCTCCAGGCCTCTGCGCCCTTGTCGATGCGCAGCTTGTGCTGAGTCCCCTCGTGCTTGATGTCGACCAGCGAGCTGCCCTGCTTGTTGACGCCGGCGTCGTCGGTGAGGCGCCAGCGGCCGAGGTGGTGGCTGATGGCGATGATCCCGGGCTTGATGCCTTCGGTGACCCAGGCGCGGTCCACGAACCATCCGATCTCGGTGTCGATGCGCAGCAGGTCGCCGGTCTCCACCCCCAGGCGCTTGGCGTCGGAGACGTGGATCCACACCGGGTTGTTGTGGCTGATCTCCACCAGCCACTTGGCGTTGGCGGAGCGGGTGTGGATGAGGGTGGGGAGCCGCCAGTTGGGCAGCAGCAGCATCTCGCCGGCCTTTCGGTCGATGTTCCCCGGGCTGACGTGGGACTCCAGCGGCCAGGGCAGGGCGTAGTCGTGGGTGCCCCAGCCCCAGTCGAGCATGGTCTCGGAGAGGAACTCGAGCTTGCGGCTGGGCGTCTTGAAGCCCGCCCGGGCCTCGCCGTCGATGGCCACCCCGACTACCTCGCTGCCCTTGCGCACCAAGCCGTCGTCGCCGACCTCGCCGTCGACGGGCGCCTCGTAGGGAACGTAGACGTCTTTGGCGACCTCGAAGCAGCCGTACTTGCGCATGTAGGCGAGGGGGGTGAGCTCCTCTGCGGCGGCGGCCTCGGGGAGACCGGGCACGGAGTGGTCGAAGATCCAGCCCCAGTACTCATCCTGGGTGACCGGCTGGCCGGGGTGGTCCATGCTCTCGAACCACTGGCGCACGCCCAGCGATCCGTCGGGGTCCATCCGCCAGGACAGCTCCACCCAGAACTCGGCTTCTTCCCAGACCTCGCCGGGGTTCGCCTCGTGGGTGTATTGGACCTTCCTTCCGGCCCGCTCCATGGCGACCCGCCGCACCGGCTGCCGAAAGCCGATCCACTGCCCGGCGTGGGTCTCCTGGCTCATGATGTCGTGCCGCTCGCCGGAGTGGCCCATGGGCAGCACGTAGTCGGCGAACCAGGCGCTCTCGTTCCAGGTGGGGGTGAGGGCGACATGCACGCCGAACTTGTCTTCGTCTTGCAGCGCCTCCATCCACATGAACCCGTCGGGGTTGGTCCACAGGGGGTTGTAGACGCGGGTGAAGTAGACATCGACGGTGCCGCGGTCTTCTTTCATCAGGTGGGGCAGCAGGAAGCTCATCTCGAAGTGGGCGAAGGGCCACTCGTCGGGGAGCTGCAGGGTGTTCCAGGTGTCGCCGGCGGGGGGCTGGCGGAAGGGCTTGGGCACGAACTTGTTCCAGCTGTTGCCGCTGGTGCCGCCCACCGTGCCGATGCTCCCGGTGAGCACGTTGAGCAGGAACAAGCAGCGCACGACCTGCCAGCCACCGCGGTTGCCGATGGAGGCGGAGCGCCAGTTGTGGGCGGCGAGGCGGTCGCCGGCACGGGCCACGGCGTCGGCGGCCTCGCGGATGCGCTCGATGGGCACGTTGGCCTCGGAAGCGGCGCGCTCGAAGGTGAAGCCCGCATACAGCGCCTTCATCGCGGCCTCGAAGGCCTCGAAGGTGTCGGCGCCCTCGCAGATCTCCACCACCTCACCCTCGGGGAGGACCTCGTGGGCGCGGCGCAGGAAGGCCTTCCAGTCGACCCAGCGCTTCACGAAGTCGCGGTTCCACTGGCCGGTCTGCAGCAGGTGGTTGGCGATGGCGAGGAGCACGGTGGACTCGCTGCCGGGCCAGGTGGGCAGCCACACATCGGACTTGCTGGCGGTGTTCGACAGCCGCGGGTCGAAGGTGATGAGCTTCGCGCCCTTCTTCTTGGCCTCCATGATCCGCTGGGCATGGGGGTTGAAGTAGTGGCCGGTCTCGAGGTGGCTGCTGATGAGCAGCACGCAGCGGGCGTGGGCGTAGTCGGGGCTGGGGCGGTCGAAGCCAGCCCATAGGTAGTAGCCGGTGCGCGACGAGGCGCTGCACACGTTGGTGTGGCTGTTGTGCCCGTCGACCCCCCACGCCTGGATGCACCGGTTGGCGTAGTGGTCTTCGCCGGGGCGGCCGACGTGGTACATGATGCCGTCGCGACGCTTCTGCCGAGAAGCCCGCATCTTCGCAGAGATATCGTCGAGGGCCTCGTCCCAGCTCACCCGCTTCCACTGGCCGCTCCCCCGGGGGCCCACCCGCTTGAGGGGGTAGAGGATGCGCTCGGGGTCGTAGATCTGGTTGTGGGTGGCGGGGCCCTTGGCGCAGTTGCGCCCGCGACTGCCCGGATGCTTTGGATTACCCTCGAACTTCCGGATCTCGAGGGTGGTCTTGTCGACATAGGCAAGCAGGCCGCAGCCCGACTCGCAGTTGAAGCAGATGGTGGGCACCAGCGTGTAGCGGCGGGCCACCTTGTGGGGCCAGGCCTTCGCGTCCCACTCCACCCAGTCGTTCCAGTGGTCGGGGGGTGGGTAGGTGGTCATCCGGCCGTCGGGGTGGCGCACCTCGGTCATGTCGACGGGAGCGTCGGGGTCGCGGCCGTAGGTGGGCAGGGCGATGCCGGCGACGTTGGTGGGCTGGGTGGCCTGCACCTCGTGACGGGCGGCCTTGGACTCCGGAAGGCCGAGCATGCGAGCAAAGGTGTCCGCGAGGCGGAGAGTGGCGCTCATGGGAGGCTCCTAGGAGTTCGGCTGGTCTTGGGGCGCCATCACGAACGCCATGTTGTACGAGAACAGGCCCAGCCCGGCGGCGAGCAGCGCGAGGGTGGCGCCGACGGGGCCGCCGAGGAGGCCGAGGATGAGGGCGACGCCGTGGCCCAGGGCGATGCCGCCGAGCCAGTACTCACGCCGGTAGCGGCCGGCGGTCATGTCGCGGGCTGCGCGCCGGGCCAGCTCACTGGCCTGGGGGACCGTGGTGTCGGCGAACACCGTGAGCACCAGCGAGGCCGCCATGGCGGCGACGAAGATCCAGCGCATCAGCTCGGTCGTGGGGCCGGCGATGGCCAGCGTGGCGGCCCCGAAGGCCAGGCCGTGCAGGCTCATCTGGAAGGGAACGTGGGTGGCTTGCCACAGGTCGCGCCCCTCCGCCTGTGCGAAAAGGAACGCCGTGTAGATGGAGGCGCCGACGGCCAGCGGCAGCGTGAGCACCGCGAGGACCGGGCGAAGGGCCACCGGCTCGCCCATCAGGCCGAGCCAGGCAGCGGCCTCCGCGGCCCACCACAGGCCGGTCACCATGCTGAAGCCGCTGAGGATCCAGGCAGCCCGGGCCACCCAGCTGCGCCACTGGGGGCGCACGAGCAGGAAGAAGAACCGGTCGGGGCGGTCGAGGTCGTAGATGAGCAGGGCCAGGGTGGCCAGGGTCATCACGATGGCCAGCGCGCCGGCCCACACCATCTGGCCCGCGGAGAACGCGAGGCCGGGGAGCAGGGCGGCGAGGGCGAGCAGGAAGAAGGTGCCGCCCGCGATGTGCTTGGTGACGATGTAGGCGGGGATCTGCCAGTGCCACTGGATGCGGTGCTGGGCGTTGTAGCCGACCTGCACCATGTGCTCGGCGACGGTGCCGCCCATGGCGATGGGGCCTGCGGCGTTCAGGCCCTGGGTCTGGGGACTCCGCACCCGCCCGTCGCTGCGCTGGGCAGGCAGCGACGGCACCTCGACGTGCTCGCCGTGGTGCAGGTCGATCACGTCGGCGAACATGAACGACTCGGGGGTGCGCGGCAGCGCGGTGGGGTGCATCGCCAGGTCGTTGCCCTCGATGTAGAACAGCTTGGGGGCGGTGCCCTGCTCGGGCTTGCGGACGGTGGTGTTGTGCTTGGCGACCACCTGGCTGATCTCGGAGGCGGGGTCGTCGAGGTCGCCGGCGATGATGGCGTGCTCGGGGCAGACCACGACGCAGGCGGGCTCGAGGCCCACGTCGGTGCGGTGCGCGCAGTAGTTGCACTTGGCCGCGGTGTGGGTCTCGGGGTCGATGTAGATGGCGTCGTAGGGGCAGGCCTGGGTGCAGGCCTTGCAGCCGATGCACGCGTCGGAGTCGAAGTCGACGATGCCGTCGTCGCGCTGGTGCATGGCGCTGGTAGGGCAGATGCGCACGCAGGGCGGATTGCTGCAGTGGTTGCACCGCGTCACCTGGAAGCTGCGCCGCACGTCGGGGAAGCGCCCGGCCTCGGTGTACTTCACCCAGGTTCGCTGCACCCCCAGGGGCACTTGGTGCTCCGACTTGCACGCGGTCGAACACGCGTGGCAGCCGATACAGCTCGAGTTGTCGATCACGAAGCCGAAGTTCATGGAGAAGCCCCTCACCTCCATGGATCCACAGCAAGAAGCGTGCCCGCTCGGCACGGGGATTGCTCAGCAGGTCGGTATGTCCCGTCAGTCCCTTCGCGCCGACCTCACAGCGGCCGCCGCCGTCACCATGATGTCCGTGCCCCAAGGCGTCGCCTACGCGCTGATCGCCGGCCTCCCCCCCGCTGCGGGTCTGTACGCCGCCGCGGTGCCAGCGATCATCGCGAGCGCGACGCGGAGCTCCAGCCACGTCGTCACCGGGCCGACCAACGCGGTGTCGCTGCTGGTCGGGGTGGCGCTGGCCGGGGGCGCCCTCGAGGGCAACCCACTGATGATCGCCGCGTCGCTGGCGCTGCTCGTGGGCCTGCTGCAGCTGGGCGCTGGCCTGCTCCGCCTGGGCGCCGTCGTCGACTACATCAGCCGCCCGGTGGTGCTCGGCTACATCACGGGGGCCGGCCTGCTCATCGGCTTCGGGCAGCTCGGCAACATCACCGGCACCCGGATGGGGCGTGGCGACCCGCTCACCCGCGCGACGACCTGGTCGTCGAGCCTCGAGCAGGCCGATCCCTGGTCGGTGCTGCTGGCGCTGGGCACGGTGGGGGTGCTGGTGGCGCTGCGGCGCTGGGCCCCCAAGGCGCCGGGAGCCATCGTGGTGCTCATCGGCGGCATCCTGCTGTCGTGGGTGTTCGACTTCGGCGCTCTGGGGCTACACCTCGCCGGCGACCTCGCTCCCGTCTCGGCCGGTCTCCCGCCGCTGACGATTCCCTCGGCCGAGCAGCTGTCGCAGCTCGGCGCGCTGCTGCCGGTGGCGGTGGCAGCGACGGTGCTGTCGCTGGTGGAGTCCTCCGCGGTCGCCCGTAGCCTGGCCACCGAGAGCGGCGAGCGCCTCGACATGAACCGGGAGTTCGTGGGGTTGGGGCTGGGCAACCTCGGCGCTGCCTTCTTCGGCGGCTACCCGGTGAGCGGCAGCCTCTCGAGGTCGGCCCTCAACTTCAGCAGCGGCGCACAGTCTCGCTGGGCCGGGGTGGCCGCCGGCGTGATGATGATCGTGGTGCTGTTGGTGTTCGGTCCGCTGGTGGATTTGACGCCGATCGCGGTGCTGGCGGGCCTGCTGCTGGTAGTGGCCTGGGACCTCGTCGACCGCAAGGCCATCCGCACGGTGTTCCACTCGCTGTGGGCCGACCGGCTGGCCTTTCTGGCCACGCTGGTGGGCACGTGGACCCTGCCCCTCGACATCGCCATCTACCTGGGCGTAGGCATCTCCGTGGCGCTGTTCCTCCGCAAGGTGCGTCACGTGCGGGTCACCGAGCTCGTGGTCCACCGAGACCGTATTCGGGAGTCGGAAGACCTCGATCCGCCGGGGCGCTGCAAGCGGGTGCGGGCGCTGCACGTAGAGGGCAACCTGTTCTTCGGGGCGGCGAACGAGCTCGCGGAGGCCATCGACGAGGCGGCGCGCGACCCGGAGCTCAAGGTGCTGGTGCTGCGGCTCAAGCGGGCCCGTGGCCTCGACTACACCACCGCCTCGATGCTCATGGAGATGCGGGAGCGCATGGTGGCCAAGGGCCGTCGCTTGCTGCTGGTCGGCATGACGCCGCCGACGATGGACCTGTTCCGTGAGGTCGGCCTGACCCACGCCTTCGGCAACGACGAGCTGTATCCGACGCGCACCCAGTGGTTCCTGGCCATGAACCAGGCACTCGAGCACGGGGTCGACCTCGCGGGAGGCTGCGAGCCCGACTGCCCCCTGGTCGAGTATCTGGAGCAGCAGAAGCAGCCGGTGGCCTACTCGGTTGGTTCCGTTTCGGTTTCAACGTTATGAAACATGAATGGAACATTCGGCGAAACAGGAGGCGGTGAGCTTCCACGGGCTGCTGTCGCGTGCGCCGTCGATGCATCGGCTGTTCGACACGGTGGAGCGGGCGGCTCGATCCGGGGCCACGGTGCTGGTGCGGGGCGAGACGGGCAGTGGCAAGGAGCTGGTGGCGCGGGCGCTCCATCGCTGCTCTGAGCGCTCCGACAAGCCCTTCCTGGCCGTGAACTGCGCCACGCTGACGGGAGACCTGCTGGCGTCGGAGCTGTTCGGCCACGTGCGGGGGGCGTTCACCGGGGCGGTGCGGCGGCGGCAGGGGCTGTTCGAGCGCGCCAGCGGGGGCACCGTGTTCCTCGACGAGGTGGCGGAGCTGCCCCTGGAGATCCAGCCGCGGCTGTTGCGGGTGTTGCAAGACGGATGTTTCACCCCGGTGGGGGGCAGCGAGCCTCGCTCGGTCGACGTGCGGGTGATCTCGGCGACCCACAAGGCGCTGCGCCACGAGGTCGATGCCGGGCGCTTCCGAGCCGACCTGATGTACCGGATCCGGGTGGCGACATTGTTCTTGCCGCCGCTGCGGGAGCGTCCCGAAGACATCGAGCTGCTGCTCACCCACTTCATGGAGGAGCTGTCGTCGCCGACCCGGCAGCTGCGGGGCCTGGCGCCGGGGGTGCTGCAGCGGCTGCAGGCGCACGCCTGGCCAGGCAACGTGCGCGAGCTGCGCAACGTGGTGGAGTCGGCGCTGGCCCTGGGGGCGGGGGCGCTGCTGACCGACGACGACCTGCCGCCGGAGTTCCACGGGCGAGGTCCACAGGCTCATCCCGAGGTGGCGTCGCGGGCTCGTCAGGTGCGGCGGGAGCGGATCGAGGCGGCGCTGGTGGAGGCGGGCGGGCGCAAGGGGGCGGCGGCGCGCATCCTCGGCGTGTCGCGCACGACGCTGTGGCGTCAGATGCGGGAGCTGATGCCGGAGGCGTAGGGCTTCCGGAAGGGCGCGTCGGTGGGTACTTTGAGTCGTTGTTGAGCACCGGAGCGGGTATCAAGGCACTCTACCCGGGAGGTACGATGAGCATGCGATGGTTGGTGATGGTCCTGGCGGCGATGGCGTGTGGTGGTGGCGCGGAGCCCAGCGGTGGCGGAGAGGGGCTCGGGGCGACGGTGCCCGAGATCCCGAGCGGCCCTCTGCAGGGAACCATCGATGGCACGGCCTGGCAGGCGGGCGAGGGAGCGGGCTTCGCCTACGACGATGGCCAGCTCGAGGGCGAGCTCACGGAGGCTGACCTCACCTGTGACGAGGGCGCCGACTTCGACGACCTCACCGTCGAGATCGAGGTGCCATCGGAGCCTGGTACCTACGCTCTTGGCGGGCCCGATGCCTCGGTGCTGCTGCTCACCCGCAACGGCAGCGTGTTCACCACGGTCGGCCAGATCCGGGTCGACAGCGTCACCGACACGAGGGTCGAGGGTGCCCTGGTGGTCGAGGCCGACGACGACAACAGCGTCGGCGGGTCCTTCGCGCTCACCTTGTGCCCGTAGGCGGATGCCGGAGGCGTAGTGCGATACGGCGCCTCGTCCCCGAGGTGAGATGTCCCAGGCCTGGCCATTCGTGCTCGAGCAGGCGCTCGGTGCCGGAACGGGTGGGGTGATCCGCGCCGCCATCCACCGCCCCAGCGGGTCCAGGGTGGCCCTCAAGACGGTCCAGACCGAGTCCCCCCGCGCGGCATTCCTGCTCGATCGGGAGCTCGCTGCGCTGGCTCGCACCCGCCACCCCTACATCCTCGGCCTGTACGACCACGGCGTCGCCCGCGAGGAAGACCCGGTGGAGACGGGCGTGGCGTGGCTGGCGCTGGAGCTGGCATCGGGTGGGGCGCTGGAAGACTGGGTGCCGACGGCGTGGGGCGAGGTGCTGGCGACCGCTCTGCACGTGCTCGACGGCCTCGCCCATGCCCATGCGCGAGGCTTGGTGCACCGCGACCTCAAGCCGTCGAACCTGCTGATGTGCACGGCCGCCGACCTCCGCCCGGGGGTGAAGATCGCAGACTTCGGGCTGGCCTGGGCGGTGCACGACGACCGCCGTGGCGTGCGTCGAGGGGGCACGCCCGACTACATCGCTCCCGAGCAGGTGCGGGGCGATGCGCTGGCCTTCGGCCCCTGGACCGACCTGTACGCGTTCGGGGCGATGCTGTGGCAGTGGGCGACCGGCCACCCCCCGTTTCGCCACGACGAGGTAGCGGCGCAGTGCGAGGCCCACCTGTCGGAGCCCGTGCCAGCGTTCGTGCCCACGATGGCCCTGCCGGCGGGCCTCGAGCCGCTGCTGCGGCGGCTGCTGGCGAAGGGCTGGCAGGATCGGCCGGTCTGTGCCGCGGTGGTCGCCGAGCAGCTTCGTAGCTTGCACCGCGGTCCGGTCTCCCCCGCGCCCCGCTACCCGCTGGCGGTGGCCCGAGAGGGGCTGGTGTTCGAGTCGGCCCCTCCGGCGCTTCCTGGCGCGGGCCTCAGCCTGTTGGGGCGGCGGGAGCTCGGTACGGTGGGGCGTCGCGCCGAGCGCGCGGCGCTGTGGCGCCACCTGGCCGACGCGGTGGAGGGGCGTCGCACGGTGGTGGTCGCTGTGGTGGGGGAGAGCGGATCGGGCTGCCGGCACGTCGCGCGCTGGTTGGTGCGTCGGGTTGTCGAGCTCGGGGTGGCCGAGGGGCACTGGATCGACGAGGAGACCGGGCTGGCGGGCTTCGTGGAGCGCGCTCTGGGGGTGGTCGCCCGGTCGGGCGACGAGCTGCGTCCGGGAGCGGGTCCCCTCGACGAGGAGCTGTACCGCCACCGCGCGTCGGCTCGGGTGCTGCGCGTGCTTCGGTGGCTCGTGGCCCGTGCCGAGCGCGTGCCACAGGTGGTGTGGGTGCCCGCGGCGGCGGCCCCCGCCCTCGAGCTGCTGGTCGAGGCGCTCCTGCAGGGCCGCTCGGTGCCCCTGCTGGTGGTGGCCACAGGGCGGCCTGACGACACCCTGTGGCACGAGCTGGAGCCCCAGGCCGGCTACCACCGGGTCGCTCTCGAGCGGCTGCCTCACCAGGATCTCCTCGACCTGGGGCGGCTGGAGCTCGGCCTGTCCCACGCCACCAGCCAGCAGATGGTGGGCCAGGTGCAAGGGCGTCCCGGCGCCCTGGTTCGATGGGTGCGCCTGCTGGCCGCCGAGGGCCGGCTCGCCGCCTCGCCCGAGGGGTTTACGGTCGAGGGGGGCGTCGGGGCGCCGGTGCCTCTCGACGATGCGCAGCGGGCGAGATTCCTCCACACCTGGTCGTGGCTCGGTCCGTCGGGGCGACTCGCTGTGCGGGTGGGAGCGGTGCTGGGGGAGCGCGTCGTCATGGAGGAGTGGCACGCGACCCTCGCTGCCCTCGACGAGACGCCCGACGAGGTGGCTCTGCGACGGCTTTGGAAGGACGGGTGGATCCGTCGCTCTGCGTCGAGCTGGGCCTTTCACGAGGCGTGGGTCCGGCACCTGGTGTTGGAGCCGCTGCCCGAAGCGGTGACGCGAGCGCTGCATCGGTCGGCCGCCGAGGCGCTGGGGCGGCTCCATCCTGGCCTGGATCGGATGGCGCGGCGCGTCGGCCACCTGCTGGCCGCGGGGCGACAGGAGCAAGAAGCGCTGCAGGTGCTGCGCGTGGTCCTCCCCCGTGCCAAGGAGCAGCAGCGGTGGGGCCTGGTCGAGCACCTCTGTGACCAGATGGCGCGCCACCTCGCGGTCGACGAGCTCGGGCCCGACGACCGCTTCCTGCTTGTCTACTACCGCTTCGAGGCTCGGCGCCTCCAGGCTGGGGCCGAGGCCGTCGCGGACCGACTGGATGAGCTGGTGGCCTTGCTGCCCGAGGTGTCCGAGGGCCTCGCAGACCACCTGGTGTGGGCTCTGGTGGAGGTCTATGCGCTGGCAGGGCAGCCGGAGGAGGCAGAGCGTCTGTTGCGCACGCTGGGCATCGACGAGCCGCGTTCCTGGCGGGTTCGCGGGATGATCTGCCTGGAGCGTGGCCAGCTCGACGAGGGGCGGGTCTGGCTCACCCGCGCCTTCGAGGGGTCTCACGGCCTTTTCCGCGCGGGCGTAGCGAATGCCCTCGGGCGGGCCGAGGGCCTGGCGGGCGACGAGGAGGCCTCCATCGCGTGGTTCCAGGAGGCCGCCCGCTACGTGCCGGCCGTCCAGCGTGCGGTGCCCTTCCTCAACCTCGCCATCGGCTCCTTCAAGGGGGGGCGGCATGCCCAGGCGGTGGCCTATGGGCGGGAGGCGCTGGGATGGATGGATGCGCTGGCGCTGGCGCACCGGGTGCACGGTGCGGTCTTCCTCGCGGTCATCGCCGCCGGGGCCAACGAGCGCGCCCTGTTTCAGCGGGTGGTCGACTACGCGCTGTATGCCCTGCGCACGCCACAGCGGGTGAGTGCAGACGTGGTGCTGGAGCTGGTCGGCCTCGCCGAGCAGACGGCTGAGCCGGAGTTTCTCTCCTTCCTCGACGACACCCGTCGCAAGCTGGGCGGCACCGGTCGCTCGCGACCGGGTGACGTGGAGGCGTAGCCAGGATGGGCTGGTGGCAGCGATGGTGGCCCTTTGGGCGGGCACGGCGGTCGCCGGGTCCTCCTCCAGAGCCAGCGCCCGACGAGGCCTTCCTGGGGTCGCACGGTGCGTGGATCGAGGTTGTGGGCACCCCGCAGGTGGGGCACGACTTCCTGGGCCTGGTGCTGGCCGGGCCCCGCCGCGTGTCGTGTGCGGAGGCGATGTCGGCGGAGCCGTGGCACCAGCGACAGGTGCCCGCCTTCGTGGTGTGCGGCCACTACTCCCTGTCGGCCGAGCAGCTGCGAGCTCTCGGCGACGATCCGAGTCGGTTGCTGGCGCTGCAGATGACGGGCTCGGCCTTCGACGGCGAGGTGTGCAAGCGGGTGGGCACGCTGGTCGACGAGTACGAGTACGAGGTGGTCGGCATCCATCGCACCCCGGCTCCCGAGCCGCCGTGGCGGGGTCCACCCGACGGGGGCATGGGGCAGATGGTGGCCATGGGGGGCTACTTCAACGTGCCGCTGGGGCTGTACGTGGGCGAGCTGGAGCCGGGTGAGGTGGGGTGGATCGAGGTCACGGCGGTGTGCGGGGTGTATCGCAGCGAGGTGGTTCGGATCGAGGTCGTGGCCTAGGCGGGCTCTGCGCCCCCGAAGCCACCGCTCCCGTGGAGGCCGTCCGACGTGCCGTGCTGCACTCCGCCGCGGGAGAACCTGAGACCAGGCTGTGACTCTCAGCAACGGAGGTGCCGCCCTACAACGTGAGCGTGGCGGGGGGATGAGTCTTCTGCCCACGAAGTCCCTTGGGGGGTATCCATGTTGCTCGCTTCCGTTCTCACGCTGTCCGCCTTCGCGCAGACCACCACCATCCCGCTGTACAGCACGGCCTTCGAGCCGGCCAACTCCCCGGCCCTGTCGACCTTCGATGCGTTCATCGAGCACGCGCTGCCGATGGACACCCTCGTCGACTCGGTCACGCTCGAGCACACGACGAGCGCCAACCCGAACGCGGAGCCGGTCCGTGACGTGCTGTGCGACGAGGTCACGGCTGGCAACGAGGTGTGGGTGACCTGGCACTACGACTACAACCTGGAGACGTTCAACACCGCAGGGCCGCTGGAGGCGCAGGTCGGTGGCCGGGTCGTGTACGAGCGGGAGAGCGCGGTCTGGAAGATCCCGTTCTCCGGTGATGAGCACTGGCTCGCCCCGCACGAGGTCACTGTCGCCTGGACCGAGATCGAGGGCCAGGAAGGGTGGGAGTTCGAGATCACCGACGACATCTGCCAGGCGCGCCTGGCGGGTGAGGCGACGGTCGATGGCACGGTGGTGACCGAGGCGGATCGACTGCTCACGCAGGTGAGTGGATTCACCACCGGCAGTGGGCCCCAGGCCCATGCCTACATCACCTTGTGGGCTTCGCCGACGGTCGGCACCACCGTGGGCGCGGCCGCCCACATCGAAGTGCGGTAGGGCTCAGCCCTCGCTGGAGCAGCTGTCGTAGTCCACAGGCACCAGATCGAAGTGCGTGGGCGCTCGGTCGGGGTCGGCCAGGATGAGCAGGTCGCGCCGCTGCCCGTCGCAGGGTGGGTCGCTGCGGTTCGGGGGCACGGTGAAGCGCGCGCCCTCTTCGTCGGCCATCACCTCGGTGAGCGGCGCGTCATCGGGGTCGTAGAACACCTGGATGCCGTCGGTCAGCCCGTCGTGGGGGAGCACGGTGGCATAGCTGAAGTTGCCCAGCCGGTAGCGGATGGCGAGCTGGTCGCCGGGGCAGAGCGGCACGTCGACGAGCCGAACGTAGGTCTCGTAGGGGTCGTCGAGGGACTCCACCACGGGGCCATCGCGCTCGTCGCAGGGCGTGAGGTCGTCGCGGGTGCCCACCGGGGGCGGGTCGTCGTCGGGCACCTCATCTGGTTCCGCGCAGGCTGCGAGGGCGAGCAGGGTGGCGATGACGATGCGCATGACGTTCCTCCACCCAAGAGACGGTCGGGCCGCCGGTTCGTCCTGTGGGCTACCCGGCGAGCTCGTTGACAGCCCTCGCCACGGTGCGGCGCAGCTCCTCGAGGAAGGCGCCGTGCTGCTCGCTCGGTAGCCGCGACTGGGCCGCCGCCGCCATCTGCACGGTGAGCAGCTCGATGGCCGTCAGCGCAGCGCCCAGGGTCTCGCTTGTGTTCGGTGGCAGCGGGGGCGTGGGGACCTCGCTCAGCGCCTGCTGCGCGCGCTGCAGCAGGGCCCGCTGGGTGGCCTCGCGGCGCGGCGCCTGGGGCGGTGTCGGGGCTTCCGGGTCGACGACCTGCGGGGCGGCCGGAGGGGGGGCGGCGACGGCCACGGGGGCCTGCTGCAGCTGGGCACGCAGAGCACGGAGCTCCTCGAGGAGCGGTGTCACGTCGAGGGTGGGGGCCGGCGGCGGAGGCGGTGCGGGCGGCGGCGGCCGCTCGAGGGCGTCGCGCACGGCGCCCAGGGCGTCGACGAGGGAGGAAGAACGGTCCACCTCCAGGGAAGCCTGGAGCTTGGCGAGCCCTTCGGCCAGCTGCTTCGACGGATCGCGGGTCAGCGAGGCCTCTAGCGCGGTGCGCAGGCCGGCCAGCTCGCCCGACAGGGTGCTCTGCTGCAGCTGCTGGCTCATGCCGCCGACCTCCTGCACGAGGCCCGACAGCACGCCACCGATCTTCGATGCCGGGTCGTCGTCGCCGCCCATGAGCTGCTGGCGACGGTACTCCTCGCGCATCTTCGACAGACGGGCCTGCTGCTCGTCGGTGAGCTGGCCACGCAGCTCGGCGAGCTTGAGCAGGTTGAACTCCGCGCCGGTGGTGAGGGTCTGGGCCTCGCCGGTGTAGTGGTCGGTGAGCAGCTGCTGCACCTCGGCAGCGTTCATGGCGGGCACGACTTTTTCGGCCAGCTTGTTCATGTTGCGGTAGCTGCCCTGCAGCTGGAAGCGCGGCTCGGTGCGGAAGGCCTCCTCCATGGCGGCGGAGCGGATGTACTCGGCATTGACCTTGAGCAGCACGTCTTGGCAAGCGAACAGGTGCTTGAGCACGCTGTCGACCTCGGACAGCTCCACGGCGCTGTAGTCGTGGGATAGGTCGGAGGCGGCGATGGGCTCGCCCTTGGCCTTGCGCACCAGCTTGTAGACGTCGTCTTGGGAGCGGCTGGCGAGGGGCTGCAGCACCGGGTTGGAGGTGAGGCTGTTCTCGAGGAAGGACAGCGCGAACACCTCCTCGCGGCCGCCGAGCACGTCGCCGAGGTTGTAGGTGTCGGCGCGGTTGGCGAGCATGTCGGGGATCTGGAACTTGTCGCCGGACTCGGTGTAGGGGTTGCCGGCCATCACCACGGCGAACTTCTTGCCGCGCAGGTCGTAGGTGCGGGTCTGGCCCTTCCACACGCCCTCGATGCGGCGCTGGGCGTCGCACAGGCTGATGAACTTCTGGAGGAACTCGGGGTGACAGTGCTGGATGTCGTCGAGGTAGAGCATCACGTTGTTGCCCATCTCGAGGGCGAGGTTGACCTTGTCGACCTCCTGCCGCGCGGTGGCATTGGGGGCCTCGGCGGGGTCGATGCTGGTGACGTCGTGGCCCAGCGCGGGCCCGTTGACCTTGACGAAGGTGAGGCCGAGGCGGCTGGCGACGTACTCCATCAGGGTGGTCTTGCCGTAGCCGGGGGGTGAGATGAGCAGCAGCAGGCCCATCAGGTCGGTGCGCTTGCTGTCGCCTGCGGCGCCTATCTGCTTGGCGAGGTTGTCGCCGACGAGGTGCAGGTAGACGTCGTTGATGAGCTTGTTGCGCACGAAGGCCGACATGACCTTCGGCTTGTACTCGTCGACGCGCAGGCGCTTGCGCTCCGCCTCCACCAGGGTGGCGCGGGCGGCGCGGTAGGCGCGGAAGCCCGGCACGCGCTCGTCGCGGAAGCGCTGGAGCCTGGCGAGGAAGCGGTCTAGGCGCAGCGCCATCACGCCGTCTTCGATCCGACCATGGGAGCCCAGCAGGCCCCGCACCTCGGCCTGACCGTCGCCGCCGGCGACATGGACCGACACGTGGCGCTCGCACAGCAGCAGCGCAGCCGCCTCGGTGGCGACCTCGGGGTCGAGGCCGTGTTGGGCGGCGAAGGACGCGAGGTAGGCCTGCTTGACCCGGAAGCGGTCGCTCCACGCCTCGCCCAGGGGGCGCAGGGCGTCTTCGAAGCGCATCTGGCCGCCGTGGTCTTCCAGCCACCGAAGCAGCTCGTCGCGGAGCTCCTCGGCGGGGTGGGAGAACGTGAACTCGATGGGGTCGTGCTGTAGCGCCTCGAACAGGTAGGCCCCCGCCTGGACCGCGATGGGAGCGGGGTCGTCGAAGAAGGCGGCCTGCTCGTGCCAGGCATTCAGGTGCTCGACGAGGCTCGCGGTGAACCGGCGGCTCTCGGGGGTGGGGCCGAAGGCGTCGCGCAGGGTGCCCAGGGCACGGGCGCGGGCGGCCCAGGCGTCTTTGGGCACGTCGGGCGCGAAGGCCCAGTACAGCGCGGCCATGGCCCGGGCGTCGCCGCCGTAGCGCAGCAGCCCGGCGGTCTGGCGTAGGCCGATCAGGGTGCGCAGGATCTTGGCCGCGTCAGCGTCGTGGATGCCTCGGTCGTACGACTCGTCGTAGCGATCGGCGGCGACCTCACGCACCACCGTCAGCAGGTCGTCTTCCGACAGGATGGCCTGCTCGAGCCGCCCCATCGACAGGCCCTTGTCGCCGCGGTCGGCGGCCTCGAGGATCACCGAAGCGAGGTATTCGCCGCGGTAGACCTCCTTGTCTTCCGACACCACCGACTGGTCCCAGTAGGGGCGGGTGGCAAGGAAGGCCTCGTCGGTGATGGGCTCGTGGTAGTCGGTGCCGTTGAGGTGGAGCGCCAGGCCCTGCTGGGCGTGAGGCACCAGGGTGAGCTCGAGGGGCTGGCGGTTGACGCTGAACCGGTGCTTGCCGAAGCGGAGCAGGTCGTCGCCTCCCTCGAACAGGTCGAGCTTGTCGCGCAGGCCGCGCAGGGCATCTTGGCGGGCGGTCTTGAGGCGTGCGAGGAGCTCGTCGGCCTTGACGGTGTCGCCGAGCCCGCCGAGCTGCTCGGCGAACTGCCGCAGCTTCATGACCATCGGGTCGGCGGCGAACCAGCTGGCCAGCTCTTCTTCGCTCTTGAAGGCGCGGGCGCGGCGCTCCACCCCGCCCAGCACGCGGTCGGCGGCGCCGGTGATCGCAGCGACCCGGCGCTGCCGCTCGTCGAGGAGGGTCTGCTTGCGGGAGGTGAGGGCGTCGTAGACCTCTTCACGCTTGTCGGCGAGCTGGGGCAGGAACGCATCGAACTCGCCGAAGCGGGCCTCGAGCTCCTCGAGCTGCATGAGCAGGCGCGACAGCTGCTCGTCGCAGGCCTCGGGGGTGTCGCACATGGCCAGGGCGCTGGCCACGGCCTGGCCGAACAGCTTGAACTGGGCCCCGAACTCGGCCTTTCCCTCCGCGGAGCGCAGGCTCTTGCGGCGGTTGTCGAGGACGGCGCGGGTGCGGTTGGAGGCCGCGACGACCTCGGCGATGCCCTCGAGGATGGTCGTCTTCTCGGTGGGGTCGTCGACGTCGAGGCCGGCCACGACCTCGCCGAGGAGGTTGACCCCCTCGGTGACCGTGTCGAGGCGCTCGGTGAGCGGCTGCAGCTCGGTGGCCTTCTTCACCTCTTCGACCTCGGCCAGCAGGGCGTCGAGGCTGTCGAGGAGGGGGGCGAAGGCGCCGTCGCCCAGCAGGAACTGGACGGTCGCCTTGCTCACGGCGTCGAACCGGTCGACCGTGGCCTTCTCGAGGGTGTCGAGGGCTTGCTGATCGACGAAGCGCGTCTCCCGCAGGGTGATGACCTGGCCGCGGTGCTGCCGCAGGGTGGTCATCCCGCCCAGGAACTCCTCGACGGACTTGAAGTACTGCGGCCGCACGTCGGTGAGCAGCTTGTCGTGGGCGGCCTTGATGTCGCGCAGCACCTGCCGAGCGCGCTGCTTGAGCGTCTGGACCTTGACGAACTCGTCGACGATGAGCTCGGCGGTGCGCCGCACCTGCTCGGCCAGGGAGCGTAGGTCGCCGACCTCGGCCTCGCCCACCCAATAGTAGGCATCGATGAACCGGTTGCAGGCCTGCGCCAGCTCCTCGTAGACCTGCTGCGTGGGCGACTGGTTGCGGATGAGGTTGACCAGCGTGAGGGCATCCGAGATGCCGCGCACCAGATCGCGGTTGCCGATGCGCCCCAGCAGCGAGCCGTCGGTGGGGGCGGCCTGGTGCACCTCCGCCGAGACGAAGGGCGTCTCCCACACCTGCACCGGATGCACGCGACTGGGCTCGTCGGTGGCCCGGAACACCATCAGGGTGCCGTCGTCGAACAGGCTGTAGCCGTGGGCCGTGATGGGGTTGGAGACCTCCTTGCGGATGAGGTTGTAGGGATACAACCCGTACAGGCCGTCGCTGCGGCGGTGAAACACGTAGAGCACGTCTTCGCCGTTGGGGGCGTCGATGCGGCGCACGAACTCGAGGCCGCGCAGCCCGTCGTCGAAGACCTTCACCTCGCCGGTGCGCAGCACGTAGCCGCCGGGGAAGAGGAT
Organism: uncultured bacterium; assembly: GCA_965367245.1. Classification (GTDB taxonomy): domain Bacteria; phylum Myxococcota_A; class UBA796; order UBA796; genus CBDUIC01. Next base: position 9,960 of record CBDUIC010000024.1, on the reverse strand, counting down.
GCCGTGGTCTTCCGGCAGCGACACACAGGACTGACCGATGGCGTCGATGCGGTGCACCGTGCGGGTGTTGCGGTTGAACACCAGGTAGCGGGTGTCGGCCTCGCGGAAGGGCTTGACCCGGATGAGGATGAGCACACCGCGCTGGGCGTAGGCGATCTCGGCGTCGTCGAGGGACTGGTTGGGGTCGTCGACGGGCTCGCTGTAGATGCCTTCGCCGTCTTCGGTGTTGTCTTCCACCTTGACGGTGAGGTCGCCGCCGACGGTCTCGACGAACACCTGGTCGAGGATGTTGACGTGGGGGTGGCGGCCCAGGATGTGGTCGGCGCGGGAGGTGGGCGTCCACTCGAAGTCGTGGGTGGGCGGGAAGACGTGGTCGCGCTCACCACGGTTGTCGATGTAGGTGACCTGCCCGTCGGGGTCGACGGCCCAGCGGAGCACCTTCACGTCGCGAGCCGTGGCGCCGGTCTGGAACACCGCCAGCAGCTTCGTCTCGGTGACGCGCAGCTGGATGAGCTTGGCGTCGGTGTAGTACTGGTAGAGCTCGGTGAACTCGCGCTGGAAGGTCGCGTCGTTCAGGAAGGCTGTGCGGGCCTCGTCGGTGACCCTGTGGAAGGCGATGGCGTCGCCGTCGCGCTCGAAGCGCTGCAGGCTGAACACGTCGTCGGGAACGGTCTTCTTCTTCAGCCCGAGGAAGACGGTGTACCCCACCAGCAGCGCACCACCGACCTGGACGATGTCGCGAGGCACGCAGTTGTTCTCGGTGCGCACGCGCTCGTTGCCGGCGATGCGCAGCTCGGTGGATCCGAAGGTCTCCTGACGGCGCTCGTTGAGGGCATCGGCGGCAGACTTGAGGGTGTCGCCATGGGCCGTGAGCCGCTGGCGGATCACGTCGTAGTTACCGCCTTCGACGGCGTCGCTGTGCATCTCGTCGGTGGGCTCTTCGGCCACGGTCGGGCTCCGGGGGGAGGGGAGGGGTCAGGCACGACGACGGGCCGGAGCCTGGCGGCTCCGACCCGAGGACAAACGCGCTGCTACAGGCCCAGCTCCTTGGCCTTGGCGAGCAGCATCTCCAGCCGTGACTTCTCTTCGTCGCTGGTGGCGTCGGCGAGCATCTTCGCGAGGACCGCCGTGGCCGCCACCCCGGCAGCGCCCGTGGGCGTGACCGCCTCGATCACGTCTTTGACGCCGTCGGTGAGGCTGCGCTCGCCGCTGGTGTAGGGCGACAGGGCGCCCGACAGGGCCTTGCTGTTGCCTAGCAGCCCGTCGATGGCATTGCCCACGCTGGCGGCCTGCACGAAGCGGTCGAAGAACTGGCCGTCGCCGCCCATGATCTGGATGTTGGCCTTGCCGAAGGCCTCGGCCAGCACCTTGGCTTGCTCGGTCGCCACCGTGGTCTGCACCTGCAGGCTCGCCATGGCGATCTTCTCCTGGTGCTCCAGCCCGATGCGGAACTCCTCGTGCTCGCGAGCCGTGCCCTCCATGGCCTTCATGGCCTCGAGCTTCTCCTGCAGGCCCTTGGCCTCGGCGCGCATCTTCTCTTCGACGGCGCGGGCCTCGGCGAGGCCTCGGGTCTCGATGACCTTGGCCTGCGCCTCGGCGCCGGCGGCCTCGGCCAGCAGCTTCTGCTTGATGGCCTCGGCCATCGCCGACTCGCCCTGGGCCTCGGCGGTGCGCTTCGCCTGGATGGACTCCGCCTCGGCGTGGCCGGTCATGCGGATGGCCTCGGCCTCCGCCTTCTTGCCGTCGGCCTCGGCGACCATCTGCTCGCGGGCCAGCTGGGCCTGCAGCTCGATCTCCTTTTCGCGCACCCTCATCCGGGCCATACCCTGGTCTTCACTGCCCTTGGCGGTGGCCTGCATGCGCTCGAGCTCCACCCGTGCGGTGGCGAGCCCTTCCTTCTCGATGGCCAGGGCGTTGGCTTCCTTGACCTTGACCTCGGCCAGGCCCGTGGCGGCCTGCTCGGCTTGCACACCCTCGGCCATGCGGATCTTCGCCTTGGCGACCCGCTCGGCGGCCTCGAGGTCGGCGTTGGCGAGGGTGAGCTTCTCGCGGGCACGGAACTCGGCCACCTTCTCGGCCGCCTCCGCCGCCTTGATCTCCTTGACCAGCGACTCTTGGGCCTCGCCTTCGGCGGCGATGACCTGCACGTCTTTGTTTCGCGTGGCCTCGGCGTTGGCGCGCAGATCCTTGATGCGCTCCTCTTCTTCGGCGACGTTCTTGTCGACGACGATGCGGCCGCGCACGACCTCGGCGATCTCCTTGCGCTTGACCTCGAGCTCCATCTCCTTGTCGATCTCCTGGCGCTCGACCTCGCGCTTGCGGGAGATCACCTCGAGCTCGCGGTCGCGCTCGACCTGCTCGGACTTGATGGCGACGACGCGCTGCATGTCTTTCTCAGCGACCTCGACCTGCCGCTGCTTGTTGAGGTTGCCGATCTCGATCTGCTCGGCGGCACTGATGCGGGCGAGCTCGGAGCGCTGGGCTTCCTCGGCCTCGACGGTCTGCGTCTCGGCGGCCTCGCGTGCCTTGACCGTAGCGATCTCGCGCTGCTGCTTGGCCTCGGCATCGGCCCGGCGCCGCTCGAGCTCGAGGATGGCCTCGTCGGCTTCGAGATTCTGCCGGGTGATCTCCTTCTTCTCGTTCTGACGCAGATCGTTGGTCTGCATGTTCTGCTCGGCGGTGATCATCGTGATCTTTCGGATGCCGCGAGCGTCGAGGATGTTGTCTTTGTCGAGGGTCTCTACCGGCGTCTGCTCGAGGTAGTCGATGGCCACGTCTTCGAGGAAGTAGCCGTTGAGGTCGCGGCCGATGACCTCGATGATCCGGTCCTTGAAGTCTTCCCGGCGGGTGTAGAGCTGCTCGAACTCGAGGAGCTTGCCGACCGTCTTGAGGGCCTCACTGAACTTGGCTGCGAACAGCTCCTCGAGGGTCTCCTGCTGGCTGGCGCGCTCACAGCCGATGGACTGGGCGACCTTCAGCACATCTTCCTGAGTCTTGTTGACCCGCACGAAGAAGGCGACCTTGATGTCGGCTCGGATGTTGTCTTCACAGATCAGCCCATCCTTGCCGGCACGGGCGATGAGGATGGACTTCACCGAGATGTCCATCACCTCGGCACGGTGGATGATCGGGTAGACCACGCCGCCGGTGAACGTCACCTCCGGCTCGCTCTTCATCTTGTTGATGATGAGCGCCTTGCCCTGGTCGACCTTCCGGTAGAACTTGGCGATGACGAACGCGATGCCGCCTACGAACAGGAACAGCAGGAAGAGCGCAGCAGCGCCGAGGAGCACGAACTCCATAGGGGTCAACCCTCCTTGAGGTGGTGAGCAGTTGCCGCACGGCTCGCCGAGGCGTTCCGAGCAGACGTGGGGGAGGCGAGGGGCTCTACGATGTAGGCCTCGCGCCGGGGGTCGTAGTGGACGATGAGGGCCTTGCTGCCCTTGACGAGCCCGTTGCCGGGGTGGTCGCAGCGCACCTGGAACACCATGTCGTCGCCGCCGACCTGGGAGGTGGCCTGGCCGAAGGTGGCGTCGACGCGGCCGGTGGTCAGCTCGCAGCTCTCACCGACGAGGCTGCTTCGACGCCGACCGGGGGCGCTCTTGAACACGGGCTCGAGGGGGCGCACGCTGACGTTCATCAGCGCGAGACCGATGCCCGAGGCGAGCCCCATGGCCAGCACCGAGAAGGCCACATGGGGGACGACGCCCGTGCCGACCCAGTTCTGGTACATCCAGGTGAGCACGAAGCCAGCGATCCAGCCCCAGAACACGAACACCGACAGCGACACGGTGAGGGGGACCCTGCCCAGGCGCAGCACGTTGGCGAGCAGCACGAGGACGCCACCGCTGGCGGCCGCTTCGGCGGCGTCGGCCGCTTCCGCTGCGCCGTCGAGGGCCCCGTCGGCGGCTCCGTCGAGGGCCCCGTCGATGGCGCCCTCCAGGGCCCCGTCGACGGCTCCATCGAGGGCCCCGTCGAGGCCTTCCAGCGCCCCATCGATCGCTCCATCGACGCCGTCGAGGATCTCGATGTCGACCGCGCCGAGGATGGCGAGAGCCCAGTAGATGGCCGCCAGGACGAGGGGCACGGTGAAGAGCACCGTCGGAACGCTGAGGATGATGTCCAGGAAGGCGGTCATGTGAGGGCGGTCTTCTCCAAGGGTCGGGGAGTCTACCGGTTCGGGCCGAGGCCCGCTGGTCGTCGCGGCCAAGGAGCCACGGCGCAGGTCGAGAGGGGAGCGGTGAGCGGCTGGTGGGGAGGCATCCAAGCCGTTCAATCTCACCTACGGGGATCCGGGTGGCGTATTGCAGTGGCGATCGGGGTGAGGCGCGCGAGCCACTCGGTGGGGTGGTAGCGTGCGACATGCTCGCCTTGCTCCTCTTCCTCGCCTGCGGCGAGCCCGACCCCGATGCCACCGGGCCGCGCTGGGACACCGCCACCCCCGCGTCGACCACGACGCCCACGGCCCTCATCGACACGGCGCTGACCCCGCTTCCCACAGGGTCCACCGCATCCACAGCCGACACGGGCCCCGACCTGTGCACCGGCTTCGGCCCGGCCCAGATCGAGGTGGGCCAGGGGAGCCTGGCCACCTTCGTGCCCTTCGCCGACAGCGACCCCATCGAGCTCACCGAGGGCCCCTACGGCGACATCGGCTTCACCCTCGACCTGCTGTCGACCGGCCTCGACACGCGCTCAGAGATGAACGCGGTGCTCCGACTGACCGTCGACGGCGAGCCTGCCGACTTCGTGTCGCTGATCATCCTCAACTGCCCTGCCTCGGGCCCGGGCTGGGGCGAGGTGCACGCGGCGCTGTCCGGCGACCTGGCGGCCCGCGCCGCGAGCGGCGAGCTTGCGGGGGCCCCGCTGACGCTGACCCTGTCGGTGGTCGACACGGAGCGAGACGAAGCGAGTGTCTCCCTCGCGCTGGTGGTCGACTAGCCTCGCAGACCTGGAGCGGGTTTTAGCGGGCGGGCCCCTCCCACCCCGGTATAGACGGGCGCGCTGGCGGGTTGACCGCCGTGTATCATCGAGTCCTGCAGGCTCGGAGGCCTCATGTTCCGCTCGTCCCATCTGATCGTGTCCCTCGTCGTGGTCGCTGCGTGCTCCAACGACGTGTCGGTCAAGGGCAACGCCAACCTCGACCCGGTGGCGGCCATCAACGACCCGGTCGACGGTGAGGTGTTCACCAGCCTCGACACCATCGACTTCGTGGGCACCCTGTCGGATGGCAACGGCCTCGACGACATCCAGACCTACAGCTGGATGAGCGACATCGACGGCACGCTGGAGGAGGGAGGCGACATCTCGTCGAGCGGCGTGGTCCGCACCTCGCAGCTGCTCTCTGCCGGCGACCACACCATCACCCTCGAGGTGTTCGACCTGGAGGGTGGGATCGGGCGCGACACGATCACGCTGGTCATCGAGCCTGCCGACGAGCAGCCTGTCGCCGACATCATCGAGCCTGCCAACCTCGACGTCTTCGAGCTGCAGGGCGAGGTGCTCATGGTGGGGTCGGTGTTCGACCCCAACGACCCGGTGAGCGACCTGATGGCCACCTGGTGGGTCGAGCCCGAGGATGGGTCGTCGGCTGCGATCGAGGTGGCGTCGGGGCCGCCCAACGGTGCGGGCACGACCACCGCAGCGTGGACCGAGCCCGCCGGGCTCGGCGACTGGATCGTGCGCCTCGAGGTGGTCGACCTCGGTGGGAACGTGGGCGTCGACACGACCCGCATCGCGATTGTCGACGGGCTCGACGGCGACAACGACAACGACGGCTTCAGCCCCAACCAGGGCGACTGCGACGACACCGATCCGTCGGTGCATCCGAACGCCGACGAGGTGTGTGGCAACAACCGCGACGACGACTGCAACGAGATCATCGACGACCGGGATGCCGACAACGACACCCACGTCGCCCTGGAGTGCGCCGAGTTCTACCCGGGCCCGAAGCCCGCCGACGACTGCGACGACGACGACAGCACCACCTACCCGGGGGCGCCCGAGGGCATCGACGGGGCCGACAACGACTGCAACGGGCTCATCGACGACGGCACCGACGCATGGGACGAGGATGGTGACTGCGTCTGTGTGGCCGCGCCGTGCACGGGGTCCACCAACACCCAGTGCCTGCAGGTGGTCGGCGGCGACTGCGACGACGACGACGCGGCCAACTTCCCGGGCAACCCCGAGCTGTGCGACGGGGCCGACAACGACTGCGACGCGGTCATCGACAACGATCTGGTGTTCACCGACTACTGGCCCGACGTCGACCAAGACGGCTTCGGCGACCTGTACGGCGCCGCGACCACCACCTGTGACGGCCCGCCCTTGGGCTACGTCGGGGAGGCCACCGACTGCGACGACATCGCCTACACCGTCAACCCGGGCCAGCCCGAGGCGACCTGCGACGGCATCGACAACGACTGCGACCCCTCCACCGAGGATGGGCCCGACGGCGACGGCGACGGCTCCCCCACCTGCATCGACTGCGACGACAGCGACCCGGTGAACTTCCCCGGAAACCCCGAGGTCTGTGACGGCGCCGACAACGACTGCACCGGCGTGGCCGACGACGGGCTGGTGTTCGGAGAGTGGTATGCCGACGACGACGGCGACACCTTCGGCGACCCCACCTCCACCCCCGTGTTCGACTGCAAGCCCCCCCTGGCCGGGTGGGTGATGGACGACACCGACTGCCTCGACACGAACGCGGCGGTGAACCCCGACGCCACCGAGATCACCTGCGACGGTCTCGAGAACGACTGCGACCTCACCACCGCCGACGAGCCCGATGGTGACGCCGACGGCGTGTCGGTGTGCGACGACTGCGACGACACCGACCCGCTCAACTTCCCCGGTCAGGGCGAGCTGTGCGACGGAGCCGACAACGACTGCGACGGCACGGCCGACAACGGCATCGTCTACGTCGACTACTGGCCCGATGCCGACGACGATGGCCACGGCGACGGCTCGCTGCCGTCCATCAACACCTGCGACGTGCCGCCGCCCAACTACGCGGCCCTCGATGACGACTGCGACGATGCCGACCCCGACAACTTCCCGGGCAACCCCGAGGTGTGCGACGGCGCCGACAACGACTGCAACGCCAGCGCCGACGACGGCCTCGTCTTCCAGGACTGGTGGCCCGACGTCGACCTCGACGGCTACGGCAACTCCAGCGCCTCGCCGGCCACTACCTGCGACGGTGCCCCGACCGGCCAGCCCCACGTCGACAACGGGCTCGACTGCGACGACTTCGACCCCTACGTCAACCCGGCGGCGACCGAGCTCACTTGTGACGGGCAAGACAACGACTGCGAGCCGCTGACCGAGGATCGGCCCGACCAAGACGGCGACTACGTCGACGAGTGCGACGACTGCGACGACGGCGACCCCGAGCGCTCCCCGCTGCTGCCCGAGGTGTGCGACGGCAAAGACAACGACTGCGCCGGGGGCATCGACGATGGGCTCACGTTCGTCGACTACGTGCTCGACGACGACGGCGACGGCTTCGGTGACCAGTTCGGCACGCCGGTCAGCACCTGCGACGGCGCCCCTGCGGGCTACACCGCCGACGCCACGGACTGCGACGATGTCGACCCCGACATCAACCCGTCGGTGCCCGAGCAGACCTGTGACGGCATCGACAACGACTGTGATGGCGCCACGCCCGACCAGATCGACGGCGACGGTGACGGCGTGTCGGCGTGCACCGACTGCGACGACACCGACCCGGCCAACTCTCCGCTGCTCCCCGAGTCGTGCGACGGAGCCGACAACAACTGCAACGGCCTCGCCGACGATGGCTTGGTGTTCCTGCCGTTCTACCCCGACGACGACGGCGACACCTTCGGCGACAGCCTCGCGCTGCCCACCGACACCTGCGACGGTGCGCCTGCGGGCTTCGTGAGCAACAACATCGACTGCGACGACGACGACCCCAACAACTACCCGACCAACGCCGAGGTGTGTGACGGGGCCGACAACGACTGCGACGCGGTCGCCGACAACGGGCTGCTGTTCACCGACTACTGGCCCGACGTGGATGTCGACGGCTACGGCGCGGCCATCGCCGCGACCTCCACCTGCGACGGTGCGCCGGCGGGCAGCTGGGTGGTCAACGACGACGACTGCAACGATGCCCTCGCGGCCATCAACCCCGGCGCCACCGAGGTGGTGGCTGACGGTGTCGATCAAGACTGCGATGGCTTCGACGACTGCTACGTCGATGCTGATGGCGACGGTGCGGGCGACACGTCGACCGTCGCTGGCACCACCCTCGCCTGCGATGGCACGGGCGAGGCCACCAACAGCGACGACTGCGACGATGCCGACGGCAACAACTCGCCCTACCTCGGCGAGCTGTGCGACGGCCTCGACAACGACTGCGACTCGATTCCCGACAACGGCATCGTGTTCACCGACTACTGGCCCGACGGCGACGCCGATGGGTACGGGCTGCAGGGCAGCGCCCCCGTCAGCACCTGCGACGGGGCTCCCCCGGCCCACGCCGACAACGACACCGACTGCGACGATGTGCGTCCTGCGGTGAATCCCGGCCAGGCCGAGACGACCTGCAACAGCCTCGACGACGACTGCAACCCGACCACCGAAGACACGCCCGACGGCGATGGCGACGGCTCGACGGTGTGCTTCGACTGCGACGACAGCGACCCCGCCAACTTCCCGGGCAACGGAGAGGTGTGCGACGGGGCCGACAACGACTGCGACACGGTCGCAGACAACGGGCTCACCTTCGTCGACTACTGGCTCGACGACGACAGCGACGGCTGGGGCAACCCCCTGTCGACGCCACAGTCCACCTGCGACGGCGCGCCGAGCGGCAGGGTCGACAACGACCTCGACTGCGACGACAGCGACGACACGCTCAACCAAGACGACATCGACACCGACAGCTGGTCGACCTGCGACGGAGACTGCGACGACCTCGATGGCGACCGGTTCCCCGGGGCCTTCGACGAGCCCGACGACGTGTTCAAGGATGAAGACTGCGACGGTATCGACGGTCGCGAGGTCGACGCGGTGTTCGTGTCGAAGACCGGCAGCAACATCCTCAACTTCAGCTGCAGCCGGTCGCTGCCGTGCCTCACCCTCGACTACGCGGTGGGCGTGGCCGACGACCTGTCGCTGCCCCACGTCTACGTGTCGGCCGGCAGCTACACCGGCGGCATCCTCATCGACGCGGATGTGGATGTGTTCGGTGGCTACGACACCAGCTGGGTCCGCGACAGCAACACGGCCGCTGGGCACACCGTGACCGTCACCGGCGGCTACGAGTTCGCCGACGCCGAGTACGAGACCGTGCGGGTGCGCTCCGCGAGCGCGGGGATGTACGACCTGCACATCGTGGGCCCGACGGCCTTCGGCACCAGCACCTACCGAGGTCGCAGCTCCTACGCGGTCCACGTGGAGGATGGTGCTCTCGACATGGCTCGGGTGGAGATCGACGCGGGCACGGGGGCCGACGGCACCGCGCGCGCCAACGGCGTCAGCGCCAGCCAGGCGGCACCTGCTGGCGCGAAGGGCGACGACGGCAGCGGCGGTGGCTACTCGGTCTGCTCCACCACCCGGGAGGTGGGCGGCGACGGTGGCTCTGGCGACTGCGCCAACAGCGACGGGGGCAAGGGCGGGAACGGCGGCAAGTCCGACACGTCGTGCTGCGCAGGCACGTGCAGCTTCATCTGCGGCGACTGTGACACCCAGGGGGGCCTCGCCGGCTCCGATGGCGCGCAAGCCACAGGCATCTACGGCCAGGGTGGCGCCGGCGGCGGCGACGAGACGAACGGTACCGACGGCACCTCGGGGCTGGTCAGCAACGGCCTCGGCGGCATCGGCGCCGACCGCGACGGCGGCATGGGCGGCTCGCGCACGGCCTTCTGGTACGGCTTCTCCGGCTACGATGGCACCGACGGGTCCACCGGTGGCGGTGGCGGTGTT
>CBDUIC010000023.1:0-73622 GCA_965367245.1 uncultured bacterium | reverse complement strand
CGACGTGCTTGGGCGAGGGGGAGCGTGGGGAGTGGCGTGGTGTGGTGGTCGAGGAGAGCGCTCTGCTGCTGGTCCGGCTCGGTCCGGATCGAGGATGAGCTGCCCACGCAGGACGGGGCGTTCCATCCGCACCACGGGTTGCCGGGGGGCTCCGCCCCCTCTCGACCCCCGGAGCGCGACCTGCCTATGCGGCAGGGCCGGCTCCTGGACCTGCGCTCGCAAGCTCGCTACCGTCGGCGTCGCGTGCCCTGCGGCAGGTCGCGGTGGACGTGCGGGCGCAGATGACGGGCGGGTCCGAGCCGGTGCGTCGGCGGTGTCGGCCTCGCTGGCTCGGGCTTCCGGCAACGGGTGGTCAACACATCCGCGTTGCACTGCAACGAACGCCCACGGTGCCGACGTGCCCGGGCCATGTGGCCGCATCACCACGGAGTCCCCATGCGCTGCCTCCTCGCCCTCGCCCTGCTCCCGGCCTGTGCCCCCGCCGCAGGGGAGGTGGTGTTCGCCGACCCGGAGTCCCAGATGATCATCGGCGGTGCCGACGCCGACATCGCCGACCACGCCACGCTGGTGTCCATCCAAGACGCGTCAGGCAATCACGCATGCGGCGGTACGCTCATCGATCCGTTCTGGGTGCTCACCGCCGCGCACTGCCTGAACTGGGCCTACGTGGGCGGGGTGAAGGTGGAGGTCGGCTCGTCGGAGCTCGGCCAGGGCACGCTGCACGACGTGGTGTCGTGGACCGAACACCCTGACTACACCTGGGGCTACAAGCCCAACGACATCGCGTTGCTGCGGCTGGGCTACCCAGTCGAGGGCGTGGCGCCGACCCCGCTGCTGACCCGCGCCGGAGAGGCGGTCTGGGCACCCCCCGGCACCACGGCTACCGTGGCGGGATGGGGCGACATCGACACGACGGGCACCGTCTCGGAGCACCTGCAGTCGGTCGACGTGCCCCTGGTGGACCTCGCTACCTGCCAGAACCTGTATGTGCCGAGCCACGAGGTCCTCGACACCATGGTCTGCGCCGGCGACACCGTGAACGGTGGCATCGACGCCTGCACCGGAGACAGCGGCGGCCCGCTGGTGGTCGACACCGACGTGGGCCCCGCGCTGTACGGCGTCGTCAGCTGGGGGGTGGGCTGCGCCGAGGCCGACCACCCCGGCGTGTACACCCGCGTGCCCAGCTTCGTGAACTGGATCCAGCACGAGGTGTACGGGGCCGAGCTCGACGACTACGGCGACGATGCCGGCAACGCGGAGGCCCTGCCGATCGACAGCTCGGTAGCCCTCGACGGCTCGCTGCTGGCCGACGACATCGACACCTTCGCGCTGCAGACCACCGAGCTGCATGCCATCACGGTCACGACGATCAGCAACCTCGACATCGCCGCCCGGGTGGTGAGCGACGATGGGGTGCTGCTGGCGGAGTCGTCGGGGGTGGGCGACGCGATGCTGGTCTTCGAGCTCGACGGCGCGGCCACGCTGTTCGTCGAGTCCCCCAGCGAGGGCGACTACACCGTCGACGTCGATGCCCAGTCCATCGCGCCGGTGTCGTCGGGATCGAGCTCCAGCTCGGGGTGCAGCAGCAACAGCGTGTGGTCGACCCTGCTCGTGCCCGCAGCGCTGGGCCTCGGCCGGGGGCGTGGGCGGGGGCTGCGACAGGGGGCCCTCGGGGGACCGGGCCTGCGCTGGCTGCTCGACAGGGTGGTGCGGCTGCTGTTCACCGGCTGGCGGTAACGCGTCGGGCCGAGGGCGCGGTGCTTGTGTCCAGCGGCCGCGCGAATAGTGGAAGGCCATCGCTCACAGTGTACGTTCAGCGACCGCCGAGCGGTCCGATGAGGGGCGATGTGGAAACAGAGATGACGCCCGACACCGACCCGAGCCCGCTCGATGACGCAGGCGCCCATGAGGCCCGTAGGTCGCGCGCCATCCGGTGGATGGCGTGGTTCGTCCTGCCGTGGTCTATCGGCATCAGCCTCGGCATGGCCGCCCTGGGGGAGCCGAGCGCGTCGCTGTCGGTAGGCTCGGTCGCTGTGGGCTGCGTCGCCACCCTGGTGCTGCTGCGCGTCGATCGCGTCGCCGCCGCCGGCCACGTGGTGGTCTTCTCTCTCGCGCAGTCGCTGTGGACCATCTCGGTGCTCCTGGGCGGCGTCAGCTCGCCGCCGACGCACTGGTGGGTGCTGATCCCGGTGATGGCGACCGCGGCGGGGGGCGTGCGTGCCGCCATCTTCTGGGCGGCCATGATGGCGCTGGGGGCGCTGGCGCTGCACGGCATCCAGGCGAGCGGAGGTGTGGTCGAGCCCTACCTGTTCCTCCCGGGGTGGGACCGCATGGGAACGGCCACGACCATCGGCCTGCTCACGTTGTTGACGGGCTACCTGTGGGCCAACGACCACCAGTACCAGCAGCTGCTCGCTCGGCTACGCAAGGCGCAGATCGCGGAGGAGGAGGCGAGCCAGGCCAAGTCGGCCTTTCTCGCGAACATGAGCCACGAGCTGCGCACGCCACTCAATGCCATCCTGGGCTACGCCGAGCTGGTGTCGGAGGAAGCCGAGGAAGAGGGCCAGCAGGGGATGGTCGACGACCTCGATCGGGTGCAGCGCGCCGGTCGGCACCTGCTGGGCCTGGTCAACGACGTGCTCGACCTGTCGAAGGTCGAGGCCGGGAGGATGGAGCTCACCACCGAGGTCTTCGACGTGTCGGTGCCGGTGGCCGAGGTGGTCGAGCAGGCTCGGCCCTTGTTCGCCGAGCGCGGCAACCAGCTGGTGGTCGAGGTGGAGCCTCACGAGGTGCGAGCCGACCGCTTCCGGCTGCAGCAGTGTCTGCTCAACGTGCTGTCGAACGCCGCGAAGTTCACCGACCAGGGCCGGGTGGAGCTGCGCGTGGCAGCCGGTGAGCTGGTGGTGCGCGACACGGGCATCGGCATGTCGAGCGAGCAGCTCGGTCGCGTGTTCGACCCGTTCACCCAGGCCGAGGTCACCACCCACCGCACCTACGGCGGCACCGGGTTGGGCCTCGCCATCGTGCGGCGCCTGATGGAGCAGATGGGAGGCGAGGTCCACATCGACAGCGAGCAGGGCGTGGGAACCACGGTGGTGCTCACGGTGCCGCGCCCACCCGTCGCCTAGAGCGCTTGGCGCCTACCGCCCGCTCAGCAGGGGGCGACTACCGCAGCCCCGGGCTCGTCTCCTCGAAGCGGACCTCGAGACCTTCGACCTCCGCGAAGCGCTCGGGCTCGAGGGCCATCCGGCCGGCTCCATCCTGCCGCAGCGTGTGGGCCAGGAAGGCGGCGACGGTCTCGTTGGTGAGCGCCAGCGCGTCGGCCTTGTCCCAGGCCGGGTCGTCGCAGAACATGCCGGCGTACTCTTCGGGAAGCCCGGCCGTCCAGGGCATGTGGTCGCACGTCGTGGTGACGATGAAGTGGTCGCTGCCCTCGAAGGCGACCATCGCACGGGTGGGGCTGGAGACGTGGTCCCAGGCGAGCTCGCCGCCCCAGCTCCAGGGCGCAGCCGTGTCGCCGGTCCCCCCGATGAACATCGCGGGCACGTCGAGCTGTGCCAGGCCCACGTCGCCGAACAGGCCCCCGTCGGGAGCCATCGCGACGATGGCATCCACGCGCTCGTCGGCGAGACTCGGCCACAGGCCGGTGGGCACGGCGTCGAGCCCCATGTCGCCGGCCAGCTGCTCGGTCCCCCCGAGGAGCACCTCGCAGAAGAAGCTCTGGAGGAAGGGGTCTTCCTCGATGGCGCAGCTCTCCTCCAGCCAGTCGGTCTGGAACTGGGCGCCGCCCGCCATCAACGCCGTGGTCCCGCCGTAGGAGTGGCCGACCACCGCGATGTGCTCGGTGTCGATGGCCCCGGAGAGGATACCGGACGCGGCGAAGTCGATGGTCTGGCTGACCTGCAGGGGGCGGCTCACGGTGGAAGACACCACATCGGTGAACCAGTCGTACTCGATGTGCTCGGGGGCCAACACGACGTAGCCACGCGAGGCGAGGTGCTCAGCGAGTGGGTGGTACCACTCGGGGTTCATGCCGAAGCCGTGGGACAGGACCACGAGGGGGTACGGGCCCTGGGCGGCATCGGGCGCGGCGTTGGCGACGGCCGCGCCGTAGAACGGCATGGGGTCGCTGTCGGGGCCGAACAGGCGGACCTGGGCGAGGTACTCGATGTCTTCAGGGGCCGTGGTGGTACTCGGGTACCAGGCCTTCACGGTGAGGTCGCTGTCGGTGAGTACGGCGAACCCGACCGGAGCGGCGCCGTGGGCGGCGAAGTCGACCACCTCGTCAGGGGTGGTGGTGGGAGCATCTCGCGGGTCGTCGTCGATGGGCGATTCGCCAGCGCAGGCGGCGACAAAGAGGGCGGTGAACAAAGACATACTGCGAACGGTCATGGTGTGCTCCAGGTGAAGGGTACTCGCTCGTCGGCGAGACACCTGGAGTCTATGTGTGCGAATCTGTGTGGACTTCGCCCAATGGGGTCTACCTGGCATGCGTTTATGCATGGCTGGTGGATGGGGCCGTTGGATGCCGTGGCGTCAGCAGGTCGCCGGCGCCGGCTCCCGGATCATGTCGGCGTCGCCGAGGGCCACCGCGAGGGTCTTGCGGAGGCGAGCGGCCACGGACTCCTGCACGTAGGGCACGCCGTGGGCCGCGCAGATGGCCTGCACCTCGGGCTGGATGCGCGCATAGGCCGACATCGGAAGCTCGGGGAACAGGTGATGCTCGATCTGGTAGTTGAGCCAGCCGTGCAGGAAGTCGTTGAGGTCGCCCCCCGTCGGGTAGTTCGTCGAGCCCACGACCTGCCGCCAGTAGAAGGCGCCGCGGCCCTTCGGCTTGGTGTCGAAGCGGTGCAGATCGGGGCCCGCGTGGTTGGTGACGATGATGGCGAAGGCGTGCAGGTTGGTGAGGGCCTCGGCCATCGCCACGTTGGCCCACACGCTGAAGGCCGCCCACGCGCCCAGGGGCAGGAAGAGGAGGGGCACGATCACGAAGTGCACGAGGCCGTAGGGCAGCAGGCACCGTCGCCACAGCGCCCAGGTGCCGAACATCCCCAGCAGGCTGCGGTCGATGCCGAGGAGGTGCCGGAGGGTGTTGGGGGCGTAGTAGCTCCACTTCCAGGTGAGCATGAAGAAGGTGACCACCGCCAGCTTCGCGGCTCGAGGCCACTCGGCCTCCCGCAGCCAGTCGAGGTTGTGCTCCACCAGATCGGGGTCGGCCGTCTCCCCGAGCCGGTAGTGGTGGAGCTGGTTGTGCTCGTGGGACCACGCCTCGGGGTCGATCCAGTCGAGCCAGTCGAGCCAGCGCCGCGCGCCCTGGGCGAAGCCCTTGCTGGTCTGGTGAGGGGCCGCCCCTGGGACTCGGTCGTAGCCCTTGTGCAGGGTGTGATGGGCGACCATGGCCCAGCGGGTCATCCGCCCCTGGCTGATGAGCGCGGCCGACAGCGGGTTGGGTGCAAGCCAGGCGGTGGCGTAGCCCAGGGCGGTGCACACCCGGCCCCAGCGCTCGATGCGGGCGCGGTGGGCGAGGTCGGCGGGGCCCAAGGAGGCCTTGGTGCGTCGCTTCAGGTCGTCGAGGGCCTCGACGAAGCCCTGGGGTGGGTGGGTTGCTGCCGGCAACGTCGTCCTCCGGCTGCCTAGGTGCTCCGTCCGGCGCCGTCGGACCAGCGAGCGCAGCATGACGCGGCAGCTGGTACGATCCGGCGGTGAAGCACTCCGTCGAACCCGTCCGCTACGACTCCAGCGTGCACCGCCCCTTCCAAGACGCGCTGCGGCAGCGGGTGATGGCGTATGTGCGGTCCCAACCCAACGGGCGCTTCGGCAACCCGAGCATGGCCTTCCGGGTGGTGACCCTGCTGGCGATCCACTGGGGCCTGTACGCCGCACTGGTCACCCAGCTGCACAGCCTGCCGGTGACCGCCCTGCTGCTGGTGGCCTACGCCGTGAGCGTGATGTCGGTGGCCTACTCGGTCAGCCACGACGCGGTGCACGGGGCGCTGTCCAAGCGGCGCTGGGTCAACGAGCTGCTGTTTCACGGCACCTTCAACCTGTTCGGTCCCAACGCCTACCTGTGGCGGCTGCGCCATCGGATCATGCACCACAACTGCGTGAACATCCCCGGCGTCGACTTCAACATCGAGGCCAGCGACCTGCTCCGGTTCTCGCCCACGCAGACGTGGCGGCCGATGCATCGCTTCCAGCACCTGTACGCACCGCTGCTGTACGTGCTGTTCACCACCCACTGGGTGTTCGTCAAAGACGCGAAGATGCTGACGGTGAAGACCATCGGCAACGTCACCGACATCGAGCACCCGTGGCCGGCGGTGCTCGGGGTGCTGGCCTGGAAGGCGGTGTATGTCACGCTGGCCTTCGTCGTCCCGATGCAGCTGCTGGGGGTGGGCTTCCTGCCGGTGCTCGGGGCCTACCTGTTCTATCAGGCGATCGTGAGCTTCCTGTTCGTGCTGACGTTCACCGGCAGCCACCTCAACCGCGGGCTGGTGTTCGTGCCGCCGCGGGCCGCTGACGGCAAGGTCCCCCATGGGTTCTACGAGCACGCCCTGCGCACAAGCCTCGACTTCCACCCGACGAACCCGCTGGTGAGCTTCGTCTTCGGAGGCTTCAACGCCCACGTGGCGCACCACATGTTCCCCCAGATCTGCTCGGTGCACTACCCGGCCATCACGCCGATCATCGAGGCGACCGCCAAGGAATACGGGCTTCCTTACCAGACGATGAACATGGCCGAGCTGTTCGTTACCCACTTCCGCTACCTGTACGACCTGGGGCGGGGCCCCGAGGAGCCCAAGGCGGCCTACCTGCGCACGGGCGACTGATGGCGGCGGTCGTCTTCTACGTGGTGCTCACCGCGCTGGCGCTGTCGGCCATCGGTGTGGAGCTGTGGGTCGACCGGCGAGGGGGGCGCGGCTGGCATCACCTGCCCGACACGCTGGCGAACATCAACCTCGCGGCGGGCAACCTGGTGCTGGGCACGCTGCTGGCGGCGGGGGTGCTGTGGGGGATCGACCAGGCCCACGGGTGGCGGGTGGTCGACGTGAACCGGCTGCCGTGGCCCCTCGTGCTGCTCGTGGGCTTCCTGCTCACCGAGCTGTGCCAGTACTGGCAGCATCGGCTGAGCCACCACGTGCCGGCGCTGGCGTGGGGCCACCTCACCCACCACAGCAGCTCGCACTACAACCTGTCGACGGCCATCCGGGTGAACTGGCTGTACCGGGCCTACGCGTGGGTGTTCTACCTGCCGCTGCCGCTGCTGGGCTTCACCGTCGAGCAGTTCGTGCTCTTCCAGGGGCTGATCAACGTCTACAACCTCTACTGCCACACCCGCGCCCACGTGCCGGCCTGGGAGGCGCTGAGCGGGGTGTTCGTCACCCCCGGAGTCCACCAGCTCCATCACACCTCGGATCCGCGGTTCTTCGGCAACTACGGTGCTTGTCTGGTGGTGTGGGACCGTGTGTTCGGCACGTACCGGCAGCTGCCCGCGGGGGCCACGGCTCAGGCGCTGCCGTATGGGATCGAGGCCAACGTCGACACCCCGTCGGTGTGGGCGCTCAACACCGCCCACCTCCGCGACCTGTGGGCGCCCGGGCGGCTGCCGGCGAGACCTGGTGGGGCGGGGGCTACGGCGATGGCGGCGGTGGGCTGGGCGGTCGTGGTGGCCCTGACGGTGCAGCTGGTGCACCAGCAGCTGGCGCTGGGCTGGCACCTGGCCGCGGTGGCGGTGGGGGTGGGCTGCGTGTGGGCCGCGGGTCGCTCGCTGCAGGGGAACTAAGCGGTGCTTCTATTGTAAGTGAAGCACGCTTGCTTCAGGATCCCAGGCCTTTCTCGGCGATGATGCGGCCGTTGATCTCGGTGGCCTTCTTCCAGGCGGGCCGCGCGTTCAGCCGCTCGATGTAGGCGGTGAAGCTGGGGCGCTCCTCGAACATCTTGAACTGCAGCATGTAGCCGACGGTGCCGCCGAAGATGACATCGGCCATGGTGAACCGGTCGCCGAGCAGCCACGGGCCGTCGCCGATGGCCGCCTCGCAGCTGGCGAGCATGGCCTCCCAGGTGCCCCAGCCTGCGGAGCCGGGGCGGTATTCCCACTGGGCGGTGTGGGCGTAGCAGCAGGGCTCGATGACCGACGGGGCGAACAGCGACCAGCGCAGGTAAGTGGCGCGCGTGGGGTCGTCGAGGGCGGGGGCCAGGGTGCCGCTGCTGTAGCGATCGGCGAGGTACATCCCGATGGCGGCGGACTCGGTGAGCACGACGGCGTCGTCGCCTTCGCCGTCGGCGAGGGTGGGGAGCTTGCCCATGGGGTTGAGGGCGAGAAACGACGGATCCTTCTGGGCACCGGCCATGATGTCGACGTAGCGAAGCTCGTAGTCGAGGCCGAGCTCCTCGAGCATCCACACGACGTTGGCGGCACGGGAGAATGGGTGGTGGAACAAGGTGATCGACATGGGCCCTCCGAGGCGGGAAGGTAGCTCAGGGGCGGCCGCTGTGGGTGCGATCAGGGGCCGGGAGGGGCCTGGGCTTCGCGGAGGTGCTGGGCGAGGGCCTCCATGTCGGCGCGGCGCAGATCGATGCCCTGGGCCAGGTAGGCATCGATCGCGGTGAGGGCGTCGGCGGGTCGGTCGATCTCGAGGAGCAACGACACCTGCAGCGCCAGCAGCTCGACCCGTGCGGGGCCCGGCTCGGCCTCCGGCAGCACCGCGTCGATCATCGCCAGCAACGCGGTGGGCTCGGCGCCCTGCTGACGCAGCCGCACGACGTCGGTGAGCAGCTCGGCGGGCTCTGGAAGACACACGGTGGCTCCCTGCACCTGCACCTGCCCGTCGCTCCCACAGCTGGCGTAGACGGGCCCCTGCGCGTCGACCTTGGCCCCCAGCAGCAACGGCTCGAGGGTCAGCGTGCCGCCAGGGTGCACTACGAGGCTGCGACCCGACACGTCGATGGTGGTGCGACGGCCGTGAGGGCTCACCGACGCGGACAGGACACCCCTCGACCAGGTCACGCGCACGCCGTCGGCATCCTCGGCGACCCAGCCGAGGCCTTCGTGCTCGAGGTGCACGCCGGCGAGCTCGGTCGTGCCGGGCAGCCACAGGGGCCGGCCAGGGGGCGCGAGCTGGGTGGCCAGCGCAAGGAGCAGCATCACGGCCACGGCCGCGCTGAGGGCGACGGTGAGGCGGTGGCGTCGGCGCCGGTGGACGCCGATGCCGGGCAGGGGCTCGCCGCCGGCCCGCCAGCGAGGGCGCAGCTGGGCTCGAGCGCGCACGACGTCGTGGTCGTGGGGCTCGGTGGCTACCGCCCAGGCTGCGATGGCCTCGGGCTCGTGGGGCGCGACGGCCTGCAGCCGGGCATCCTGACGGGCTTCGGAGACCCCCGTGAGCAGGGTGACATCGTCGGGATGCAGTCCCTCGACGACCCGGAGCACCCACAGCGCGCGGACGGTGCTCGGCATGGCTCCGACCTTGCCGCTGATGCCCTCGTCTCGCCAGCTCGCTCGCCGGGTGGCGCGGCGCACGCGGGCGAACAGCCATGCCGCACGTGCCTCCTGGTCGTCGATGTCGCGCCACGACCACAGACCCTCCAGCAGCGCGTCGGCGGCGACCTGGTGCGGGTCGCCCGTGGGGCCGCCGAGCCGCCGGGCCCACCCGATGGCGAGGGGGAGCCAGCGCTCGGTGAGCTGCTCGAACCGTCGCGTCTGTTCGGTGACCTCCACCATGCCTCGCCCTCCACCCCTGTCGTGCCGGCTCCTCCGGTGGCGGGTTCAGCAATCTGTGAGCCATGGTGACGCGACCCACCATGCCGCTGGTCACGAGGCTTCGGGGCGAGGCCTCAGGGGCTTTGACGCCCAGGCGACCGATGGCATAGGCGGCGCTCCGGGAGATGCGCATGCTCACGTTCATCAGTCTCGCGTGGGGGGCTACCGGCCTGGAAGCCCTTCACTTCTTTGGCCCCCAACCCACCCACTTCGAGGGGGAGGGCTGCCAGGACTGGAAACAGACCGATCCCTCGCTGCCGCGATGGAAGCGCTCGGATCCCACCACCCCCCACATGGGGCCCAGGTGCGTGCACACCGAGTCCGACGATGGCCCGGTGGCGCTGTGGGTCAGCCTGCTCAACCATCGGGGTTGGGTCGTGAACGAGGCCCGCTACTACCAGGGGGAGGCGCCGGCCTGCGAGGCCGTTCGGGCCCTCGTGCCGATCCCGCTCACCCAGGAGGGTGGGCACTGGGTCGGCAAGGGCACCCGTGAAGTCGATGGCATGCCCTTCAAGGTGCTGGTCAACTGCCATGGTGCCAAGGGGCCGGTACTCGATGTCTCCTTCGACTCGTCCCGCGGGGCCGCGTGGCACGAGAGCTTCCAGAACTAGCGGAGCCGCCACGGCGACGAGGAGCGGGGTGCGACGCGACGACGCCTCTCGCTACTCGCGCGGAGGCTCACCCTCGGGTTCGGCAGCTGCCTTCAGCTGGTCGAGCCAGGCCTGGAACTCTGCGCGGCGCATGGGAGGCCCGCCGTCGAGGTAGTGCTGCAGGGTCTGCACGAGCTCTTCGGTGCGCCCGAGGTCGGACAGGGCGGAGGCACGGAGGGCGACCAGCTCGTAGGTGAGGACCCCGGGGTCGCCGGATGCCAGCGCGAGGTCGACCACCTCCAGGATGTCGGCGGGGTCGGCCTCGTCGACGATCAGCGAGACGGCGTGAGCGTAGAGTGCCTCGACGGGGCGAGGGCAGTGGCGGGTGCCCGCCGTGAGGGGCTCGGGGTCGCCGTCGCCGCAGGTGAGGCGGACCTTGCCCCGGTGAACGGTCACGGTGGTGCCCAGGGGCCCCCGATCGACTCCGAAGCGGGTTCCCACGACCTCTACCGAGGCTTCCTCGGTGCTGACGAGGAGCCGCACGCCCCGGTTGGGCTCGACCTCTACGTCGAGGTGCCCCGCCTCCCAGGAGATGTCATGGGACTCCGCCCTGCCCCGCCACAGCCCCTTGCCTTGGTAGCTGAGGGCTACGTGCTCGGACGCTGCGTGGGTGGCCGGCACCACGGCGTCGAGGGCGAAGCTTCGTGGCTCCGCCGACGACAGGCTCAAGCCACCCACCCACAAGGCCGCCCCGGCAGCGGCGAGCAGCAGCCCGCCTTGGGCCCATGCCGGCATCCGACGCGACCGGTAGGAGCTCTGCCGGTTGGACGGGCGGAGACGCCGTCGTAGCCGGCTCAGGGTCTTCGGATCCGGCCCGGAGTGGTCGGCGAGGTCGGCCAGCATCTCGTCGAGGAAGGGATCGGTTGGGTCGGTCATCGGCCGTCCTCCGGGGCGAGGTCGCGCAGCGCCTTGGCGAGGCGCTCGCGGCCCCTTCGCCTACGGGTCTTCACGGTGTCGGGGGACAGGTCGAGCAGCTGCGCGACCTCCCAGACCGGTCTCTCTTCGAGATCGCACAACACCAGCGCCTCCCGGTACTTCTCTGGCAGCGCCAGCACGGCGGCATGCACCCGCGCCCGGCGGCTCGCCCGATCGAGGTCGTCGCCGGGCGTTGGGGCAGCGGAGGCTCGCTCGACCGACGCCCCCGGCAGCCACTTGCGCACCCACGCCTTGCGCCGGTGCTGCGCGAGGACTCGGCGGGTGACGCCGAACAGCCACCCGCGGAAGGCTGCGGGGTCGCGCACGGTGTGGGCGTTGCGCATCACCACCAGGAACACGTCGTGGGCGGCGTCTTCGGCGTGCACCTTCGGGCCTCCCAGTCGGCGGCACCAGCCCAGCACCGAGGGCATCCACAGGTCGAACAGCTCGTCGAAGCCGGAGGCCGGAGCCGCTGACGTGACGAGGAAGGGTCGAACATGTGGATCGCTGGACAGAGGGCGCCTCTTGCTGGGCCTCACCCATCATGTGCCGCCCGTGGTCCGGGAGGGTTCAGAAAGTTTCCGGTGCTCCCTGCCCGTCGCCCGCCCCGCTCCCGACCTCGGCGAGGGCAGCCTGCAGGGCAGCCCTTCGAGCGGCCACCTCGTGCAGCTCGGGCCGGTCGTCCCACCAGTCGCCCAGGGCGAGCTGCCCCTCCATGAGCCACCGCCCCGCCTCGGCCTCGAGCACCCGCCGCGCCCCCTCCCGGCCGCTCACCCGCTGGCGCAGCTGGTCCCACACCGCCTCGCTGGGGGCCTCGGGCAGGGGGAGCTGCGGATTCGGGGGGGGGAGGGTGGCGCACAGGTCGCGGTGGACTTCGCCAGCAGCCTTCACCAGCGCTGCCCGCGCGGCCCCCTTGTCGGGCAGCTTGCCGGCGTCGATGGCGGCGGTGAGGTGGGCCACGGTGCGACGCACCCGGTCGCGCAGGCTCAGGCGGAGGGCGGCCAGGTCGGGGTCGGGCCCGCGGGCCACCAGGGCGAGGCGCAGCTCGTCGAGGGCGGCCTGGGCGATGCCGTGCCGCCGCAGCCCCGGGGCCTCGCTCGGGGGGCCGGGGGGACTCCGCCGTAGATCGGCGAGGGTGGGGTCTACCCCCACCAGGGAGCGCACGCGGGCGGCGACCGCCTCGGCATCGGCCGGCTCGAGCAGCTCGGCCCGAGACACGATGACGACCTTGTCGACGGCGGAGTCGACGATGGTGTCGACGACCGTGCGCTCGCTGGCCGTGAGGGGCTGCAGGCCATCGACCACCCACACGACCCGGTCGGCCGTGGCCAGCAGCTCGCCCAGCTCGACGATGGAGGCGTCAGGGTCGTCGATGCCGGGGGTGTCGTGCAGCTGCGCCGCCCCGAGGGAGCCTACGTGCGCCACCTCGGTGGTGCCGCCCAGACCGACGGGCTCCGAGCGGCCGGCCCAGGCGTTGAACAGCGTCGTCTTGCCGGCGCCCACACGCCCCAGCAGCACGATGCGGACGGGCTGCTGCAGGGCGGAGGCGGCGGACCGCAGCGGCTGGGCGTCGACGAGGCCTTCGGCGAGGTCGGCGAGGTGGGAGAGCTGCTCTGCGGTCACGACAGGCCCACCGTCAGCTCGTCGTCGTCGATGCTCAGGTGCAGCGCCAGGGGCTGGCCTGCCGGGACGAGGCGTGGCAGGCCGAGGACGAGGTGGCCCCAGTGACCTGGGCGGCCCGGAGGGTTCGCCATGGACAGCCCCTCGTCGAGGACCGCCTCGAACCACACCACGACGCCGCGCACCGCCTCGAGCCCCTCGGTAGGGAGCCGCAGCTCGATGCGTTCGGGGGGGACCTCGCCACGGCCCAGCGCGAGGTCGAGGGCCTGCACGGTCGGGGCGACCGCCTCGACGGTGGGGGCGATGTAGGCGTAGGGCTCCAGGGTGTCGAGGCCCTCGAGGAGGGGGTCGAGGCGCAGGTCGTGGGCGGTGGCGAGCTCGACGAGGGCGCGCCGGGCCTGGCTCACCTCCTGGGCGGACCGATCGGAAGAGGTCGCGGCGAGGTGCAGGCGCAGCCGCTGGGGGGCGAGGTGGCCACCCGGAGCCAGCCAGCGAGCGCCGGCGTCGGAGGCCTCGAGGAGACCCTCCACGAAGGGGTCGGCGTTGAGCAGCTCGCTGAACACGAGGTCGACGGGCTCGGGAGGGAGGTCTTCGATGGCTGCTTCGTGCAGGGTGACGCGGTCGGTCAGGCCGTTGGCGTCGACCAGCTGTCGGGCGATCTCGATCTGTGCGGTGGGCTCGACGGCGTGCACGTGCCGGGCGCCGAGGCGGGCGGCGACGCACGACAGCAGGCCGGTGCCGCAGCCGATCTCGAGGACACGTGCGTCGGGGGCACGACGGCGCAGCAGGGTGATCAGCGCGTCGTTGCGGGGGTGGTCGGAGAGCAG
Organism: uncultured bacterium; assembly: GCA_965367245.1. Classification (GTDB taxonomy): domain Bacteria; phylum Myxococcota_A; class UBA796; order UBA796; genus CBDUIC01. Next base: position 59,853 of record CBDUIC010000023.1, on the reverse strand, counting down.
GCGGGCGTGCTCCCACAGGTCGGCGAAGCCGTGGACGTGCAAGGGGCCTCCGGGGCGGAAGCCTACCCCGCGAGGTCGCGCAGCTCCGCCTCCGCCTCGGCGAACTGGCCGAGGATCGCATCCCAGCGCGCGGCGCGGGCCGCGGCATCGGCCTGGGCTTGCTGCCGGCTGGCCACGGTGCGCTCGAGGAGCGCTGCCAGCTCACGAGCCTCGTCGCGGGCCGCCTCGACGAGGCCCTCCCGGAGCGGCCCCAGCCCCTCGGTGACCTTGGCGGCGAGGTCGTCGCGGCCGGCGTCGACCTGTGCGACGAGCTGGCCCTCCAGGCGCTTCGCCAGCTGACCCTTGAGCCGCTGCAGCTGGCCACCGCCGGTGAGCACCAGCAGGACGGCGTCGGAGACGAGGTACATCACCAGACCAGCCCAGCCGATGGGCCCCAGCAGGGCCCCCAGGGTGAGGATGGCGACCCGCACCCCCAGGCGCCCGGCGGCCCCCTTCATGGCGCCCTCGTAGCCCTCGGCCCAGCCAGCAGCCATGGTGCCTGGGGACAGCAGCACGGCCCCCATGGCGACGGAGAACCAGCGCTCGACGGGGTCGACCTGCTCGCCGTCGGCTGACAGACGCGGCAGGTCGATGGCGGCACCGGCGAAGTCGCGGAGGATCTGGTCGCCCAGCGCGTCGAAGTCGTCGGCATCGGCGGCGAGCTCGCGCTGCAGGTCGTGCAGGGCGGCCTCGAGGGTCGGGCGCAGCTGCTGCTGCCACTGGGCCAGGCGCTCGTCGAGCCAGCTGCGGAGCTGGTCGCGGAGCTGGGCCTCGACCCGGGCGCGGCCTCGAGGGGTGAGCAGGTCGAGGCTGGCGAGGCCGCCGAGGTCGAAGTCGGCCACGGCCTCGGGCAGCGCCCGCTCGGTGGCGGCGACGAAGGCGCGCAGATCGTGGAACACCGCCTGCTGCTGGCGCTCGATGAAGCCATCGACGGTGCGCTCGACCCGCTGGGCGATCACCTCGAGCTGCTGGAAGCGCGGGGCGAGCTCGGCCTGGCGCTGCTCGAGCTCGGCGACGGAGGCGTCGGCGGTGGCGCGGTCGACCTGGGCCTGGCGCTGCAGGTCGGCGTGGATGCGACGGACGGTGCCGTACAGGTGCTGCAGCTGCGCGCTGCCTCGCTCGTCGACCAGGAAGCGCTCGAGGGCCTCCTCGAAGGGGCCGATCCCCGCGGTCGCCAGGGCGTCGGCATCGGGCGGCTCGCGGCGCGTGGCGGAGGCGCGGTCCCATCGTGCATGCAGGGCGCCACGGGCATCGAGGGGCACGAAGCGCTCGTCGAAGCGGTCGACGCCGTCGACCTCACACAGCGGACCCAGCACGTCGCGGGCCCGAGCCCGCATTCGGGCGAGCTCGGCCTCGGGCTCGGCGGACAGCGCGTCGAGGAGATCGACCATGGTGACGGGGAAGAACAGGTTGCGCAGACCGAGGGGGAGCAGATCGTGCTGCAGGGTGCGGCGCTCGAGGTCGGACAGGAAGCGGTTGGCCGACAGGGTGAAGATGACGGCGTCGGCGTCGGGCAGGCTCGACAGGGTGCGGGCGGTGCGGATGGGGTCGTCGTCGAGCCCGGGGGTGTCGAGGAGGACCACGCCGTTGTGGAGCAGGGGCAGGGGCCAGCGCACGACGGCCCGGTCGACGGCACCGAAGCGGTCGGCGGCCTCGGCTCCGGCGGCCTCCTCGGAGGCGGTGCGCAGCTGGAAGGCCTCGATGAAGGCGTCGATCGTCAGCTCGTCGGCGCGCCCGTCGGCGTAGTGCACGGTGACCGAGGGCTCGTCGCCGTAGATGACCTCGGTGAGGATGGCCGTGCAGGGGTTGACCTTGACGGGCAGGACCGGCTGGCCGAGCAGGGCATTGAGCAGGGTGGACTTCCCCGAGGAGAAGCAGCCGAGGAGGAGGACCACGAAGCGGCCCTCGCGGGCACGGCGTGCCGTGGTGGCGAGGAACTCGGCAGGGCCTCGGGCGATCTCGAGGGGGGCGAGGGCTTCGGCCAGGGCCTCGAGCCGCTCGGCGCTCTGCTCGCGGCGTCGGACGAAGTCGTCGAGGGCGTGGGTCATTCGCTGGCTCCGAGGGCGTCGGCGAGGCGGGTGACGAGGGTGTCGGCCTGCTCGAGCTCGGCCTGGCGCTGGGCGCGGCGGGCGGCGAGGTCGCGGCGGGCCCCCTGCCGAGCCGTGGCAAGCTCGGAGGCTCGCTCCTCGCCCAGCTCGTCGAGCTCTTGCTCCACGTGGCGGATCTGGTCGCGCAGGAGGCGCTCGGCGTCGTCGCCCATGCTGCGAACGGCCTGCACAGAGGCCTCGAGCAGCTTGCGCTGGGACTCTGCGGTGCGCGCCGCACGGCCCAGGGCACTCCAGGCGAGCCCTCCCGTGGCGGCGATCAGCGCGGGGATCCACAGCCCTGCGAGGGCGAGAGCGGCGCCCCCTCCGAGCCCGACGGTGGCGCCGATGCGACCCGCCCAGCCCCCCTCGGAGGCCACGGGCGCGGGGAACAGCGCGGGGACGAGCAGCTCGGCGTGAGCTGCGTCGGCGTCGGTGAGCCCGACCTCGGCGAGGTCGGCTTCGACGTCGGCACGCCAGGTGGACAGGCGCTCGGCGATCCACCCCTCGACGACGTGCTGCAGCCAGTGGGGCACCGTGCGCCGCAGGGTGGGCAGGTCGTCGACGGACGCGAGCTGCTCGGGCAGGTCGGCCTCGACCATCAGCAGGAAGTCGCGCAGGTCGACCAGCAGCCGCTCGGTCTCTCGGCGGACGGCCCCGAGCACGTGAGCGGCAGCGCGACGACCGGCCTTTCGGGCCTCGTCGAGGGCGTCGTCTTCGGCCTGAAGGAGGGACTCCACCTGGGCCAGCTCGTCGCGAGCGCGGCTCGCCTGCTCACGCCGGTGCTGCAGGGCGTCGCGGAGCAGCAGGCGAGCGACCTGACGGCGCTGCTCGGCGGCCCAGGCACGGCGCTGGGCGGGGGCGGCCTCGAGCCACGCCCGGGCGTCGGCGGTGTCGGACACCGGCCAGTGGTCGGGGGCGACGGCACGGGCCCGCTCCTGCACCTGTGCGGCCTCCTCGTCGGGGTGGTCGGACAGTCGCTCCAGCAGCTCGCGGCCGACCAGGGCCAGCCGGCGGTGCTGCGGGAGGGCCAAGGGGTCGAGGGCCTCGAGTTGCTCGCGCTCGGCGGAGCCGAGGGCGTTGGCGTAGGGGGTGACGGCCAGGGCGGCATGGCAGCCGAGGAGGCGGTCGGTGAGGCCCAGGCCCATCGCGTCGGCCTCCTCGTCGGCCAGGGGCACGGCGACGAGCTCGAGGTCGAGGCCGTCGAGGGCGAGGCGGGCGAGGCGGGCAGTGGCGTCGTCGCGGGCCAGCAGCGCGACCCTGAGGGGGCCCTCCAGGTCGCGGCAGACCCGTCGCCACAGGAAGGCACCCGCGTGGTCCCCCACCTCTGTGAGGAGCTCTTGCACCGAGCGGTCGCTCACGAGACCCCCAACAGGCGGCGCGAGGTGGCCTCGAGGGACTCGGCATCGAGCAGCTCCACGCCGTCGGGCGCCGTGCCTCCGGCATCGCGGAACACCTCGGAGCGGTGGAAGGCCTGCAGGGCCTTGATGCGCTTGTGCGTCCATGGGCGGTCGGCGAGGAGCTGGGCGAAGCGGCCCGGGCTGTCGTCGGAGCGCAGGGCGTCGAGCTGGGCCAGGTAGGCATCGGGGGTGATGCCACGGTCGCCCCCGAGGGCGAGGCGAAGCAGAGCGCGGCCGGCCGTGTCGAGGTCGTCGCAGCACAGCAAGCCGGCGCGGTCGGCGGCGGCCTCGGCGTAGCGGTGCCATCGCGACAGGGCGAGGCGCACGCCTAGCGACAGCGGCGCCAGCACTACCTCGAGGACGGGACCGACGCCCTTGCGAGCGACCTGGCGCAGCCCGCCGTGGTCGACGAGCAGCGCATACAGGGTGTTGGCGGTGACCAGGCGCGCCGCAGCGAAGCCACACAGTCGCCCGGCGAGGAAGCGGCGCTCTCCCTCGCTCGCGGGGCCGAAGTAGTAGGTCGACAGGTGCAGGAAGGCGCGGTCGTCGGTGCCGAAGATGCCCTGGCTGCTCATGGCACAGCCGGCGACGACCGCCGGGGGCACCGCGACGCCGAGGGTGCGCGCGGCATGCAGGACCGCGTCGTAGACCTCGGGCATGCTGGCGGGGCCGGTGAACACACCGTCTTGCAGCCAGTCGGCACGCTGCAGCGCCACGACGGTGTCGAGCACGTCTTCGACGCGGGTGCGCACCGCAGGCTGGTCGAGGGAGAGGGGCGCGTGCGCGCCAGGCGGCACCCAGGCGGGGAGGCTGTCGTCGCGGGTGGCAAAGCCTTCGGCGAAGTCTGCCAGGGAGACGTAGCTGCGATCCATGCTGGCAGCGTAACGCCCTGAGCAGCGACGCCCGCCGCGGCATGGCCGGGGCGGGCGTCGGGAGGGGCGGGCGCTGTCAGTTCTGCGGCGCGCCGCCGAGGATCCAGGCCTCGATGGTGTCGAGGTCGACCGTGGCCATCGGGTAGCTGCCGTTGGGCATGGGGTTGCCCGCGCCGCCCACGCCGATGTGCGTGTTGTTGAGCTTGTGCCACAGGTAGCTGTTGTCGAGGTCGCCCAGGACGCTCACCCGAGGCATCAGCGGGATGTCGTTGGACGGAGCGATCACGTCGCCGTAGCCGTTCATGGTGAAGCCGCCGCTGTTGCCGCCCACGTGGCAGCCCGCGCACTCGACCTGGAAGATCGGGAACACGTCGGCGTCGAAGGTGGGGATGGGAGCGACGGCGCACGAGGCGTTGTCGAGGCCGGGGCTGCCGAGGTCGCCGGCACCGTAGGGGCCGGTGGACAGGCACCAGTTGGCGCCGTCGTCGTTGTCTGCCGCGTCGCGGGCGTCGATGCTGAGCTGTGCGGAGGCACCCGTGCCGTCGGGGAAGACGGGGCCGCCGTCGTAGAGCACTTCGTCGATGACCACGCCGCCGTGGCTGAGCACGATCTCGTCGTCGCCGTTGGCGAGGCTGAAGCCGCTGTACACGTAGTCGACCGCGAGGTTGCCGTTGGTCAGGATGTCGCCGTTGATCGCGAACACCGCGTAGTCCCCAGGGAGCACCACGAGGGGGCCCGCCACCGTGTGGCTGTCGGAGCCGAGGTCGGAGAGCACCACGCCGTCGAGGTCGACGGGGGCGCCGGTGTTGTTGTAGACCTCGAACCACTCGCCGCTGGTGTCGCCGACGGCGTCGGGGTTCTGCATGAACTCGGTGATGATGAGGTCGCCAGCGGCGAACAGCGGCGCGATGCCGGTGTCGCCGGTGGTGGCGGTGCTGACCAGGCCGGTGTCGGCGGTGGTGCCGGTGGGGAGAACGGCGGTGTCGCCGGTGGCTGCCGTGGCGCCGGTGTCGCCGGTGGGGCCGACGACGACACAGCTGCCGTTGGCGTTGCCGGGAGTGCCCAGGTCGCCGCCACCGTAGGGGGTGGTGGCGAGACACCAGTTGGCGCCGTCGTCGTTGAGGGTGGCGTCGATGCTGGCGTTGTCGAGCTGGGCCGCCTGGCCGGTGCCGTCGGGGAAGGTGGCGCCGTTGTCGTAGACGACCTGGTCGATGACCACGCCGCCGTGGCTGATCACGATCTCGTCGCTGCTGTTGCCGAGGTTGAAGCCACTGTACTCGTGGTCGACAATGACGCCGCCGTTGGTGAGCACGATGGCGTCGTTGCCGAAGACGGCGTAGCCGCCGGGGGCCACGAGGAGCGGCCCGGTGACGGTGTAGGACTCGGTGTCGAGGTCGGAGAGGACGAGGCCGTCGAGGTCGACGGGGCCGCCGGTGTTGTTGTAGACCTCGAACCACTCGCCGTTGCTGTCGGCGGCGACATCGGGGTTCTGCATGAACTCGGTGATGACGAGGTCGCCGGGGGCGAAGTTGGGGGTGACCGCCGTGTCGCCGGTGGTGCCGGTGGTGCCGGTGGTCACGACGGCGGTGTCGCCGGTGGTGCCGGTCGGAACGAGGCCGGTGTCGCCGGTGGCTGCCGTGGCACCGGTGTCGCCGGTGGGGCCGACGACGACGCAGCTCTCGTTGGCGCTACCGGGAGTGCCCAGGTCGCCGCCACCGTAGGGGGTGGTGGCGAGACACCAGTTGGCGCCATCGTCGTTGAGGGTGGCGTCGACGCTGGCGTTGTCGAGCTGGGCCGCCTGGCCGTTCCCATCGGGGAAGGTGGCGCCGTTGTCGTAGGCGACCTGGTCGATGACCACGCCGCCGTGGCTGAGCACGATCTCGTCGTCACCGTTGGCAAGGCTGAAGCCGGTGTACTCGTGGTCGACCAGCACGCCGCCGTTGGTGAGCACGATGGCGTCGTTGCCGAAGACGACGTAGCCGCCGGGGGCCACGAGGAGCGGGCCAGAGACGGTGTAGCTGTCGGTGCCGAGGTCGGAGAGGACCAGGCCGTCGAGGTCAACAGGGCCGCCGGTGTTGTTGTAGACCTCGAACCACTCGCCGTTGCTGTCGGCGGCAACAGCGGGGTTCTGCATGAACTCGGTGATGATGAGGTCGCCGGGGGCGAAGTTGGGGGTCACGCTCGTGTCGCCGGTCGGCGCCGTGCCCGTGTCGGCGGTGCTGACCACGCCGGTGTCGCTCGTGGCTGCCGTCGCGCCGGTGTCGCCGGTGGGGCCGACCACCGCGCAGGACTCGTTGGCCGTGCCGGGCGTGCCGAGGTCGCCGCTACCGTAGGGCGTGGTGGCCAGGCACCAGTTGGCGCCGTCGTCGTTGAGGGTAGCGTCGAAGATGGCTCCGTCGAGCTGCGCCGCCGCGCCCGTACCGTCGGGGAAGGCGGGGCCGCCGTCCCACTCGACACGGTCGAACTCCGTGCCGCGGTAGGACAGCACGAGCTCATCCGCGCCGTTCGACAGGAACATGTCGCCGCCGTACTCGTAGGCGACGAGGACCCCCCCGTTGGTCAGGATGTCGCCGTTGTTGCCGAACACCACGTAGCCGCGAGGGGGCAGCAGGACGGTGCCCTGGACGACGAACGTGTCGCCGTCGTTGTCGCTCACCACCAGGCCCTCGAGGTCGACGCCGCCGGCGGTGTTGTTGTAGATCTCGAACCACTCGCCCACGTCGTCACCGACGGCATCAGGGTTCTGCATGAACTCGGTGATGAGCAGCTCACCCGGAGCGAGGGCTGTGAGGAACGGGTTGTCGACGCCGGTGTCGCCCGTAGGCGCCAAGCCGGTGTCGCCGGTGGACCCCGTCGGAGCGAGCCCGGTGTCGCCGGTGGTGCCGGTGCCGCCCGTGTCGACCGCGCAGGCGGGGTTCAGCAGGCCGGGGCTACCCAGGTCGCCGTCGCCGTAGGGCGTCGTGGCGAGGCACCAGTTGGCGCCGTCGTCGTTGAGGACCGCGTCGTAGGCGCTCGGGTCGAGGCTGGCGGAGGCGCCGGTGCCGTCGGGGAAGGCCGGGCCACCGTCGTAGGCCACCGTGTCGAACACGGTTCCGGCGTAGCCCAGCACGATCTCGTCGTCGCCGTTCGCGAGGAAGTAGCTGTCGTAGTCGTAGTCGAGCGCCACGCCACCGTTGATCAGCGTGTCACCGTTGGCGCCGAAGACCACGACCCCGTTGGGCGGCACGATCAGGCTGGTGTCGACGATGAACAGGTCGGAGCCCAGGTCGCTCACCTCGAGGCCCTGCAGGTCGATCGCTGCACCGGACCGGTTGACGACCTCGAACCACTCACCCTCGTTGTCGCCGACGGCGGCAGGGTTCTGCATGAACTCGGTGACGACCAGGTCGCCAGGTGCGAGCAGCGCCAGGTCGGGGTTGTAGAAGCCACCGGTGTCGCCAGTGCCCCCGGTGCCCGTGGTGCCGGAGTCGCCGGTGCCGCCGGTCGTGCCGGTGTCGCCCGTGGGCGTGATGACGTTGCAGGCGTCGTTGGCCGCGCCAGGTGTTCCCAGGTCGCCCAGACCGAACGAGGAGGTCGCTGCGCACCAGTTGGTGCCGAGGTCGTTGGCCACCGCGTCGAGCTGGGTCGGGTCGAGCGTCATGGACGCGCCGCTGGGATCGGGGAAGGTGGCGCCGTTGTCGTAGGCCACCTGGTCGATGACCGTGCCGTTGGGGGCGCGCAGAACGATCTCGTCTTCACTGTTGGACAGCTGGAAGACGCCCGCGAGCTCGATGTCGACGGGTGCGCCTCCGTTGGCGGCGGTGTTCGCGTCGACGCCGATGACCACGTAGCCGCCAGCGGCGACGATGTTCGACCCGACGATCTGCACAGACTCGGTGCCCAGGTCTTCGACGAACAGCCCCACCAGATCGATGTCGATGCCGGTGTTGTTGTAGACCTCGAACCACTCGCCCGCATCATCTCCGACTACCTGCGGGTTCTGCAGGATCTCGGTGATGACCAGATCGCCCGGCAGCAGGGTGTCGACCTGCAGACCGGCGGTGTCGGCCGTGGGGGCCGTGTCGGTGTCTGTGTCTGTGTCTGTGTCGGTGTCGGTGTCGGTGTCGGTGTCGGTGTCGGTGTCGGTGTCCGTGTCCGTGTCGGTGTCGGTGTCGGTGTCGGTGTCGGTGTCGGTGTCGGTGTCGGTGTCGGTGTCTGTGTCGGTGTCTGTGTCGGTGTCGGTGTCTGTGTCGGACACGTCGTCGACCGTGGGCAGATCCACGGTGGTGTCGGACGCATCCTTGTCACCAGTGCAGGCGGCAAACAGCACGACGGTCGTGAGCAGTGGCAATGATCGCATGGGGCCTCCGGATGCTCCCATTAGGACATCCGAGCGGCGAACGCTCGTTACGGCGGGCCTACGTGGTAGGAATTCGCGCATTCGTCACGTAGCGAGGAGCCCTCGGATGGGGCGTCGCTGCGCGCCGAGCTGACGATCTGCCGAGGCGACGCCCCGGGGCGCTGTCACGTCAGTCCGAGACGATCCTTCACGGCCGCGATCCACCGTGCCAGTGCAATCGGCTTCCACAGCACCTGTGCGCCGAGAGCTCGGGCCCGTGCCTCCACGTCGGCAGGGGCCTGACCTGTGAGCAGGATGGCTGGCGTGTCGGGAAACCGGGTGCGCAGCGACTCCAGGAGCTCCAGACCGCTTCGCTCCCCCAGCTTGTGGTCGACGCACACCAGCGAGGGAGCTTGGTCGGCCTGACGCACGGCCTCCTCGGCCTCCTCCACCGTGGTCACGGCCACGACGGGTTGGTCGGGCAGGGCCAGGGCGAGCGCATCCTGGAGGACCTCGATGAGGTCTCTTTCATCGTCGACCAGCAGGATGAACGGCGCGTCGTGGGGGGGCATGGCCGCATCTTACCCTGCGTGTGGGCCTCAGTCGCTGGCGTTGCGAGCGAGCCCCACACCGCCCCCGTCGAGCCGGTGGAGCAGGTCATCCACCATCCGAAGGGTCATCCCCCACAGTCGGTGCCCCGACACGTCGACGGTAGGCAGTGTCACAGCTTGCCCGCGCCACTCGAACGGCATGGTTCCCCGGCCACGGTTGGAGAGCAGGTGGGCAAGGGGCAGGTCGAGCACCTCCGCGACCTCGCGGTTGGGGCGCGGTGGGGGCAGTGTCGGCAGGGCGAACACGTAGGGACGCACGACGAGGGGACGGCGCCGGCTCACGGGCCCAACGTCGTCGAGGGAGCCGAGCAGCGAGGCTCGGCTCAGATCGACACCGAGCTCCTCTCGGGTCTCCCGAATCGCTGTGGCGCGCAGGGTGGGGTCATCGGGCTCTCGTCGGCCCCCGGGGAAGGCCAGGTGACCGCTCCATGGGTCGCCCTCGAAGGTGGCACGCCGAATGAGGAGGAGGCGGACGGGAGCGCCGTACAGCACAGCGGCCACCGCCGCCTGCTGTGTGGGGTCGGCTTCGATGCGGAGCGGTGCCCTCCTGAGGGCGTGTTCGACCTCGTCGTACATATCGTTGCATGTACCGCGCTCGTGCTCGCCTCGTCGTGGCGGCGATCCGGTTACTAGTCGCCGACGATTCGGAGGGGCCTTGGCGCGAGAGGATCTGCTCGAGGAGCGCCCCACGGGAGCAGCCTGGTTCATCGACGTGCTGCGAACGTGGGGGCCCGCGCTGCTGGCCGTGCTGCTCATTCGCACCTACGTCTTCGAGCCGTTTCGCATCCCTTCGGGCTCGATGGTGCCGACGCTGCAGATCGGCGACCACGTCGTGGTCAACAAGATGTCCTATGGGCTGTGGGTGCCGTACACGGTGGTCGAGGTCCCCTTCATGGAGGTGGCCTGGGTGGTCCCTCGGTTCGAGCTGGTCGACTTCGGCGATCCCGATCGCGGCGACATCATCGTGTTCCGCTACCCGAAGAACGAGTCGCTCAACTACATCAAGCGGGTCGTGGCGATTCCTGGCGACACCATCGAGGTCAAGAACAACCAGATCTTCCTCAACGGTGAGGTGCAGGAGCGCACCTACGTCGACCGCTACACGTTTGCCGACGACCGCTGCAACGACATGACGACCAAGCGCTACGTGGAAGACCTGGCCGGTCTGGAGCACGAGGTGCTCACCAACACGGGTGTTCCGGGTCATCTGTCGGCGATGAAGCCGATCACGGTTCCCGAGGGTTCGGTGTTCGTGATGGGCGACAACCGCGACAACAGCGAAGACTCACGGCGCTGGAAGTTCGTTCGCTACGACCAGATCAAGGGCAAGGCGCACTTCGTGTGGTTCAGCTGGACGAACTGCCCCACGCCTCACGTCCGCTCCGACCGGTTCTTCGAGGGCCTCTACCAGGTGCCGGCCGTGTCAGCGGGCGACTGACACACTCAGCGCGCCTTCCGCTCGAGCTCCGCGACCCTCGCGCTGGTGGCTCTGAGGTTCGACGACAGGCGCAGCAGCATGTTCCAGAGCACCTTGACGGCGAGCATCGGGTTGCCCTTGAGCATCGCGAAGAACGCCTCCCGCGGGATGACCATCAGCTCGGAGTCCGAGGCTGCCTTGGCCGTGGCCGATCGGTTGGGCTCGTCGAGCATCGCCATTTCCCCGAACGTAGAGCCGGGGCCGAGGGTGACGATCCGTCGGGAGTCTTTCACGATGTCGATGGCACCCGAGATGACCAGGAACAGCTCCGTTCCTGGTTGGCCTTGCTCGAACAAGACGGAGCCTGCAGGGAAGGTGCGAGGGCGGGTGGCTTGCGCCACGGTGCGGAGCTCGCGCTCGTTGCAGTGAGCGAACAGGGGCATCGGGGCGAGGATCGCCAGGCGCGACTGGGCCGAGTCGGGGGTGAACGGCTCTCCGCTGCCCAGCTGGGCGCAGGCCGCTACCAGCGCACGCTCTCCCGCGTCGCCGGCCAGGGTGGGGCCGAGGCCGTCGAGGTGCTCACTGGTGAACCGCGTGTGGAGGATGGACTCCGGGATCGCCTTGTGCAGGTGCGCGCTCGCGACGATGAATCGGTCTTCGGGGGCCAGCTCCATGCACAGCGACTCGACCCGGACCCTGGGCTCTGGCCCTAGCGCCCGTGCGACCGATCCGGAGGTGCCGAAGACCTGTGGGTCGACACTGCCGTGGTCGACCGTGAGCTGGTGCACGAGGCCGCGGCGCACCAGGTAGACGCGGCCGTCGCCGACGTGCCCGATGAACGCCTCCGAGCCGGCCAGCAGCGCGACATCCATCGTGACGGTCACCTCGGGCCGACGGCGGGCAAAGGCGAAGATCTCCTGCGCGGCCCGCGCGAAGCCCTCCTCCACGACCCCCAGCAAGCGCTTGCGCAGCTCGGCGGTGGGGTTGCGCCGAAATCGGTCGAGCACGTCGTCGTTGCGCTCGATGTGGGCCCGCATCGTGTCGAGGGCCATGCGGACCCCGGCTCGGCCCTCCCCGCCACCGGTGGCGTTGGCTACGGCGAGCAGGCCCATGCGTGGCATCAGGAGCACCTGATCCATGTGAACCGCGTCGTCCCCTTGGCCAGGGGAGTAGACGGACGAGGTAACGATCTCCATAGGGCGGGCTCCGGCGCGCCAGTCTACCCTCTGGTGCGTGCCGGGTGAAGGAGGTGTGCGGTTGCTCAGCTGGCTGGGGTTGCTCGTCGCGTGCCAGGGCTCGGTGGATGGGGGCGACCAGCCGCCCTGGTCCGGCCCTCCCGCAGCCTACGAGCTGCGGCTACACGAGGCGCTGATCGGCACTGAGACGCGCCACACGTCACCCAGTGGCGAGCGCCAGCAGCGCGTCCGAGTGACAGCCTGGGAGGTGTCGGGCGGGACCCAGCGAGCGCGCAGGTCGCTGGAGCTTCGGCGGGGGGCCGAGGGTTGGGAGCGCCGGCTCGACGACGGCGCATGGTCCGCTGTCGGTCCGGTGTGGGATCGGGTGCCGTTGCCGAGTGGCTCGGTCGATGTGCACGACCCGTGGACGGGAGGGGTCTCGCGGGTGGACGTGGCGCACATCACGGAGGAAGGGCACCGTGGCGTGACGGCGGCGGGCGAGGTGGTGGCGCGCTTCGATGACGAGGGCCTCGTGGAGGCTCGCTGGGGAGCGCTGCGCCTGGCCCGTGTGGAGGAGGCACCGACGAGCTGGCCGCTGGTCGACGTGGCGGAGCTGCTGGCGGTCCCGGTCGATGACCGGTCGCAGTCCACCGTCGCGCCGCGGCGGGCACGGATCGCGCGCTGGATCGCAGGGGGAGAGGTCCACCGGATGGAGACCCCTTTGCACGCCGAGCTGGTGCGGGAGCCCTTCGCGGCTGCACCAAGGGGGAAGGGTGCGTCGGCCGTCGACGCGTTCGCGTGGGAGGCTGTGGGCGAGGCGGGCACGACATGGCAGGCGCACCAGGCGCTCGTGAGGGCGGTTCGTTCGCGCATTGCCTGGGCTGCGGTGCCGGCGGGGGCCTCGCCTGAGCAGACCCTCGCTGCTGGGCATGGCGACTGTACCGAGATGGTCGGGCTGTACCTTGCCTCGGCGACCGCGACGGGGCTGAAGGCACGATCGGTCGGTGGAGGGCTGTGGGCCGACGGCAGGCTGAGGCCGCATGCCTGGGTGGAGGTCGACGTCGGGGGCCGCTGGGTGGCCGTGGATCCGACCCTCGGGCAGGCCCCTGCCGACGCGGCCCGACTCGCCGTCGGGGCCGAGCCGGCCTCGGCTGCAGAGGCCCTTCAAGCGCTGTCGCCGGTCGTGTTGCTGGAGCTTCGGTGAGCTGCCTCACCAGTACTGATTTGCGCTGGCCTCCGTTGGGGGTTTTATAGGCGTATGGCGAGTGATGTTTCTCCTACCGATGCGCTCCAGGCTCTCCTGCGTGTGTTCCCTGATCAGGTGATGGTCGTGGGGCCGGCGCTCGACATCGTGGCCACCCACCTCGACCTGAGCGCTGCGCTGGGTACCGAGGCGGTCGTCGGCGCATCGCTGTTGAGCCTCGGCAACGACGGATCCCGGGCGCTCCTGGCGGCGCTGGCCGAGCCGTCGCCGGGAGCCACGGTCGAGTGGGTCACCGTGATCGATGGTCGGCTGAAGGCCTGGGAAGCCCGCCTGCTGGAGGGCGAGGGCGGTGCGTGGCTGGCCGTCATCCGCGACATGTCGCATCGGCGCAGGGCCGAGATCAGCCTCGCCGCCGAGAAGGAGCGCCTCACCGTCACGCTCCGGAGCATCCAAGACGGCGTGATCTCCACCGACCGTGATGGTCGCATCGTGCTGATGAATCCGGCTGCAGAGCGGATCCTCGGGATCGACGTCAGCACGGTCCGGTCGCAGCCGGTGTCCACGACGCTGTGGGAGCTGGCGAAGATCCCGGTCGAGCAAGACTCTGACGGCAGCGTCTTCACCGTTCAGGATGGCTCGGGGCGCACCCGGCACGTGCGCCTCGGCACCTTCCCGGTCCTGCAGCACGGGCAGCTGCTCGGCGCGGTGTACACACTCCGCGATGTCACCGAGGAACGAAGTGCGGAGGCCGAGCGGCTCCGAGCCAGCAAGCTGGAGTCGGTCGGGCTGCTGGCTGGCGGCATCGCCCACGACTTCAACAACCTGCTCGCGTCGATCATGGGCAACACGGCCTACATCCGCCACGCCTTCCAGGAGGAGGAGCTCAACGAGATCCTCGACGACGTCGATCTCGCCACGGCTCGCGCGACGAACCTCACCAGGCAGCTGCTGACCTTCGCCAAGGGCGGCGCACCGATGACCGCCGTCGGGCCCGTCGATCAAGTGGTGCGAGAGGCGGTCGAGTTCGGCACCAGGGGCTCCGCTGTGCGGCCTATGCTGCGTTTCGACGACGATCTCCACGTAGTCGACATCGACCAGGGGCAGATGCAGTCGGTGCTGCAGAGCCTCGTGATCAACGCCTGCCAGGCCATGCCGGGGGGAGGGCGGCTCATCGTAGAGGCTCGCAACGTCGATGAGCTGCCCGAGCCCCTCGATGCTGGGAGCATGCCCTGGGTCGAGGTGGCGGTGATCGACGAGGGGATTGGGATCCCCGAGGCCGACAAGACACGCATCTTCGATCCCTACTTCACCACCAAGCCCAAGGGCAGCGGGCTCGGGCTCGCCTCCGCCTACGCGGTGGTGCGCAAGCACGGCGGGCACCTCACCTGCGACAGCGCCCTGGGCGAGGGCAGCACCTTCCACATCTTCCTGCCGGCGGTCGCAGGGGCTACGGCCTTGCCGGCAGCCGAAGACGGCCCGCTCCCTCGGCTCGCCGGGCGGGTGCTGGTGGTCGACGACGAGGCCACGATCCGTGCGGTGGCCGAGCGCCTGTGCCGGCTGCTGGGTCTGCACTGCGACACCTACCCGGACGGGGCGGATGCCGTGCGGCGCTACCGGGAGGCTCGCAGGGCAGGGCAGCCCTACGACGTAGTCCTCCTCGATCTGACCGTGCCGGGGGGGATGGGTGGAGAAGAGGCCGTGGGGCACCTGCTCGACATCGACCCCGAGGCGGTCTGTGTGGCAACCAGCGGCTACGCTACGGGGGGCGTGTTGGCCAACTACGAGCGCTACGGCTTCCGAGGGAGGCTGGCGAAGCCCTTCGATGCCCGGCGGCTGGCCGATACCCTCAGTCGGCTGTTGCCCACGGTGGTCGGGCCACCGGCGTTGTAGCGAAGGCTCCGGTGAAGCCGACGTGGTGCAGGCAGAAGGGCGCTTCGGGCGATGCCCCCGACGGTGGCTCGCCGCCTCCATACACCGGGTCTCCTGCGAGCACGAGGCCGACGAAGGCCGCGTGCACCCGGATCTGGTGCATGACGCCCGTGCTCATCGTCGCCTCCCACAGGTGCGGCCCTACCTGCCGAAAGGTGGTGGAGGCGGGGTGCCATCGACCTCGATGCGGCGTGTGGGGACCGCGCTGCACGACCATGCGCCGCTTGCGTCGACGGTCGTGGGCAATCGGGCGGTCGCACTGGTTGTGCCCCCACCCCACCTGGTGGCGCGCGAGGAACAGGTAGCGCTTGCGCAAGGCTCCCGCGGCGAAAGCGGCCCGGAGCGCGGCAAGATGGTCTGGATCGTCGGCGACGGCGACGGCCCCGGAGGTCGACACGTCGAGCCGGTGGGCGAGGCCCCCAGCGAACCCGTCGGGCCAAGGCATCGCTGCTCGCTCGGGCTCGTGGGCGAGTAGCCGGGCGAGCAGGCAGTCGCCGTCGGGGTCGCGGTGGGGCGGGAACACCGGCAGGCCTGCGGGCTTGGCGAGGGTGTGCAGCATCGAGGGCACGGTTATCCCGGACGCACGGGCGTCGTGGAGGTGGACCACTCCACCGCGCGCCCACCGGAGGTGCCGTGAGCGACGAAGGCCAGCGAGGCAGGCGACCCTTTCCCGAAGGCTTCAAGGTCGAGATCGACCCCGATCGCATCGAGGATGCGCTCAAGTCGATCCGTGACCAGGTGCGCGACTCGTTCACGGCCGGGCGCTACACCAAGGTCCGCCTCTCCTACCGGGGCAAGGCCGTCGGGCCCGATCTCCCGCTGGCGGTGTTCCTGGCGGGGGAGGGCGTGGCCTTCTTCCTGATGAGCCCGCTGGCGGCGCTGCTGGTCAACCTGGGCGCCAAGGCGGTCCTCGACGTCGAGTTCATCCACGAGGCCGACGAGCTCGTGCAGGAGGGGCTCGCGCTCTACCTCGACGGGGAGCTCGAGGAGGCGGAGGCGCGCTATCGGCAGGCCATCGATCGACGCCCTGACGACCCGGCCGCGCTGTACAACCTCGGCACGTTGTTGCGGGTCACGGGGCGCAAGGAAGAGGCCCTTGTGCAGCTGCGCAAGGCAGCGATGGGCCCCGAGGGCCATCCCGACGTGGTGCGCGCTGCGGAAGCGGTCGAGAAGCTTACGCGCCCCAAGAAGAACCTCTGAGGCCGCTCAGCGCAGGGCGAGGTCGATGGAGACGGGGGCGTGGTCGCTGACCTCCATGCCTCCGGGCCGATGCACCGAGGCCCCCCTGCAGGCGGCGGCAGCGGCAGCGTTGCCCAGCAGGTAGTCGATGCGCCAGCCGCGATCGAGCTCCCGGGCCCTGCCACGGTTGGACCACCAGCTGTAGGGCCCCTGCTGCTCCCCGACGTGGTCACGAAACAGGTCGGACCAGCCGCTAGCGAGCAGCTCGGTGAACCAAGCACGCTCGTGCGGGAGGAAGCCCGAGTTGCGCTTGTTCCCCCGGGGGTTGTGGATGTCGAGCTCGGTGTGGGCGATGTTCAGATCTCCCGCCAGGATGACAGGCTCGTCGGTGGCGGCCAGCGCGGCAGCCCATGGAAGGAAGCGCGCCATCCAGTCTTCCTTGCGGGCCTGAGCCTCCTCCGAGCGACTGCCGGAGGGAAGGTAGACATTGACCAGCTGGACCCTCTTGGTGCGGGTGCGGAGGATCCGGCCCTCGGGGTCGGCGGCGTCCATGCCCACACCCACGGTCCACTGGGGCCGACGAGACCAGGTGGCCACACCCGAGTAGCCCAGGCGCTCTGCGGGGTGCCACGCGCAGAACCAGCCGTCGGGGGACTGCTCGGAGGCAGGCAGCTGCGCGGGGGTGGCGCGGATCTCCTGGAGCATGAGGATGTCGGGCTCGAGCGCTTCGACATGGCGGTGCAGCCCCTTCTTGAGGGCGGCGCGGAGGCCGTTGACGTTCCAGGTGGTGATCCGCACAGTGTCCTCTGGGTGGGGCGGGATGGTATCGTCGGGCATGGCCACCGACCCCCCCGACGAGCTCGAGCTGGAAGCGGCGACCGATCAGGCCGCCTCGGCCTTGGCGGCGTTGGCGGGCTTCACGCAGGCCATCGGAAAGCTGCGCGGCGATCTGGGCATGCCCGACACCGCGGAGGCGCTGCCCGACGCGGCGGCCGCCCTGCGCGACGCGGGGATGGCGGTGCAGCTGGTAGGCGAGACGGTCGCCGACCGAGGCCCCAGTGAGGCCGGCCGCGTCATGGAAGCCGCCGGCACCGCCGAGGAGATCCGGGCGGTGGCCGACAGGATCCGCGCCATGACGGCTGCCATGCGCGCCGCCCGCGACGACGGCTGAGCGCACCGGTCGGCGAGGCCGGGCTGCCGGCTACGATCGGGTGTTTGTCGGGGTGTGAGGGGCGTCGGCGACGACGGGATCGGTTTCGTGCAACAATCGCGGGTGGAGTCCCTCTGGATTCCCCTCCCATCCCCCTCAGATGTGGACATCTACCATGGCAAAGCGTCGGTCCTCCTCTCCGAAGCAGTCCCAGGATCAAGAGCAGAAGCAGGAAGGGCTCCCCGATGTGAGCCCTACCGATCTGCAAGATGCGTCGCTCGACGGCGTGTCGGCCAACTACGGCAACCAAGCCGCGGCCGAGCTCCTGGGCGTTCCCACCGAAGACGTGCAGAAGCTCGGCTCTGTCGATCTCGCGCCCGACAAGGGCGGCGAGGGCGAGGGAGAAGATGGCACCGAAGACCTCGGCGGCTTCCAGGCGAAGGTCAAGGAAGATGCCGGCGGCGGTGAGGGCGACGACAAGCCCGACGAGGGCGGTGGCGGCGGCGGTGGCGGTGGCGCCTCGGCCGGCGGCGGCGGTGGTGACGAAGAGGATGGCGGCGGCGAAGGCGACGGCGAAGGCAAGGAGTCGAAGGGCGGCGGCGGCGGTGGTGAAGGCGGCGGCGGCGGTGAAGGCGACGAAGAGGGTGGAGGCGAAGACGGCCTCGGTGGGATGAAGCCCGAAGAGGTGATGCTCAAGGCCAAGCAGTCCACCGGCAACATCATGTCGGAGGCGGTGCACGACAAGTTCAAGAAGTTCCTGGGGCACGACTTCGGGCACGTGCGGGTTCACTACGACAAGCCGGCCCTCGAGCTGCTCAAGGAGCTGAAGACCGACGCGGTCACCATCGGCAGCGACGTGTTCGTCAAGGAGATGACGAACAGTCCCAAGATCAACGTGCTGATGGCCGAGCAGCTCAACTACGTCATGCAAGACGACGTGCACCTGGCACGCAAGTCGACGACCGGCTCGCTGCAGATGGCCCGTCTCAACGAAAAGAACATGATGGATGGCCGTCTGGTCGGCCTCGACGCCGTCCGCAAGGCCAACAAGATGGGCCAGAAGGGGGGCGGCAAAGACGGAAAGCTCCGCGAGGAGATGAACCCGCTCCGCACGATGGGCGGCGACAAGAAAGACATGAAGTACTCGCCGAAGCCCATCGAGCCCAACGCGGTGATCTTCCCGTCGCAGTCACTCAGCAAGCCGAAGCTGGCGCGGTCCATCGACCCCACGGGCGGCAAGCGTCTCAACGACGTCGGCATGAACATGGGCGGTGTAGGCGACAAGCTCGGAAAGATGCTGGGCGAGGGGGGCGGAAAGCTCGACAACTCCCTCGAGGGCCTCTCCACCAAGGGCATGTTCAAGCTCGGCATGCAGGTCTTCGGTGAAGAGATGCAAGACATGCCGAAGGAGATGCTGGCCTCGCAGGCGGTCAAGATCGCTCAGAGCGCCAACCCCGGCTCCCTGCCCTACAAGAAGGAGCTCGAGGCCGAGTTCGGCGTCAACCTCGACAACGTGAAGGTGTTCTTCGGCGGCCGGGCCAAGGAAGCCTGCCAGATGGTGCAGGCACGCGCCTTCGCCGTGAAGAACGTGGTGGTGTTTGCCGATGCCTCGCCCAGCAAGGATGTGGTGAAGCACGAGATCACCCACGTCGTGCAGCAGGGCGGGCACAAGAAGGGCAACAAGCTGTCGGGTGTGCCCGACAAGATGGCGATGTCGAAGCCTTCCGACAAGGAAGAGCACGAGGCAGAGAACGTCGCGTCCGACCGCGGCTCGGGTCACTCGGTCAAGGAAGGCGGCTCGGGCGATGGCGTGAGCCGCATCCTCGACATCTCGGTCACCCAAGAAGAGGTGATGAGCGCAGTCGTCGACAACGTCATGCCCGATGGGTACGGCGCGAACATCGGCTCGTTCATCGCCCAGGGCGACGGCATCCAGGGTGTGCTCGATGGCGTGCAGGGCTCGATCAACATGTCGAGCGCCTTCCCGATCAGCAACATCTCCACGCTGTTCGGTGGCGACGCCTTCGACTACCTCGATCCCAACGCGTTCATGGAGTCGATCAAGCCCTCCGGCGACACCATCGTGGAGGAGTTCGCCACCGGTGTCATGGGCTTCTGCGACGCCACCCTCGCGGTGCTCGACGGGCTGCTGGGCACCATCACGGGCATCCTCGACCTGGTCGAGACCATCGTGTCGCTGCTCGAGAACGCCAGCAAGGTCCTCAACATCGTGGCGGCGGCCATCGCAGCCATCGCGGCGGCCCTCGCGGCCACGCTGTTCGGTGCCGGCGCGGCGGCGGTGCTGTTCAACATCGCGGCCCAGTGCCGCAACGTGGCGAGCGCGATCTCCAACATCACCAAGGTGGTGAGAGGCTTCCTCGATCCCATCATGGCGGTGGTCGATGTGCTCGAGACGGTGCGCGACACTGTGCAGCAGATCCGCGACATCGCCGAGATCGTGAAGATGGCCTGCGACGTCTACGACTGGCTCACGGCCGACACCGCCGAAGACCGGGCGGCGGCCTCGACCGATCTGGCAGGGTCCGTCGGGTCGATGTCGAACGTGCTGGGCATGTTCACGGGGGGCATCTACGGCGACTTCGCTACGTCGTTCTGGGGCAATGCCCAGCCCTTCGTGGTCGGCCAGCTCCAGGGAGCTCACGGCGGTGCCGAGACGGGCGTCGGCGGAGAGCAGAGCCAGACGAGTCTCGACAACAGCTTCTCGGTCTCGCCCCACGCAGACATCCCCGGCGGGATCACCCAGCACGGCACCGACGGCCTGGTGCAGTCCGACAAGGCGGCGAAGCCCGATGAGGCCGTGTCGTCCTACAAGCAGATCAGCGCGGAAGAGAAGGCGAAGAACCCGCCCAAGGAAGACGATCCAGAGCCGCCGGATCTGTCGCGGCAGGTGCGCTCAGACACGCAGTCGAAGGCGTCCGGCCAGCAGCCCGCCGGGGATCCAGGTGGGTCGGCGAGCCCCGGCACGTCGGCGAAGGGCGCCAACCCTGGCTCGCAGGGCTCCATCGTCTCCGGCGCGACCGGTCTGGTGGCCTCTGTCGCCAACATGGGGCTCGGCGGCGACGTCATGCAGAACATGGCGGTGGCCACCGGCGCCAAGATGCTGGAAGACCAGGGCTACCACGGCAACGTCGACGAGCTGTTCGACTACATCAACAACGTGATGATCGAGAAGGAGACGGCGGAGTCCCTCGACACACAGGGGGCGCAGCGCAAGCAGGAGGCCGTGGCCCTCGAGCAGGATGCCGACGAAGCCATCGTGGCGATGGAGGAGTCCAAGAAGGTCTCCGAGGCGCAGGAGGAGTCCACCAAGGCCAACGAGAAGGCGGGCCACGAAGGCGTCGGCTTCATGGACTACATCATGAACCTCTCCCAGACGCTTCAGCAGAAGCTCGAGGAGAAGATCAACGAGGCGTTCGGCGTCAACAAAGACTCCGACGAGGCAGGCAACAAGGGCCTGATGTCGAGCCTGGGCGCAGAAGGTGAGGCCAAGAAGGGCCAGAGCAAGGGCGGCGGCGCCCTGGGCATCATCAAGCGGGTGTCGGCGGCGGCGCTGAAGGCCGTGTTGGGCAAGATCCTCGAGAAGATCGACGTCGGCAAGATCCTGCAGAAGATCATCCCGGGCGACCTGGGCAACATCTTCGAGATGGTCACGCAGTTCATCGGGATGGCCACGGGCAGCAAAGACCAGGCGAAGTCCAAGGAAGACGAGGCGAAGGGTGCGCAGGGCGTGCTCAACACGCAGATCGCCCAAGACCGCGCCAGCCAGTCCGAGTCGCAGACCAACCAGGCCACCGCCGACAGCACCATCGCCGAGGCGCAGCGCACCAAGGCCGCGGCCATCAAGGCGCAGCAGGATGCCGATCAGCAGAAGGCCGAGGCGAACCAGCTCCGTGCCGACCTCGACCAGGAGCAAGCACGCCTGGAGGCATCGGCCCAGGGCAAGATGAACGAGGCGGGGCCGCTGCGGCCTCGCAACCAGGTCGAGCAGGTCGATGTGCCTGGGGGCTACTCCGACCTCGGCACCTTCCCGTCCGCCGGCGACATTGGTGAGATGCCCGGGGCCAACGCCCAGCTGACGATCTCATCCGACCGGGGCAACCCCGACGCGGTGGCCGGCGCGAACCGAAGCACGTCGATGGGCATGGGCACCCAGACGCCGTGGTCCGACAGCGGAGCGCAGGAGCCGCAGTCGTCGCAGCTCGCGACGCGGCAAGACGCCTCGCGGGGCACCGACGGCACCGACGGCACCTCCGATGTGTCGGCGATCCTGCCCGGTGGCTCTGGCTCGTTCACGCCGACCGAGGCCTTTGCAGGGGCTCCCACTGTCGACGCCGAGGCAGGGCTCGACGGCCCGACCGGTGGGCTCGACCTCGTCACCCGTCGCGAGCTCGACGACGACATCGCCCAGCTCGACGCGGTCACCGAGGCTCGCCGCCCCGATCCGAACATCCCGCCCTCCATCGAGGAGCAGGTGGCCGACATCCAGACCCCCGTGGTCGAGGGCGCGGCGGATCAGGAGAACGAGCGGTTCGACAAGCTCACCACCACCTACGAGGCGATCCCCGAGGTCGAGACGCTCTACGACACCCTCGAGCAGCTGCCCGAGCCAGCGTCCGACAACACCGCCTACACCCAGCTCCGGCCGATGTCGACGGGGGGCCTCGGCTACAACAGCCAGCACGTGATCATCGACAGCGATGTGTCGCAGGTGCGGGGTTGGGGCGGTGCGCTGCCTACCGACAGCCACCTCACCGATCCGCCGGCCCACGGGCCCCTCGGGGAGCAGCCGCACTACGTCGCGCCCACTCCGCTGGCCGTGCCGCAGACGAAGAAGACGCAGATGCCGTCGCTCGAGCTGCCGCAGATCGACCAGGTCGTGGCGCCCTTCGAGCCCACCACCTCGGCGATGCGCGACAACCCGCCGGCCCTCGCCAACGCCAACGACGTGATGGGCTCGGTGGTGATGCAGGCGGCGCTGGCCGACTCCATGGAGAACGCCGGCCAGATCGTCGACCAGCACGAGTCCGAAGAGCAGACGCTGGTGAGCCAGGCCCAGACCGAGGTCGTCGAGATCCAGGTCAGCCACGAGTCGCAGGCCGGCGAGGCCTGGACACAGCGCGACCTCACTCTGCGTGAGACGCGGCAGCAGTGGGTGCAGCAGCAGCAGCAGACGGTCGACACCCACGAGCAGGAGCTCGGCTCCACCGAGACCGAGCTGTACGACCAGGCCGAGACGCAGATGCACAGCGGCCTGCGCAACGCCGATGGCTCGCTGCGGGAAGGGGAGCAGCAGGCCTTCTCCATCGAGCAGAAGGCCGACCAGGACAGCCAGCAGCTCAACAGCGACGCCCAGCAGAAGGCGGCCACGCTGTGGGGCTGGTTCCGGCAGCACGTCGCCGAGTTCACCTCCCACATCACCGACATGGTGCATGGGCTGTGGTCGCAGGCCTCCGGCGCCATCCACAACGTGCTTCACGGCGCCGAGACCTTCGCCAAGGAAACGATCAGCTCGGCTCGCACGGCCACGGCCAACACCCTGGCGGCCCTGTCGCAGCAGATGAACTCGCTGTACGGCTCCATGAAGTCGCAGCTGTCAGAGCTGGGGCAGAGCGCCACCAGCACCATCGTGCAGGCCGTCGAGGCCGCCTACGCCACCGTGCAGCGGGTCGCCGACCAGGCAGCCAACGCGGCGGCAGCGCTGATGGGCCGCGTCGATGCGGCCATCCAGAGCCTGGTCGACCGCACCCAGGCCGCCCTCGAGGCGGAGTGGGCCGAGTTCGATCTGGCCGCGGAGGAAGTGCGGGCAGGCCGGGCGGAGTACCCTGGTGCGGTCGACGGCTCCGACGAGCTCACCGAGGGCGACACCGGGCTCGACACCACGCCAGGGTCCGTCGACCTGTCGGGGCAGCAGGTGCAGTCCCCCAGTGATCTGCAGACGGGCTCTGATGACGCCTCCGCGCGCAGCGACCAGGTCGCGGGCGGCGGCGGTGGCTCGGCCCTCGCGGGCACCGAGGCCCAGGAAGTGGTCGGTGGCTGGGTCGACTCCACGGTCAGTGATCGGGCCGAGAACTGGTCGCAGCTGTCCTCGGTCACCGACGGCGCCGAGGTGTCCCATGACACCGCCTACCGGCAGGCCCTGCAGCCCCTTCCGGAGCAGCTCGCGGGCGAGGGCCAGCTGTTCGATGGGACGGTGCAGGTCGCCGGTCCGAGCAGCCGGCAGCTCACGGCGCCGGAAGACGGCTCCATGGGCGATCTGGGCATGGCCGACATCGAGCAGCCCGACCTGTCGGGGCTCAACCCGAGCCGCGCCCTCAACCTGCCCCCCATCGACATCGACAACCCCGATCTCGTGCCGCGGGCCAACGAGGTCGCCGGCGACCTCAACTCCATCCAGGTGAGCAACCCCGGCATCCAGACGAGCCCGGGGCCGACGCCGTCGATCCCTCTCGTGGGTCCCACCGATCCGCAGAACCTCGACCGCTCGGCCATCGAGGGCCTCGAGCAGGGCTTCGACGCAGGCATCGAGGCGCGCGAGGCACTCGAGGCCAGCCCGGCCCCCGAGGTCATCGTGCCCATCCACCTCGACGAGGTGCGTGAGGTCGACCCGCTGCAGCCGTTCACGACCGGCGGGCAAACCGAGACCATCCCCGACATGCAGAAGTGGATCGACACGGGGATGGAGACGCCCTGGCGCCCCGAGGCCGACGCCTTCTACGGCCCCGAGCACCAGGAGGCCCTCGACCCGATCAAGGTGGATGTCGTCGAGACGACGCGCGAGCGCGACGAGCAGCGCGACCAGCTGATGGCCGATGCCCACCTCGATGCCGACACCTTCAACGCCGAGGTGCAGCAAGAGCAGCTCGACGTGGTGGCTCGGGAGCGGCAGGCCGTGGCCGATGCCCGCGCCGATGCGCGCCGCCAGCAAGACGACGGGCTCACGGAGCTGCGCGACGAGGTCGCCCGCGATCACGCTCGGGTGCGGCAGGAGGTCGACAACCGCGTCCGCACCGATCAGCAGCGGGTCAACGATGCCTTCGCAAGGGCAGAGCGCGACGCCGAAGCGGAGGTCGCTGCGGCAGAGCGGGAGGCCGAGGCCGAGAAGCGCCGCGCCGAGCAGGAAGCCGACAACCGCTCGTGGTGGGAGCGTGCCGGCGACTGGGTGAAGTCCCAGATCGACAGCGTGAAGCAGGTGGTCAACGGGATCTTCGAGGCGGTGCGCGACACCGTGCGCGATCTGATCGACACCGTCCGCTCCTTCGCCGAGGAGGTCATCCAGGAGGCGTTCGACTTCGTCCGCCAGTCGATCCAAGACTTCGCGAATACCGTGCGCAACGCTGTCGAGTTCGTCGTCGACGACCTGCTGCCGGCCATCGCCGAGGAGCTTCGCGGCCTCGTCACGGCGGCGATCGACCTAGCCACCGAGTTCGTGCTCGAGGCCAAGCGGCGGGTCACCGAGTTCGTCGACGAGCTGGTCGACACGCTCACGACGGCCCTCGACCGCGCCCTGACCTGGTTCGCCGACGGCCTGCAGCTGCTGTGGGACCAAGCGACGTGGGCGCTGCAGGAGCTGTGGGCGAACATGCCCGAGCTGCTGCTCGAGATCGCTCTGTTGCCGATGAACATCGCGCTGGCGCCCTTCAAGGCCATGCTCGAGGTTCTCCAGGCGGCGGGCATCATCAACACGCCCGCCGACCAGGGCCAGGCCGGGGCACCCACGAACGCCACGATGCCCACCCAGGATCAGCCCTACGACGGCGAGGCCTTGCCGGCGGTCGATCAGCGTCCGGCCCGCGAGATCGTTCCCGCTGGCTTCGACGGGGTCGCGCCGGGAGAGTCCGCCTCGTACAGCGAGCGACCCACCGACGGCATGGTCGACTTCTACATGGAGGAGAACTGGGACCGGTCGGTGTGGGACGCCGCCGGCCGCGAGATGGAGCTCGACCAGCACCTCGAGACGGCCATCGACCGCTTCCTGCCGGAGGAGATGGACGGCACGGCGCGCAACGTCGCCAACTTCGCCTGGAACATGGGCGTCAACATCTTCGATGCGGCCATCACCGGCATCATCAAGTCCATCCCGGGTGTGGGCGCGATCTACATGACCGCCGAGGCGGTCAAGGACATGGGCACCGCCATCAACACCTACGGAGAGCTCGAGGACGGCACGCTGCTCGGCCTGCAGATGCTGCGGATTGGGGCGGACTGGCTCGGTGGCGTCGTGAAGAACGTCGGCGATCTGCTCGGCTTGATCGAGGTCATCCTCGCCGCCACCGGCGTCGGTGCGCTGCCCGCTGGGTTGGTCGCCATCGTCAACGAGGTGCTGGTCGTCACCGCCATGGTGACCGACAGCATCAAGGTGGGCTGCGACGCAGGGATCTTCCTGCACAGCGCGATGATGGTCGACACCATGACGCGTCAGGGCGACTTCGAGAAGGCCAAGAAGTACCAAGGCTTCGCGCAAGGTGCGGTCGTCGACGGCATCTTCGACACCATCGACCTGATCGGTTCGGTGGTCGACCTGGTGGCCCTGGGCACCGTGCCCACGGGCGCTGCGGGGGCGGTGACCGAGGGGCTGTCCGACCTCGGCAAGCGGGTGGTCCGCGAGTCGTCGGATGTGGTCGACACCATCGTCGACGGAGTCGACGTGACCGACAGCGACGCGCTGCAGGAGTTCGGCATCGACATCCTCGGCGAGCTGGTCGAGAACGCCGCCGGGGGAGCGGCTGGCGGTGCCACGGGGGCTCCCAAGAAGGGCGGCGTGGCCAAGGTCGTGGAGCTGCTCGGCGGCGGGCTGATGGAGGGTGGCTACGTCGACCCGGGCGAGGTCGACATCACCACCGCCGGCCAGGAAGAGATCGGCGGGGCGAGGCAGCAGTCGGCGGCCTACTTCGAGGAGCTCTACGCCTCCCTCGACGGCGACAAGCCACGGTTCCACCAGAAGGCCATCAACGGCGCCATCAAGGGCGACAACAAGACCTGGCTCGAGCAGTACGACGCGCTGCTCAAGCCCTCCACCTACGCCGCAGGCTTCGCCGACCTGCTCATCGGCATGCCTTCCCGCATCGACGATGCCGGCGGCGGCGCGATCCTCGACGGCATCGCTGGGTCGATGGACTGGGCGGCCCGTCCGGTCCTCGAGAAGGTCAACGAGTTCATCACCGAGTGGAAGCCCGGCCTCGACGAGCTGCTCCTCAACGTCACCCAGGCCATCGCCGACCAGGAGGTGTCGCTGCAGTTCGCCCGCGACGCCATCACCAACGTCGACGAGTTCATGGAGTTCCTCAACGGCGTCTCCGACGACGAGGGCGCCCTCGATCGCACCTTCGACGGGGTGGCTGCGACGCTGGAGGGGTCGAAGCTCACCCCAGACAGCTTCGGCATCCCCGACTGGGTGCCGAGCTTCCTGTACATGCCTGCGTTCGTCGCGTGGAACGCCCACATCGACCTGCAGATCGCTGGGGTCGACTGGGTCAACGACAACCTCCGGCCGATGCTCGACTCCTTCGTCGAGGCGCAGACGGCCAAGGCGCAGGTGCACCTGGCGCAGATCCAGGACGTCATCGCCGAGGGCAGCACCGCAGAGCAGCTGCTTCAGGGGGCGCACGAGGTGCTGTCCGACGGCATGGTCCGCTTCGCCGAGGCGGTCGCCAACTGGGACCCACAGCTCGCCACCAATGGCTACTCCATGGCTCTGGAGTGGCTCCGCGAGGAAGGCCGCAAGCAGCGCCAGGAGGCGGTGGACAACCGTGCCGAGCGCTTCCGTGCCTGGGCCGCGACCTATGGCCAGGGCCAGGTCGATGCCTGGAAGGGCAGCCACGAGGAGGAGGTCCGCGAGGGCTACATGCCGCGGGTGCCCGAGTGGGAGGTCGCAGCGGTCCAGACGACCTACGACATGATCGTCGAGCGCCACGCGCTGCTGGAGACGGAGGCAGCGCTGTACCAGCCTCACGCCGACACCTACCTCGAGGCGGCCACCGAGTCCTACGAGGCCTGCCAGACCGCCAGCGGAGCACGGGGGCGCGACAACCTGGAGACCTTCTGGATGCACGCTGACCGCATCGCCGACTGCGCCCGGGGCGTGGGGCTGTGAGGTAGGCCGTCGCGACGCGCCCCCCCTACAACCCCGACGCACCGCTGCCTCGAGGGCCCCGAGCCTACCTGGGGTGCCTCGTGGCGCTGGTCGTCGCGGTCAGCCTGCCGATGTGCCTGATCGGAGTGGTGCGCACCGTCATGGTGGAGGTGCACCAGGCCGCCCCGGCGGCGCAGGCGCTGGGGTTCGACAAGGGCGAGCCGTACGGCTTCGACGGGTGGTACGTGGGGCGGCGGGAGGGCCGGAAGGTCGGGCTGGCCGCCGTGCACATCCGGCAGTACGAGCTCATCCGCTTCCGCCGCTTCGTGGAGGCCGGTCAGGTAGCGGTGTGGGTGGACCACGCTCCCCCGCGGTCCCCCATCCTGAGCGTGTATGGCAAGGTGCTCGGCGACAGCCTGTCCGCCGACGAGGTCGAGGCCATGGAGCGGTGGATGGCCTCGAACGAAGAAGAGGTGATGCTGGTGGATGCCGCCGAGGTCGACTTCGCAGACGCGGGGGCCGCCCTGGTGCTCACCTGGCGGGGGGCGAGTCCCGACGCGGGCCGTGCGGAGGCGTGGATCGACAAGCTGGTGCCCCTCGCACGCGAGCTGGAGCGGTAGGATGGCCGCGGGAGGCAGGGCATGACCGACGACTGGCGCACGGTGACCACGGTGCCCGCCGTGCTGGCAGACGCCTTCGAGATCCTTCCGGCGCTGTCGCGCCTGCACTTCGCCGACCCTCGGCCTGCGTGGCGCAAGCGCTTCGTCGACCTGCGCTGGGCCGACGTGATCCGCCGCGCCGAGCCTCGGCAGGCGCTGGCCGGGCTCGAGGGGCTGGTCGAGGCGGCCGACCCCGACGTGCCTCACCTCACCGAGCCGGCGGTGCGTGCTGCGTGCCTGCTGGAGGCCGGCGACTGGCGGGAGGCGCGGTCCTACATCGCGAAGGTGGAGCGACGGGGGGGCGCTCGTGCGCTGCTCGATGGCCGGGTGGCCCTGCAGGAGGCGGCCTTCGACGAGGCCGAGGAGCTGTGGAGCCTCGCGGAGACCGAGGCGCGATCGTCCACCCACCCCCTGGCGGTGGAGGTGGCGGCCGAGGCCCTGGGCTACCGTCTGCGCCTGGCGATGGTGCGTGACGGGGACGCAGGGGGGCTGTGGGACCAGATGGAGCGCCTGTGTACGGAGCACGGCGCGGGGTTCACGCAGAGCGCCTTCCGGTTGCTGCACAACGTCGAGTCCTCGTCCGACCGCGAGGCGCGACTGCAGGCGGCCGCCGACCGAGCCGAGCGAGGCATGCGCAAGCGGTACGTCGAGCCGTTCCTCGACGACGAGGCGAGAGTGGCGCCGGTGCCGCTGGTGGTGCACGGCATCGCCAAGGTCCACCATCGCGAGCCCCAGGCATTCTTCGAGGCCATCAGCACCCAGTCGGCCCTCGCCTGGCGCCGCGGCGACCGACAGCATGGCTACGACATCGCCTGGTATGGCCGCGCCATCGGCAGCCGGCTGCTGGGGCCGAAGATGGAGGAGGCGCTCACGACCTACCTCGAGCAGCTGCTGGAGCCGCTGGAGCCCGCCCGGCGCGATGCCTACGCCTGGCGCCTGCAGTTCCGCGCGCGGCTCGCTCGACCGCTGCGCTAGGCGTCGTCTTCGGCGAGGTCTTCCGCGGCCTCGCGCACGTTCTGCAGCAGCGCCCCCACATCGCGCAGCTTCTGCTGGATGCGGTGGTCTTGAAAGGCCTGGCGCAGCGCGAGGGGCATGGTGCTGGCCGCCTGCTCGTGCTCGGCGATCACCTGGTCGGCGGCGACCTGGAGGATGCGCTGGAACTGCTCGCGAAACGCGGTGCGGTCGGCGTCGCGGTCGAGCAGGTCGGGGGACTGCAGCTGCACCTCGAGCTCGATGAGCAGCTCGGCGAGGCGGCCGCGCACGATCTCGGGATCCCGGGCCTGCTCGAGGGGAAGCTGGAGCACCTCGGCCATGCGCTCGGCGCGGCGCTCGGCGGCGTAGTCGGTGTCGAGGGTGACGATGGGCTGCTCGGCGGCCTTGCCGAACACGGCGATGAACACCCCTAGCTGCTCGAGGACGTGGGAGGCCTGCATCAGGGCACCGGTGATGGCCCCCTTCATCAGCCTGCGTGCGTGGACCTCCTCGAGCTCGTAGACGACGACGACGTCAGGGTCGACGGCGCGCAGCCCGCCGCTCATGCTCCGCAGCCGCAGCGGCCCCAGGGGAAGGAACACGCCGTCGGGGATGAGGAAGAACCGATCGACTCCCTCGGTGGCGTGCAGCGCATGCGCGACCTCGGCCGGCGTCACTCCTCCTCCAGGTCGCCGAGGAGCTCGGACAGCGACTGCTGCGCCTCTCCGAGCACCGCCTCGAGGCGTGCAGCGTCGCCGAGGCGGTCGAGGGCCTCGACCCGGCCGCGGATCTGCCGGTAGTCGTCGACGTT
Source organism: uncultured bacterium (assembly GCA_965367245.1). Classification (GTDB taxonomy): domain Bacteria; phylum Myxococcota_A; class UBA796; order UBA796; genus CBDUIC01. The sequence continues at coordinate 29,943 of CBDUIC010000023.1, read as the reverse complement.
GGTGAGGTCGGCGTTGGCGAGGCGCTTCGTGAGGTCGGCCAGGGTGGCCTCGACCCCCAGCAGGGGGGCGCCGGCCTGCGGCGTCGACGGGTCGAGGGCCGACACGCCCTTGCCGACGCTGTGGGTGAGGTCGGCCAGGCCAGAGGCCAGCGAAGCGAGGGCCGCGCGGGTGTGGGCCTTGGCGATCGCCTCGGTGACCTGGAACGGAGCGCAGCCCGCCGCGTCGGCGCTGCGGGTGGCGCCGTCGAGGCTGGTCAGGACGAGGGTTCCCTCGGCCAGCTCGTGGTCGTCGGGGACGAGGTAGAAGCGGCCGTCGCCGCGGTACAGCGTCGAGTTCGTCAGAGGAGGCTCCGGGCAGGCATCATACAGGGTCGGGTGGGTTAGGACGCCGCATCCTCGGTCTGGAGGCCTGATGTTGCCCCTCTCCGCCCTGCTCGCTGCCGCCATCGCCGGCCCTGCCGACCTGTCCGAGGGCCTGTCGGTGGTCGACGCGGCCCCTGGGATCTACGCCGAGGCCCTCGATCGGGTGGGCACCCTCGCCCTCGACCCCGATCGCTACGACCTGCTCCTCGAAGAGGTGGCCTCCCGGGCGCCTTCAGGCGTGGAGCGGGTGCGGCTGCTCGCCACCGACGCGAGCGGGGCCCTCGTGCCCGCCCTGGAGCTGCTCCCCGAGCTGCCACCCGTGCCCGTCAAGGAGGGCGAGGAGGTGCTGCGGAGCGCGCCGGTGGATCACCCCGGCGCAGCCGAGGGCGCCCTGTCGGGCAAGGCGGTCTACGTCAGCCAGTGCCACGGCTACATCTGGTACGACTCCCTCGGCACCTTCTCCACCCAGCGCGGCAACCTGTTCGAGACGGTGGAAGACTTCCACAACCCCGAGGGCGCCAACCAATACCTGGTCCGCTACCTCGAGAACATGGGCGCCCGCGTGTTCACGGCCAAGGAGCGCGACACCCAGTCGCTGATGGCCCTCTCCGACAACGACGGTGCCGGCTACAGCGAGACGGGCGCGGGCTTCGTGGATGGCGGAGCGGGCTTTGCGCAGCCCAGCAGCATCCCCTACGGGGTCGACCCGTTCGATCAGGGCACCACCCGCCAGTTCCCCAGCGACGGGGGAGGGGTGGCCACCTGGCAGCCTGCGGTCCCCGATGACGGCCACTACGCGGTCTATGTCAGCTGGGACTCCGACGCGGCGAACGCCACGGATGCGCACTACCGGCTCACCCATCCCGGTGGGGTCATCGATCGCTTCTTCGACCAGACGGTGCACGGCAGCACCTGGCAATACGTCGAGACCCTGTGGCTCACCGCTGGCACCTCGCTGACGGTCGAGCTCATCGGCGACTCTTCCCAGGCGAAGCTGCTGTCGGCCGACGCCGTCCGCATCGGGGGGGGGACGACGGAGGTCTCCCGTCACGGCGTCACGCCGGGTCGGCCCCGCTGGGAGACCGGCGCCATCCAGTACACCCAGTACAACGGCGCCCCGACGAGCATCTACGACCCCTACGGCGACGGCACGTCCAGCGACGGGGGCTCCGATCCCACGGCTCGCTCGCGGTGGGCCGAGTGGGAGCATCCTTCGGGGGAAGACGCGGTCTACCTGTCGTGGCACTCCAACGCCGGCGGCGGCGACGGCACCTCGACCTACCACGCCGGCAGCGAGTGCAGCAGCACCGAGATCGCCGGCTCCGACGACCTCGCCGATCTGGTCCAGAGCGAGATCGTGTCCAGTGCTCGCACGCTGTGGGATGCCTCGTGGAACGACCGTGGCACGCCCACGGCCTGCTTCAGCGAGGTGTCGCCGAGCAACAACAGCGAGATGCCCGCTGCGCTGGTGGAGCTGGCCTTCCACGACAACGAGAGCGACACCGCCTTCCTGAAGAACCCGCGGTTCCGCGACGACGCCTCGCGCGCCATGGCCCGCGGCATCGCCCGCTACTTCGCGGAGCGTGATGGCCAGGCGGTGACCTTCCCGCCCGAGCCGCCGCTGGGCGTGCAGCTGGTGCACGAGGGGGGCAGCCTGGTGGCGCGCTGGGAGCAGGGTCCCACCGGAGCCCCTTTCGGAGATGCGGCGACCTCGTGGCGCGTGTTCCGGAGCGCCGATGGGCGCGCCTTCGACAACGGCACCGACGTGAGCACCCCCGAGCTGGCCATCTCGGCCGACCTCGGTGAGACGGTCTACCTGCGCATCGCGGGGATCAACGCGGGGGGCATGAGCTTCGGGAGCCAGGTGGTGTCGGCGCGCCGCGCGACCTCGGGCCAGGCCGATGTGTTGGTGGTGAATGCCTTTGATCGCCTCGATGGGGGCCTGCTCGACGAGGAGTACAAGTCGTCGACGGTGGGCACGACCAAGTTCCTCGACGTGTGGCGCACCAACCCCGGCGACCTGGTGGTGCCCCACGCCCAGGCCCTAGCAGACGCGGGCTACACCTTCGACAGCGCGAGCGACGAGGCCGCCGAGCTCCTCGACTGGACCGACTACGCGGTGGTGGTCTGGGCCACAGGCGAGGAGTCGACGGTCGACGAGAGCTTCTCCCCCGACCAGCAGAGCCTGGTGTCGCTGTATCTGTCGGCTGGGGGCACGCTGTGGGCCAGTGGCGCGGAGATCCTGTGGGACCTCGATGAGCGCGGCGACAGCCTCGACCAGGCCTTCGCGGCCGGAACCCTCGGCGCGACGATGGCCAGCGACGCCGCGGCCTCCGACGCGGTCGACGGTGAGGGGGTGCTGGCAGGGATCCAGCTCGACTTCGGCACGGCCTGGGGCGGCAGCTACCCGGTGGAGTACCCCGACGTGCTCGACTCGGTGCGGCCGGTGGTGGCCCGCTACGGCGACGGTGGCGTGGCCGGGGTGCTCGGCGATGGGGTGGCGCTGTTCGGCTTCCCGTTCGACGCGGTGGGGGATCCGTCGGCGCGGGCGGCGGCCGCGGCCGCTCTGGTGGCGGCGCTGGCTCCTGGCGTGGTCCCCCAGGGGACCGGAACGATTCCCGGCACCGGCACCGGCACCGACACGGGCACGGGCAACGGCACGGGCACGGGCACCAACACGGGCACCGGCACCGGCACGACCGACACCCCCGACCCGACCACCGCTACGACCTACGACGACACGACGGTGCCGCAGCAGAGCTTCACCTCGGGTAAGAGTGGAGGCTGTGGATGCTCGGCAGGCGGGCCGCTCGCGGCGGGCTGGATAGTCGTCGGGCTGATGGGGCTGCTTCGGAGGCGAGCATGGTGAGCTTTGGCGAGCTTCGGGAGGCGTTGGCCGCGACCTTCGCCCTCGACAGCGACGACGGCGACAGCTTCTCGGTGACGCTGCCCCTCGCCGACGGTCACGAGACCCGCGCTCAGCGGGTGGTCGTGCAGCGGTATGCAGCGTGGGACCAGGAGCTGCTCGAGGTGCGGTCGGCCTTTGGGGAGGTGAAGCAGGGGGAAGAGGCGGATCTGCTCGGTCAGAACCTGCAGCTCCCCATCGGCGCCATCGCGCTGCACGGGCGCTACTTGGTGCTCGTGCAGAAGCTCCCGTTGGAGTTCGTATCCATCGACACCGTGCTGTTCGTGTTGACGCGGGTGGCCGAGGTGGCCGATGTTCTCGAAGAGCGGCGCGGCGGCGACCGCTTCTGAGCGGAGAGGAGGCAGAGTGGCTGAATGGGGAGACATCCAGACCTACATGCGGAGCACGTACCGTCTGCAAGACGACGACCCCGACATGATGAGCGTCGTGTGGGCCTACGAAGACGGGCGCTCGCAGCGCGTGTTCGTGAGGCGCTACCGGGCCGACGACCACGACATGGTGGAGGTGAAGTCTCCGTTCGCACGGGTCGGTGAGGTCGATGCCGAGGTGTTGCTCCGCGAGAACTCGCAGATGACCCTCGCGACCATCGCTCAGTCCGGGCAGGTCTACCTGGCGATCTACAACCTGCTGTTGTCGGCCACCACTGTCGACGACTTCGACTTCGTGCTGAAGCGCGTCGCGTCGACGGCCGACGCCCTCGAAGAGAAGTACGCGAGCGCTGACGAGTTCTAGCGCCGCGATCTTTGCCTCCCGGCACTGGCAGCGTTTCGGGGTGCTGGCTACGTCGAGCGCCGGCACAGTCCACGCCGGGAGCGAGGATTCGATGATGAAGGCGGAGTACATCTGGGTCGACGGCGATCAGCCGACCAAGCACCTGCGTTCCAAGACCAAGGTGTTGCCAGACGATACGGTCATCATGCCGATGTGGAGCTTCGATGGCTCCAGCACCGGTCAGGCCGAGGGGCACGCGAGCGACCTTCTGCTCAAGCCCGCCTTCGTCTGCAACGACCCGCTGCGGGGCGACAACCACAAGCTGGTGCTGTGCGAGGTGCTCACCTCCGACGGCCAGCCACACTCGACGAACACCCGCGCCGAGCTGCGCAAGGTCGTCGATCAGTATGCCGACCACGACCCGTGGTTCGGCATCGAGCAGGAGTACACGATGCTCCAGGCCGGCCGTCCCCTCGGCTGGCCCGATCACGGCTACCCTGCGCCTCAGGGCCCGTTCTACTGCGGTGTCGGCGCCGACGAGGTGTTCGGCCGCGAGCTGGTCGAAGAGCACCTGCAGGCCTGCATCGACGCCGGCCTGAAGATCTACGGCATCAACGCCGAGGTCATGCCCGGCCAGTGGGAGTTCCAGATCGGCACGGCGGGCCCCATCGAGGTCTCCGACCACCTGCTGGTGGCACGCTGGCTGCTCTACCGCATTGGCGAGGAGTACAGCGTCAGCGTCACCCTCGATCCCAAGCCGGTGCGCGGCGACTGGAACGGCGCGGGTGCCCACACCAACGTGTCGACTGCGGCTACCCGTGCCGAGGGCGGCCTGGGCGTCATCGAGGCGGCCATGTCGAAGCTCGAGGCGCGTCACGACCTGCACATCCGCAACTATGGTGCGGGCATCGAGCAGCGCCTGACGGGCCTGCACGAGACCTGCGACTACCGCAAGTTCAAGTACGGCATCGGCGACCGCGGTGCCTCCGTGCGCATCCCGCCGGCCACGCGGTCCGACGGCAAGGGCTACTTCGAAGACCGTCGCCCCTGCGCCAACATCGACCCCTACGTCGTCACCCGGCTGCTGATCGAGACGATCTGCGGCTGAGTCGCCCCGCTGGGGCAGGAGATCGCCATGCCTCGACTGTCCCAGCGTGTGGGTGTGCTGCAGGAGAGCGCCATCCGAAAGCTCGACGCCGTCGTCCGAGCTCAGGAAGGCGTTCGATTCCACCGACTGAACATCGGTCAGCCCGACGTTCCGACGCCGGAGCCGCTGCTCGACGCGATCGCGAGCTTTCGGCCCTCGGTCATCGCCTACGGTCCAGCGGCCGGAATGCCCGCGTGCCGCCAGGCGGCGGCGAAGTACCACAGCCGCTGGAGCCCTGGGCTCTCCGAGCCTGACGTAGCCGTCACGGTGGGTGGCTCCGAGGCGCTGCTGTTCGCGTTCACGTCGGTGTGCGACCCCGGCGACAACGTGCTGGCCCTCGAGCCCTACTACACCAACTACAACGGCTTCGCGACGGTAGCGGGTGCGCGGGTGCGTCCCGTGCGCACGCTGCTGTCCAACGGCTTCCGCATTCCCAGCGATGCCGAGCTCGATCGGTTCGTCGACGAGCACACCCGGGCCATCGTCTTCTCCAACCCCGCGAACCCCACGGGGGCGGTCTACGGCCGCGAAGAGCTGGGGCGGCTGCTGGCCTGGGCGGCGCGCCACGACCTGTTCGTCATCGCCGACGAGGTCTACCGCCGCATCTGGTTCGAGGAGCCTCCCACCTCGGCGCTGGAGTTCGAGGAGCACCGAGAGCGGGTCATCGTCATCGACTCGCTGTCGAAGACCTACTCTGCCTGCGGCCTTCGCCTGGGCTTTCTGATCAGCCGCAACGCCGAGCTGATGGAGAAGGTCGAGCGCATCGGCCAGGCCCGCCTCGGGGCCCAGCCCCTGAGCCAGGTGGTGGGGGTCGCAGCACTAGGTCTGGAAGAGGCCTACTACGAGGCGATCCGCACTACCTACCGGCAGCGGGTCGATGCCCTGCTCGACGCGCTCACCTCGGTGCCCGGCGTGCGCGCTCCCCGGCCGGCGGGCGCGTTCTACTCGATGGTCGAGCTTCCCATCGACGATGCCGATCGCTTCGCCCGCTGGCTGGTCACCGACTTCCGCCGCGACGGCGAGAGCGTGGTGGTGGCCCCGGGTGGTGGGTTCTACGCCGACCCCGCCTCCGGGCGCCAGCAGGTTCGGCTGGCGGCGGTCGTCGAGATCGAGCAGCTGCGTCGGGCCGCTGCGCTCCTCGCCGAGGCCATCGAGACCTACCCGGGCTCCACGCGCTGACTGCTACAGCAGGTGCCGGAAGTCGATATGGTGGACTGTGCCTGCCGCCATGTCGACGAGCAGCACCCCGTCGACCTCGAAGGCCAGCTGATACTCCAGCAGCTGGCGCCGCGTGCTGGGGTGGCCGGGGCGAGGGGCCTGCTCCCCCGTCTTCACGTCGGCCACATAGCGACAGCCTCTGGGCACACCGGGCACCGCGTCGGCACGAAGCAGTAGATCGGCCCGGCACGACACCTCGAGGGGCTCTCCGTCGACCTCGAGGAACCACCGCTGGGTGACCTGCCGCTCCTCGACGTGCCAGCCGTGGTGCGCCAGCAAGGCCTCGGCCTCGACCTCCCCCGACAGGGCACGTCGCTGGCGGCGCTGGTTGTGCCGGCGGACACGGGTGCTCGCCAGCCACCACCCCACCGCGAGGAGGAGGCACAGCGCGATCAGCACCACGTGCCCTACGTCTGTGTTCATGGGACCAAGGTAGACCGGGGGTGCGCCCGAAGTTGTCCGCCCGTGCTTGTACTGGCATGCCTCCCGGCCATAAAGTCATGCAGCGCGTGATCGATGGGTGCACCACTGCAGGAGAGTCCGACGTGAACAAGCCCATCGAAGTGTTCGTCATGGGAGGCGGCATGCAAGCCCTCCCAGGCGTGCTGCACGCGGCCGACGACCACATGGCTGTCCTCGAGGTGGAGGGCGTGTCGGAGGGTCTTTCGGTGTTCTTCCAGCCCGACAGCCCAGGGCCCTGGGTGTTCGGCCGGGTGGTGAAGGCCGAAGGGGGCCGGGTCGAGGTCGAGGTGCAGGGGCACCATCGCCCGGATCGGCGCGAGTTCGCGCGGGCCTGGGGGCCCGTGCACGTGCGCTACCAGGTCGTGCCGTCCGACGGCTACGAGCTGGCTGCGAAGCGGTGGCTTCAGACCGGCGAGGGCGTCGAGCGCCGCTGGCTGCAGCCCGACCTGTTCATGAACTTCAGCGGCTCGGGGCTACGCTTCGACGGCGGCACGGGAATCGCGGCGGGCGACGTGGTGCTGGTCGGGTGCCGGGTGCCGGGCGACGAGCGAGAGCATCGCTTCACCGCCAGCGTGATCCGGGTCTCCTCCGACGACGAGCAGGGGTCGGCGCTGCACTTCCTCGACGCCACCGAGGGCGCCAGGATGGCCCTGGTGCACTTCGCCGAGCGCATCCAGGAGCAGGCCCTCGACGAGCTCGGCGACTTCGACGACGAGCTGGACTGAGGCGTCGCCGCTGCGCTATGCCCTGCTCAGGGCGCCCGGCGCCGCGGAGGTTCGATGATCGCTGCACTGGTCGTGTCGATGGCGCTGGCTGCGCCTGCGGGCTTCAAGGTCACCAAGAACACCGACCACTGCGAGCTGTCGCTGGGGCCGGCCCTGCCCAACGGCGTGGTCCCCATGAGAGCCGAGTGCCACTGGCCGAACCTGGCGCCGGAGCGTCTGCATGCGCTGTTCGGAGCCTGGGGCGACCACGACCTGTACTTTTCCTCGGTCACCTCGTCCGACGTGCTTCGCACCGATGGCAGCCGGGTGTGGGTCAAGCAGGTGCATCAGGCCAAGGGGATCTCCGACCGCGAGTGCATCCTGGCGATGGAGAAGACGAGCATCGAGGGCGGCTCGAAGTACGCCTGGACGTTGGACAACGGCGACCTCGAGCCAGCGAAGGGCCGGGTGGAGGTGGGCCACGACGACGGCTACTGGGAGATCACCGCACACCCCGAGGGGGGCACGCGTGCGGTCCACCAGCTCGCCTACGATCCGGGTGGGTCGGTGCCGGGCTTCCTGGTGCGGTGGTTCCAGACGAGCGGCCTCACCGCCGTCGTCGAGGAGATCGAGGCCTACGCCTCGAAGGGCTAGGCCGTCGCTACGGCTGCAGGCAGTCGGGCCGGTGGTCGACCTTGCCTTCGGGGGCCTTCGCGTCGGTGGGGCCGAGGAGCTTGACGTGCTCGACGGTGTCGAAGCCCGTCAGGGTCTTGTGCAGCTGGTCGTAGACGGTGAGGGTGCCGCCCTCGCCCGAGCAGCCGCCCCGCAGCTTCAGGGTGGCCACGCCGTCGGCGAGGGTGAAGCCCTCGAAGCCCTGCGCCCCCGACTTCAGCGAGGCGAGGCCCTTGGCAGCCTCTTCCTCGGTCGGGCCCTTGAACACGTTCCACACGGCGTTCTTCTCGGGGGCCAGCTTGCCGACCTGGCGCTCGACGGCCACGAGGACGGGCTCCTTGCCCTCTTTCTGGGCCTTGGTGTCGACGAGGTAGATGGTGGCCGGCACCATCTCGACAGGCGCGGGCGCCTTGGCCTTCTGCTTGGTCTTCGCCTTCTGCTTCGCCTTGGCGGGCGCGGTCTTGTTGGGCGCGGGGGCCGCGGGGGGCTCGGTGGTGCCGCAGCCGAGCAGGGAGAGCACGAGTAGCCAGGCCATAGGGGAATCCTCCAGGTGCGCTCGCATAGCCCGCACCCGCATGTGCGACACTACCGAGCATGACCCGACGACGCCCCGCCGAGGTGATGCCCCGCTACGGGTTGCCCCCGACGCTGCTCCCTGCCAACGTCGTGAGCGCGGCCTTCGACGACCTCACGGGGGCTTTCGAGGTGCGCCTGGAGCGACGGGTGGTGCGCTCGGTGGACCGCTACCAGGTTCGGTACAAGGAGGTCGTCAAGGGCGTGCTGAGCGCGGGCTGCGTGGCACGCCTGTCGGGTGTGTCGGTGAAGAAGGGGCTGTGGATTCCCGTCTCGCGGATCGAGGCGAACGGCGAGGTCCTCCGGTTTCACGTGGGGCCGGTCGTGAAGCGGCTGCCCGCCTCGGCCTTCGACGCCCCGTGAACAAGACGACCGAGCTGCACATCCCGCTGGGGCCCTTCCAGCTCATCCGGCCGGTGGGGCAGGGCGGCATGGGCATGGTGTGGCAGGCTCGGCACCGGGAGCAGGGAGTGCTGGTCGCCGTGAAGGTGATCATGGGGAGTGCGGCCGGGTCGGCGGAGTACCAGCGCGCCTTCGATCGCGAGGTGCAGGCGGCAGCGCAGCTCGACCACCCCGGCATCGTGTGGCTGTTCGACTACGGGCGGATCAGCAAGGAAGCGGCGCGGGCCAGCCAGCACCAGCTGATGGAAGGAAGCCCGTACCTCGCGATGGAGTATGCGAGCGGGGGCACCCTGCGGGCCTTCGGTGAGGGGGTTCCATGGCCCGAGCTGCGCAAGCTGATCTTCGCTCTGCTCGACGCCCTCGCTCACGCGCATGCGCGGGGGGTGCTGCACCGCGACATCAAGCCCGACAACGTGCTCGTGAGCGGCCCGACCGACCTGCGGCCCGGGTACAAGCTCACCGACTACGGCATCGCCCATCCCCTGGCCGACAGCGGTGCGAGCCACGCAGGCGAAGACCGGCCCGTCGGCACGCCCCACTTCATGGCCCCCGAGCAGATCCGCGGCGACCACCACCTGTACGGTCCCCACACCGACCTGTATGCCCTGGGCTGCATGATCTACCGGTTGGCGGCGGGGCGGCTTCCCTACGCGGGCATGAAGGGGCCGCCGCTGATGTATGCCCAGCTGACCAAGGCGCCGCCGCCCCTCGAGCCGGTCTTTCCCGTGCCGGAAGGCTTCACGACCTGGCTCGACGGGCTCATCGCCAAAGACCCAGCCGAGCGCTTTCAGCGAGCGGCCGATGCGGCGCTGGCCCTGGCGGAGCTCGGGGAGGCGGTGGGGGGCGTGTCGGGGGCTGTGCAGCTGCCCGATCCGGAAGACGACCTGCCCACCCTCGACCTGGAGCGGGAGACCTCCACGCTGCGGGTGCTGACCGCCTCGGTGAAGCGCTCCAAGCGGCGAGCCATCGACCCGCGCCGACGCCCGCGGCTGCCCGACACCTGGCGGCGCCTCGACGTGCACAGCCGTCCGCTCCGGCTGATGGGTGCGGGGCTGGGGTTGTTCGGGCTGCGTCCGACCCCGTTCGTCGGTCGCCAGGCGGAGCGCGACCACCTGTGGAAGGAGCTGCAGGAGGTTCACCTCGAGGGGCGGGTGCGGGCCACGGTGGTGCGGGGGGATGCCGGCACCGGGCGGTCGCGACTGGTGCACTGGATCGCCGAGCGGGCCCACGAGGTCGGCGGGGCCCAGGTGATGCGCGCGACCTTCTCCGCGACCAGCTCGGCCCCCGAGGCGCTGCGCAAGATGCTGGTGCGCTTCCTGCGGAGCTGGCCGCAGACCGAGGAGCAGGAGCAGGAGCGCTTCGGAGAGCTGCTGGAGCGCTGGGGGCTGGCCAACCTGGCGCCCCACGTGGCCCTCGATCAGCTCCTCGACCCCGCGCGCACGCCCCTGCAAGACCACCAGCGCCACCACCTGGTGCGTCGGGTGCTGCAGATCATCGCGAGCACCCGGCCCCTGATCGTGGTGCTCGACGACACGCAGTGGAGTGTCGACGCCCTGAAGTTGGTCCACTTCCTCCTCCACCAGCGGGAGAAGCCCGCGGTGTCGGCCTGGTTCGTCCTCACGGTGCTCGAAGGGGTGGTGGAGCCCTACAGCGAGGCAGCTCGCCGCATCGCCCAGGTGCCGCGCCTGGAGGGAGGCAGCGAGGTGGTCGTGGCGCCGCTGGCACCCGACGAGCGCACGCAGCTGGTGGAGGAGATGCTGGGCCTCGAGCACGATCTCGCGCTGCGCGTCGTGGAGCGCACGGGCGGCAACCCGCTGTTCGCGACGCAGCTGATCGGCGACTGGGTGGAGCGCGGGGTGCTGCGGGCGTCGACGTCGGGGTTCACCCTGGCCGATGGCGACGCCGCGCTGCCCGCCAGCCTGCAGGAGGTGTGGCAGGGTCGCATCGAGCAGCTCCTGGCCGGGCTGGAGGAGCCGGCCCCGTCGATGCTCGAGCGGGCCGCGGTCCTCGGGCGGGAGATCGACGTGTGGGAGTGGCAGCAGGTGTGCGACGACCCCGAGGGGGCTCATGCGCGCATCCACCACGTGTTCTTCCGGCCGAAGAACGCCCGGCTTCGCACCGCGCTGATGGACCGCCTGTTCGCCAACCGGCTCGTGCAGGCCACCGAGCTGGGGTTCGTGTTCACCCATGCCCAGTTCCGCGACGCGCTGGTGGAGCGCGCTCGGGGGGGGGGGCGGCTGGTCGGGCATCACGACGCGGCCGGCAACGTGCTCGCCCACCAGCTGGAGCCGGCCAACGCCGAGCGGGCGGGGCGCCACCTGGTCGCGGCGGGGCGGCCCGGCGAGGCGGTGGAGCCTCTGCTGATGGCGGTCGACCACCGCGCCCACACCATGGGGCACCCGGCGGCGCTGGGGCTGCTCGACGAGGTGGAGGCAGCGCTGACGGCCGCCGGCACCCCCACCAGCGATCGGCAGTGGGGGGCGCTGGCTGCTCACCGAGCGACCACCCTGGAGGCCCTCGACCGCCACGGGGAGGCCTGGAAGGAGGCACGACGGGCGTGGGCTCTCGCAGGCCCAGGGCACTGGAACGATCTGCGGGCCCGCTCAGCGGTGGTCCAGGGGGCTGTGGCCCTCAAGGCGGGGCGCGCCGAGGAGGCCGAGCAGCACTACCTGCGCGCGGTGAAGCTGCTGGGCGACGACGAGGAGCCCTACGTGGCGCTCCAGGCCTGGCACCAGCTCCGCACCTTGGCGCACCGTCGCGGCGACACCGCCCTCGCGCGAGCCCGCGGGGAGGAGGTGCGGGCCGTGGCGCTCCGCCTCACCCAGGGGCCATCCGGGGCCTTCGGTCATGCCGCTGTGGCGGGCTACGCCCTCGCTGAGGGGCAGATCGACGAGGCGCGCCACTTCGCAGCCAGGGCCCTGGCGATCGGGCTCGACGGCGGCGATCTGCTGGGGCAGGCGCGAGCCCACAGCCTGCTGGCCGAGATCGCCATTCGGCAAGGCGATGACGAGGCTGCACGCAGCGCCTTCGCGGCCGGGGTGGGGTGCTTCGACGAGCTGGGCGACTCGGCGGCTCACTACATGCGCTGCCAGTGGGCCGCGTTCGAGGCCAAGCGGGGCGACTACGGGGCGTGCCAGGCAGCCGTCGAGCCGGGGCTGGCCAACCCCCCCGACGACCGGAGCCTCAAGGCGGCGCTGCACGTGTGCATGCTCACCGCGACCTCGGGGCGGGCGAAGTGGCCGCTGTTCGAGCGCCACCTGTCGGCCTGTGAGCGGATGCTCCCCCAGGTCACCAACGCGGCGTCCACCTACGCCGAGATGGCCGAGATGGCAGGCGACCTGTGCATCCAGCGACGGCAGCGGGTGCGAGCGGTCAAGTGCTGGGCGCTGGCCGTCGAGCGGTGGCTCGCCCTCGACAACAGCGACCGGGCCAATCAGGTGGTGCACCGCATGGAGACGCTGGGCGCGGCGCCAGACTGACAGCGCGGTCGCTGTGACAACGCGTGGCAGCGGGTGGCGGTGTGGGGAGCTATCCAGTGGCATGACTCGGGCTCACCACCACCTCGCGGTCGCGCTGGCCCTTGCGGGGGCTGCGTGCACGCCTCAGGGCGAGGTCCTCCTACCGATCGACGAGCCGCTGGGGCCCGTCACGGCCCGCGATGTGGCGGTCGAAGCCGGCTACGTCGACGACACCTGGGGCTGGCAGCGGGCGCGAGGGGCGGCCATCGACGACTTCGATGGCGACGGGGTGCTCGACGTGTTCGTGGGCAATCCGGGCGACCGGTCCTACCTGCTCATGGGGCGCAGCGGCTCCGAGGGGCTGCGCTTCGAGCCGGGCACCGTGCTGTTCGACGGCGAGATCGCGTGGGGGGCGGTGGCTGGCGATGTCGACCACGACGGCGACCCTGACCTGTACGTCACGGTCGGCGGCAACGAGCGCGGCGGGGAGGGCGTGAGCCGGCTGCTCCGCAACGACGGCACCGTGGGCGATGGTGTGGTGTTCACCGACATCACCGAGGCGGCCGGCGTGCCCGACCGCGACGACACCGGCGAGCTGGTCGACAACTTCCATGCCGGGGCGTTCACCTGGGACATGGATCTCGACGGCGACCTCGACCTGTTCTCCGCCAGCGGCATCATCCCGGCCACGCTGGTGGGGCGGCTGCCGGAGGGCTCGCGGATGGGCCTCAACTACGTCCTCGACAACCAGGGAGGCGGCGTCTTCGTCGAGCGACGCGACGAGCTGGGCATGGGGGCGCAGTGGGGCAGCCGCAACAGCCAGGCCTTCGATGTCGATGGCGACGGCGACCTCGACCTGTTCGAGAACAACTGGGGTGGGCCCAACCTGTGGTGGCGCAACGAGCTGGTGCCCTCCGGCACCCTGTCGTTCACCGAGTACACCGACGCGTGGTCTCTGGGAGGGTCCGATCTGAGGTTCCCGATGCAGAAGACCTCCCAGGCAGCGATCCCCCTCGACGCGAACCAAGACGGCTGGACCGACCTGCTGATCGTGCGGTCGGGTGACGGGCGCGACCCCGGCGAGCCCGAGGCCCACGCCAATGGGCACCTGCTGTTCCTCAACGTGGAGGGGCGAGGCTTCGTCGAGGTGGCCGACGCCACCGGAATCAACGCCGAGTTCGAGGCACGCCGCGCCCACACCGGCCCAGCGGCGATGGGGTGCACCGTCGCCGACATCAACCTCGACGGCATTCCCGATCTGGTCGTGGGCAAGGGCAACCCCGACACGGGCTGGCCCAACACGCTGATGGTCAGCTCGGGAGAGTGGGTCGAGGTCGACACCGAGGAGGGGGTGGTGCGGGCCCCGTCGTTCGACAGCTGGAGCTCGCTGATCGACGTGCCCTCCGAGGCCGACACCTACCGGCACGCCACCGAGCACGCGCACTACCCCTACCGCACCCACGCCGTGATGTTCACCGACTTCGACGGCGACGGGCAGCCCGAGCTCGCCGTGCACAACGGGGGCCCCCACTACGAGCCCCTGGAGTTCGTGGCCGAGCCCAACCGCCTGTTCCAGTTCGACCTGCCGGCCGACCCGGCCTGGCTGCAGCTGTCGCTCCGTGGCAACGGCACCACCGTGCCTCTCGACGCCCCCCACACCCGGGTGCAGGTGACGGTGCTCGGTGCCGACGGTGAAGAGCGGGTGCACCACGCCATGCACCTGCGGGGGGTGGGCTTCGCCTCCGACCCGGGTCCGTTGTTGATCGTTGGGTTGGGGGACGCCACCCACGTCGTGTCAGTCGCGGTCGACTGGACCGATGGCCACCGCACGCTCCTCGACGGGGTCGACCCCCGCACTCGCCTGGAGGTCCAGCGATGACCCGACCCCTGACCGAGGAAGAGCGCGCCCTCGTGGAGCGGGTGCGGCAGACGGCCCGTGTGCTGTACGCCGGGGAGGTCACCCCGCATCGTTCCTGTGGCATCGCCCTGGCCGAGACCTTCGGGCGGGCGACGGCCCCCTACCAGGCTCTCCGCCGAGGTGGCATCTCCGGCTGCGGCGAGTGCGGCGTGCTGGTCGGGGCGCGGATGGTGCTCGGTGAGCTGCTGGGCGACCCCGACCCGACGGGCTCCGTCACCCCCGTGCTCCGGGAGGCCATGGAGGAGCTCGAGGCGGGCTGGCCGTCACGGCTCGATCGTGGTCGGGCAGAGGGGGCGGGGATGATCTGCAACACCCTCACCGCGCCGTTTGCCGACTTCCGAAGTGCCGAGCGTCACGACTTCTGCACCGAGCTGGCCACCGACATGGCCGAGCTGGTGGCCGAGATCCTGGTGCGGCGCGACGTGCCCCTCGAGCCGCCTACGATTCGGCCAGCAGGGCCTGCAGGCGAGTGAGGGCGTCGGCGACGGCCTGCTCGGTGACCGCACCGACGGAGAAGCGAATCCAGCCGCTGCCCTCGGGGTAGCCGAAGGCGGTGAAGGGCACGACGGCCACGCCGGCCTCCTCGACCAGCAGGATGCGGAGGTCTTCGTCGGTGGCGATGGTGCGGCCGCGGACGGTCTTGCCGTGCAGCTCGAAGCGGGCCGACAGGTAGATGGCGCCCTGGGGCTCGATGCTGTCGACAGGCAGGCCCTCGGCCTTCATGCCCTGCAGGCCCTGGTGCAGCATGGCCAGGCGGCGGTGGATCGCTGCCTTGAAGTCGGACAGGTAGGCGTCGGCGGTCGCGTCGTCGTCGAGCAGGTCGGCGGTGGCCAGCTGCTCGGCGCGGGCTGCCCAGGCACCCATGTGGCCCACCAGGGGCTTGAGGCGTGACACGACGTAGGGCGGTGCGACACACCAGCCCACGCGGAGCCCGGTCGCGGCCCAGCACTTGGAGATGGCGTCGACCATCACGGTGTACTTCGCCATCTCGGGGACCAGCTCGACCGGGGTGGCGTGGCGATACTCGCCGTGGGTGAGCTGCCAGTAGACCTGGTCGTACAGGAGGACCACGGGGCGCCGGCCCGCATCGAGGCGCGCCCGGTTCTCGGCGACGATGGCCTCGCCGATCTCCCGCAGCAGCTCGGGGTCGATGACCGTTCCGGCAGGGTTGAGCGGGCTGTTCAGGAGCACGAGCCGGGCCTTCCCGAGGTGGGGGAGCAGGTCGGCCGCGGTGGGCATGAAGCCGGTCTCTGGCCGGGTGACCATGGGGACTCCGATCGCGCCGCGCAGGTAGACGTAGTAGCCGACATTCCAGGTGGGAACCGGGTAGACGACGACGTCGCCCTCGTCGACCAGCGACTCGAACGCCGCGTAGATGGGCGGGCGCGCCCCGGCTCCGACCTGCACGCTGCCTTCCGGGTAGCTCACGCCCAGGTGGCGCTCGTAGTGGCTTCGCACGGCCTTCCGGAGCTGGGGCATGCCGACGGCGGGCGGGTAGCGCGTCTCCCCCGCCTCGAGCTTCGCCACGATGCCGTGCCGCAAGGCGTCGGGGATGGGGAACAGGGCGGGGTCGAAGTCGCCGATGGTGAAGTTGGAGACCTCGTGGCCTTCCTCCATCAGCCGCCCGACGTGGGCGGCGATGCCGAGGATCTGGCTTCCCTTCATGCCCAGGGCGCGCTCGTTGGGAACGAGCTCGGCCAGGCGCGGATCTTCGAACTGGGAGCGGGTGTCGAGGGGCATCGCGGAGTCCTCCGTCTGGAGGCCCGGCCTAACACCCGCGCTGCCCGACGTACCGATCCTTTGGGAACCCCGCGCGATGAGCGGGGCCTGTAAGGTTCGGTGAATCAGCGCGTTGGGGCGCGGGAGGCTCGACTGGGCGTGTGGTGGCTGGTGGCATGGATGGCGACGGCGTCGGCCAACGACGTATCGCTGTCGTACGAGCGCTGGGCACGCCTGAAGGGCGTCGAGGAGCCTGTGGAGGTCGTCGCGCCCGGCCCCCGCGTCGCCTCCAGGGAGCTCGAGCTGGCCCCCCTCGACGAGGACCGCACCCAGATTGTGCTCCGCTGGCGTCTCGACGCCGCCGAGCCGGGATGGTTCGACGAGCTGGTCGTGGGGCCGATGGTCACGGTCGACGCCATCACCTGGCGCGGGCGGCCGGCGACGTCGGTGACCGAGCCTCAGGGCACGAGGGTCACGGCCTGGGTCGACGGGCCAGGCATCGTCGAGCTGCGCGGGTCGCTGGCGCAGAGCCCCCAGCGAGGTCCCATGGCCCTCGAGGCCCTCGGGGCCGCTGCGGGATCGGCGTCGATCCCCCGGGGATGGGCCCTCGAGGGCGACGGGGTGGCCTGGCTGCGCTCCGGGCGCTGGGGGGCCACGGGTGCTCGCCTCGCCGTCGTGGCGGTGCCGGAGGCGAAGACGAAGGCGAAGACGCTGGCGTCGGCATCGGTCGGGGTGGGCATGACGGTGTCCGACGCCGAGGTCCGGGTGGCGGCACGGGTAGTGTGGCGCGTGGCCCGGGGGCAGCTACCGGAGGTGCGCTTCCAAGCGCCGAGCGCCGGGGCCGACCTCGACGTGACGGGGCCCCTCGTGGCGTCCTGGCGCAAGGAGGGGTCCCAGGTCGTCGTGGAGCTGCGCGACAAGGAGGCAGCCCGCATCGAGCTCACCGCTCGCTGGTCGCAGGCTACGCCCCAGGGCGAGGAGGCCTCGGTGGCGGTGCCGCAGGTGACCCCAGCCGACGCGTACCGCACGACCTATGGGCTGCAGGTGGCCCGCGACGGCGAGGTGGAGGTGGTGCCGGCGGCCGACGGGTGGGAGGCACGGGCAGCCGCTCAGCTCCCTCCGTGGGCGCGGGGCCTGGTGGAGGGAACCCCGACCGCTGCCTACATCACCCCGAGGTCCCAGGGAGCGAGCCTGCAGCTGTACCGGTTCACGCCGGTGCCCCAGCCCCCCACGCTGATCGACGTGCAGCAGATCACCGCCGCGCTCACCGACGAGGGGCGCGTGCTGATGCGTGTGTCCTACGCTGTCCGCAACGAGCGGGGCGCCTTCCTGCGGGTCGAGGCGCCGCCCGGGCTGCAGATCCTCGGCGCGGTGGTGGCGGGGGAGACGGCGGAGCCTGCAGCCGACGGCGACGCGTGGTTGCTGCCGCTGAAGAAGTCGGTGGAGACGGTGCAGGGGCTGCTGTCGTTCCCGGTGCAGCTGGTCCTGGTGGGGGAGCTCGACCCGTGGGCGAAGAAGGAAGAGCGAGCTCTCGGCCTGCCGGTGGTCGACGCGGAGGTGGCGCTCAGCCAGGTCACCGTGCACCTGCCTCCTGGCTATGTCGGGCGACACGACGACGATGAGCACGGCATCGTGACCGCCTTCTCAGAGGGAACCGGGATTGCCTACGGCTTCAGCGTGGGCGATGCGCGGGCGGCCGAGGCCGACCGCCTGTTCCAGTCGGCGGTGTCGAACTGGATGAGCAACAGCTTCGACGAAGCGCAGCAGGCCCTCGACGAGCTGCAGGCCCTCGGCGCCGACAACGAGAACGTCGCGCGGCTGCAGAGCAACCTCGACCTGCTCGACGGCAAGGGAAGCGGCGGGGGGGGCGTGGCCCTCGAGCGCAGGGTCAAGGAGCAGGCGAAGGCGAGGTCCATCGACGACGCACGACGGCAGGCTGCGGTGCTGGAGGACGCCGAGGAGGCGCTGATCCGAGGCGACTACGACCAGGCCGAGGCCGCCTACGGCGAGGCGCTGAAGCTGGGTGACAAGCTGGGCAAGCTCGACCAGGACGAAGACCTCGACAACCGCTTCAAGAACCTCGAGGTCGAGGCGAAGCTGGCGGAGACGCGCACGCTCAAGAAGCAGAAGAGCGTGTCGAAGTCGATGGCCGACGAGGAAGGCCGTCGCCGCGCACAGGAGGAGGAGGCCGCACGCCAGGCAGCGGAGCACGCGGCACGGGCCATGGAGGAAGAGCAGCGGCGTGTCCAGGCCAGCAAGGAGGCGGCTGGGTACGCCGAGCGGGAGCGCGCTGCGGAGGAGGCCCGGCGTGCCGAGGAGGCGGCTGCGTACGGCGCCGCCGTGCAGCTGGCTCCGGGCGTCTCGGGAAGAGGCGAAGACCTGGTGCGCATCGACCTGCAGCGCATCCTGATCTCCGACGACACCTCTGGCTCAGGCCTCGACGCCCACTTCGATCGCCGCGACCACCTCCCGCCGCCCACCCCCCTCGGTGCCGAGACCTTTGCCCGCGACGAGCCGGCGCAGGGCCCCGAGGGCTTCCTGGCGATGCCCGAGGAGATCATGGTCGAAGAGCCCGTCGAAGGCGGTGTCGTCGGTGGCGTGGTGGGCGGAGTGGTCGGTGGTGTCCTGGGTGGCGTAATGAGTGGCGAGGGGAGCAACCCGAACATGGCCGGGGCCTCCGCCAACGACAACACCTACGGGGCCGACCTGCCGGAGGCCGAGCCCGCAAGAGCCATCGAGGCGCGGCGCGGCGGGGTGAAGCTGCCGAGCTTCGGAGGGCGCAAGAAGCCCGCGGCCAAGGCCGCACCCGAGCCTCCGCCATCGGCATCCCCAGCACCGCCCCCCATGGTGCAGGCGGCGCCTACGGCTCCTGTGGTCACGGAGTCCACCACCTCCCGAAGCGAGGTCATGAGCGAGGAGAGGCTGGCGACGATCCCGTCGGGTCGCTCCTACCAGCAGGCCCTCGGGGTGAGCGGCAAAGACGCCAAGCGCGACAAGGCGGAGTCGTACCGCGAGGAGCTCGAAGAGGAAGAAGACGCCGCGTTCTACGACTTCGACGATGTGTCGATCGATGGCGAGCTGACCGTCGCCACGGGCGCCAGCACCTCGGCCCGGCCACGCAAGAAGGAAGCCAAGAAGAAGGAGGAGGCCCGCGCTCGCCTCCGCAACGACATCGACCGCCCCACCATCGAGATCTCCCTCGGTGGGGGCGACGAGCTGCCCGACGTCAAGGCCACCAGCCTCGACGTCATCGTGCCCGCCCAGGGCGAAGCTGTTCGCTACCAACGCCATCTCGTGCCCGCCGATGCCGACCAGGTCGTCATCCTCGAGGCGCGCCGCTCCCGGAGGACCCCATGACCCGCCCCCTCGTCGCCCTGGCTCTCGCCATGGCCTGTAGTCCCGCCTGGGCTCAGCCCAAGGCCGAGCAGGTCACCATGACCCTCGACCAGTTCCTCGCCATGTACGAGGCCGGCAAGACCCGCCCCAAAGACAAGCCGGTCGCGCCGAGGTCGTTCGCCGTGTCGTCGTCGCGCTACGCGGGCGATGTGGTGTTCGAAGACGGCGAGCCGGTGTCTGCGACGTTCACGGCCCGCATGACGGTCGAGAACCTCCTCGACAACGGTGGCTGGGTGCGCGTTCCGCTGCTGCCGGCGTCGGTGGCGGTGCGCTCCGCACGGATCGGTGGGCAGGAGGCCCCGATGGCGCTGGAGGGGGGGCAGTACATGCTGATCACCGACCGGAAGGGCTCGTTCGAGGTGGTCATCGACTTCGCTGTGGCCGTGACGACCTCCGAGGGGCGCAGCGGCTTCAGCTTCCAGCTGAACGGGGCGGGGGCCACCGAGGTGGAGCTGGCCGTGCCGGGTAGCGAAGACCTCGACTTCACCGTGGCGAACGCCAAGCTCACCCAGGCACGTCAGGTGGGCGGGCGGCGGGTGGTGACGGCGGTGCTTCCCTCCTCGGGCAGCCTGTCGGTGTCGTGGCAGCGGGAGATCCCCGAAGCCGAGAAGCAGGACCCTCGCGTGTACGCCGAGGTCCACACCCTCGTGGGTGTCGGAGAGGGGCTGATGACTGCCCGGGCCACCCTGCAGGAGACCATCCTGTTCGCGGGCATCGACACGGTACAGGCGCAGATCCCCGACGGGATGACAGTGCTCGACGTGCGCGGCGCGGGCCTGCGGGACTGGACGCTGTCCGACGACGGCACCCTCACGGCCCTGCTCAACTACGCGGCGGAGGGCAGCTACCAGCTCACCGTCGACATGGAGCGGGTGGTCGGCGAGGGAGGGAGCCTCGAGGTGCCGCTGCTCCAGCCCCTCGGCGTCGAGCGCTCCAAGGGCTGGGTGGGCGTTCAGGCCCTCGGCACCCTCGAGCTCACCGCTGGCGATACCCAGGGGGCCGCCGCAGTCGACGTGCGCACCCTGCCCGCGAGCATCGTCGGGGTGACCGACCAGCCTGTGCTGCTGGGCTTCAAGTACCTGGGCGGGGCGACCTCGATTCCCCTCAACGCGATGGAGCACGACGAGGTCGACGTGCTGGTGACGCTGCTCGACCAGGCCGAGGCCACCACGATGTTCACCCAAGACGGCCGGCGCCTCACCAGCGTGCGCTACCAGGTGCGCAACAACCGCCGGCAGTTCCTGCGGCTCGACCTGCCCGACGGCGCCGAGCTGTGGAGTGCGTCGGTGGCGGGTCGCGCGGTGCAGCCGGCCTCGTCGCAGTCCGGGGAGCTGCTGGTGCCGCTGGTGCGCAGTCAGTCCGCCGGTGGTGCGCTGGCTGCTTTCGAGGTCCAGCTGGTCTACGTCGAGACCGGAGAGGGGCCGTCGGCGGCCGGCACGGGCACCTTCGAGGCGACGCTTCCCAGTGCCGACGCACCGGCCACGTGGGTGGGCTGGACGGTGTACGCGCCATGGAAGGCCAAGGTCGAAAAGCTCAAGCATCGGGATGGATCGCTGCGCCCCGTGGCAGGGCTCTCCCGCCCCGCACAGGCGTCGCAGATGCTGCAGATCGAGTCCCAGAACCAGGCCTACCAACAGGCAGCGCAGTCCCAGATCGCCGGGGGTGCGCTGGGGCAGGGGGCCGCACCCGTCGAGGTGTCGCTCCCGGTCGACGGTCAGCCCTTGCACTTCGAGAAGCTCCTGGCCCTCGATGAGCGCCTGTGGGTGACCTTCGACTACAAGAAGCTGAAGTGACGTTGCTTCGGGGGGGCGTCCGGTCTACCTTCGTTCGATGCTCTCCCTGTTGTTCTTGCTTGCTTGTGGCTCGGGCTCCGATGGTCCGCCTCCCCGTCCCGACGGCACCTTTGCGGTGCTCAGCGTGGAGATGTCGGGAGCGGAGGTCGACGGCCGGGATGTGGTGACGGGGCGCTTCCCCGGGTGCACCTGGGGTCAGGAGACGCTGACCTTCCGTGAGTCGTCGATGCAGGTCGACGTCGCGGTGCTCTGCCCGCAGAAAGGCGGCGTGGAGGCCTACGGATGTGAGGTGGGGGTGACGGCCGCCGCCACCTGGGATGCGGCGCGCGGTGTGTTCGTCGTCCCTCACGCCGTGCAGGGCAAGGGGCAGTTCCTGGCCATCCGCGAGACGGGCCCGTCGAAGGCCCTGACCGGCTGCGACTACACGCTGGAGGCCGGCGAGTGGCCGGTGGCCCGCGTTCGCAACGGCTCCTGGAAGTGGGAGGTGCGGTCACCCTCCGGCACCGTGCATCGCCTCGACAAGGCCTCGTCCGAGCCCGACTTCGCGACCGCGATGCTCGAGCTCACCAAGGAGGAATAGTGCTGCTCTTTGTTGCCATGGCGCTGGCCGAGCCGCCGCCCGTCGTGGCGGGCGACTACGAGGTGTCTACCCTTGTCCCCTCCGAGGGCGCCGATCCGGTCGACTTCGCGCTGCACATGCACCACGAGGCCATGGCGACGGGGGAGACCTGCTACACGGTGAAGCGGGGCTTCGGCTTTGGCCCGGTGCCAGAGGGTGAGGGGCCCCACCGGCCCGCCGAGGTCACGATGACCGAGACGATCACCTGCACCCAGGGCGGGCTCGGCACCTACCACGCGTCTGCCGTGCTGGTGTTCGCGGCGTCGTGGAGTGGGGAAGGCCAGACGGTGCTGACGGTGCCGGGAGGCACGGTCACCACCCGGATGACAAAGGTGCAGACCCCCCGCGATGTCGGGGCGCCTGCGCTGTGGGTGGGGCAGCGGTTCTCCCACACCGTGCCGCCTGGTGAGCTCACCTTCGACGCGAAGGCCCTGCGCAGGGGAAGGCGACCGGAGCTGACGCTCACCTGGGAGGGAACGACCTACCAGCTGGAGCCGGTGGAGGATCGCCGTTGAGCCGGTGAGCCTGTCGTGGTCGCCTACGGCGTCCGAGGTGGCCGCGGCGGCCAGGCATCGGCAGCGGTGGCGCTGGCGGGCCGCGCGGGTGGTGGCCGTCGGGGTGTCGGTCGCATGGGGGCTGTCGCTGGTCGACGACCTGGGGTGGCTCGGAGGCCTCGGGGCGGTCGCGTTGGGAGGCACGGCGCTGCTGTATGGCGTGTGGCGTGCGCCTCGGGTGGCGGCCGAGCGACAGGCACCGTGGCCCATCGAGGCGCTCACGGTTGCCGCGGAAGGCGTGGTCCACCAGACCGGGGGGCTGCGGGTCGAGGTGCCGTGGCCGGGCGTGGGGGCACCCGAGGCCAGGCCCGAGGGGCTGTACCTGGCCCTTCCCGGGGGCCGCTCGGTGTTCGTCCCGCGCCGTGTGCTTCCGGAAGCTCTGGCTACGCAGGTGGCGGCGTGGAAGGCGGGGGGGCGTCCTCGAGTGGCGGCGGCGGGCGCTCCGTATGGCTGTGATGTGCACGTGGTCAGGTTTCGCGCCACCTTCGACGACTACGTGGCCTTCGCGAGGCGCCTCGACGCCCGTCGCGGTTTGTCGGCGGGTCCTTACGCGGCCGGCGCTCTGCTCATCGGCGCACTCCTCGCGGACCGAGGCCTCGACCTGCTGACGCTGATCGCCGTCGTGTCGTGGACGCTGCTCCTGGCGTTGTCCGGCGGCCTCCGCCGCGGCACGCGTCGGTGGGTGGTGCCCCTGCAGGTGCGTCGCCAGCTGGCGCGCGACCCCGAGCGCCTCCCCCGCGGGGCGGTGACCGCCGGCCTGGGCCCCGAGGGGGGGTGGCTGGCCTCCGACGGCGGCGAGAGTCGCTTCGCCTGGCACGAGGTGCGCCATGTCGATGCCGATGACGTAGCGATCGTGCTGCTCTACGGCGACGAGCTGGGCACGGTGCTGCCGGTGCGGGCCTTCGGCTCCGCGGAGGCGATGGCGGCAGTGCGCCTCGACATCGAGCGGTGGCGGCGAGGGGCGATCCCGCCGAGCGTGACCCCACGGGGCCAGGCGCCACCTGCGCCTCCGCCGGTGTTCGCCCCACCCGGCGGCGCGTGATCAGGGCGCCGCGTCGAGCTGGGCGAAGGGGAGGGTGGTGCCCGCGTGCTCGCGGCCCGACGGGTCGAAGAACCGCAGCTGCACCGCCTGCCCCTCCCAGTCGATGGCGATCTCGGCGGCATGCTCTCCGACGTGAGCGAGGTCGTCGACCCGATGGGCGTTGGGCAGCAGCGGGTAGGGCGTGCCGCGCAGTCCCGACGAGGTGAGGTCGTAGACGCCCTCGGTTCGTGACAGCTCGCCGTAGTGCACGTCGCCCGACACCACGAGCACCGGCCCTGCCTGCTGCAGCAGCCGGCTCAGCCTGGCCTGCTCCCTCGGGAAGTTGGCCCACGTCTCCCACCCGGTGTGCTCCGTCGCGTAGGGAATGGAGGACCCCACGACCCGCAGGTCGGCAGGCTGCGCCAGGGCCGCCTCGAGCCAGGCCCACTGGGCCTCGCCGAGGACCTGCCCCGCTCCCGGGGCGTAGCGGCCCACCCCTCCGTCGGTCCGCGCCGCCCGAGGCGACAGGCTCCACCGGGTGTCGAGGAGCACGACCTGTACGCGACGCCCCTCCGGCCCGAAGGACCACGACCCGTACAGCCCCCCTTCCTGGCTGCGCCGGGGGTCGTCGGCGGGGGCCATCCAGAAGTCGAGGGTGGCGTCGCGCACCCCCTCTTTGTTGCGGTGGCGACCGTCGCTGTCGTTGGGGCCGAAGTCGTGGTCGTCCCACACGGAGAGGAAGGTCGTGTGGCGCAGCAGCGTGCGGAAGCGCGGGCGTCGCCCCAGCCGGCGGAGGGCCTTCCCGAGCACCTCGTCGTCTTCGGTGTCGGCGTAGACCAGGTCGCCCAGGTGCACCATCAGATCGGGCTGGCGGCGGCGAATGGCCGCCCAGATCGGCTGGCTGGGGACCTCGTCGTAGCTGCACGACCCCACGACGATGCGGTCGACGCGGTCAGGGGGCGGAAGGGGCTCGGCGGCCACCGCCAGCCCCAGGGTGAGGGGGAGGAGCATGGGCAGGTGTACCTCGCCTCACCGGTCTCGGCGCCCGCTTCCGGCGCAATACCTCCGGGGGCTGCGACGTGTACCCTGGTGATGACGAGGAGGCGTTCATGTCGTGCCCACGCTGCCAACAGCCCCTGCGCGAACGCGCGGTCGATGGGGTTCCGGTCGCCCACTGTGCGAGCTGCGAAGGCCTGCTCGTGAAGACCAAGCACACCATCCGGCTCGTGCAGGCACTGGAGAAGCAGCTCGAGACGGCTCCCACCAAAGACGAGGTCATCGAGCCCGTGCCCCACGACGGGGTGACGCTGTGCTGCCCGTCGGGCCACACGATGGTCTCGTCGGGCTACATGGGCGCTCGCATCGCCATCGTCGATCGGTGCGAGACCTGCCAGGTGCTGTTCATCGATGGCCCGGAGGTGGAGCCGCTGGTGCGGCAGTATGCACGCACTCGAGCTCGGGGTGACGACCGCCGTGAGCACCTCGACAAGGAGCACGAGGCGATGTCGAAGCGGGTCGACGCGTTGCTCCGCGCTCGCGCAGCGACCAAGTCGATGGGAGGGGGCGGCCTCGGCTTCTGACGGCGGTGGTGGCTGATGGCGCACCTGGTGTGACAGGCTGGCGGCATGGTCCACCTCCTCCTGTTGCTGCTGGCCTGCCGCTCCGAGCCGTCGCCGTCGCCATCGCCTACGTCGATGCCGATGCCTACAGGGGCGTCCGGCACGGCGAGCGACACGGGCACGCCCCCCGACGACACAGCGGCCACCGGCGACCCCACCGGCCTCATCGACACCGGTGAGTCCCTCGATGCGGCCTGGATCGCCGATGACGAAGTCCCCACGAGGATCACCGTGACCTGGCCCCCGCGGGTCGGGGAGGCGGTTCTGAGCTGGGTCGACGACAGTGGCGACCACGAGCGGCGAGCCGATGCGGCGGCGGGGGTGCTGGTCGTGCCGGGCCTGCCCGCGAGCAGCGACATCGTGTGGTCGGTGGAGCTGTACGACGGCGAGACGCTGCTGGCGTCGTCGGGGTCGCAGGTCGACCGCATCGCCGACCCGCCGGAGGGGCTGGTTCCTTGGCAGGCCACCGTGCACGACCCGAGCGCCGAGGCCCTCGACCACTGGTTTCTGACCATCCAGTTCGACTTCGGGGCGAGCGGTGACTCGTATGCGGTGGTGGTCGACGCGGCGGGGCGCCTGCGGTGGTGGCGAGCGGCAGAGCCGGAGCGGCGGCTACCGAGGGCCCACCTGAGCGCCGACGGGGCCGCCATCCTGTGGGCGAGCAACGATGCCGACCGCAGTGAGGAGGCAGGCTTCATCGTGCGGGAGCCCATCGATGGGTCCCCCTCGGTCGTCACCCTCGCCCCTGACCTGCACCACGACTTCGTCGAGAGCGACGACGGGTACGACTACCTGGCCCATGTGTATGGCACGGCCGAGCTGGGCGGGGGGGAGATGCCGGTCGCCACCGACGCCATCCGGCAGGTGGAGCTGGGCGCCAGCGGTCTGTATAGCGATGCCTTCGACTTCTTCTCCGACTGGCCGGCCGAACCGAGCCAGCCGTGCTCCCACAGCACCCTCGACAACTTCGTGCCCGGCCACGTGGAGTGGACCCACGGCAACTCGTTGGTGGCCGCTGCCGACGGCGACGGCTGGTGGATCCTCGCGCGCTACCTCGACCAGATCGGGCGGGTCGACAGCAGCGGGCAGCTGTTGGGCATCCTCGGCGGCGACGACCCGACCTGGGCTGGGCCGCCCGACCCCTTCGTGCACGGCCACTTCTCCCACATCACCCCGGAGGGGCACCTGCTCGTGTTCAGCAACGGCGACCACGTGCACCAGGTCGAGGGCTCCCGGGTGGTCGAGCTGGCGGTCGACGAGGTCGCGGGCACGGTGTCGACGGTGTGGGAGACCCCCGAGCCAGAGGGCTCCTTCGTGGGCTTCCTCGGCGACGCGATTCGGCTGCCCGGCGGTGACACCCTCGTGGTCAACCCCAACAAAGGTGTGTTCGAGGTCGCCCCCGATGGCGAGGTGCGCTTCGAGCTGCGGCACGACACGCCCACCAACATCGGCCGCGTGGAGCCCATCGCGCCCTGGTAGGCGCAGGTGCATCACGCCGTATCGGC
This sequence comes from uncultured bacterium, assembly GCA_965367245.1. GTDB lineage: Bacteria > Myxococcota_A > UBA796 > UBA796 > CBDUIC01. Next base: position 3,163 of record CBDUIC010000023.1, on the reverse strand, counting down.
CTGTATCGGAGGCCGGTGGGGAAGGGGGACCACGTTATCTGCCGCCGCAACGTGCGGAGGTCACATGCGACACATTCTTCTGGCAGCCCTCATGGTCGGCTGCGCTAGCTCGGGCACCGAGGGCACCGTGCGGGTGGTGGCACCCGGCGAGGGCGGCGAGTGGGACGACCCCTCCGTGGCTCACTACCGCTATGTCTACAGCACCATCCAGGCGGCCATCGACGCGTCGAGCCCCGGGGATGTCGTGGAGGTGTCGTCGGGTAGCTACGCCGAGACGCTCACCCTCAAGGATGGTGTGCGGGTGCGTGGTGCCGGCATGAACGAGACCTCGGTGGTCGGTGGCGTCGACGCCTTCGACACCTTCGACGGCAGCTCGGCCCTCGAGGCCCTGTCGGTCGAGTCGGCCGGGGATGGTCGGGTCGACGGCATCTACGTGCAGGGCGGCACCCTCAAGCTTCAGGGCGTGCGTGCTCTGGGCTTCGACAAGGGCATGCGCATCTACTCGTCGGCCAATGTCTACGTCGACGCCAGCGAGTTCCTGTTCAACGACTACGGGTTCTGGAGCGACGACTCCACCAACCTCACCGTGCAGAACAGCCTGTTCCGCTCCAACTATGTGTCGGGGCTGACCAACTACACCACCGACGGCGCGGTGCTGTTCAACACCTTCGTGGCCAACGCCTTCGTGGGGTCGTCGAACCAGGAATACGGCGGCGCCATCCAGCTCGGCGTCGGCGACACCGAGGTGGTGGCCAACAACATCGTGGTGTCGAACTTCTACGGCATCAACTGCCAGGGCTGCGGCAACAGCTTCACGAACAACATCGTGTGGGGCAACAACACCAACTACGCCAACGAGGCCTCCAACCCCGGCGACGACCTCAACCTCGACCCCCGCTTCCTGTCGGCGGCGAGCTTCGACTACCGGCTCGCGTCGGACTCCCCGGCCATCGATGCCGGCAACGGAGCCTGGGGCACAGTGGTCGACTTCCAGGGCGAGAGCCGCCCCCAGGGTGCGGCCTACGACATCGGGATGGACGAGTTCGCCTCCTCCGACGTGAGCCTGCAGATCACCGAAGTGATGGCCAACGCCACCGTCGAGACGGTGCTCGAGTTCGTCGAGCTGTACAACCCCGGTGCCCAGCCGGTGGAGCTCGCTGGGCTCGGCATCACCGACGGCGACGACCTCGACACCCTCACCGCCTTCGCCGGCGGCAGCACGGTGCTCGCTCCCGGGGCCTACGCGGTGGTGGTCGACCCCGACTACGACGGCTCGTACAACATCCCCGCCGGGGTCACCGTGGTCACTACGGCCGACACCAACGTCGGCAACGGCCTGACCACCTCCGATGAGGTGTCGGTCGTCGAGTCCGACGGCACCACGGTGGTCACGAGCTTCTCCTACCCGGTCGACCCGGGCGACGGCGTGTCCCTCGAGATGGTCGTGCGCACCAACGGCGACGTGTCGGGCAACTGGCGTGCCTCGGTGTGCGTCGACGGCCACTCCGCCGGCTCCGACCCGTGCTTCCCGCCCAGCGGCGACCCCACGGGTCTGATCCTCACCGAGGTGATGAGCAACGCTCCGACCGAGGCCACCCAGGAATACCTGGAGCTGTTCAACCCGACCGACCTCGAGATCGACGCTGCGGGCCTCATCGTCGACGACGGCGACAACACCGACACCCTGCGCGGGTTCGCCAACAGCGGCACCCTCATCGGCCCCGGGGAGCACGCGCTGATCCTCGACCCTGGCTACGACTACTACTGGTCGCTGCCCAACGGCATCACCCTGCTCACCACCGGCGATCAGTCCATCGGCGACGGCCTGGCCACGACCGACCCGGTCTCGCTGTTCCTGGCCGACGGCACCACCCTCGTCGACAGCTTCAGCTTCCCGAGCAACCCCGGCGACGGTGTCGCCATCGAGAGGCTCGACTACGCGGCCGGCGACGTGGCCAACAACTGGGCCGACCACAGCGACTCCTGCGCCCGCGGTGCATCGCCCGGCCGACTCAACGGCGGCATGGGCGGCATCTGCGACCAGCTGATGATCACCGAGGTGATGAGCAACGCCGACAACGAAGACACCGGCGAGTTCGTCGAGATCCTGCACACGGGGGCCGAGGCGGTCGATCTGGCGGGCCTCACCCTCACCGACGGCACCGATGTCGACACCCTCACCGACTACGGCAACGGCACCCTGCTGCAGCCGGGGCAGTACGCGGTGGTCGTCGACAGCGAATACGCCGGGGAGTACGCGATTCCTGCCGAGGCTCTCGTCGTCACCACCGACGACACCACGCTGGGCAACAGCCTGTCGGTCACCGACAACATCGTGCTGGCCGAGGGCGACTACATGGTCGACACTTACCAGTACCCGTTCAACGCGGGCAACGGGGTGTCGGTCGAGCGCCTGTCGCTCAACGCCACCGACGCGGCGGCCAACTGGGTCGCCAGCACCTGCGCCAGCGGCTCCAGCCCCGGTGCCGACAACTGCGCCACAGGCGGCACCGTGGGCGGCTCGGGGAGCAGCCTGTACACCATCGTGATCAGCGAGATCATGGCCAACGCCGACGACGAAGACACCGGCGAGTACGTCGAGATCTACAACTACGGCACCGACCCGGTCGATCTGCACACCTTCGTGCTGTGGGACGGCGACCAGCTCGACACGCTGTTCGGCCTGACCTTCCTCGACGACACCATCCTCGAGCCGGGCGCCTACGCGGTCATCGTCGATGCCGAGTACGCCTACGAGTACACCAGCATCCCCTACGGCACGCTGATGCTCACCACGGGCGACGACACCCTGGGCAGCGGGCTGTCGACCTCCGACGAGATCTTCCTGTTCGAGCCCGACGGCCAGACGCTGGTCGACTCGTTCACCAGCCCGTCCAACCCGGGCAACGCCGTCAGCATCGAGAAGCGCGACCTGCTCGGCGGCGACATCACCAGCAACTGGCAGGCCAGCACCTGCCCGGCCGGCCACAGCCCCGGCGAGAGCAACTGCCAGTGAGGTCCCCCATGCGAATGCGACTGCTGATTCCCGCTTTGCTGCTCCTCGGAGCGTGTAGCGGCGACAAGAGCACCGACACGCCGACGGATGCCGCCGACACCGACACGGATGCCGACACCGACACCGACACGGATGCCGACACCGACA